>NZ_JAPIVT010000003.1 GCF_026239735.1 Pedobacter sp. MC2016-05
AAATTATACCTAAGTATTTGGTTTTAAGACACTTAAATATAAGGTTTTTTCTTTTGATTGACTAATTTTTTACCTCATTTATTAATCGAACTCAGGTAATTAAGTCATGAATTATAAATCTATAATGAAGCAAACTGCTTCAATGTCCATTCTGAAATCGCAAAGTTATCTATTCATTGTTTACTTTCTATTCAGTAGCGTTGCTTTTGCCCAACAAAAAGACCAGACCCGATTGAGCGATACGCTCAAAAACTATTCTGCTTATAAACGGAAGTTGACATTTGCAGGCGTATTGCAAACCAGGTATGTTCTTGCGCTGGATAAGGACATTGATATCAATGGTAAAAACTTTGATCCTGAGGCTTCCAAAGCGGTCACGAACTCTTTTCTGGTCAAACGTGCGAGAATAATGGTGAAGGGTGATATCAATGACCACTTTTCAGCCAATATTCTGGCAAACCTTGCCGAATTCAACAGCGATCCAACAAATAAGGTGCTTGAGAATGCCTATATCAAATATTCAATGAACCAGTATTTTCACATTCAAGCCGGTCAGTTTCGCCCTTTTTTTGGCATCGAAGATGTAATGGCAGTTGACATTATTCGTACGCTGGACTTCTCTAACCAATATTATGCCTTTGGTAAAAATGGCTGGCAAAGCTTTCAGACCGGGCTATCTGTTTTGGGCAACGTGGTTCCCGGAGGGAAAATCAGATATTTCGCAGGTGCTTACAATGGCAACAATAAAAATCAATCATCAGATGATAACAATACCAAGAATTTATATGCCAGAATAGAAACGGATTTGCTCAAAGACTTTACCCTTGGGCTGAATGGTGGTACAGGTAGTCTGGCAGCAAGTGGCCCGGGTAAAGCTTATGGCGCAGATGCAACAGCGAAGATTCCCTTATCACAAAAATTTGATCTGCTTTTAATGGCAGAATATAAAAAGGGCGCAAATTTTCTTGCCTATAATGCAGACAAACAAGCGCAGCGATCTGATATCAATCAATATCAGATGCAGGGCTTTTATTTTTTTCCGACCCTGCGTTATAACCATCAAAGCCGTAGGCTTCGGGCCTTAGAGTTCTCCTGCCGGTATGAATACTTTGATGAAAACTACAAGCTCGCCAGTAATCCCAGGCAAACACTCATCCCTAACTTGTCATTGATTTTTGCAGATGATTTCTACGCCGCACTCCAGGTTGGGGTCGCAATAGACCGCTTCAAAAATCAGGTGCCTTTAACGACAACTTATAACCGTAACCTGGGTTACGTTCAGCTACAGATACGCTTTTAACCTAAACAATCATGAAAGAAATTAATCTAAAATCGCTTATCATCACCGTCCTTGTCGGTGTCGCAATCTGGCTGGTGCCAGTACCTGAAGGCGTGAAGCCAAACGCATGGCATTTATTGGCCATTTTCGTGGCTACCATTGTCGGCATCATTTCCAAAGCCGCATCAATGGGTACCATGGCTATTATTGGCATTACCCTATGCGCCGCAACGCAGGTGCTTGCACCAGGCGATCCTGGTAAATCCATCTTAAACGCATTAAGCGGATTCGGAAATTCAACAATCTGGTTGATTGGCTTAGCTTTTTTTATCGCAAGGGGTTTCATCAAAACCGGCCTGGGTACAAGAATAGCCTACAGCTTTATTAAGATATTTGGCAAAAGCCCCTTGGGCCTGGCCTATGGACTGAATACCGCCGACCTGATCTTAGCGCCTGCCATTCCCAGTAATACCGCAAGGGCAGGGGGGGTAATTTTCCCGATCATGAAATCCATTGCGGTAAATATGGGCTCCATACCCGAAAAAGCAGAAACACACCGTAAAATAGGTGCTTTTTTGACTTTGAGCAGCTATAATGCCAACATGATTACTTCAGTGATGTTCCTAACTGCTACGGCAAGTAATCCCATGGCACAAAAGTTTGCACGGGATCTGGGAGTCACCATCACTTGGGGTAGCTGGGCAATTGCCGCCCTGGTTCCGGGGCTAGTCTGTTTTATCCTGGTACCCTTATTTCTATACAAAGTCTTTCCTCCTGAATTAAAGGAGACCAAGGAAGCGCCTGCGATTGCGGCGAAACAACTCCAGGAAATGGGCCCGATGACGATCAAAGAATGGCTAATGGTTGCCACCTTTATTATTCTTTTGGTACTCTGGATATTCGGAAATCTGTTTGCGATTGACGCGACCACCGGCGCCTTAATAGGTCTTTGCATCCTGCTATTGTGTGGCGTACTGACCTGGGAAGACGTTAAATCTGAAAAAGGTGCCTGGGATACCATCGTGTGGTTTTCCTCTCTGGTTATGATGGGATCATTCCTAAATTCCCTGGGTTTTATCGGATGGTTCGGCGAGCTAGTAGGAGGGCAAATGAAAAACTTAAGCTGGCAGCTTGCTTTTCCGGTGATCATTCTGGTCTACTCTTATTGCCACTATATGTTTGCCAGCGCAACCGCGCAGGTCGCGGCCATGTATTCGGTATTTCTGGCCGTAGGAATCGCGGTCGGCGTACCGGGAACAATGCTTGCTATTTTTCTTGGTGCCTGTGCATCGCTCATGGGATCGCTTACCCATTACGGCCATGGTCCGGCACCGATATTTTTCGGAAGTACTTACGTTGATTTGAAGGACTGGTGGAAGCAGGGCTTTTTTATGAGCGTACTCTTCCTGCTGGTTTGGTTTATCGTAGGCGGGATGTGGTGGAAAGTTATCGGTCTTTGGTAGCTAATCAGCATCATTTTAAAAATTGAAACATTCAACTATGAAACAAACAACATTAATTTATAAGCTGATCATGGCGCTCACGGGGCTCTTCCTCTGCTTCTTTCTGATCATCCACTTATTGGGGAATCTCCAGCTGCTTTCACCACCTGAGCTGGCGAGGGAACAATTCAACTGGTATTCTCATCTGCTATCCGGAAACATAGTCATCAAGATCATATCATATGTGCTTTATCTTTCCATTATCGCACATGCGGTTTATGCATTGATTATCACAAGAGTGAATGCAAAAGCGCAGGGCAGTAAATACATCTACGATAAACGCAGCGAGGTAAGTTCATGGAACAGCCGAAACATGGGGATATTGGGTACCATTATATTGATCTTTTTGATCATCCATTTTAAGGATTATTGGTACATCTATAAATTTGGAAACCTTCCGCTAGATGCTGATGGAAATAAAGATCTATACACCATCGTCATCACTTCCTTTCAGCAAGCCTGGTATGTCATCCTATATGAACTATCATTCATCGCTTTAGGATTCCACCTGCTTCATGGGTTTTTTAGTGCGGCCAGAACATTGGGACTATATCACCTTAGATATGCGCAGGCCATTCGCATTGTCGGATGGATTTATTCTCTGGCGATAACCCTGGGCTTTATGCTTATACCCATTTACATTTATTTTAATCTAAATTCCTAATGATAGACGCTAAAATTCCGGCAGGTAATCTTGCTGATAAATGGAGCAATTACAAAGACCGCTCTAAGCTGATCAATCCGGCCAACAGAAAAAAACTGGATATCATTGTTGTTGGAACCGGCCTGGCTGGTTCCTCATGTGCTGCAAGCCTTGCTGAACAGGGATACAACGTCAAAACCTTTTGTTTTCAGGATTCAGCCCGCAGAGCTCACTCCGTTGCAGCACAAGGCGGGGTAAATGCTGCAAAAAACTATAAAAATGATGGAGACAGCGTTTATCGCATGTTCTATGACACAATAAAAGGCGGCGACTTTCGATCACGGGAAGCAAATGTCTACCGGTTAGCAGAATGTTCAATGGCATTAATCGACCAGGCAGTTGCCCAGGGAGTACCTTTCGCCAGAGAATATGCAGGCTATTTGAGCAACCGTTCATTTGGTGGGGTTCAGGTATCCAGAACATTTTATGCCCGGGGTCAGACCGGACAACAGCTATTGATCGGCGCCTACCAGGCATTGATGCGGCAGGAATCATTGGGTAAGGTGAAAACCTATACCCGGCATGAAATGCTCGATCTGGTATTAGTCGATGGTAAGGCAAGAGGCATTATTGCCCGTAACCTGGAAACCGGCGAAATTGAACGTCACGCCGCCAATGCGGTTGTGCTGGCAACTGGAGGTTACGGTAAAGTTTACTATCTGTCAACCCTTGCCATGGGCTGCAATACCTCTGCAATCTGGAGGGCACACAAAAAAGGTGCATTAATGTCTGGCGTAAGCTGGATTCAGTTTCACCCAACCTGTCTGCCACAAATTGGTGAAACCCAGTCCAAGTTGACTTTGATGTCTGAATCGCTTCGGAATGATGGCAGGATCTGGGTGCCAAAAAAAGCATGTGATGAGCGTGTGCCAAATGAAATACCGGAGGAGGAAAGAGATTACTACCTCGAAAGACGTTATCCTACTTTTGGCAATCTTTCCCCAAGGGACATTTCCTCAAGGGCGGCCAAAGAGCGTATTGATGCCGGATGTGGTCTGGGACCAATGAAAAATGCGGTTTGCCTGGACTTTTCGAAGGCCTTAAAAGAACAGGGAAGGGACAAGATTGAAGAGAAATATGGCAACCTGTTTCGGATGTACGAAAAGATAAATGGTATTGATGCCTATAAAGAACCCATGCTGATTTCACCTGCTGCCCATTTCACCATGGGTGGTCTTTGGGTGGACTATGAGCTGATGACTTCGATTCCAGGGCTATTTGCATTGGGTGAAGCTAATTTTTCTGATCACGGAGCCAACCGCCTTGGTGCAAATTCACTCCTGCAATCCTGCGTGGACGGTTATTTCATTGCACCCTATACAATTCCAAATTATCTTTCAGCAGAATTAAAAGCAGAAAAAGTAACTACCGATCATCCTTCATTTTCCGAATCAGAGCAAATGATTAGAGAACAACTCGATAGGTTCATGAATGTGCAGGGCCAACTGTCGGCGGATCATTTTCATAAGACCCTCGGCAAGTTGCTTTATGATAAGTGCGGGCTTTCCAGAACCAGAGAAAGCCTGGAGCAGGCCATCATCGAAATCAAGGCGTTAAAGAAATCCTTTGATCATGAACTGAAAATTACTGGCGATCAACAGGTGAATTCCGAGCTTGAAAAGGCAGGGCGTGTAGCTGACTTTTTGGAGTTGGGCATATTGATGTGTAACGATGCCCTTCAGCGTGAGGAATCCTGCGGAGCACACTTTAGGGAAGAATTTCAGACCGCAGATGGTGAGGCTGTTCGTAATGACCAAGATTTCTGTTACGTCTCCGCATGGGAATGGAAGGGTGAAGATCAGCCGCCGGAGTTGCATAAAGAACCGCTTGTTTTTGAAACCGTTGAACTGACCGTCAGAAGCTATAAATAAAATCTAAAACGAATTACATTATGAAATTAAAGTTGAAAATCTGGCGTCAGGAAAATCGTGAAGCAAAAGGAAATATGATAAGCTACGACGTTGAAGGGATTTCCGAGCATATGTCCTTTTTGGAAATGCTCGACCTTTTGAATGAGCGGTTGATCACAAAAGGGGAAAGGGTGATTGAATTCGATCACGACTGCAGGGAAGGAATCTGCGGCGCCTGCGGGATGATGATTAATGGCAGGGCCCATGGACCATTAAGCGGTACTACTACTTGTCAGCTGCACATGCGAAGTTTTAAAGATGGAGAAACGCTTTACATAGAGCCGTTCAGGGCGGCCGCTTTTCCCGTTTTAAGAGATCTGAAAATTGACCGGACTGCCTTTGATCACGTCATTCAATCTGGAGGTTATGTATCGGCTTCTACCGGACAGGCGCCGGAATCCAATAGTATACTCATACCTCACGATATCACCGAAGCAGCATTTGACGCAGCAGCATGTATTGGCTGCGGCGCATGTGTCGCAACCTGTAAAAATTCGAGTGCTGCCCTGTTTACGTCAGCAAAAATTTCTCATTTGGTATTATTGCCACAGGGAAAGACTGAATCGGCTGACCGTGTGATTCAGATGGTGAACCAAATGGACGAAGAAGGTTTTGGTCATTGTTCAAATACCGATGCCTGTGAAGTAGAATGCCCTCAGGAAATTTCTACCCTTCACATTGGCCGGATGAATTATGAGTACAATAAAGCATTGCTGCTAAGAAAATAGAAAAATGATTACTGTTATTTACTTGATAGTTGCCTTTCTAGTATCTTATATGATATTGGTCATCTTGTTGGAAAAACCAGCGTAGATTGACCCCCTCTCACCGGAAATAAAATTGTTGTTAAGTTTTGCTTGCCTGACTGTTAGTAAATTGGCGGGTAGGGATCAAATCGATTGGTTTTTCCACATTTAGTGTAGAAAACACATTTAGTTGAACCCATATCGCCAATTCCATAAACCTTAAATAACTGATGATTTAAATCAAATTTAACTTCAGTCAGCACGGGTCAGCGGGTTAAGTTTTTTCAGACGCACCTGGAAAACTGCTGTAATAACAATATCAACAAGTAAATAGTCAGGCTAATAGTTGAATGATCCAGAGTTGATTGCCTCTCTTAACTGAAATGGAAATTGTTGTACAATTTGTTTTTTTGTTAGTAAAGCGTCTGGCTTTGATGCAACTTAGCGTTTCTGTTTTTGACAAACGAATATTCTTTGTATTTGATCGTTAAATAGACATACATAAATCTTGAATGTTATGAAATCTGCTTATCTGTATGTTCGCGTGAGCACCGATGAACAAAAAAGAAAAGGCTACTCATTGCCTGAACAGGAGGATCGATTGGTCAAGTATTGTGAATCTAACAAAATAGAGATACGAGGAGTTTATCAAGAAGACTTCTCCGCAAAAACATTCAATAGACCAGAATGGAAAAAATTGCTATTTATATTGAAAAAGCACAAAAATAATGGAGAAAAGAATGTTCTTTGCATTAAGGGGGATAGGTTCAGCCGTAATACGCAGCTTGCCTACGAAATGATTGAGATATTAAGGAAGTGTAACACAAAAGTAATGGCAATCGAACAACCTGTCAATCTCGAAGTTCCAGAAAATACTGTCATGCTTGCTGTCTATTTATCGGTGCCTGAGGCTGAGAATGCAAGAAGAGCATTGAATACTTCCAACGGTATGCGCAGAGCCAAGCTAATGGGGTGATACCCTTGTAGAGCGCCAATAGGTTTTGTTAACCTTACAACTATTGAGGGTAAGAAATACATCGCACCACAATACCCTGAAGCAGCAATCAAAAAAGGATATTTCGTGAGTTAGCCAAGAATAAATACAGATTGTCGGTTGTTAGAAGAATTGCCATTGATAAAGGATTTTTCTGCACATCTTCCTATTTCTCCACTGTCGTGCGTAATCCAGTTTATTGTGGCTTAATTAAAGTTGTGCAGAATGATGGTGAAAGTGAAATGGTTAAAGGCAATCATGAGGCCTTGGTTTCTATATCGACATTTTATGAAGCGCAGGACGTCATTAACACGTATCCGTCTCGTCAAGTAGGTGTTTGAAAACGATTTTATTTTGGTATTAGGCAACATTTGTGGATTCTCGAATGCCTGTAGCTGAATATATTTTCACGGCAGTAGGTTTCCAATTGGATGGTAAGAGTTCATCAATTTTTTCATTTGTAGCAAACAATAGATTGGGCAATCTTTGCAGTGCATCCTGAACGTACGCGAAGGGTTCAATATCATTGAGCGCACAAGATTCGAGAATGGAATACATGATACCGCTACGTTCCGCGGATTGATGATTACCAGCAAATAGCCAATTTTTTCTGCCGAGTGCGACGCCACGAAAGCGGTTTTCCAACAGATTATTATCGATGAGAATCCGGGGATTGGTAGCATAGTATGTAAACTTATCCCATCTCTTGAGCATATAGCGGCAGGCAGTTGCGATGAGTGATTTCGGGTTAAGTTCTTTTTCCTGCAGCTGTGCCCACTGTTTTATATTTTCGAGCATTGGCACGGAGAAGGTTGTCCTTAAACGCAGGACCTAATCAAGTTCTGCCATGTTTTCCCTGGCCATGGCCTCCACCCGGTACAGTTCACGGATCATGTCCAGGGCTGCTGTTGCACGTCTTTTATCACTGTCCATGGCCTTCGTAAAATTTCTTCTAGCGTGCGACCAGCAGCAAACATGTCTCATATTGGCCTTGTTCCTTAACACCGTGTCGTAAGCGCCATATGCATCCGTCTGAAAGACGCCATGGAAATCACCCAGAAAGGCATCCGGATATTCCGCGGCCCTTCCCTCACCATATTCCATTAACACCAGTTTTTCCAATGGCGCATGATATCCCCATAGATAACCTTGATGTTTCCCTGATTTTTTAAGTGGATCCAGTACTTTTATTGTTGTTTCGTCTCCCTGAACATAGCTTGCGTTAAGTACTTTATGTTTTATCCGGCTGTAAATAATGGCTAGCAGATTGATGGATTCCTTTACCCAGCTGCCCACTGTAGAGGTATTGACTATATTTTCTCCATAACGGTTAAGCATTTTCACCTGGCGATAATAAGGGAGGTGGTCACAAAATCGGGCAACCAGGATATAGGCTAAAAGGCCGGCTCCAGCGACTCCTTTATGAATGGGCCTTTGCGGCATGGCTGCAATGGCTACGCTTTTTGTTTTGGGATCTGCAAAACGAGTTCTGGTGATCACCCGTACAAAAAAGCTTCCGGGGCGATAATCCAGTTCCTGGGTTACCTCCGCATCTATCGGGGTCATTCCATCATGATAATCTTCAGGAAGGATCTCTACATATTCACGTGGAAGGGTTTCACTCAGTGCTTTTCTGCCGGTAGGCTTTACCAGGCGTATTGATTTTTTATTGATCTTTTCCTTAACAATGCCCAGAGGAACCATGCTTTGTTTAATCTTGGATTCTACCTGTGGCAATCCATCAAAGGGCAGCTCCGGCTGCGCGGTATCAAGGTCAAGCTGTGCGAGTGAGCCGACGTGCCGCTCTGATTTTTTCCCCCAGATCAGCTGGCGGTATTCCTCGATTGTCTGACGATCTGTAAAACGTCCATCCTCCAACTCCTGAACGCGCAGATTCAGGGTAGCAGCAAGCGCCATATACTTCCCTAAAAGATCTGTAACATGCAGAAATTCTGTTTCTGTCAGGGTGCTGAATATCGGAATTCTTTCTTGCATTAATACCTTAAAAATATGCATTTAAATACGTTAAATCAAGGTTTTTTCAGTAAAAAAAGAATTATTTAACCTTATTTTTTTTCATCCCGGTAAGCCTTTGTTTTACGAAGGGCGGCTATAACTTTTTCAGCTTCTTCGTGCTCCTTCTCAAGCGCCTTGATCTGCTCAGATCGCTGCGCTACGATTTCGACTTGTGTATGATACTCACTTACTATGGCATTGAAATCAGCCTCTGTCAGGTCTTTAAATTCAGGATATTGGTCTTTGCTATTCATGGCATAAAAATAACAAATCCATTCTGGAAAACTCAACCGTTTTGCTGATAGCGCTTGCGGTAGACCACACTTTCGAGTTTAATGCCCTGAAGGATCATTTGTAGCTTCATCCTGGTCAGGGTCACCTGTTTTTTATTTTCGTCCGTAACGGGCCGCTCAAATGTACCGGCTTCCAGTCTTTTGTGATAAATACAGAATCCATCCCCTTCCCATAAGAGAAGTTTTACCTGGTTTCGCCGTTTGTTAATGAAAATGTATACCTGATGATTCATCGGATCCTGATTCATTTCGTTTCTGACCAAGCCACATAAACCCTCAAAGGTACGCCGCATGTCTGCATTACCCATGAAGAGATAAAACTGCAAATGGCTCGCAAGCGACAACAGGCTCATGAAATCAATGCTTTCAGATACGATGGGGTGAGGGCGCCACGTAAGGTCATTCGCATGCCTGTGGGTAGGTCCAGGATAACTTCCAGCTCTGAATTATAGGCTTCGCTCACATGAACAGGAAGAAATCCGGTTAATTTAGGCTTCTCTACTTTTGGCTTTTTACCATATACCCAGTAGCGAAGACTGGTAAGTGGGACCCCGCATTGCTTACTAAAGGAACGTAGATCAAGCTTGCTGGCTTTCCACTGATCAATAAAATTAGCGCGTTCTGATAAGGTGTAATTTTTTGGCTGATTCATTTCGTTTAATCTTTCGACAAAACTAAATTATAGATAGTGTTGATTATGTACCTACTTTACAGGACGCATACCTTCAAGTGATCCTGAGAAAGTCCGTTCAGTTGAGGTAGTTTATCTTCTCCTCCTTTTAGAAGATGGTTCTTGATTCAATTCGGAAGTTATATCTTCCTGTAGTTTCGATAATCTCTCCTCTAGAAAAGGCAGGATATTTTTTATTGCCCAATTTGGCATCTGCTTTTCTTTGAAAAGAAATCTGCCCGTATGTTCAACAGAAAGGATTAAATCAGGACCTCCAATGGGTTTAACATCATACAGATATAATCTATCAAATAATTCCAAATTTGATTTTAATAATGTAAACGTGTTGTGGTACATTTGGAATATTGTTTTGTCAGAAACAAAATGTCCTCCAGCGTTAAATCTTTGGTCTGCCCTACTCCAGCATAAGTTTACATCTTCAGTGAAAAATAGATGTAACTGAATGATATTTTTTGGTTTGTAGGTAATTAGTTGCTTTAAATCCTCATATTGCCAATTGAATCCGAGATTGGTTTCGTAACCGAAATTCTTATTGGTATCTAAAACTTCAAATATTTCTTTTTTAAACTTATCACTTCCAGCTTTGTCAGGGTCGGAATTATTTTGTTCCCTATATTTTAGGTAAAAGTAGTCTTGATTAAGATATAATTCACCATTCACTAAAATGGATTCTGATGCTGAAGTTTTACCAATTCCTGGTGGTCCGGCAATCACAATTATTTCAGCCATTTAATCAATAAATTCTATTTTACCATCATTATATTCAGCTATCATTTTATTATCTGAAGCTCTTCGGTAAACCAATGGCTGATTGCGGGAAAATATGTTTTCCCTAATATTCATTTCTTGCCATTTTTTATATTCTTCTTGAAGCTCGGGGCTCATTTCCCAATAGTCCTTTTTGAACTTATCAGGCTTTTTCCCATATTGCAATTTAATTTCTGTTTCCATGTCGCTAATATTTAGATCATTTTTTAATCCCTTATGGCTAAAAAGTACATCCACTCGTAACTTAATTTTGGTCGCTCTTCAAAACTGAAAAGTAGCCTTTCAATATTCTTAGTGCGGTTAAACATTGTCAAACCAAATATAATGTAATTTGTTTGGGTAGACAAGAATCTCGGATAAAACAAATATCGAAATTGATTTGATCAAAGAAGGTTATGTTAGGCAAATCCAGAAAGTAAATTAGAGGTCAATGACCCGGAAATCTCCAACTGTTGACAAGGTGCTCAGTGATGTTGTACTAGATGATAATATAAGAATATATTGTTTCTAAAAATCCAATTAGAGAATTAAATAAGATTTTCTCATTTTCTGATCGGAAGTGATTTTAGATTAAACAAAAGACATTTGGAGTTAGGGTGTAATGTGGAAAAAGTCCTCTAAAGTGTAAAAGCCCATCTTTCGATGAGCTTTTACTCAGTAGAGTCGACCATACGTCGATCTAACTTTTATACCGACTTCGAAGACACGATTCATCGAGTGGAGGCTTATTACGAAAAGTATGGCGACTACAATTTGTATCCGTAGCATTTTTATGTAATTATAGACGTTCTTGACCTGATAATTTAAAGGATAACCCAAATCCAAACTTCATGAATGTTGCGGATGCGCAAACACTAGCAGACTGGGTTAAAAAAGGCGGTGTACTTTTTTTGCTCGCCAACGATGAGGTAAATGCTGATTTGATACATTTCAACATCCTGGCTAAAAAATTTGGTTTTGAGTTTAACAATGATTTGATTCTGCATGTAACTAATGATAAGCATTTCGCAGATGGTGCATTGAATACTGGAAAAAGCGCAGTATTCCCAACTTCAAAAAAGATCTTTATTAAAGATGCTTCATCAATCAAGATCACCACCAAAGCCAGGTCTGTTTTAAAAACGCCAAAGGGAGAAAATGTAGTGGTTGTCTCTAAATATGGAAAAGGAACCGTTCTGGCCGTTGGAGATCCGTGGTTGTATAATGAATATACAAATGGGAGGCTCCCGGTTGATTTCCAGAATGATCTAGCAGCAAATGATATTGCCAATTTTTTGATAAGTAAATCAAGAAAAAAGTAAGGGTGTTAAAACGATATGCAGCGCTAATACAATTTAGATAAAAGTTTATTCGATATGCGGGAATGGATAGAAATGTTATGATTAAAGGGATGATTCTGGCTATTTGGGTGGTGTTACTAATGGCATCCTGTAGATCTAAACCTAACTCAGTGTCAAGCATGAAAGGTATTACCCGTGAACATACTTGTTCATCAGGTCTGCCCTCCCGTTTCGGGGCACGCTCACCGGTAGCTGACACATTAACTAAGTTCAAATCAAGGCCTGCTCCTGGGGTAAGATGCATTTTAAAAAGATAGTGTAATGAAAGCAGAAGTTAGAAATAGGAAATTACCGGTTGTGATACTAACTCTTATCGCCGTTATATCAATATTTTCGGCAAAGGCTCAAACAGGCTCACGTCCGAATATACTCATCATTATGACGGACCAACAGACTGCTGACGCAATGAGTGCTGCAGGGAACAGCGATCTAAAAACTCCAGCAATGGACAGATTGGCGGAAAATGGCGTTCGCTTTACCAAAGCGTATTGCGCCCAACCGCTGTGCACGCCATCACGTACGGCTATTTTTAGTGGTAAAATGCCATTTGAAACTGGTTTCATTGGTAATTCACCAGAAAAAGATGGCCAGTGGCCCGATAGTTGCTGATGATGGGTAAGCTATTTCAGCAAGGGGGATATCAAACTGGTTATGTAGGCAAATGGCACCTGCACGTCCCAACAACTAAGGTTGTTCATGGATTTGGGTATATCGAAAATACTGATTTTTTGGATTATAACGATGGTGCAACGCCTTCATATTGCGCCAGATTTATTAAGCAAAACGCGAAGAAGCCATTTTTGCTGGTGGCGTCTTTTTTGAATCCACATGATATTTGCGAGTGGGCAAGGGGTGAGGAAATGAAGATGGATGTTCTGACCGATGCCCCACCAGCAGCGCAATGTCCAACTTTGCCGGCCAATTGGGGAGTGCCTGCAAATGAACCGAAAATTGTTCGGGATCAACAGAGGACAGTTGGGTTACGAACCTATCCATCGGTAAATTACAGCCCTGAAAAATGGCGCCAATACCGTTGGGCCTACAATCGTTTGGTCGAAAAAGTTGATAAATATATCGAGCAGGTGCTCTACACACTTAAAAAGTATGGTGTCGAAAAAAACACCATCATTATTTTTACCGCTGATCATGGAGATGGATACGCCGGACACAGTTGGAACCAAAAACAGATTTTGTACGAAGAGGCATCAAAAGTACCATTTATCATTGCAAAAATGGATGGTACGATAAATCCGCGTACTGATGATATGCTGGTATGCAACGGGATAGACATCATTCCCACCATTTGTGGGATTGCTGGCATTTCAAAACCAATTTACCTATAAGGATTGGATCTAAGTAAACGCCTGGCCGAGCCAGCCAAGAATTTGCGTGATATTTTGGTTATTGAAACAGATTTCGCCGATAACGATGTATTATTGGGTATTAGCGGCAGAGCGGTCATTACAAAGGATTTTAAGTACATTGTCTACAACAGGGGTGAGATCAGGGAACAATTGTTCGATTTGGCCAATGACCCAGGTGAGATTATCAATTTGGCGGTAGATCAAAGGTATAGAAAGAAATTATTCTCCTTACGTACGTATCTTAAAAGTTGGTGCAAACTAAACGGTGATCAATTTATGGCAAAATTGTAAACAATCGTTTAATTGCATTACTTTACTGGTTTGGATAAGTTAAAATTTCGATTTAAAATATTTGCACAATATGTTAAAAGATTTTAGCACATCCAACGATGTCTTTTTCCAAATCGATTCTTTTTTAGGCATTCAAAATACAATCTTTAGGGTATTCTCAACTGGCCTTCTTGGTCTTAATCTTGGCATTGTCAACATGATCAAAACTTAACAGAAAAAGAACTTTTATTTAATAAACAATGTTTAGTTTTGCTAAACAATTTATTCTGATTATTATTGATCAAAATTCACCATTTCAGCTATTGTATCCGGTCTTAGGGCCATTTTGACAAAAAGTACAACTGTGCACAATGCAAGTTTCACTGCAAATAAAATGATATAGATAATTATGAAGCACTTTAAAAGGAGTGCTGCTCGAAATGCAATAGAATAATAGGTGAATATTGGAATACATTCGGTGTCGAAGTTATCGCTCTAGATAACTACTGGATATGCATGATGATAATAAAGACTATGATAAAAAAAAGTATCGATAATGATTAAAATAGCTAAGTTAAAAACGATTGCAATATTGACAATATTGCTGGGTCCTTATATTTTATATGCGAAAGATTTCAAGGTAAAATCACCAAACGGCCAAAATGTTGTCATTGTAAAATGTGAAACATCAATCAGCTTTAGCATCAGTAATCGTAACGCGAATATTATCGACGTAAGTAATATAGCGTTGAACTTGGATGTTGCCCAGCTGAGCGAAAACCCAAATGTGGAATCGGTTAAATACACAAGTCATGCAGGTACCATTAATGTAGAGGTTCCTACAAAATTCAAGACCATCAAAGAAAGCTATAATCAGCTTGAATTGGAGTTTTTGAACAACATTAGCCTCGTATTTAGAGTTTATGATAATGGGGTGGCGTATCGTTTTGAAACCCGGTTGACAAATAAGGAAATTTTGGTAAATAGCGAATCTTTCTCATTTGATGTGAAAGCGGCAAGGAATACCATTTGGCCCTATGAGTTTGATAAGCAGCCCGATCCGATGCAATCGAGCTTTCAATATGGTTTTAAAGATATACCGTATCAGCAAATTGATTCAACAACTGTGGGTTTGCCAGCTTACTTTACGGCCAGTAATGGATCAAAAGTAGTTTTTACCGAATCCGATTTACTGGATTATCCAAATGTCTTCATTAAAAAGGCAGGAGCGCTGACAGGTAAATTTCCACATCCCATTTTGGAACAAAGGCAAATTAGCGATAGAAAAATTCAAATTGTCAAGGTTGCAGACTACATTGCCAAAACTGAGGGAACGAGAACCTATCCATGGCGCTTATGGATGATTGATAATGATGACGCCGGCTTGCTCACCAATAATTTGGTGTTTCAATTGGCAACACCTTCAAAAATAAAGGAGACCGGTTTTATCAAACCTGGAAAAGTTGCCTGGGACTGGTGGAACTACAATAACATCTATGGTGTCGATTTTCGTGCGGGACTGAACACAAAGACCTATAAATATTACATTGACTTTGCATCGAGGTTTGGTTTAGAATATCTTCTGATTGATGAAGGTTGGACAAGATCAACTACTGATTTAACACACACCAACCCTAACATCGACATTAGGGAAATTGTGCGATATGGGAAGGAAAAAAATGTGGATATATTGGTATGGGTACTTTGGGGAGGATTGGATAAGAAGATGGAAGAAATTTTAGACGTGTATGAAAATTGGGGCCTAAAAGGTATCAAGGTAGATTTTATGGGACGTGGAGAACAATACATAGTCAATTTTTACCAGCGCCTAGCGGAAGCTTGCGCCAAAAGGAAAATGATGGTCGATTTTCATGCTGCTTATAAACCAACTGGATTAGGTCGTACCTATCCAAACGTAATGACCTATGAAGGGGTGCAAGGCTTAGAAACCGTTAAATGGGAAAGCACCGTTACGCCATCGCACGACGTAAACTTGCCTTTTACGCGTATGATGGCCGGACCCATGGACTACACGCCTGGGGCCATGAAAAATGCAAACGAGAAAAATTTCTATCCAGTATTCACTGAGCCGATGAGCATGGGTACTCGGGCACACCAAACTGCACTTTATGTGGTTTTTGAAAGTCCCTGGATGATGATGTCCGATAGCCCATCAAATTATTTAAAGGATGTTGCCTACACCGATTATCTCTCGAGATTCCCCACTATTTGGGACGAAACTAAAGTGCTGTATGCCAATGCTGGCAAAGCTGTAATTACAGCACGACGCTTTGGGAAAAAATGGTACGTAGGTGGCATCACATACTGGAAAAAATTTGAGACTCAGATCGATTTTACCTTTTTAGGTAAGGGAAATTATGAGGCGCAAATATTAGCTGATGGAATAAATGCAGACCGTGTGGCCGAAGACTACAGAATTACCACACGAGCGGTGAACAGGACAGATAAATATGAGGTAAAGATGGCCCCTGGTGGCGGCTTCACCATCATTCTTTCACCTATGGATAATCAATAGGACGATTCCAGTAACTCTAAATCTAGCACGTTAGTAATTTGTACCGAATATAAACTATACATTGTTTAGTATTTGTTAATATCCTGACAGAATTGGTTAATTTAGCGTTAGTCTGTTCAGTTGTTCCCAATTAACTTGGGGCAATAAACTCAGCCTAGTTAACCAAAGCCTTTAAAATGACCTTATATAATTCATGACTTTACCACATCTTTACCAATTTGAACTTGGACTTTCTAGCCCCATCAAAGCCACACGCGTTAAGCTATTAACGGTTGCAATAGTCTTGATGATTTGCAATATGAAGGCAATAGCACAGACCACATTGCTCAGTCAGAAAACTAAATATACGATGGCGGATACCTTAAGGGGTTCTCTCACGAAAGAACGCACTTGGTGGGATGTACAGCGATATGAAGTTTATGTAAAGCCAGATTATAATGCATTGAGCATAGTTGGCTCCAACGAGATCAGGTACAAGGTTGTAAGACCAAATGAAGGTAACATTAAGATGCAGATAGACCTTCAGGATCCCTTGACTATTGACAGCGTGATCTATAATAATAGAATCAGGCTGGCCTTTAATAAGCAAGCAGGCGTTTGGTATCTTACAGTACCTGCTCAGCTTATCGGCGATACCAATCGTATCAAGATTTTCTACGGCGGTAAAGTGCACCGGGCAATCACTCCTCCCTGGGATGGTGGATTTATCTTCGCGAAGGATTCCTTGAACCGCCCATATATGTCTGTAGCCTGCCAGGGCTTGGGCGCCTCCATCTGGTTCCCGAATAAAGATCATCAAAGTGATGAACCAGATCTTGGCGCTTCATTGACTATGGTAGTACCTGACAGTTTGGTAGCCATTGGTAACGGGCGTCTTGTGGCCAAGATACGGAATGGAGACGGCACGGCAACCTATAAATACAATGTAAATAATCCCATAAATAACTATTGCATCATCCCCTATATCGGTAAATATGTTAATTTTAGGGAGGTTTATAGGGGTCTGAAAGGTCCGTTAGATGTCAATTACTGGGTCTTGGATTATAATCTGGCCAAGGCAAGGATATTTATGCCAGATCAGGTTCATAAAATGTTTAAGGCCTTGGAGCACTGGTTTGGACCGTATCCATTCTACGGGGACGGTTACCAATTGATCGATGCGCCACACACCGGTATGGAGCACCAATCTGCAGTTTCTTATGGCAACCGGTATGCATTCGGCTATCGGGGCAGGGATATGTCTGGGGGATATGGATGGGGTCTGAAATTTGATTTCATCATCGTTCACGAAAGCGGCCATGAGTGGTTTGGAAACAACATCACATCGAAAGATCTTGCCGATATGTGGATACATGAAAGTTTCACCAACTACAGCGAAACACTTTTCACTGAGTATTCATGGGGTAAGGTTGCAGGTAATGAATATAATTATGGTACGAGAAAATTTATCGTAAATGATGGGCCAATCATTCCCGCATATCAGGTTAATGGGCATGGAAGTGGGGATATGTATTACAAGGGAGGCAACATGATTCATTCCATCAGACATAGCATTAACAACGATAAGCTCTTTAGAGCGATGCTAATCGGGATGAATACCAAATTCAAGGGCAAGACGGTAACTGCAAAAGATATCTATAGTTACATCAACCAGCAGGCTAAATTTAATTTCGACAAGGTATTTGAGCAATATTTGACTACCACTCAAGTTCCTCAATTTGATCTCTATTTTAAAAAAAACCAACTGTTCTATCGCTATAGCAATTGCGTTAACGGATTTAATCTTCCAATTTCAATTGGCAGTAAAGATACGGCAATAAGGATTATTCCCTCCCAAAGATGGCAAAGTATTCATTTGACAAATGGACAAAGGAAGATTTTCAATCCATCTCATATAAATTTTATGTATTATCTGAATGTAAAGGAAGGTAAAGGTTAGCCTCTGGCAAGTTCAGTTCGTACTTTAGGTTTTTGACCAGCTGTATCGAAATTGCATATGTCTGCGCTGCTAACCATCATCTTAATTAAGTTGTTTTTTACCCTTGCTTATGAAATACCTTTTTGCAGCCCTGCTTTTGCTCACATTAACCGCTGATGCACAAGTTGAGGAAAAACGGTTAAGGTTAACACCATTTTTTGTGACAGATAGATCTTCCCTCAATTTTTCCATTGCAGGGAACGAGCAGGGAACCAGTCCAAATATTTACTCTGAGCTACGTTGGGAAATGTACGGCAAACTGGATATGGGTTGGCTATCGGTGTAAAATTATACAAACGACTTGCTATCGAAGCCTTATTTATCAATCTGAGTGTTAAGTCGGGTGATGTTTCCGATAAGGATTACGCAGCTAATGACCGGACAGGTGTTATCTTTGATTTTTCAGGCAGGACGGCAGGTTATGAACGCCTGGTATCCGCTAACCTAAACTATCAAATATTCTCAAATGAACATTTAGAAATTGCTGCTGGATTAATTTATCAGGCTATCTATCAAAAACGCTACCTACTGAATAATCTAGGGGCCTCGGCGACATCGGAACCCCTTTATTTTATTGCAAACCTCAATTCTTTCTACAAGAGCAATTGGCAAACACTTGGCCCGTTCCTCACATTTACCTACAAACCGATAACCGGGTTGGGCATATACGCAAAAACAAGTTTCAGTCGAGTCAATTACACGGGCAGTGCAAATTGGAATACAAAGAGACTTTCGTCCAGCCTATCAGTTATACGCACAAGGCTAATGGCTGGGCTACTAGTCCAGAGTTAGGTGCAAGTGACCAAGTCCTTGATCGATTTATGCTAACCTTTTCTGCTGGCTATCGATATCTTTTGGTAAAGGATGGGAGGGATCAGCTCTTCTTAAAGTCTGGAGTTGTCCAAAATACCATGTTAAATCAAGTTGAAGCTGAGAATATCAACTTAAAGGTAGGCATTTCTTACCTCTTTTAGCCCAAAATGCTTCCCAAACCTCCTTTTAAGAAAGCAAAAAAATAAGCATCGATATAATGAGCCCAATAACGGTGAGATTCATTTTGTAAACATTGTTTAGTATTTGTTAATATTAAGCCGTCATTGGTTAATATATGCTTTAATTAATAATACATTGCTAGCTAACTTGTATTACGAATTTCCTGTGTGTTAGCGTATATGAAAATTTGATACGGCGCATTTGAGAATGATGGGAAATGTATTAAGCCTTTGATTTAAAGGCGCTTAAGTTGAATTTAATCATTTAAACCTTATGAAAATCTAATGAAAAGATCAACCAAAACCCTATTGGTCCTAACCTTGGCCGCAGCAGTTGTTTTTAACATGACCAGTTGCAAGAAAGAAGTTAAAATCGGTGGCGAGGAAACCATTACTACCTCAAAAAAAATCGGTGATATAACCGTGCACCGGTTTGACCTTGACGGTAACACCATTTACATCAATGAAAAGGGAGGTCAATATTGGTATTCCGATGATATGCTGCTCACTCAAGAACAGTTTAATATTATTAAAAACAAAAGCAATAAGTCTTTATCCACCACAGAAAGATCCATCATCGTCAAGGACCTGGCGACACTTTGGCCAAATGCAACGGTCTACTACGACATGTCTGTATTAGGCAATGATACTGCTGCGACAATGAAAGCCATGCGGACAATTTCAAGTTATTCGCCAGTTAGGTTTGTTCAAAGAACCACACAGGCCAATTATCTAAAATTTATAACGACTGCGGGTAACTCATCTTGGGTAGGGGTGATAGGCGGCGCCCAAAATTTTTCTATCTATAATAATAATGCGTCAACGGTGATGCACGAAATGTACCACGCCTTGGATATGGAGCACGAACAGTGTCGGGTGAGTAGGGATAACGACATCATCGTACACTATGAAAATTTGGCTGAAAGCAGCTATCACAATTTCAATAAATTTACCTTATCTACCCACACTGATGTTGATGCATTCGATTTTGGTTCTATCATGCTTTATGATGCTTATTCTGGTTCCACGAATGGACAGCCGACCATCACAAAGTTGGATGGATCTACTTATCTCCGTGCCGTCAATACGATAAATCCTAGTCCAACTGATATCAAGGCGCTTAATCAGTTATATCCAGGGTTTAATTATGTTGGCTTGCCAGCAAATACCAACTACGAGATCGCAACAGTATTGGATCCAACCAAGGTTTTTAATGTTTCTGGAGGATTAACTGCAGATGGCACGCCAGTAATTATTTATACCGATCAAAACACCAATAATGCCCGATGGACCTTAACAAAAAACACGGATGGTTACTACCGTATGTCACCGGTTTCTGCTCCGACAAAGGCACTTACGGTCATTGGAAGTGGCGTTGAAAATAATACAAAGCTAGAGATAGCTACCTATACAGGTGCCTATTCCCAGCAATTCAATATTTTAAAAACAGAGGGTGGTTACACAATAGCGCCAAGGCATGTACCATCTAAGATGTTGGACATTCCCAATAGTGTCACGACCAACAGCACAAAACCGGGTATCTATAGCTATAATGGCGTAACAACCAAAAATTTCTCTTTAGGACCTATTAAGGGCTCATATCAGATTTAAAAAACTTAAATAGCAGGGGTAATCTAAGTAAATTAGGATTACTCTTGCTATCCTAATGATGATAAATCAATGCAATCTGTGCATTGATAACGGTTTTCGGAATGGCTGCTCAGTAACTTGCGGAGAAAACCGGAGTATCTCACTGTACTAGATTCGACCTTTTCTGGTCAGTTAAAATAAGCAACTTACTCATTCTAGATTGGGCATAATCCAGGGATAATCAAAGATAGATTTATCAATAGGCATACGGTTCATGTTCCTAGTAGTCCCAAGGGTCTCAATTATTTGCTAAGTCTGGAATAGCAGCTTTCGATTTTGGGTTGGTTTACATATACTTAACAAATGTTTATTGATGTGTTTATGAACAAAGTTTAGTTTTGCTAAATAAATTTGAGAAGTATATGAAGCGAAAAAACAAATTAAATCTTCCCCATAATATTCAATCGACCCGATGTCGGAAATATATAACGCCGATTTCACATCGTGAGGCATTAGCATTTCATCGGTTTGAGTTAGATAACTTACTTAAGGACATCTATATTCTAGTATGTTTTCTACTTACAAATTCTGGAAATTTCTGTGTAGGCGGTGCAAATGATCGTCCAGTTTTTATATACCAGGCCGAATAGCCTTAAAATAAAACCGATGAATAAAACACCTAGTAGTTGATGTCCTAATTTTAGCTGAATATTGTCATCCAGTTTAAAATTTAATTAAAGTTAACTTATTGTTTGTTAGCGCTTTATATATACAATTATTTTGCTGGTGATTTGTATGATAAAAGCTGCTCCTTTACCTCGTTTCCTATTTAATTTAGAATAACTAAAACAAACAATTCGGCGACTTAAATACACTAGGGATAATAAATAGACTGATAACAAAGGTGTTGTTGCTAATATCAAGTTAAAAACAGATAAAAAAATGCATAAGATTTGTTTAGTAATTATTAACTTTGTTTACAATAAAATATTGCATTGCCACAAACCTGAATTAAACTGACTAATAATTTAGGATAACCATTTATAAACAAGCCAATCAACCCAAAAACCAACAAAACATGACTAGAAAAATTTCTTCCCGACTACCGAGAACTCCAAGGTAAAAACATACTATAACTGATTCGCTAACTGGATTAACAAACCGAATTTAATAGGCTTGCCTGAAGGCATTGTGGATTCGTACGTCCAAATTTTAGTAATAATTAATTTTTAAAAAATGATAAAAATTTACATAAGCAAAGTGATGCTGTTGCTTTTATTTGTTTTTGCATCCCCATCTGTATTTGCTATTGAAAGGTTTAATGTTGCAATGGCATCAAACTTTAGTGTGCAACAGCAGGATACGGCAAAAAGAGATACGGCTAAGTATGCTAACAAAACCGATACCATAGGGCAAATGATTCGGGCGATGCAGAAATTTAAGGGTATCAGGGATACAATTGATATAAGATCTGCTAAGCTGGTTCCAAATTTATCCTTACAGCAAATGCTGAAGGGAAACCTTGCGGGGGTTTATGTTCAGGAGCCAAACGGAGAGCCGGGTACTGAGCAAAGCATGATCATACAAGGTGTATCTGGCCTACTTTTTCAACGTAAGGATGTTTATGCCCTTCAGCCAGCGATATATGTGAATGGAGTTCCTTTAATAGCTGATAATCCTTTTGCATTTGATGTACAAAAATACGATTACAATAGGATTGGCCCGGCTACAAACCACCTGGCGCAGATCAGTATGGACAATATCCAGTCAATCGTAGTCGTTAAAGATCCTTATGAATTAGCAAAACTAGGACCCAATGCCGCAAATGGTGCAATTTATATCACCACAAAGAATGCGAGGGCAGGAAAACGGGACATTAGTTTGAATTCATATTTTGGCTATGTAACTGCACCTAAAGTAAACACGGTAAATGGTGCTTACGAAAATAATTTCAGGAGTCAATTTTATCAAAAGTACAATCCAACACAGAAGTATGCCTCATATCTGAGAGATTCTACAAACGTTTCTTATTTTGGACCATCTAACTGGACAGACCTTTATCAACAAACTTCACCAATATATTCTGCCAATTTAGGGATAACTGGTGGCACTGAACGCGCGAATTTTAGGTTTTTTGGCTCTGGAACTAAAAATGCAGGAAATGCAGATGAAACAAACCTGGATCAGTATAATTTGTTTTTCGGTATCAATATGGCGCCATTTAATTGGCTTACCGTTTCTACCAGCGTTAATGCTGCTCGCTTAGACCGCGAACGCAACCGTAGTTACCGAGATCGTTTTGCGGAAACCCGATACTTACCTGATCTAAGTACTCCACCTTCGCCAAACGCCAGCAACTATTCTTCGTACTTGAACGAAGTAGAGAAAATGGTAGATAATAACCGCAATACAATTTTAAACGGCAATTTCTCCTTAGCTGCAAAAATTGGAAAGGTATCCCTCACATCCAGTTTATTATTTAATTACAATGAAGG
The DNA here is from genome assembly GCF_026239735.1 of Pedobacter sp. MC2016-05. Taxonomy (GTDB): domain Bacteria; phylum Bacteroidota; class Bacteroidia; order Sphingobacteriales; family Sphingobacteriaceae; genus Pedobacter. Next base: position 23,468 of record NZ_JAPIVT010000003.1, read on the forward strand.
GGTAAGAGATTATTTTGTCCCATCTACATTGATGGCCGGATCGAGCTATGTATCCAACTACTTTGGATACAGCCAGCGTATGGCCATTAATAATGTCGCTAGCTACAGGTACGAGGTTAATAAAAGTAACGCTATTGATTTTGAGCTTGGTCAAACCTTGCAGGGAGACACGCATAAATATAACTATGCCAGAGCATATAACGGACCCAATGACTATGTGAAATTGACATTTGTAGATGGAAGAGAATTTATAAACGGTGTTGCCAACCCAGGTTACCTTAATGTGTTGACGAATACCAGCTTCTATGTTTTTAGATACATCGATAAAGAACGTAGTAACTTAATGTCATTTTATGGGTCTGCAAAGTACAGTTATAAAAATTTGTTAACCCTTAGTGCATTATTGAGAAGAGACGGGGCATCAAACGGACAACCAGATAGCCGCTGGGTAACCACGCCTGCATTTAATGTCAATTGGAATTTGAAAGAGCAGTTCTTGGCGAAGTCAAGTGGCATAGATGCATTACACCTAAGTGGAGGCTGGGGCCGCACTTTGCGCATTTTTCTAGATGACCGCTTTGCAGCAGGCCCGCAATACCGCTCAGAGAATGGTTGGGAAGAAGAGCCCACCATTCCAGGATACTCACAATATCTTGGCATCAACCGTCCATACAATAGCGGGTTTATCGGCTATGGTTTACGCTTGCCTTATTCAAATCGTACCAGCATCACATTAGATGGTACGTTTATGAAATCTCGCTTGTCGGTGGCCTTAACAGCTTATAACAGGAACGATAAAGCCGGTGTACTAGGTGTTCCTGTACCGCTAGAATTGGGATACGTATCTAACTACAGATCCGGACTGGATATCAATAACAAAGGACTGGAACTTCTGGTTAACGCAAATATGTTGCAAAATAATGCTGGTTTCAGTTGGTCAACGGGATTAAATTTAAGTTATAACTGCAATAAACTAAAGGCCTTGCCAGGCGCTTTAACTGAATTGGTTTACCAAAATGACAACAAATTGGTTGTCGGTCAGTCTGTTGGTAGTTATTGGCTGTACAGTAACGTTGGTATTTACAATACTGATGCGGAAGTACCTGCAGGTAGAACCTTTAATGGCATTCCGATGAAAAAGGGAGATCCTCAATTTGTGGATTACAATGGAGACAACACCATCACATCGCAAGATAAAGTATTGACTGGAGACCGGTTACCTAATTTTATCGGTGGATGGAACAATAGCTTTAGTTACATGAATTTCGATTTAAACTTCAATTTCATTTTTGCAGCAGGCCAAAAAGCAATTAATCAATACGATGCCACCCGATACGGTTTTGTAAACAGAGAGGCAAGTAGCGATATTAATGCTGTAAGGGAAGTCTCATCTTGGCAAACTTCAACTAACGCTATTAACTATCCCATTTACGACCCATGGAGTCCGGTGAATGCCTACCGTACAGATCAAGACCTATTTTTAGAAGATGCATCATACGCAAAACTGAGGTCTGTAACACTTGGCTATGATTTCGCAAAATCATCATTATTGAAGAAATCGTTGAGAAGAGTTTACCTGTACGCCACGGCCTTGAACGTGTTTACACTAACTAAGTTCTCTGGTATAGACCCGGAGTTGATCAACTACAACGGCATCTACGATGCAGCGAACATCACCATTCCACGAACATTTGTACTTGGATTTAAACTAGATCTATAAAGATTTGCTATTATGAACAATTATAAAAATATACTTTGGCATTATAAAAACACCGTTTTAGCTACGCTCGTTGTCGTGTTAAGCACGGGTAATTTCTCTTGCAAAAAAATTGAGGATGTAGAGTCAAATAGACTCGCCTCGGAAGCCAATAACTGGAAAAAATATGAAGATGCGAGGGCCAATCTTCTTTCTGTATATGGCTTATTGCGGTCTGCAACTGTTTCTGATAATACCCATTGGCTAATGGGCGATTTAAGGCAGGGAGACTTTAAAATTACCAACCGTGCCGACCTAAAAGCCATTGTTGACGGACAATTAAATGCTCAATTTCCAGTAATCAACCGCATCACTAATTGGAGACGTTTTTATGCAGCGATTAACGCAGCTAGCTTGTTTATTGAGCGTTCGAAAGAGATTGTGGGCTTAGACCCTCGCTACACTCAAGTGCAGAACAATGTAGAAGTTGCTCAAGCACGAATGGTTAGGGCCATGGCTTATTTTTACATGGTACGTATTTGGGGCGACGTGCCCTTATTAACCACATCACACGACGGTGATTTTATTCAGGTACCACGTACCAATAAAGATATTGTTTTACAGTTCGCAACGAGTGAGCTTTTAAATGCTGCCGAGATTGTTCCCTTTGCTTACGGCGGCACCGATCCTATTTTTCCGGGAACATATTATGGGCAGAGTACCGCTGCTTGGGTGGGTACTATATTTACCAGACTGTCTGCTTATATCTTATTGGCGCATATTTCGGCTTGGCAAGGTAACTATTTAGATGCATCAAGATATTCGAAGTTTGTAATTGATAATTATCCGACTGCCAATGCTCGTTCAACGGGGGCGGCTAATATTGTGTTATTGTCAATCGATGCGTTAACGGAAAACCTTAATTATTACAGTCCGTTTGCATTCAAACGCTCGACGCTTTTAATAGGGTTTCCTTTTGAGTATGGGACGGGTTTGGCAACGGCCGATGGCCATTTGGAACAGCTTACATTAGCAGCACCCTATATTCCTAAAACCAGACCAGAGATGTTTGTGTCGAAGGATACCATTCTAAAAGCATTTACAGATCCTGGAGACTTACGTTTCAGTTTCGATACCAAAACAAATACCTACCGTAAAAATTATTTTACCAATTTTTCTTCAGAAGAGCCAGTTTTCAGTAAGATAAAGGTGGTTTACCCAAGTGCAACTTCTGGTAATACAGTATTATTTGCCTCTTCACTGGTATTTAGCCGTTTAGAAGAAATGATTTTATTATATGCCGAGGCAAATGCGGCCTTGGGCAATCTAGCTCAGGCAGTTTCAGTGCTGAACAGCTATACAGAGAACAGGGGAACAACCAAATATGATCCGTTGGTTAATGGGTCGAGCCAGATTGCGGTATTGAAGGCCATCTTCGCAGAAAGGCGCAGGGAATTAATGGGCGAAGGTTGGAGATGGTATGATTTGGTACGTTACAATCGTATCGTGAAAGCACCAGGAATCTTTATTGTGAAGAATGGACAACCATTAACCTTTAGGCAGTTTGAAGAAGCTGGAGGTATATATTGGCCTGTATCCCAGGACGTGATCAACGCCAACCCAAAAATTACACAAAACCCTTATTGGAAATAATTTTAAAGCATAGACATGAAAAGAAATTTAAATCAAATGAAGTCGTTGCTTTTTGCAGTGCTAATTTGTTCAAGCATTCTAGCTTGTAAGAAAAGCGATTCGACCTATTATGAGTACGAAAATAAAGTACAGCAGTTCAATGGAACAACGGTAGATTACATTAAAACCAAGCCCGGAACTTTTGATTCTTTATTGAAGGTTTTGGATCGAGTGCCCGAGTTGAAACAAGCCCTAACTACACAGGAACTTACAATTTTTGCACCAGTGAATGAAAACTTCGCTGTGGCACTAAAGTACCTTAATTATCAGCGTGCGATACGCAATCCCAATTTGCCAAAAATCACATTAGCAAATGCTGATGCTGCTGGATTAGATTTTATGCTGAGCAAGTATATTTTTTCGAACCGGCTAACTACTGCCAATTTTATCGAAGCTGTGGATGGCGTTACGTTGTCAAGTTTTAAAAACAATGTACCTATGCAGGTGAAAGCCTTACGTGAAAATGCCTCCGGCTATGTAGGTGGTGGCGCATTAATTTTACAGTTTAGCGATAGAAGAGGCTCAATATTTCCTGACCGCTGGATCACCACCACCACTGATGCTGTAAACATTAGTACCAGTAACGGAACGGTTAACATCCTTTCGCAATTACACAATTTCGGGTTTGATGAATTTACCACAAGACTAGATAAATAATGAAGATAAATAATTACCTAATGGGGATTAGCACAATCCTATTTTCTATGCTGGTTCTTACAGCCTGTAGAAAAAACCTACCTGATAACAGGTTATCGATATCCCCGGACAGCCAATATAATACTTACGAGTATAAACCAACACTAGGGCGAGCCAACCTATTTGCCAACAACTTTAGCTACGGCAATTCAAGTAGACCGCTAGACTTCAAGATTATAAATATGAGAACTTTCAATGGAGATCCAGCACCGGAGCTGACAAAATTCTATCCTGTTAAGGTATGGAAAACGGCTTATGATGGCGCAGAAAAATCATTGGAAGAAATTGCGGCCAAGCAAACCACAGAAAACCATCAGCTTTTTGAGGTAAGGCCCAACTCTGGAGAGTTTTTAATGTGGAAAGAAGCCAACAGTAATATGATAAAGGTTCAGCCAGATTCGGGCTATGTGTTTGATGTGGAAATGTCAAACTCTGGAGGGCGAAAATATTTTCAAAACATGAGGTTATTGCCTTTTCGCGAACGCCCTTACGAGCCATCTAATCTCGATCCGATTACTGGTCAGGCAAGATCTGTTTCGGTCAGCCCTACACAACTGTTTATTTATGGTGTGCGTGATAAGCGGCTTTTATCTTCAGCAGATGTACAGGTACTTTTCAATAAAATACCAAAGGGTACTCCAGGGTACTCTGGACACAGTTTGACCTTTCGCTTTGTGGATACCCTATTTAACACGATAGACCCCAATAAATTTGCAAAGACTGATTGGCCAAACTTGGTACACGGCTTCAATATGGTTAAGGACGCTTCGAAAGTGAAATATGAGGTGGCATATCCCGTGCCTTTAACCAATTATCCAACCAAGTACACCACTACTGATGGTAGCTCGGCGAGGGTAGTGTTCAGGTTCGATAGACAAGGTTTTGGCAATGTCCTGCAACAAAATCTGCTTGTACTAAATTACAGAATTTTCGAAGAGGGCGATTGGGAGATCATCTTCTGGTTCAAAACAGATAAACCAAATTTCGATAACGACTAATGGAAAGAAAAACGATACAAATTTCATTACTCATGAAATATTTTTACAGCCTCATTTTTTTCTTGGCATTGGTGTTAGGTAAAAATGCTTATGGCCAGCAAACCATAGCGGTAAACGGTACGGTTATAGACGGATCGTCGAAGAAAAAAGAAGGATTGCCTGGTGTAAGTATAACCCGTAATGGTAAATTCCTAGCCTCTACTGATGCTAACGGTAAATTTCGGGTAATAGTACCAGCAGATGCGGAGCTAAGCATTTCTTATGTAAGTTATACCACTCAAACCATAAAAGTTAATGCCCGTACCAGTATTACCATAACCTTAATTGAAAATACCAATGCCTTACAAGAAGTTAAGGTTACAGCAGGGTATGTTACGAAAACTCAAAAGCTAACTACAGGATCAGTTACCAAAATATCCGGAAAAGATATCCAAGGCCAGCCAGCAAGTGATGTTATTTCGCTTTTGCAAGGTAAAGTAGCGGGCTTAAATATTCAAAATAGCACGGGTGCGCCTGGCTACAGAGGTTCGGTAACTATACGTGGTATTTCTAATATCGATGTTTCCGGATCTGGAGGCTCCAGCTTTTTAACACCAACATCGCCTTTGTTCGTAATAGATGGGGTGCCTGTGGATGACAACACCAACTATTCCTATGGATTTCAACAAGCAGGCCCTGGTGTATCGCCCGTTTCTCAAATTCCGCCAGAGGATATCGAAGACATACAGGTGTTGAAAGATGCGTCTGCAACTGCATTATATGGCTCTCGTGGTGCTTATGGTGTAATTTTGATCACCACCAAGCGTGGTAATTCAAAAGTGCCTATAGTTCGCTATTCAGGTTCCACATTTGTTTCCTTGGTACCACAACTGCGTTCGACTTTAGGTGGTCGTGGCGAGCGTATGTTGCGTATCGATCAGATTTTGAGGAACGATACCGGAGCAACACGTATACATGCTTTAGATATGATTAATTCCACGCCATTTCTCGCAGACAGCTTGAATGCTTACTATAACAACTCAACAGACTGGCAGTCTTACTTTTACAAAAACACTTTGAATCAAAACCATTCAGTAAATGTTTCTGGTGGTGATGTCGCTTTTAACTACAAGGTCATCCTTGGTGCTTATGATGAAAAAGGGATACAGGCGAACACAGGTTATTCTCGTTACAATTTGAATATGAACATGACCTTTAACCCAACAACCAAGTTTAAACTGACTGCACAATTGCAAAACAGTATTCAAAAACAGCAAACGGGTAGTGGCAACGGGTTAATCAATACGGGGATCGGCACTGCCAACCAATCATCATCATTGCTTCCCGCTCCTTCGCTTTATTCTTCATCAAATGCACTATTGGCGCAGTTAACTACAGATAACGATAACAAGTTGCTCAACACTTTTGCCACCATAAACGCCGAATACGAAGTGGTGAAGAATTTGCGTTTGGCCACCTTCTTAAATTATACAAATACAACAGGTACAAAAGATAATTTTTCACCCGCGGCATTAAACGGTAACCAATCACAATATTATACCTACAATGATAGGGCAACCAAACTATACAACCGCACACAGGCCACTTACAATAAGTCGTTCCAAGATAGTGAGGGCAATGATGCACATAATTTCTTGTTGTTTACTTTTATGGAGATTAATTCCAGCTTCTTTAAGGCCGATGCCATTTTAAACCAGCGTGGTGTTAACGACCAGTTACGAGGCCCTTTAACCAATCAATTTGATTATCAGAATTCAAGAGGTGGAACGATTGATTATACCGACTTGCGCAGTGTTGCCTTTGCAGGGGCGTTTTCATACAATTATAGACAGAAATACGTATTGGACTTGAACTACCGTTTAGATGCCAATTCGCAAAATGGTGTTAATGCCGGCTATATTGCCAATCCATCCATTGGTTTGAAATGGAACTTTAATGAAGAAAAATGGTTGAAAGGTTTGAGCTGGCTAGATTTTGCCGACATTAGGTTAAGTTATGGTTCTAACATACAGCCGGTAGGGAGTATCTTCGATGCTTATGGCCAATATACGGGGGGCTTTCGTTACAATAATGCCAGCAGTGTGATCATCAATTTAGGCCGCGTGCCAAATCTTGATTTGCAGCCAACCAAAGCAACCACCTTTAACGCAGGTATGGATTTGCAGGTGTTCAAGAACAGGTTATCTTTTACCATGGACGCCTATTATAAGCAAAACGATAATATTTTTAGGTATAAAAATATATCTTCTACCAACGCATTTGGTACGGTTGCTTCTAACGAGATTAGTAACGTAAATTATGGTTTGGAATTTCAGGCCATAGTTAGACCACTGAGCAATACGAGTGCATTTAAGTGGACGTTGAATGGTAACTTAGCTATTAACAGAGAGGTACTCGCACAGCTTCCGGATGGATTAAGAGACATGATTTACTATGATACCACCAACGGTCAAGACATCTACTACCGTTTGGGTACCAACTCTTTATCAAATTACTTGTACAACACCAAAGGGGTTTACGCTACTGGTAGTCAAGTACCAGTTGATCCATTAACTGGTTTACCTTATCGCGTTGGAGGTGCTGGTTTACTAAACTTCTTTAAAGCAGGCGATCCAATTTTTACCGATTTGGATGGTAATTATGTATTAAACGAAGCTGACAAGTTAATTGCGGGTAATTCTCAACCGCTGATTACAGGTGGTTTTACCTCATTTTTACAGTGGAAAAGCTGGAGTTTAGAAGTGAATACTTCCTTCACTTTGAAAAGAGATATCCTAAACAATCCATTGGCAAGACAGCTGGCAAACTACAATTTGCCTACTACCTTAGGTGCCTTGATTCCGCTAGATCAATTAAACTATTGGCAAGCAGCAGGAGATGCGGCGCAGTACGGCAATCCATTAGATTTTGTAAGGGCCGGCATCATCAGCCCATTCAGGCTTGCACAAACCGCTTTTCAAGAAGATGGTTCTTATTTCAAATTGAATTCCATTAAAGTGTATTACAACTTTAATCCAAACTTTACCAGAAAGCTTGGCATGAGTAGGGTAAGCATAAATGCTACAGGAGCCAACCTAGGCTTCATTACGCGATATTCTGGCCCCAACCCAGAAAACGTGACCGCATTAGGTCGCGATGATTCAGGTGGTTATCCTTTACCAAAACAATTCACCCTAGGTTTAAACATAGAATTTTAAGCTGTCACAGATATGAAAATTAAAAAAGTTATAGCGCTAAGCCTATTTGCATGTATGATGCTAAGCGTAACAAGTTGCAAGAAATTTTTAAATGTAACACCTATACAAGCGCAGTCTGGTAACAATTTTTGGAAAACCAGGCAAGATGTAGAAGACTTTACCAATGGTATTTATGCTCAGTTGCGTGAAAAGGTAGCCGGTAGACCAGCTTTCTTTCGTTCTTATGATAAGATGTTTTTCCCTGCTATCGAATTACGTAACAACAACGTAACTAACGTAAGCGCGCTAGAAAGTGCAGCGGGCACTAATGTTGTTAACGCGCTTATTGCCAACAATATGAGGTTCATTGTTAGCGCCCCCGCCATTGGTGCAAATAATCATAATCCCAATTACCCTGGTATTTTGAGAGATATCATGTCATGGGATGGCTGGTACGATATTATTGCCTCATCAAACATCATGTATGCAGAAGTAGATAACGTACCTGCTAATGCCATTTCTGATGCAGATAGATTAAAGTATAAAGCAGAGGCCGTTTTCTTACGCAACTTAAGCTACATGTATATTTGTAAGTTGTTTGGAGATGCGGTTTATTACACAGAACCTTACCATACCAAATCATTGCCGAGAACCCCTCAGGTTCAAGTGTTAAACAAATGTATTGCAGATTTGAAGGCAAACTTCGAAAACCTGCCTTTGGAATATAGTGATCCCACTGCTAAAGGTATGCGCCCAACAAGGGGTGCAGCCGTTGCTTTAATGATGCATCTAAACATGTGGGCGGCAGCCTTTGATAATGGCGATAAGAAAGTTTACTATACTGCCGTTACAGAATTGGCTAAAACTTTGGATACCTACACAAATTACAGGCTTTTAACTGTTAATGAAGAAAATACAAAACTGATTTTTAAAGGGCGAAGCGACGAAAATTTGTTCAGCATATTGCAAGACAATACACTGACTGAAGGGTTTTCGATTCCGGCAACCTATTCAAATTTTGTTTCACATACCCCTATTACAGGGAAGGTGGGTAAGGTGAATAGTTCTTATGCCTATACCAAATCATTTATTGAGAAAATCTTCGTGCCAGGTGTTGCCGACAATAGGGTAACCGTATGGTTCGAGAATTACAATAGCGGTACAGGTACCTTTCAGTTTAAAAAATTCAACAATTTAGTTTCTGAAGGCAGTGGCTTAGATACCTACACCAAAAGCGATGACAGTGCCATCATTTTTAGATTGCCAGATTGCCTTCTGCTTGCTGCAGAAGCCTTTGCGGAATTAAATGACGATGAAAATGCGAAACTATATGCTAACCGTGTACGTGAAGTAGCCAATGCGCTACCACTTAATACCACGGGTGAAGATTTGAAAAAGGATATTTATTACGAGCGCTGTAGAGAATTAATTGGTGAAGGGCAGTATTCCTTTGATTTGATTCGGACAAGAAGGATTACCGATTCAGAATACACGGCTAATCCGATGACCGTGTCAAACTTCAACGCGGGTGCCTGGACCTGGCCATTAACCATTTCCACCCAAGAACGTGCAGCAAATCCTTATTTAGTAGGTAATAATTTTTGGAACTAAAAAGATTAAACAATGAAAAAATTCCTATACATCGCAGTGGTGCTGATTACTACCCTCACCAGTTGTAAGAAATATTATTTTGATACGGGCATACATGATCCGAAATATATTGGAACTACATTGCAATATTTGCAAGAAAAGAAACCATTGTTCGACACCACATTAACAGTGATTAAGTTAGCGGAGATGGAGAGCGTGTTATCCAACCCTAATGATCCCTATACTTTTTTTGCCCCAATGAGTGGTTCCATTAGAAATGCAATATATCGTTTAAACCGATCTTTGGAAACCTCTGGAAAAGATACGGTGTCACAACTTTCGCAAATTGACAAATCTGTATGGAGAAATAATTTATCACTATACATTTTCAAAGGGGCTAATCTACTTAAAGATTACCCACAACGGGATACGATTTCTTTTCAGGCATTTCCTGGCCAAGGATATAATTCTTACAGTAATCGGGTCATGAATATCGGGGTAATATTCAATGATGCAGGAGGTGTTACCTATGCAGGTTACCGTCAGTTATTTTTGGCTTACATCCCAGACTTGTCCAATCCGCAGGTTGCTTTGGCTAATGCGCCTGTTGCCACCTCCGATATTCAAACCAATACGGGTGTTATTCACGTATTGCGAAAGAACAAACACAATTTCGGATTTAATACCACCCGTTTTATAGATGAGGTTATTGCCGCTGGTATAAAACCTCCAACACCCTAAACTTTTTTAACGTTTATTTCGAAAATAACATGATGTTCAATAAGATAAAAATAATCTGCCAAACAACCTTTTTAGGCTTGTTGTTAGGTGCCACAATCGTTGGTTGCGAGAAAGCTGCGCTCCAGGACGATCCTTATGGAGGCGGGAAGAAGCCTGTGGAATTCACATTCGTGGCAAAAAATATAGATAAAGAATCAGTAAACGCTGGAGATGTGATCAGCGTAAAAGTTGCTGGCCTAGCTAAGTTTAGAGAAGATTATAAGGTGTATGTGAACGAGGCAGAAGCCGAAGTGATTAAAAATTCAACAAATGATACCACGCTGGTATTTAAGGTTCCTTTAAATGCAAGTACAGGAAGTGTTTGGGTAACCAGTATGGGACAAACTTTTTTTGGCCCGATAGTTAACGTTGGCGGGAAAATTTCATTCGATAACACTTGGAAAGTAGTGAATGGCTCAGATTATCTTCCGATTTATGATATTGAAGCACTGCCAAGTGGGCGTTATTTTTTAAGCGGGGCTTTCTTCAATTTTGAAGGCAAGGCTACAGAGAAGGTGCCCATCGGTGGTATTGCCCAGGTTGACGCCGACGGTGGTTACTTAACCACCGATGTTAATTTCGGGAAAGGGGTAGGCGGGGGCTTCAAATCAGTTTATTCTGTAGCCCGGATTAATACGGGGAGCCAAGCAGGAAAATTCATCTTGGCTGGAAGCTTTACCAGTTTTAACTCTACCCGCCCCAACAGGCAAACCTTGAGCAATATGGTGCGTTTGAATACGGTCGCCTCTCCGGGTTTGGCCACTATGGATTCGTTGGTGCTTACGGATATCGTTAATCCCAAACCAGAAGAAATCTACAAAAACGGTGATACCGTTAGCGCTTTTAATGGTGGTACAGACGGATACATTAGAAAAGCCATGGTACTGGACGAGAAAATTTATGTGGTTGGTAATTTTCAAAATTATCGGAAGATATTTTTCAGGGGTTCTAGTTATGACGAGAAAATTTATGATGTGACTAGAATGCGGCAATTGGTGCGTATGGATGTGAATGGCTCCATGGATTCGACCTATCGATTTAATCCTTCTACCAAACAAAGCCCAGCAGCTGGAAATGGCGAAATCAAAGATGCGGTTTTGCTAAATGATGGCAGCTTGATTTTAGTTGGCAGCTTTACAACCTTTGATGGAAAACCTGCCAATAGGATTGTTAAACTAAAACCTGACGGTACGATAGACGATAGCTTTAAAGTAGGCTCTGGTACTGATGGCGATATTTATTCCATCCGTTGGAATGAAAGCACCCAAAAATATGTTGTTGCTGGTTTATTTACCACATTTAATGGCAAGGCTGCGGTAGGCATTAACCTTCTAAATGCTGACGGATCAAATGTAAGTACGTTTATTCCTGAAGCAATCGCTGGTGGCATCGCCACTTTTGCAGGACAGTTAATGAATGGCAAAATCATTGTAGCTGGCTCTTTTAATAACTATGGTGGGTTTCTGCGTCAAGGTTTTATGGTTATAGAAAACACAGGCAAATTGGCCGTGGGTTATAACAATACAGGTGGTTTTCAAGGACAGATTTACGACATGATTGAAAATCGCAGTGCCAATGGAAGTAAAGTAATTTTAGTGGGCAGCATACTTCGCTTCAATTCTCGCCTGCCAAAAAACATAATGCGTTTGAATTTTGCTAACTAATTAATAAGGATTTAACATGAACAGAATTAAACTTCCAGTTAATAAACTACAAGCACTTACGTGGTTGTTTATGCTGGGCTTTATTGCTTTAACTTTTTCTTGCAATAAAGATTTCGAAAATGTGTTGCCGAAAACTTTCCCCAATGATACGGCAGGAAGAGGTTCGGGTAAAAAAGTGCTTTTAATCATTTTAGATGGTGTGAAAGGGGATGTGGTTCGCCAATTGGCACCTACCAATATCACAGCCATAAATGCCAAGGCTGCGTATAGCTTCGACGGACTTGCTGACGATCGCCGAAATGCCATCACTAACGCTGCCGGTTGGACCAACTTGATTACTGGCGTTGATTACCGGGCACATGGCGTACAGAGCGAAGATTTTGCCAATTTGAACGTGGCTAGAACACCGACCCTATTTACAAGAATAAAAGATAATGTAACCAATGCACGAACAGTGTCTATTGCATCAACTGCAATATTTAACGAAATACTGGCAACCGATGCAACCGTTAAGGTTAACGCAAACGATGATGCTGCAGTAAAAACAGCAGCTGTAGCAGAACTGGGCAATAAAAGTGCAACTGTTGTAGTCGCTCAATATCATAGTGCAGAGGTAGCAGGTGCGGCAAATGGCTATACTGCGAATACTCCAGCTTATACTAATGCCATCCAGGCGCTAGATGCCTATATAGGTAATATGCTGGATGCTATTAAAGCGAGACCCACTTATAGTTCAGAAAACTGGCTAGTGGTAATTGCCTCTAACAAAGGCGGTGCTGCAACATCAGGTGGTGGGCCTAATTCTGTTGTTTTCGAAGATCAATCTCGCAATACCTATGTGGCATTCTATAATCCGCGTTTTAACTCAACTTCTTATAACCAACCTGATCCTAACAGTTATCCTTTTGTAGGTCTAGGTGTAAGGGGTACATCAAATACTACGGCAAATGGTATGGGGGTACTTGCAGATGCAAGCGTGGGAGATTTTGGTACCAGTGGTGAATACACCGTGATGATCAAGGTGAAAAATGATGCCGCCAATAATGCAGATTATGGACACTTTTTCGGTAATATGGCAACTACCAATAAAAGGGAAGCCATACAAAGTACTGGATGGGATATGATGTGCTGGGGCAATAGTTATTACTTAAGTTTTGCTGGTTCATATTCCATTAGCGCAGGTGTAGTATTAAGAGATGCAAGATGGCACACTTTGGCGTTTAAATTATATAATACTGGCTCAACAAGGTTCGCTTCATTATTTCAAGATGGCAAAAAAATTAATACGGTAGATATCAGTGGAAAAAACTTGACAAATACTGCTGCATTGCATTTTGGACCAGGTATGGCAACTACATCAGCTAACGGTACTGATATGACGTTCAGGGATATCGCAATTTATAATGTTGCATTTAGTGACGACGATATTATCTCTTACTCCAAAAGAGATATTTCCTTACTAGCTCCAGTACCTGCAAATCTTTTGGGATGGTGGCCATTGAATGATGGAAACGGTTCAGTCGCTATAGATAAATCTGGGAAAGGCAATAATTTTAATATTACCGGAAGCTATAGCTGGGCGAATTTCTCGGAATCTACGCCGAATGTAGCAGGTGTTGTTTCAGACAGTGCTTACCGATCGGTATTCAATGGTGTTGACGCCACCTTGATGATTTACAATTGGTTAAATATTTCAGTTCCACAAAGTTGGGGTTTAATGGGGTCGCTACTGGTACCCGGTGTAACACTTCCAACCAATTAATATAAAGCCATGAAAAGACATAAGATAAAATACTTAGCATTGGCCATGATCGTTGTGGCTAGTGCTTGTAAGAAGTATGGTTACGAGGTAGCTGATGGCTACCCTGACAATAGTGGAAACGTTGCCGATGGGAAAATAGATACCACTAAACGAGATATTGACAAGACCATGTATCAACAGGCCAGGGTTTTTCCCGGTTTGGTAAGCGATAGTGAGCCTAGGGTGGGCCAAGGCAATATACCAGCGGGTAAATTTTCCCTAGACTTGAATTTCAGCAACCAGACCAAGGCTACCCTTAGGTTTAGTTATGCACCAACAGCGATGTTTAGCACCGGCTATTACGCAGCCCCTGGTGAATTGGTCAAGATTGTGGTACCACAGGGCTTGGATGGTCTGAGTGTTCAGATTGGCGTCCATACTCAGGATCTATCGGCAGTAGCCCAACCAAGGCGTTATCCAGTGGTTTTTGCCAGGCAACAGTTGTATGCTGGCGATAACTTCGTAAGAAACCTATTCGGAGGAACCATTTACATCATTGCGAGCCGCTCTTACCAGGGATCGGGCGGTATCAATTCGCCTAACCCAGTAGAATTTACTATCGCTAACGCCTGCGTAAGTCCAGATTTTATCCTTAACGATCCTAAAAAGGGTGACAATGCCGATTGGGCAGCGCGCGTGAGAGCATCCACAGTGCCTTGGTTGGAGTTGACTTCGAAGAGCGTTATCTGGACAGTTCCAAGAAGCTTTATTTTGCAGAAGATGACCTCATCTAGCGATCCATTAAATAATCCTAAAGAGTTGATGAGCCAATGGGACAAAATTTATGGCGAACATTACAATGGTTGGATGGGCCTATCAGAAAGTGCTAGTGATCCAATAGATAGAGTTCCTGCTAGTGCTTGGCGTGCAACCGTAGATATCCAAATGCCAGTGGCAGATGCCTATGGCTTAGCAGGCTTTCCATTTATGGCGCTGTATGGATTTTATGATGACGGGTGGTTGGAAACTTGGACCAGCTTAAATCAATTGGTTACCAATAAGCCAAAGCCGAATTGGGGAACCTATCACGAATTGGGACACAATACGCAGCAAGTGTATTGGTCGAATCCTGGCACAGCTAGTGAAAAATCAGATAGAATTTGGGAGTGGAGTATATTAACGGAGGCTACTTGTAATCTTTTCTCATTTAAAATTGCAAAGGCCTATGGAGTAGATTTTAAAGATTTGGGTAGAGGCGATGATTGGTTGAAAAGTGGGCTGGCTTTTGTTGTGAGAACTGGAACCAAAAATTTCGATACTGAATTTGGAACCTCAGCAGCTGGTAGTGGCCAAAGGTTGATGCCATTTGTGCAATTGCTGGAACGCTATGGCTATGGTTGGTTTACCGAACTACATAAACAGGGTAGACGTATCACGCGTCCAAATACCAACGACCAAGCCAGAAAAGATTATTTTTATGAATTTATTTGTAATTATACCAAGGTTAACTTACTGCCCTTCTTTAACGCATGGGGTATACAGGTAAGCACACCTTCGCAGGCGGTTATAAATGCGCAAAACTATCCCTTGTTAAATGAGCCACTTTGGGGTTACAATACTCTAGAATACATTGGCCCTGTTTCTGCTAGTTCAACAGAGTCAGCTCAGCCAGTAACCAATCTAACCAACGGCAATGATGCTGATTATTGGTCTTCGCAGACAACCGGTACCTTGCCAGCTAGTGCCAATTATCCTTTTAATCTGGTGTTTTATGTGGGAAGCAAAACACAAAACATCGCTAACATTAAGGGAGTTAGGATCGTTCAGCGTAATTCGGCTACAAGTTATGTTGGCCAGGTGGAAGTGCAGGTGAGTAATGATAATGTAAGTTATACTAGCGTAGGTACCATGCAGGTTCCTCAAAATGCCACCCCATATAATTTCACCTTTGCGACAGGTGCCAAACAAGCCAAATTCATGAAATTAATAGTTAAAACAGGTACAGGAACTCGCTCCATTTCATTGGCGGAAGTAAGAGCTATATATTAATCAGATATGAGAATTAATTTTAAATTATTCGTTTTAGGATTGGTAGTTTTTGCGGGTTGCAAGAAATATGATAATCCACCAGCGGTTTTCGAGGAATTGAAAAGCGATAATAAAATATCCAGGAAAGTAATTGTGATCAGTATCGATGGATTAGTGGGTGCAGATTTGCCAAATAGTGGTGCTAGCACGATATTATCACTTCAAAAAAACAGCAAGTATACCTACAATTCCTTAACCTCACCGGTAACTACTGATGCAAGCACTTGGACATCAATGCTAACTGGAGCTAGTGTTATTAGTCACAATGTAACAAAGGATAACTTTCAGCCAGACCAGGTTGGAAGTGATCCGCACTCGGGTATTAATGCCTATACAGATGTATTGAGCTTGCTCCGCGATTATAAAAACATTAGAACAGCAGTGGTTACACCTTGGCCAAATTTAAGGAATTATCTGAAAAATGCCGATTTTTTACCAGAAGTATCTACAGATGTTGCGGTTAAGGACTCGACGCTCGCCATTTTGAAAAAGTCAGAACTAGGTACGGCCATTGTCGATTTCAGAGATGTAAAGGCTGGGGGAAACAATGGTGGTTTTAATTTGACCAATATCAACTACAAAAATGCCATCGTTACTATTGATGGTTACATAAAGGAAATCATGGCTGGAATTAAATCGAGGCCAACCTATGCTAAAGAAGATTGGTTAGTAGTCCTGACCTCGAATTACGGCGGTAATGAAGCAGCATCAAAACCTGGTTTTCTTATGTTGTATCAGCCATCTTTAAAGGAGGAGATCCTGGTAAAAAGACAATATACGACACTTAACTTCAGAGAGAATGTTTCATCAGCTAGTGTTATAACAAATGCCAGTTTTGCCCGGGTAGCAAATGATAATGGTCTGTACAATATGGGTGACAAGCAGGATTTTACCGTACAAATGGATGTGAGGAATAACAAAGGAGGTTCTTACTATCCAAAGTTTTTGGGTAAAAGCACTGCTTCTAGCCCATTGACAGGTTGGTATTGGATGATATCCAACACTTCATGGAACTTGCAATTCGGAGGACAGGCGAATGGAGGGGTTAAGGTAACTGAACTTGCGATAGCCAATGGAGTCGAGGTGGGCGTATGGCACACCTTAACAATGACTGTTCGATATGAAAGTGCAACGGTGAGAACAGCTTCTGCTTATGTAGATGGTGTGTTTAAAGGTTCTACAAACATTAGCGCTGCAAAAAGCTTAAATACTGCCGAGCTGTTGCAAATTGGTGCACAATATTCTTATGCGGGTTACAGCACAGATCTGATGGCCTCCAATTTATTAATTTTTAATACCGCTTTGACCGCTTCTGAGGTCACAGCAAATGCAGGCTTAAGAGATTTGAGCAAGCACACTAGAACTAGCAGTTTAATCGGTTATTGGCCAATAGATGAAGAAATTGGAAATAAGTTATACAACAGGGCGCCGGTAGGATATAATATGGATTTAACTGGCGCATATAATTGGCTAAGTTTAAACAAAGCTGTGCCGCCTAGCGTACCGCTAATTGGCGATGGTGTATCAACGCTTCCTGGCAACACGGCTATTACTCCGGTTTTATTGTACTGGATGAATGTTAAAATTTTGCCCACTTTTAAAATAGAGGGCGATCCGATATTGAATAAGTTCGAATTAGAATTTTTAAAATAATATTTTGTTAGGTTAGTTAGGCCCCGCTGCTATGGCGGGGCTTTTTTATGGGATTGAAAGCGCCCTTTACGCTTATCTAGTGTTGCGATACAAATTTTTTGGCCTTGTGTTCGCCTTTTAAACCCAGTCAGGCAACATCTACTTTTATTAGTTAATATTTTTGTTGGTATAGGCTATCTTCTAATCGTACTTTAAACTACGAGCAACATAAAATCAGATAGCGGATTGATCCATTGCAGTGCATAAAAGAAAGCTGCCAGATTATTGCCTTATTTGATCAAATATAAGATCGGTCTTGCTAATCGATGTTAAACTTCTAATCCAACCATCAACTCTTATTTTATCAAATAATCGTGCAATGCTAGGTGCATACGCGAAACTAGAGAATTGCAAGCGTGCTGAGCTTTCGCAGCACGCCTCAAATCAATTCAAATCTTCTTTCAATACGGCAGTTCCACCAAGCTTAAATTGATAAGAAAACTGTTTTGTTTCTTTTATCGATTTCGGAAGCTTGGTGTGCACATCAGGTGCAGCCATCACCACAAGCCAAAGTTGTTCGGCTTCTTTGGGTACGAGATAGTTAAGATGCCACTTAGCTTTAGAAGAAACTTTGCTATAGCTTCTCTCACCATTTTTTTTATGGACAACAAAGCCATATCTCCAACCCATCTTGTTGACTTTTGAATTGCTATTGGTTTTGTTCATTTTGCCATCAAACTGAATACTTATTTTACTCCCTTTACTTGGAAGCTCAAGTTTAATGGCATTGTAGCCATAGTTTTCTGGTAGATATTTCGAATCAGGGCTCTCCCAGCCATTCTCATCACCTTTAATTGGGGTGCGGTTTAAATCTGCGTATTTTGATGCGATGCGTTCTATTCGCTTCAGATCAAAGGTTACCAGCTTACTACATGCCTCAAACATCTCGTCATTAAATTTCTTTTGGTTTGTCTGGGTGATACGCTCATAAGTTTGAACAGGATCTTCATCCTTTTTTACCGATGAAAGCAGTTTGCCATAAAAATCTTTCCCATGTTTTTCTGCCCAGTATTCGATCACAAAGGGAGCCCTGTATTGATTCTCTGGATGTAAAAAAGCATGAAAGGTATTTTTCAAGTAAGCTTTCAAGTGGTAATTTTCAAAGTTAAGCCAGTCTGGATAGACTTGCCATAGCAGATACTGGGCACCCATCTCATTGACTGGCCCATTGAAACTTACGCCACCATTATCACAACCGGCAAGAAATTGAAAGACATGACCAAGTTCATGCGCCAAAACACCGTAGGGCTGCTTATTTATCCTTGAGGCCGGGGACCATAAGATGCCAACCTTATCGTCAGCACCCCAACCATAGGCAGTTTGATTTTTCCCTCCGGTAATAAAAAATAATATTTTATATCGATCACTAACAGATTTACCCTTTTTAAGGACATGGAGTTCTTCGATGTAGAAATTATAATAACGCTCCAATTCGGCAAGTCCCTGCTTGATATCGAATCTTTTATTGATATCTTGGTTCTCTAGCGGTTGATCACCATACTCCTTGGCCCAATAGACTACAAAATTGGTCGATTGTGCGCTTCGTTTATTGCTGTATTCACTGCCGTTATCGGTAAAGTCATTGTTGGCTGGTACCGTAGATATTCTCGAGGGAAAATATATTTCCTTTTCCTGGGCTACAGATTTCTGGTAGTTCAAAAGCAAGGCCAATAATAAAGCAATGGAATAACGGGTTGTTCTCATGTTAGGGCAATTTTTTTTCTGTTTTTTTCAGGGATGATAGCTCGGATAATCTGAACACTCAATAAGCTTTAAGGTAGATTGATTATAGCGTTATTTTACAGCAGAGATCAAAAGTACAACGCTGGTCCTGCGATCATTAACCTCTGGATTAAAGCCAACGTTCATCAGGAAGTCGCCGGAATACGATTTGGTACTATCGATAGGAGATTTGGTCCCAGGAAAAATATTGGTCTCTGTTATGCGGTAGCGAATACTCGGATCGAGCCCTTTCATTTTGATTGGAATAGCCTGTTTGGTAGCGTTACGAGTAGCCATGAAATAATTAAATACAACAGCCTCGTCCTTGGCCTGATTGACATAACACAATGATGCTACATCATTTTCATAGGGATCCTGTAATCTATATTGATCTCCATGCCAAACTGTTGTCTTAAACCTATTATAATTCTTTATCGCATCTTGACTAAAAAGCAACTCGTTTTTGGAAAGCTCATTTACCCTTACATCATAGCCTAATTTTCCCATCATGGCAACGTCTGTCTTAAATTTCATGGACTGTTTTCCCATATCCGTAACATGATTGTCTACTGCAAGCGCTGGGAAGTAATAGGAATATTCCCATTGAATAAAAATGCGATCGTATGGATTGGTATTGTCACTGGGCCAGAACTCGGTAAAATATTTAAGAGCTGCATAATCCACTCTGGAACCTCCGCCTGCGCAAAGCATCATAGGGGTTTTGGGATATTTCTTCCTGATTCTTTCCAACACGCTATTAAGCCCACGGACGTACTCAATATAAAAATGGTCTTGGTTTTTAAGGGTCGGAGAATGGGCGTTATAGATCAAGGAATTGCAGTCCCACTTGATAAAGGCCAAATCTGGAACCTGCTTAAAAGTTTCATCAACAACATGGAATATGAAATCCTGGACCTTTTTGTTGGTCAGATCCAAAACGAGTTGGTTTCGCATGTAAAACTCCTTTCTCTCGGGTTGCCTGATAATCCAGTCGGGGTGCTGTTCATAAAGCTCGCTTTTTGGATTGACCATTTCCGGCTCTAGCCATATACCAAATTTAATGCCCTTATCCGTTGCTTCCTTACCAATTCCCGCAATGCCATTTTTGAGTTTCTGCTTATTAAAGTCCCAATCGCCCAATCCTGAACTTGCTCCATTTCTTGGGTATTTGTTGCCAAACCAGCCGTCATCTAGCAAGAAAACATCTACGCCCAGTTTTTTGGTGTCCTGCACCAGCTCATTCAATTTCTCATCATTGAAATCAAAGTAGGTGGTCTCCCAATTGTTCAACAGGGTAGAACGGTCTCCGCCTCCATCAGCCAACTGATACCTTCTTGCCCAATTATGGAGGTTTCTGCTGGCCATGGCTTTTCCGTTTTGAGAGTAGGTATAGACAAAGCGTGGGGTAACAAACCTTTCAGATGGCTTCAATGTGTAATTTGAGGAGAAGTTGTTTATTCCTGCGGTAATCCTCAGGAAATAATCGTCGAAAGTCTCAAAATCCAGCTTGAAATTACCTGACCACTCAAGGGAGCCGGCAATTACCTCTCCGGTGTCCTCTGTCGAGGGGCCGTTAAGGGAGACCATAAATGAAGAGGAGTGCAGTAGGTTGTTTCGGGTACCTAACTTAGAGTCCAATGTACGCATCCCATGTAGCAATTGCTGTTCTTCAGATCTCATTTCACGCATTGCGCTGCTATATTGGTTCTTCAGGAAAAACTTTTTCCCTGTCAAGGTCAGGCATGCCGATGCATACTTGTTAAGCGTGATGTTGCCCTTTTCATGATGCAATATTTCCGCCCATTGCTCCACAACATCCTCATTGAAATAACTTAGATAATTTAAGGCAATCTGAAAATCATACTTAGGGTCTTTTAAGGTGATTGTCGTCAACTTTCTATTTGCATCGAGTTGTCTTTCCTGCACTTCTGAGAACGCCAATACGGTAGATTTGTTACCGTCTGCATGTGTAATGCTAAGTGCCGGTTCCAAAAGGTTTGTAGATCCAGATGCAACGTAAGCTTCCCGTTTATTATATAGATCGTCTGATCCAGGCTTGAATTTGTCGAGTGCGGATATAGCGGGATATTCACTGATATCAGCAATACGTTTACCGAAATAATCTGAAACCAGTGCGTTTTCGCTGTCGGTTGATAATAAGAGTATATTGTTTTTGGTCTCTATTCTAAAATGTTTTTGTGCCATACTGGTGCTTGCAACAGTTAAAAGGTAGACGATGAATACGAGATGGGTTTTTTTCATAAGGTAGATCAGTAAGGCTTATTGGAATAATATTTCACAGAATAGGAACAAATGGAGTGTTTATTCGCTAGATTATTGGCTTATTTTTTTTTATGTTTGAATTGGTTTGCACAACTTTGGAATAATACAAATCTATCCTGTTGAAAGCAGATTTACATGCGAAGCAACATACAAAGTTTAAACAGTTTATTGTAGTGATAACAATTTGTCAGTCAGCGTAATATAGTTTATGGAGTCGAATTCTGTACAACAGATAGGTGATGGGTTTTTCAACTTGCTTGACGCATGTTGTAGGCAGATAATACAGAAGATGGGGGGGAAGCCTATCGCAGAATGGCGTACGGCAGACTACAATTCCTTGAGTAGTCAGCTTGCTCGGCAGACCAAGGTGTATATAAGCGAAAACACTTTAAAACGGATTTTCGGAAGATTAAAGACGCCCAAAAGATATTTTCCGCATAAAGCTACACGAGATGCACTTGCTCAATTTATTGGTTATCGCGACTGGCAGGAATATGAGTTGATTTTCACGGTTTCCAATACAGATAAAATTGAAGTTCAGGTGCCGCCACCGAATGCAACTCCCCCTGAGGAACCGGTTCAGGAAGAAATTCCCGAAGCGCCGAAGTTTAGGATCAGGTCGCTAATTGTGGTGCTCTTGGCAATTTTTGTGATCAGTGTCTCGCTGATCTATATCTTTAGAGAGAATTACGTAGATCCTGACCATGTTTCATTGATTTGTGAGAATCCCTTTGGTGAGGTACCCCATACTGCCGTTTTCAAGTTAAGTGCGAATAGTCCCTTAGACGAAAATGAAAAATTTGGTCTTGACTTTATGGATGAGGCAGCTGCGACTACTATTTCTGGGAAACGGGAGGTTACCCAATTTTTCAGGAACCCGGGCGTTGTGTATGTTAAGCTTTTATATAAGGGAAAGCCAATCGATACAGCTACGGTATATTTACAGACAAAAGGCTGGGTAGCCAATTCTGGTAATGACAGTTTGAGAGCCTTTCCAATTGCTGGCCTTCGCACGCTTTCTAAGGAAAATTTATTCGTTTCCGCTAACCAACTTGATTCTGCAGGGCTTGATTTGTCCAAACCTTTCCTCGTGGGCTTTAGCAATATTCATTCCAGTAAGATAAGTGGTGAGAATTTTGAGTTCACCTGTAATCTGCAGGCCGAAGCAAGCCGTCCAGGTGTTCAATGTATTGAGTCGACAATTATCATATTGGGCGAGAAAGGCCGTCATCTCGTTACGATGTATAAACCGAGTTGTGCAGCATTTTCAGAATATAATTTCTCAGAGCTCAAGGTCAATGGATCATCAAAGTATCTTGGTAATATGGGGTATGATTTTAAGGATGGGGGAGAGGTCAGGTTGAGGGTGAGGAATAAGCATGTTGAACTGTACATTGCAGGCAAGAAAGTGCTGAGCACAAGCTACAAAAATGAAATAGGAAGAGTGATGGGCGTTAAGGTGGTTTTCAATGGTATCGGGAGGGTACGTTCGCCAGAACTAGAGGACCTAAGGACCAAGGAAATATATTAAACAAAGTCTTCACCCTAAAGGTATATCCCAATACCCTTGAAATAGGGGCAATAATCTGTTTTTTATTGGATCATAAAACGCTGTATGCCAATGTTTTGGTCATACATTTTTTTGTGGTCGATTTGTACGTTGTAGAATAATGCAATCAGGCCTCACCACTTTAAATTTATCCCTCGATCTGAACCTAAAAATAGATCGCCGTTGATCCGGGTTTTTAAATATAATATATGAAAAGATACATCTACTTTTTCCTACTATTGCTTTCATTTCATTTTGCCAGCGGACAGACATTCCGGGGTCAGGCTCCGGCTCCCTCATCTGATTTGACGCTCTGGTATAGAGCGCCCGCCACCAAGTGGATGAGTGGTGGTTTGCCCATCGGTAATGGGCTGATCGGCGCAATGGTATTTGGGGGAGTTGAAAGGGAACACGTCCAGTATAATGACAAGACATTATGGAGTGGCAGTACAACAAAAAGAGGATCCTACCAAAATTTTGGGGATCTCTTTCTGGAGTTTCCAAAAGTAGAGAGGGTCGAGCAATACCGCAGGGAGCTCGACCTGCAGAATGCAGTGTCACGGGTATCTTATACCGTAAACGGAGTACACTTTATCCGTGAGTATTTTTGCAGCTACGTAGATCAGGTGATCGTCATCCGCCTGAGCGCAAGTGCAAAGGGTATGATCAATTTTACCGCCAGCATCGAGGATCCCCATCAGGATCTTAAATCTGCTCCAACCATCAAGGTCAAGGGAAATGCCATTGATCAAGTTGGAAAGCTGGATATCCTGGATTTTGCAGCGCAGCTCTCCGTAAAAAATGATGGAGGTACCATACTATCAGAAAGCGGAAAGGTCAGTGTCAAAAACGCAAATGCTGCAACCTTGATTCTCTCGATGGGTACAAATTACGACCCATTAGCCCCAGGTTACATCAGCGGGGATGCAAATTTGCTTTACGCCAAGGTTAGCCAAAGAAATAAAAAGGCAGCCCAAATGGCTTATGATAAACTTTATACCAACCATGTTAGCGATTATCATTCCCTCTTCAATAGGGTTAACTTAAATCTGGGGCAGACCAAAAGCTTACAGCCTACAGATGAGTTGCTTTCCGCTTATATGAAAGGAGAAAGCGATGCTTATCTAGAGGTTTTATATTACCAGTATGGTCGCTATCTCATGATTTCCTCAGCCCGTGGACTAGCGCTTCCATCCAACCTTCAGGGGCTTTGGAACAACTCAAGTAATCCTGCCTGGCAGGCAGACCTGCACAGTGACATCAATGTTCAGATGAATTATTGGCCGGCAGAAACTACCAATCTATCAGAATTACATCAAACTTTGACAGATTATCTCTATCATGAGGCACTGATTCAGCCATCTTGGCGAAAGGCCGCAAAAGATGATGGAACCGAAGGCTGGTCGCAATGGGTGCAAAATAACATCTTTGGCTTTGGGGATTGGGCAAAGACCCGTCCTGCCAATGCTTGGTATTGTATGCACATGTGGCAACATTACACCTATACCCTCGATAAAAGGTATCTAGCTACCAAGGCATACCCCGTGATGAAGGCTGCCTGTGATTATTGGTTGGGCAGATTGGTGGAGCGTGATGGGAAATTATTTGCACCCAAGGAGTGGTCTCCCGAAATCGGTCCATGGAATGTTGAGGGTGGTGTCGCCTATGCGCAGCAACTCATTTGGGACTTGCTCAGCAACACTATGGAGGCCAGTATAGTACTGGAAAAAGATTCAGCATACCGATCCCGATTGGCTGCAACACTCAAAAAACTTGACAATGGACTAAAGATCGGCACATGGGGTCAACTTGTGGAATGGAATGATGCCGCCATTGAGGAAAAATACTCGGGACCTAAAAACACGCATAGGCACCTGTCCCATTTAATTGCCCTCTACCCAGGAAAGCAAATATCTCCATTAATGGATACGCTTTACAGTGAAGCTGCAAAAAGGTCGCTTCTGGGGAGGGGAGATCTTTCTACCGGCTGGGCCCTGGCCTGGAGACTGGCCTGTTGGGCAAGATTACTCGATGGAAATCATGCACATCAGTTATTAAGAAATGCCTTGGTGCACATCACCTCAACCGATATCACCTATGACGAGGGCGGGGTATATGAGAATCTGCTAAATGGCCCGCCCTTTCAAATAGATGGGAATTTTGGTATAACGGCGGGAATAACAGAAATGTTCCTGCAAAGCCACCTCGGTAAATTGCAGTTATTGCCTGCAATTCCCAGCGTTTGGCCAAAAGGGGAGATTACCGGATTGAAAGCCAATGGAAATTTTACTGTAGGTATCAAATGGAACATTAATGGCGAGAGCTCGGCCAGCATTTATTCAGGCGCAGGAACAAATTGCAGGGTCTACTTTAAGGACATCAGCAAGGCAGTCGTTAGGGATAGCAAGGGCAGAAACATTGTGTTTAAATTCTTAAGCGCAAACGAGATCGAATTTTCGACCCTTAAGGATCAGAGTTACGTAATCAGTAATCTACCCTTTAAAATAGGGCAATAGTTTAAGTAATAATTGATCCCAAAGTGCTAATATGGGGTAATACAATGGTCGGTTTTTCTGGGTCAGCTGTTGTTTTTCTGGGTTTTATTGATATTAATATATTGTCTTTTAGGTGTTTATGTATTCATGTTTTTGAATACTATTTGGACGAGAGCTTAATTAACATCTTCATTGGGCTTGTTTATCTTTATAAATAGCTGCTTGATTCCTCAATATAAAGAAGAGGTATTGAGCAGCTCTATCAATCTATTTACATGAAGTTTTTAAGGACCTATTTAATTCTATTCCTCTCAGCTCATTTGGCATCTGCACAAGATACCATTCTCGCACAAAGGCCTCCCATGGGATGGATGAGCTGGAACCTGCTTTCAGATCATCCCAAAGAGAAAGATATCATGGACATGGCCGATGCAATGGTGAAGAGTGGTATGGTTGAAGCGGGCTACGACTATATTTTCTTGGATGATTGCTGGCAGGGAGGGAGGGACAGCAAGAACAACATCATTGCGGATGCTAAAAAATTTCCCTCGGGCATTAAGGCGTTAGCTGATTACCTGCATGATAAGAAGATGAAGCTTGGCATATACTCAGATGCCGCACAATTAACATGTGGCCATTATACCGGAAGCCTAAACTTTGAGGATCAGGATGCCAGGACCTTTGCCTCTTGGGGTATAGATTATCTTAAATATGATTATTGCAATGCTCCTGCTGATGTGGATTCGGCACGGGCCAGATATAAGAAGATGGCAGATGCTTTACGAAAATCTGGCAGATCAATTCTGCTGGGCGTATGTGAATGGGGCCCTCGTGAGCCATGGAAGTGGGCAGCGGAGGTTGGGGGACAAAGTTGGCGTACCACTTTTGATATAAGGGATAAATGGATTGATGTGGAGGGAAAGGGCGGTATTGGAATATACAATGTGATAGATAAAAATGCCGAACTCTCGAATTTTTCAGGTCCCGGTAAGTGGAACGATGGAGACATGTTGGTAGCTGGGTTACATGGAAAAGAAGGTCCGTCATCGGCTTACAATGCTACGGGTTGTACCAAGGAAGAATATCAAAGTCAAATGAGCTTGTACTGCATGCTCAATTCGCCATTATATGCGAGTTGCGATATCCGCGAAATGGATAATGAAACCAAGACAATTTTAACCAATCAAGAGGTGATCGCGTTAAATCAAGACCCCTTGGGTAAACAGGCACAGCGCAGGATTAAGACCGATAAACTGGATGTCTTCATACGGCCTTTGGAGAATGGTGATGTGGCTATAGCAATCTTGAACAAGATGCCTTCGCCGCAAACGGTTAACTTGGGCTTTGGAGCGTTGGGCATGGAGGGCAAATACGAAACAAGGGATTTGTGGGCGCATAGAAACTTGGGTAAGCGTTCAGGGTGGTCGGGCAAAATCCTATGCCACGAAACGAAGCTAATGAGGTTAAAGCGCATTTGAAAATCTTAAGTGTTATATCTTCGTTTGAAAAACTAATCGTGCATTCGACATTATCCCAACGATATTAAGAATTGACAAATTTTTTACAACATCAAATGTTAATTGAACCTAGACAAATTAAACTTTTCCTGCGTCAAAAGATAGCGAAGTGGCCAGACTTGACGATTGCGATTATCGGCGGACTGGCTGCCTTTGGCTGCTACACATCTATGTATGCCTTTAGAAAGGCGTTTTCTGCTGGTACATTCGATAATTCATCTTTTTTCGGTGTTGACTATAAGGTTTGTATCATCGTTGCCCAAATGCTTGGCTATACTTTCAGCAAGTTTTATGGCATAAAGTTCATTTCCCAGTATGGAAAGAACCATCGTGCCAGGTACATTCTTCTCTTGATTTTTATTGCATGGATGGCGCTTTTGGGTTTTGCGGTTATACCCGCACCCTATAACATCTCCATGCTCGTGTTGAATGGTTTTCCGCTCGGCTTGATCTGGGGACTGGTGTTCAGTTATCTGGAGGGTAGGAGAATGACTGAGCTTATGGGCGCCATTATGGCGATGAGCCTAGTCTTTGCGGCAGGATTCGTAAAGAGTATTGCTCGATACTTGATGTCAATATTTTCAGTCACCGAATTCTGGATGCCTTTTGCAACCGGTTTATTATTTGTTCTTCCGATGTTGCTTTTCGTACTTGCGCTGGAACTCCTTCCGGGACCCACCGAATCTGACAGGAAACATCGAATCGAAAGGATAGCAATGGATGGCGAACAGCGGAAAAAGTTCTTGATGGAATTCTTGCCTGGAATCTTACTTGTTTTGGTTATCTATGGCCTGCTCACCTGCATAAGGGATATTCGTGATAATTTTGAGGTTGAGATCTGGGCGGGACTGGGTATAAAGTCTAGTGTGATCTATGCCAAGACAGATTCGATAATCGCGGTAATTGTATTGGGTGTTGTTGCTATGTTGGTGCTGGTTAAAAATAATATCAGGGCATTTGTTTGGGTTCATTACATCGTCATCATTGGTTGTGCGCTCATCGGGTTGGGAACCTTGTCCTATAATCTAGGTTACCTGAAGCCGACAATATGGATGACCGTAGTTGGACTCGGGATTTATGTGGCATACATTCCTTTTCATGCTATTTTCTTTGAGCGGATGATTGCCAGTCTACACTATAAGGCAAATGTCGGGTTCCTGATTTACATCGTTGATTCTGTAGGCTATTTGGGGAGCTTTATATTGCTTATTTTTCATGAGTTGGCTGGTAAGGGCATCACATGGTCGAATTATTTTAACCAATCGCTCTTGATCACCTCACTGATTACAACTTTAGCCGCTATTCTATCACTTATCTATTTTTTGAGTAGGTTAAAAAGGGTAGTCAAAAACGAGGCTGGCAAGAAGATTGAAACAGGGGTTTCAGCAAATAAATGGGAGCTGCTATTGAAATGATCCTAAACCCTTTTCGCTCCATAAACCAATTATTTATATCCAATAATCACTTTAATTATATGAAAACCCCTATTCTTAAGATCTTATTACTATTAAGCTGTTGCTCTATTTCCGTATTCGGACAAAAGGATTCAAAAAGAGTTTTGATAATCGGCCTTGATGGCTTCAGCACAGAAGGCTTTAAAGTTGCCAAACATCCCAACATTGATCAACTTTTTGCCAATGGGGTCATCTCACTCACTACACGCCCGGTAATGCCATCGGTAACACTACCCAATTGGACGAGTCATTTAACTGGCTCGGGTCCTGAGGAACATGGGATTACTGCCAATGACTGGACCTTGCAAAAACATTTGTTGCCACCTTTGCAAACTGATAGCGATGATTACTATCCGTCCATATTCAAGGTTTTGAAAGAGGATTTACCAAAATCAAGAATTGGTTATTATTACAACTGGAAAGAGCTCATCAATCCGATAAACAAAAAATATCTTGATGAAGTGTCATTTGAAGAAAATGATCAATACAGCCAAAACTATGATAAGGCATTTAATTTCTTGTTGGAAAACAGGGTTCATCCAACCCTTGTTTTCCTGTACAGCGTGCATACCGATCATGCCGGCCATGGTTATGGTTGGATGACAGACCCATACATAAAAGCGATAGAAGAGGCAGACCTGGCAATTGGTAAGCTTCTGGATAGACTGAAATCTGCAGATTTATATAAGGGCACCCACTTCATGCTCATTACCGACCACGGGGGCATTAATAAAGGGCATGGTGGTGTTTCCAGGTCAGAGATGGAGATTCCCTGGGCAATTACAGGGCCAAAAATCAAGACCAAGGGTTTGACCAATATCTATAATTCAAACAAAAACACATCATTGGTATTGGCCAGGATATTTGGAATCAGGAAATTGCCTACGGTATGGACAGGGGAAATTCCTGAGGATATTTTCAGATAACCCGTTGTTTACCCCCCAATACGTTTGGGAAAAATTAGGATATTGAGCAAGCGCATGTTGCGATCTATCACAAGTGCTGATTGCCTAATGCGTGGGCAGAATTGCGTTCAGTACATCTTTGGGGCAGTTGCAATCCATCAAATCCGTCAGCAAGGAGTATTCACTTCTAGCTCCCTATGGAAATCAGTCGATCTTCACTGGCTATTCAATAGCCGGCAAGACTGATTGCAATACCTCTTCAAAATCAACTGATGAATAGTTAGCCTTGAGCCTGGATTGGGCTCATCTAGGCATTCCTTAGCGAAAGATATCCATCCACACCAAGATTGCCATTGGCGGAAAAGGTATGACACAAGCGCTGGGTGGCTAGCGGAATATGTCAGATATCCCTTGCTTGTGCGATCAGTAATAATTGTGGTTACTTTTTGGATTATTCTTTTGGGTACTGCTTTGTTCTCGCTATTAATGCTATTTTTACCGTTTTAGAAAAATTATGAAAGATCATGCAATTCTTCAAATCAGTCAGAAAATAAAAGAGAGTAGGAAAGCACTCAATATTACCTTACAAGAGCTTGCGGACCGAGCGGATGTGACCAAGGGACTCATCTCCCAGATAGAGAATAGCAGGACGGTACCATCCCTAATCGTATTGATTCAGATCATCAAGGCGCTGAACGTAGATATCAACACATTTTTCCGGGACATCAATTTTAATAAGGATGATCTTCCGATGTTAATTGTCAGAAAAGATGAATTAGAGACTTTTGAAAAGGAAGAGGCCGATGGGTATGCCTATCAGCGTATTTTTACTAGGGCCATAAAAAATGCCACTACAGATTTTGTTTTGCTGGAGTTGGTGCCGGGTGCTAAGCGGGACATGGTCGTAACCGAGGCCTTTGAGTTTAAGTATATCATAGAGGGTGAAGTGGTTTACCGATTTGAGAAAAATGATGTGACCCTGAAGAAAGGTGATTCCATGTTTTTTGATGGAAGGATGCCTCATGCACCCATCAACAAGAGCAAAAGTAAGGCCCTGATGCTTGTTATCTATTTCTTCGACTAGGGCTTGTCTGTAGATGCTCGTGGTTAAAATTCAATTAGCAGGATTGCGTGGGCCTTAAATCAAGATGCCGGCAATTCTGCCGGCATTTGATGAGAAGACGAGAAATAAAGAGTTATGCAGAAACCTGTTCACCAGAGATGATGTTAAGTACTTCCATTAGGTTATCAATGATAGCGTCAGGTTTTGCAGCTAAGAGTTGTTCTCTGGTATGTGCACCAGTAGTAATACCGATGCTTAGTCCGCATCCAGCATTTTTGCCCTCCTCGATATCAATACTTGAATCGCCGATCTTGACAACTGACCTGCCATCGGTTACATTGTGTATTTTCATTGCGAGCAGGATCATATCAGGCTCCGGGCGATTTTGATCTACGTCGCTGGCGGTAATTAAGGTATCGAAATCAATGCCCGCTTTCCAGCCAAGTTTATTGATGATAGATTCAGCTGTTGAGCGGTCATAACCTGTGTCCAGAATGGATAGAATGTTGTTATCCCTAAGCTTTTTGAAAAGTGCTAAGGCACCCGGCTGCGGCAAAATTTCCTCTTTCTGATAAGCAACGGTAAGGTTCTTGATAAAATTGTCGTATATGATTGAAATATCGGATTCTTCAAAATGTCCTCCGTAGGTGCGTAAAACAGATCTAATGGCCTCCCTCTTCTCTTTTCCTGCTGCAACAGCAAGGACTTGCTCAAGGCTGAAGGAATAGTTTGCTTCGTTGATGGCATTCATCAGGGTTTTGTAAACCAGGTTATCTTCATTTACAGTGGTGCCGGCCATATCAAATACGACCATTTTGATTTTTGAGTGCATTTTTCTATTGTAGGGTTAATCTTTATATCTTATGAATCTGCGAGTGATTTTATCACCAAGAACGTTCGTGTTTAACGCATGGACAAAATCGTCGAACAAATATATAGATATCAGTAATACTAAACAAAAGTTTAGCAAATATTAACATTTAAGTTAACATTTGTTTACTTTAGCTAAACATTAAATGCTCACTTTTGTCTAAACATTTTTAATTAATCAAGATTTTAATAGTATGTGCTTTTTAAGGATCAATCTCAACATCGGACTAATTTATGGATAAGGCAAAGATCATTATCTTTAATGGAGCAGGAGAGGCTCTTCAGGAGCAGGCCACGGATATCCCGGTATTGAAGGCTGGTGAAATATTGGTTAAGAACCTATATACAACAATATGTGGAAGCGATCTCCATACCTATTGCGGGCTGAGAAAGGAAGCTGTGCCGACAGTACTTGGACACGAGATTGTTGGCGAGATTCAGGAATTTAGTTCCGATCACGGTAGGAAAGATTATTTGGGTCGGACAATTGAAATCGGAGACCGCGTTACCTGGAGTATTTTTGCCTCCGATCCAGAATCTTCAAAGGCAAAGGCGGGCATGCCACAGAAAGCTGCAGGTCTATTTAAATATGGCCATGCAACGGTAACCAGTGATGATGCACTCCATGGTGGGCTAGCTTCCCACTGTATTCTGAAATATGGTACGGCAGTGCTGAAGATTGATAAAAAAGTTCCATTGAAAGTTGCGGCAACGATCAACTGTGCGGTTTCAACTGTAGCAGGGGCGGTGCGGCTGTCGGGAGGTCTACGTAATAAGAAAGTCTTGATATCAGGGGTAGGCCTGCTCGGCTTGGTTTGCGTGGCCATGTGCAAGATCAATGGAGCTTCTGAAATCCATGTTGTGGATTTAAGCGAAGAGCGTTTGGAGCAGGCATCAGTCTTTGGTGCGGATTTTAGGCACTTGCTAAACCAGGATCAATCAACTCCCAAGGATATGGATGTCGCATTTGACATGAGCGGATCTCCTGATGCGATGGAGCTCGGCCTAGCCTCCCTAACCATAGGTGGTACTGCTGTCTGGATAGGAGCGGTATTCAAGAGCCGTCCAGTTGAGGTGGACGCAGAGCAGGTAATCAGGCGTCTTATCAGTATCAAAGGCTTGCATAATTACAATTACGAGGATTTTGTTCAGGCAGTTCAATTTATAGAAGAAAATTATAGCAGATTTCCTTTTGAAAGCTTGGTATCAGTTGATTATTCGCTAGAGGAATCAGCTGCTGCATTTGAATATGCAGTAGGCAACAAGCCAATCCGTGTGGGAATCAACATCACAAAAAAAGAAATACATAATGGAGCCTAGTGCCACCAAACTCAAATGGAGAATGCTACTGGTAACAATGTTATGTTACCTTTTCTTTTATACTGGAAGGCACAACTTTGGATGGGCCGTAAAGGGTATGGTAGCCTCCCTGCATATTCCCTATAGCACCATCGGGTGGATTAGCTTTTGCATGCTCATTGGATATGCAATTGGGCAATTTATCAACGGAAATCTTGCCGACCGCCTAAGCCCAAAACTGATGGTGGTTACCGGTGCTTATCTGTCTATTGCGACAAATATTGCGATTAGTTTTTCCGGCAGTGCCATATCGATCATGATCCTGTGGGGCCTGAATGGTTTCTTCCAGTCGATGGCATGGGCACCTGGCGCCAAATTGATTAATAATTGGTGGGGAGAACATGAGCGGGGCAAAGCTTTTGGTTTTTATACCATGGCAGCAGGATTTTCCTCTGCGGTGACCTATCTCATTTCTATTGTACTCTTACAGCAAGGGATCGAATGGCGAATGTTATTTCGTTTACCAGTATTGTTACTCCTCGTTTCTGCTACCATTTTTCTATTTGTTGCAAAAAACAAACCCGATGAAGATATCCTGAATGAATCATCAACTTCAAATGATAATCACGATTGGATTGGTAGATATAGGGAAGCATTTGGCAATAAGCGCTTTCTACTCACATCTTTGTCATTTGGATTTGAGAGTATGGCCCGCTACGGCTTGATATTCTGGGTGCCGGTTCATTTTCTGGGCAAAAACTGGAAGGACAACCCTGGAAATATATGGGTTACATTTCTACTTCCAGTTGGGATGGCCATAGGCGCACTGTGCTTTGGTGTGCTGTCTGATAGTCTTTTTAAGGGCAATCGACTGCAAGCAATCGTAGTAGGCATGTTGGTAAGCGGAATGCTGTCCATATTGATTTATTTTGTTCCGACGCATCAAGTTTTGCTTAGCGGGGTACTGATGTTGTTAACTGGTTTTTTTGTGTACGGGCCACAAGCCTGCTATTGGCCCTTGAGCCCAGATATGCTGGGCAGTAGATTAACTGGCACTGGCGTGGGGATCATGAACATGTGCGGCTATCTCTTTGCGGCCATTGGGGAACCTTTTCTAGGCTATGTGATTGATCTTACTGGTAATAGCAACAATATCTTTGTTGTTACCGCTATCGCTTGCGGAGTCTCTGCTCTTGTTGCGATGATTGTTGCCAGAATGGGGCCTGCAGTGCCAGGAAATAAGCAATTAGTAAATAAGGGTATTATATAGCATGAGCTTGAAGGGAATAAACCGTGGAACTGTGGTAAGCATGATTGACCTGCTGGATCAGATCCAGCAACTTGAACAGATCGCGGGCATCAACTTAGGGGATAATCGGGAAATAAGTAAGCTTAGGGCCGAAATCCATGAAGCCTATCAAGAATACGATGGTCTGATGAAAAGTATAGCTATGCAGGTAAATGTCTTTCAAGAGATCTATTCACAGGTTCGGTGTAAGGTGATTCCTCAAAAACTAAGGGAATTAAGAAAGATGATTCCACCAGAGGATGTCGCCTACATTTTGTTAAAGGACAGTATCCTCAAGAGTCATGGGGTATAAATATCTAGGATTGTAGTTGATAGCCTCTAGAACGTAAGGCTTTTGTAAGGGAGATAATGCTGGCTGGGCCGAATAACCTCACTTTCTTCAGCTTATGACGAGGATAGTGAGCGACAAAATATTGTACCGTAACATCATCTACTGTTTTGTAGGGAATTTGCCCAAATCGGATA
Source organism: Pedobacter sp. MC2016-05 (assembly GCF_026239735.1). Lineage (GTDB taxonomy): Bacteria > Bacteroidota > Bacteroidia > Sphingobacteriales > Sphingobacteriaceae > Pedobacter. The sequence goes on from NZ_JAPIVT010000003.1 coordinate 58,212, forward strand.
TCTGCCTGAAGCAGAAACTTTACTGCATTTAAAACTCGAGTTCTGCCTTGTTCCCTGAGCAGATCAATAATATGGAGCTCGTCCTGCAGAGGCGCCGATTTTTCAGTTTTCCACTTCAGTGCTTCGCAGCGTTGCTGTTCCTGATATTTCCGTATGGTTTTCAATGCTGCCTGATAATCTTCCAAGCTTTTTCTTTCAACCGTAAGATCTTTGCTGCCCTCTATATTTACCATTCCCTGGTTTCGTCGTTTTTGGTTTTTTGTTTGCTCACCTGATTTAAACTATCCACATTGAACAGGCTCAGTGCCTGGTTACGGACGGCAGGTGTTACTTTTACATCTGGTGTTATACAACGCTAGTCGCTTGTACTTAGATCCCTCAATGAGATAAAAGGCTTTATATAACTATTGACACTGAATACGCACTTTCATGCGCAGTGTATTTTTTGATGAGAAGGGTGAAAGGTTAATAACCTTGGTTCTGCATACTATCCACCGTTGATGGCCGAACTGTATTTGGATACCATTGCTCTGCAAAGTTCAAAGCTGTCACCTATCGTTGTGGTTGGGAATTTTTTCCTATCCTTTACCCATCGATCCTCAAAGGCATGAATTTTATCTTTAAATACCTTATCATCAAATTGTTTATCCTGACTCATGCTCATCGACACCTCATCGAAAAACATTTCCCACCTGTGTTTGTAAAAATCGCCTGTTAGACCGGCCCATCCTCGATTTGCGTAATCATTCAGGGAACGTTGACTTCCGCCCCAGACCGTAATGAGCATCCTGGCATCCTGTTCATAATAATCTTTTTCCGCGTTGTCCTTTCCGATTTTTCGTGCATTCTCAATCCATTTACCCAACAGCATTGATGGTTGTGTAGCGAGCAGTCTGTCAACATCATCGATTAAATCAAGCATCTCCTTTTTGTTCTTGTTCATCTCGACAATGTTTTTCTGCTCGTAAGCGGCAGTGAAGTCATCCCTTAGCTTCATGAAATGATTTCCCAATACCTGCCAACCAATATTGACAGCATCATAACCAGAAGCCTGCTTTCCCTTTCCGCCCGTAACAAGTAACTGTTTCCAGGTGTTGAATAGGTTTTTATTTGCATAATTATACTTTGGGTTCGGTGTCCAGTGAACCGTTCCCTTTAATGCTGGTTTTGCATTGATGAGAATACCCTGGCCAAGTTTCGACGGGTTGTTATATACTTCTTTTACCAGGTTGTTCCATGCATTCTGGTTGTTTTTATCAGGATATCCAAGTCTTCGATCAGCCCATTTATCTGTCCAGGTTTTCACTGCCGTTGGCCCGTTACTCCATGCCTTCTCAAATACGTAATCATACATGATGGGGTTAATGTCAAAGCCTTCTAGTGTAGAGCCTATTCCGGTTAAATTGGATCCGCCATTTTTAAAGGCATTCTCCATTCGCTCTTCCACTGTTTGAAGATTCCCAACAACCATGCTGTTTCCGCCGAAATTGCCTAGATAACACCAGATGTAGGGCTGTTTAAAATAAGATTCAGTGAGTTTCCAAACTTCCGTACTTTCCCCATAATAATCTAGCAGTGTCATCTTATCCTGCGGTACTGCCCTTACGAAAGCCTTGATACGCTCATTGGTCCACTCCTTGCGCATGTAATAGAATACCCATGTCATCTGAAGCCATTCTGCTGATGGATCTACTTCCTTCATTGAACTGTAGATGACATCTGCAGCGCTGGCCAAATATTTAGGTTCCCAACTCGGAGGTGTTACCTCATTGAAGGGATCGGCCCCATAAATATGATCGCTTCCGAACTGTTTGGTTTGCTCTGTTAGGAAAGCCCTCTGTATCTGTTTGAAAAGTGGATCCAATGGATCAAGAAAATGGCTGTAATATGCTTCGCCAAATCCACCCCAGGTTCCCAAATCTGTGATCCTGGCACTGGGAAATCTTTCCTTGATTACCTTTGGAACATGGCCGGCAAAGGCTGGCAAGATCGGCTTCATATTCAGTTCACGCTCTCTAGCAACAATCTTTTTCTGTAGGGTGAGCTGATTGTCGAGCCAAGATTTTGGCAGGGGACCATCCCAGTGATCAATATTCGACATCCTGTGCCAAGGTAAAAAGGCAGGTCCTGTGAAATAACTCCTGATCTCTAGGTCGCTCAAGCCCATCTTTGACCATACCTTGTACCAGATAGCTTCCTGTCCGGTAATAGAGAGCGGCATGTTAATTCCATTTAATGCCATCCAATCTATAAGGTGCTCCCAATCTTTCCAGTTCCACCAAGGCATGGTATACCCGAAAGTGCAGTAGTTTAGAAAAAAACGGTTTTTTACCCGGGCTTCTTGCGTAATCCTTGATGGAAGAATGGGCATAACCGCTGGAAGATCAATGGCGTCATCCTTATACCAGGAAACGGAAGTATTACAATAATATTTGAGATAATGGTTGAGACCATAGGCCATTGAGTTGTAACTATTGCCGCCGATGATCAGTTTTCCATTCTTGCTCTCCAACTGGAAATAATCCTTTCCGTTTCTTTCTGCCAATTTTTCAAAAATAATCTTTTGGGAAAAAGGCTTTGCAATGCGCTTGGTAAGGTCTTCGATAGGACTTGCAGCTCTTAAGAACAGTACATTTCCAAGAAGCATAATAAATAGGCATGTTAAGGCTCTGGTAATTCTAAGCATATTATTTAAGGGACTTTATATTTTTTAGTGATTTATATTGGAAAAAAATTGAGCTGATTTGCTGTAATTTCTAGCTTTTACCTATTCTAGACGCTGACACAAGTTGCGGTAACAGGTAACTAAAATTACGAGATAACAAATTTAAATACGAGCAAATTACGTTACAAAGTTCTGTGAATTATATGTATGATCAACTTATTGATATTTAGCTGTTTAATTTCGTTATCCTTAGGTTTTGATTTCAGGAAACCAAAGGCAACAAGCCTTTGCAAGGCTCTGCTGTATCTCTTCTGAATGCGTCGAATTGTGCGTTTATCAACCAGGGGAATAACAGGTTAAAGCAGAACAGTGAGCGTCGTGGGTTTCCTCATTCAACCAGGCCCCGATCAAAACACAATTACTGTTTTTAATCGTGATAGGGTGCTAGCGAGCAATAAACATGAGAACCCCTCGATGGAAATAACCGAGATGATTACCAGCAGATATTGATAGCGTCGTTAACATGATCTGAATTTTAAAATTCTTATCCATTGTTACTTTGGTTAAATTCTAGTAGGAATTTGTTAAATATAAAATTATAAAATGTTTAGTATTTATTAAATTTGTTTAATAGTTTAGTAGCGGCTATTTGAGCATTTAAATTGAATGAGGCATTCATCAACTCATAAAACCAAAAAATCGATTTCGATACTTATTAATATCAAATCGGCTGATTAAAGAGTTTGAAGTAGATTATAACAACCAAATAAAAAATTAATGGAACGTAGAACATTTATAAAAAACAGTGCAATAACAGCCGCTGGATTCTCTATTCTGCCGAGTGGATCGGTATTTTCAAAGTCTTTGGATAACAAGGTTAGGGTCGGTTATATAGGTGTGGGGGCTAGGGGAATGAGCCATATATCAGAGGGGTGCTTAAGAGATGATGTGGAGATTGTGGCAATTTGCGATACCCAAGAATTGTCGTTAAGAATATGTAGATCCTTTATCGCAAAGAGTGGCCGGCCAGCCGCAAAGGAATATACAGGTGGAATAGATGCCTACAAGGAATTGTTGGAGAGAAAGGACATCGACGCCGTCATTATTGCAACTCCTTGGCAGTTTCATCGGGACCAAGCTGTAGATGCAATGAAATCTGGAAAGTATGTGGGTTGTGAGGTAATCGCCGGCCTGAGTATACAGGATCACTGGGATATTGTAAATACCTCCGAAAAGACGGGTATGCCCTATATGACATTGGAGAATGTGTGCTATCGCAGGGATGTTATGGCTGCATTGAACATGGTAAGGCAAGGGGTCTTTGGAGAACTGGTGCATTTGGAGGGAGGATATCAACACAATCTTAGGGATGTCTTATTCAACAATGGAAAGGATTATTTTGGAGGTGGAGTGGAATATGGACCAAATGCCAGAAGTGAGGCCCAATGGAGAACACAGTTTAACATCGATCAGGATGGTGATCTTTATCCTACACATGGCGCAGGGCCAATTATGCAATATGCAAACATCAACAGGGGAAACCGTTTTACCAATCTGGTTTCGTTCAGTTCAAAGGCGAGGGGTTTAGCTGCCTACGTCGAGGATTTATCCCCTGGGCATCCAAATGCCAAAATCAACTATAAAAATGGAGATGTCACCACCACTTTAATCAATTGCGCCAATGGAGAAACCGTATTGCTTAGTCATGATACTCATTTGCCAAGACCCTATTCCATAGGTTTCCGCGTTCAAGGTACTGATGGGATATGGATGGATGTTAGCCGATCCATATATATTGAGAAAAATTCGAAGGGCAATGATAAATGGGAGCCCGTAAAGGAATGGTTCGACAAGTATGATCATCCACTCTGGAAGAAATATGAGAAAGAAGCTGTTGGTGCGGGTCACGGAGGAATGGATTGGTTTGTATTTAATGGCTTTATTCAAGCGGTAAAACAGAAAAAACAAACACCAATTGATGTATATGATTCGGTTACCATGAGTGTGATAACGCCCCTTTCAACAAAATCATTGAAGGAAGGGAATATGCCTCAGAAATTCCCGGATTTTACCAAGGGTAAATGGAAGGAGCGCAAGAATACTTTTGCACTTGATGATAGCGGATTCTAAAAGTGTTTTTGCTAATGTAAATTTTCATTGCCTTTTTATAATTGATGTTGAATAACAGGTTATTGTGTAAGGGGGGTACTTTTAAATTTGTTTTAGAAGAATGTTTTTTGTAAGATTTACTCGTTTTTTTTAATTTTATATCAAAATCTACTTTGTGCCATGAAAAAAATCTACCTATCGCTTCTATGCATGATGATTGTCATGTGCGGTTTCTCACAAACTTCGGTCGGTACCCGACTTGATATTATCAAAAAGACAAACGGCGATGAGCTAAAGGGAAAAATAATAAGAATCACTGATACAGATGTATCTTTCGTCTATTCTGGTGAAACTGCAGAATACGTAATCAAGAAAACAGACATTGCCCAAATAACACATTCTAGTGGAAGGATTGAGGTAATATCAGAGAAGATTGCACCTGCTGAGACTCGACAAAGCGATCGGGTCTCGATGGTTGCCTCGCCCGCTGACCATCACAATAAAATTGCAATACTGCCTTTCACTTTCCTAATGGATAATCAGCCTGGTGCTGAGGCTATTGGCTTGAAAGCACAACAAGATGCATTTGGACTCCTGAGTCAGCACTCCGCGGGTTATACGATACTTGATCCCCGAAGCACAAATGCAAAATTGATTCAAGCAGGAGCAACCCGTGAGAAAATGATTGGCTTTACGATGAGCAACCTCTGCGATCTTTTAGGGGTGGAATATATTATTGACGGAACTGTTACCCAAAATAAAGGCTATCAAACCAGTTATACCTCAGGAAGTGATAACACAAAAGTAAAGCGTGATGATGCAGAGAAAGTGAAGGGTGTTTCCAGTTATGGCTCTACGAGCAGCAGTGCGGTTCAACGCTTCGATGTAAGCGTTAGCCTCCAGATATATATGGATAATAATGTAAGTATCTACAATGAAAGCCACAAAGCTTTTTTAAGCAATACTGATGGCTCCTACGGTGGCCCTCTGGAATACTTGCTAAAGAGATGTCCGCTTTATAGAAAATAACCTCGCAAATGTCATGATGATGAAAATCAAGGATTTTTCTATTCCCCTATTATCCTTATTTTTAACCTTTTCGGCTTTTGTTTAAAAGAATACAAATATATTATTGTTATCAGCTTTCGCTGCTTTCAGGATTGTCAAATTTCTGAGGATTATTGATGATTGTGATGGGCGATGTAAACTTTTTGCTTAAATAAAATCAATACTATGAAACGATTAAAGCTTATTTCTTTCTTACTGTTTTTGTTTGCGATTTCGAGTGCTTCCTTTGCGCAGGACAAGACCGGAAAAATTTATGTAATCCGCAGGACCGGCATAAACGGTTCTGCTGTAAACTTTCGAATATTCGTTGATGGTGAACTGATTTGCAAGATGAAGAATAAAACATATTCCCTGCATGATCTCAAATTGGGCGAACACACCATCACTGTGACCAGCGGTGGCCTTCCCGACAGTAGGAATAAGGTGCCGGTAAAATTTATCGTGGTTGACGGAAAGACAAATTACTTTATGATCAACAGTGGTAATGAACTCACCTGTATGGAGATTATGCAATCTACCGCAGAACCCATGATCGCACGAAGTGTGGAGGTAAGGGATTGCCTTGGGTCGAAGTAATGCCTCACCCAAGAACCTTATAATTGGATTATATACCGCTGTGAAAATCAAATCTAGGATAGATATGGGTAGGATATTTTTAAATGTGTCTTTGTTGATATTTCTGGGTTTGAATGCCGCTGCACAAAGATCAGATGTAGTGAAGGTACTGGTCCGCTATCAGATTGATTCCAATGTTCTTAACAACCGGGCGAAAGAGAGCGCTAAGTCCATGGCCTTTGATTTACGCCAGACTACTAGTTTATCAACGAGTGAAAAGATTGAGATAGCTTCCTACAATGGGGCGAGGGCGGACGGATCCAAGTGGGTACTCAAGTCCGTAAATGGAAGGCATCCATCAGATAGCGAGGTGAAAAGTTTCCTCAAAGCGCATCCAGAGCAAGTTCCCGTGGCAACCATTGATCAGGATAGTTATAAGATTCTTTCGGCAGATCATGAAAAGGTAGTTGTGGAATTCAGCTATCTTGAAAACAGCCTCACACCGGAGAATATGTTTTTGAGGGACTGTAAAGGTAGGATCTTTATCAATACCAATACTAAGCTGCTTGAAAAGCAGGAGGTACAAAATCAAGTTCCACTTAAGGTCAAGGGAATAAGGATTACTAAATTGCTCACTACATCAGTATATTTCCTTGATCAAAAATCTGGGGTCTATCTCACCAGGGAAGAAACAACCAATCTGATCGTCAAACTGCTCGTCATGACGAGTGATAGTGTAATCACTTCTGAATATTCCAATTACGGGCAGCCTTAATGCTATAGTGTTTGCCGCTATTTGGTCAATATTCTGTATTAATCCGTTAATTACTGATCGCTATCATCATTGATGTTTGCTAAATTTGTTTGCTATTTCTTTGTTGATTTCCAGATCGATACTTCACGCTTATCAAGGATTAGGACATCACTTTTACACTCTAGTCAATAGTTATGAGATATTCCCTTAAGCGTTCTCTATTCGTTCTCGTCATTTGTTCCTGTTTAAATGCCCATTCGCAAGATAAACAGCTTTTTGCCTCAAAGCCCAATATATTACTGATTTTAGCGGACGATCTTGGCTACATGGACTGTGGTTTCACCGGGAGCAGGTTTATGGAAACGCCGAATATTGATGCGCTTTCAAAACAGGGAACTGTGTTTTATAATGCCTACGCGGGTGCAGCTAACTGTGCGCCTAGCCGGGCGGCATTAATTAGCGGTCAGTATTCGCCAAGAACGGGTGTCTATGCCGTGGGAAGCACCACCCGCGGACCAGTGGAGCTGATGAGGCTCGTCCCTGTACGCAATAGCGTTTCCCTCGATCCGTCAGTTAATACCATTGCCGAAAGACTTAAGGGCCAAGGATATGCCACTGCTATTTTTGGGAAATGGCACCTCGCGGATTCGGAGGAAACTCAGCCAGCGGCACAGGGGTTCGATGTTTACACGGAAGGCCAAAAAGAGCAGTCAATAAGGGGCAGCAGTGAGGCCGCTGATCCAAAAGGAGTATCGTACCTTACCGAAGCAACCATTAAATTTATGCAGCAAACAAAAGATAAGCCCTTTTTCGCTTATCTGGCGCACAATGCGATCCATTCTAAACTAGAGGCAAAAGCCCAGACTATTGCCAGATTCAAGAAAAAAGGCTTAAGTGATAAAATGGCGGTGTATGCCGCCTGTGTATACGATTTTGATGCTAGCGTAGGGGTATTAATGGAATTCTTGAAAAAATCCGGACTGGAAAAAAATACGCTTGTGATCTTTACCAGTGACAATGGTGCTACCCAACAATCATCTCAGGAGCCTTTACGAGGAAATAAGGGATCTTATTATGAAGGTGGTATCAGAGAACCATTTATCGCCTATTGGACAGGCCATACCAAACCGGGCATGGTCATTTCCACTCCGATCATTAACCTCGACCTTTACCCAACCTTTCTGTCATTGGCTGGCGATCATAAATTCAAGGGGGATGGAGAGGACTTGATGCCCCTTTTGCTTGGTCAGAGAACAGGGACCATTAGGAAATCGATATATTGGTATTTTCCTGGTTATCTGGATAATCCAGTCATTAGGGGGCGCGATAAGGTATTCCGCACAAGGCCAATTGCTGTAGTGAGAAAAGGGGACTTTAAGCTACATCTCTACCTCGAGGAATGGATAATAGAAGGTGGTAAAGCTAAAATCAACGGAAATAATGCTGTAGAATTATACAATGTCAAAACCGATGAAGGTGAGCACCTGAATCTGGCCAGTACCAATCGGGCGAAGCGAGATGAGCTTTTGGCGGATCTTTTGAACTGGATGGAAGCAACAAAGGCGCCATTGCCTTCAAAGATCACTGCAAATAATAAGCCAGTTCAGGGAACGGTTGGGGGAGAAAATTAAATGTATTTACTACAGCAAAATCAATCGCAAATGTACCTAATTAAGCCTGTTATTTACGTACTGACATTCGTTCTACCCTTTACAGCGGGTAACGTCCTTGCTCAGCAAAAGGATAAAAGGGGCCCCAATATTCTCTTTATACTCACCGATGACCTTGGTTATGGCGATGTTGGTGTATTCTTTCAAAATAAGAGAGCAGCAGCCCAGGATAGAAGCAGCCCCTTTACCCTTACGCCAAATCTGGATGAAATGGCTGCCTCGGGGGCTACACTTTCGCAGCATTATTGTGCCGCCCCGGTTTGCGCTCCTTCAAGAGCATCTATTTTGCTTGGACAAAGTCAGGGCCATGCCAATGTTAGGGACAATCAGTTCGATAAGGCATTGGGTGATAACTACACATTGGGCAATGTAATGCAAAAAGTGGGTTATGCTACTGTAGCGATCGGCAAGTGGGGACTACAAGGGGAGAAAGAATGGCCTGCACATCCACTCAACAGGGGCTTTGATTATTTTTATGGTTATATGCGCCATGCCGATGGACACGAACATTATCCGAAAGAAGGCCTTTACAGGGGAAAGAAAGAGGTTTGGGAAAATAGGACAGAAGTAAGCCAGGATCTCGACAAATGTTATGCCGGAGATCTGTGGACCGCAAGGGCAAAAAAATGGATTATTGACCACCAACAAGGCAATGGGAAAGATCAGCCGTTTTTTATGTTTCTGGCCTACGATACTCCGCATGCTGTTTTAGAGCTTCCTGCCTCGGCATATCCAGAAGGGGGTGGCCTCAATGGCGGCTTGCAATGGTTGGGAATGCCAGGAAAAATGATCAATACCGCTAATGGAATTCCCGATAGCTATACACATCCTGATTACATTAAAGCCACCTATGATGATGACCATAATTCAGCAACACCTGAAAAGCCCTGGCCTGAGACCTATAAAAGATTTGCTACCTCAACCAGAAGGATTGATGATGAAGTGGGTGATATTTTACAGTTGTTAAAGGACCTCAGGATTGATTCAAACACAATGGTGATATTCAGCTCAGATAACGGCCCGTCTATAGAGTCTTATCTTCCATTACCGCAAGTGCGTTACGATGCCAATTTCTTCAGTAGTTTTGGGCCATTTGATGGTATAAAGAGAGATGTGTTGGATGGCGGGATGCGCATTCCGTTGATCGCCAAATGGACAGGTCATATCCCAGCTCATACCGAGGTGCATTCGCCGAGCATCTCGTATGATTGGATGCCGACTTTTCTGGATGCGGCAGGTGTAGCTGCGCCAGTGGTGGCAGATGGTGTATCCCTATTGCCATCCCTGACAGGAAAGGGGAAACAACCAGCAAGTATGATTTACTCAGAATATTTTGAAGGCGGTAAAACGCCAGCTTACCCTGAATTCGAGATCGTCAACCAAGGCCGAATCAGAAAGCAGATGCAGATGATCAGAATGGACAATATGGTGGGAATAAGGTATGCTATCAAATCCCAGGATGATAATTTCCAGATTTTCGATGTTTCCAAGGATTTTCATCAACAGTTGGATCTGGGCCAGAATAAAGGTCTCGCCATTTTACAGACCAAGATGAAAGATATGGTGCTACATGTGCGTCGCCAAGATACCGAAGCACCAAGGCCCTACGATACTGTAGCCGTACCAGCCATAGCAAATCGTAAACTGGTCAAGGGACTCTTCTGGAAAACCTATCAGTCCGCTACTCCGTGGATCCCCAATCCGAATGGGCTTAGGCTAATTGCAAGTGGGATAGATTCAGGGATGGGATTAGGCGCAATGGGTAGAGGTGCTGGAAATATGGTAACTTTCGAAGGATTTATAAAAATTCCTGCCGATGGCGAGTATGTTTTCCACCTCAGTGTTGTAGGTAAAGCATTTGTAAGGATGCATGATGCAGTATTGATCGATGAAGACTACGGATACACCTCGAAAAGTAAAAAAGTGACTAAGATCAAGCTCAGGGCAGGTCTGCATCCCATTAGGATTTATTATCAAAGGGCGGCTAGTGAAAACGGAAAAATTAATCTAGAATGGTCAGGAACCTCGTTTGCAAAACACCAGGTTCCACAATCCGTTTTTTTTCATTAACGATCTATTCCTAAAAAGGACCATGACGCTATTCATCCAATCATAACAAATTCAGTTCAGTGGAACCTTGCATGACGCGATTTGATCTTTTACCAGTAGCAATCTTTATCCTCGGGTTAAAAATCAGCCTTATTCGGTTAAATTCTGAATGGCTGCAAATGCTGGGAAATGTTTATTTTAGATGCCATTTAAATCGGGTTTGAAAAATACTTCGATTTTATATTGATTAAATCCCACCTACTGCAGTAGTGATATGATGAACAACCCATTTAGTTACAGTTATTCCTGTATTAAAACAATCTATAACAAACGGCCTGTGATGAAAAAGCTTTTATTGGCTGTCCTGATCCTGACCATCGCTATGGATTCCTCGGCACAGGTCGACCAGGACGGTCCTTACATCTGGCACACTGGCAATCATACCTTGTCATATTCCATTATGAATAACGTATTAAAAATAGATACCTTAAAACCTGACCAAGATATACATGTTGGTTTTATGGCAAATAAAGACTGGGATTTTGATCTTAAGCTGCATAAGAGTATTCAGATCCCTCCCTCTACTTATAAGGAATCTGAAAAGCTGATCGTACTTTCCGATATTGAGGGGGAGTTCGAGGCTTTCCGTGCCCTGATGATTGGAAACAATATTATCGATAAAGAATATAACTGGACCTTTGGCAAAGGGCACTTGGTGATATGCGGTGATCTGTTCGATAGGGGAAGAGATGTCATGTCCTACTTATGGCTGCTTTACAAACTCGAAGATGAAGCCTCAAAAAAGGGTGGATTCGTCCATGTACTTATCGGTAACCACGATGTGATGAATATGGCAGGCGATTTTCGCTATGTGTCGGATAAATATCCAGCTTCTGCCAAGTTGATTGGTGTTGATTATTTGAGGCTAATAGCTGCAGACACAGAGATCGGCAAATGGCTAAGAAGTAAGAATGCCATGGAAAAGATAGGAGATAAGCTGTTTTTGCATGGAGGAATATCGGGCCAGATTAATGCACTATCTTTATCACTGGACATGATCAATGATAAATGCAGAAGTTACTATGGAGTGCCAACAAAGCAGCTTGATGGCGAGAGCCGTTTATTCATGGGCGGTAGCGGACCGTTTTGGTATAGGGGATATTTTGGAAAGGAGAGGACCCCGGTTTCGACAGTCGATTCAACGCTGACAAAATTTGGTGTTAAGCATGTTGTGGTCGGACATACCATTACCGCTGATAATATTGCCGCTTACTATGGAGGAAAGGTGATCGGTGTGGATGTTGACGAGCATCATGGAAAGCACAGGGCGTTATTGTACCCAAGTAAAAACCATGTTTTTGTTGTTGATGATAAGGGAAAGAAGTATCCCTTGACAGAGGGCGCAAAAGCAGGTGAGATCAAGTAGCCTTATGGCCTCAATTAGGACTAGGTATTCCAGTCTACGTATCGCCAACACGAGCTGTAATAATTAGCTGCTCCCGTCAACTATTTTCTTATTGATAACTTTTGCATGTCCACCTAAATGAAGTGGGTTAATCTCATTAAACACAGCGGATGCCAAGCATTTTTTCCCTTGATTATCTTGGATTCATTCATGAGATCAAATTTTATTATTTATATACTTTTGTTTAGTATAAATAAACTTTTTATTGTTTTTGTTTAAGATATTCTCTATTTTTAAGGCCTGATTCCATCAGGTCTTATCGAACAGTTTTCGAATTTAATTTTATTAAAACCGTGTAATTGAGTATCCTTTTTCATATCTCTTGGATTTTTTATCGCTTGAGATAGATGTCGTTCTCCCGAGGTGGAGCTTCACATTTAATGCCTTTTACAATCAAGACTCATATAAACATTAACAATGGATTTATCCCCCAACCAACAACCAAGTTTTGACAATACCGAAGTTGCCTTCCGCCAAAAAACCAATACGGAACTAAAAAAAGCTTTTTGGCTTTTTAAGATGATTAGCAGTAATTTTCTCACCAGGGTGGGGCCGGTGATTACAAATTTCTTCTTGAATATCGGTCTTCCGATTCAGGGAGCGATAAAGGCAACCATTTTCCAGCAGTTTTGTGGTGGAGAAACGATTGCAGAATGTGATCGAGCGATTGAGCAATTGGATAAGGGAGGTGTGGGTACTATTTTAGACTACTCGGTTGAGGGTGAAGAGGAAGAGCTGGTCTTTGACGAAACCTGTGCTGAAATTATACGTACCATTAGCCGTGCGGATGGCGATACCAAAATTCCTTTAACAGTTTTCAAGATAACCGGAATTGGCCGTTTTGCTTTATTGCAGAAACTTGATGCCAAGGAGGTGTTGAATGCCGAAGAACAGGCTGAATATGAAAGGGTAAAATTGCGTTGCGAAAAAATCTGTAAAATGGCATTTGATAAAAGTGTGCCGATTATGATTGATGCGGAAGAAAGCTGGATTCAGGATACGATCGATAGCCTGGCTTTGGATATGATGCGCAAATTTAACCGTAAACGTATTATTGTATACAATACCTACCAAATGTATCGCCATGATAAATTGGCTGATTTAAGAGCCAACCACTTAACTGCTAGAGCGGATGGATTTATTTTAGGGGTTAAATTGGTACGTGGTGCTTATATGGAAAAGGAGCGTAAACGTGCTGCTGAGATGGGCTATCCATCGCCAATCCAGCCAGATAAACAGGCGTCTGACCATGATTATAATGAATCCCTATCCTATTGTGTCGAACATATCGAAGAGATTGCCATTGTTGCCGGAACACATAATGAAGATAGTAGCAGTTTATTGACCTATCTTTTGAAAGAAAGGAATATTGCCCATGGCCACCCCCATGTCTATTTTGCCCAGTTGTTGGGGATGAGTGATAATTTGAGCTTTAACCTTGCGGATTCTAACTATAATGTAGCCAAATATGTTCCTTATGGACCCATTAAGGCTGTGATGCCCTATTTGTTTAGGAGAGCACAGGAAAATACTTCAGTTGCCGGACAGACCGGACGTGAGTTAGGACTGATCGAAAAGGAATTGAAAAGAAGAAAGCTGTAATCTCACGTTGTTTTTTGGGCCACCTTGATGTGGCATTTTCTTTATATGAAAGTTTTTGCTGGTCGGCATATTTCAAATTAAATCACCAAGAGAATTTTTTGGTTGGTTTAAGTCACGAATTTAAACCAATGATTTTTTCTGATTTGGCCAATGGAGCGCTTCGTAATTTCGAGTAAACTGGTTGTTATTCGGTTACTAAAGTGCAAAAGAGGTGCGTCTTTTTTTTTATCAATGACGCACCTCGCATATGCGATATTTAGGCTGGATAAACCAGAGTGGATTGACCCCACGTCACCAATATTAAAATTGTTGTAAAGTTTTGCTTGTCACTATATTAGTGAATTGGCGAGAAGGGTTCAAACGAATTGGTTTGTTCAGTTGATGCCTATAATTGCAAAGCTATCTTCAGGTAAACTTTTAAGAATGCAAATTAAGCTCAGTTTCATTATGAAAAAAATACAGTATTACTATCGAAAGTACCAATTGGTCTAATTGACACTTTGCACATTTTTGTTTAAAACATTTGTAATGGACACTCTAAACGAAACTCAGAGAAAAAGACCAAGAACTAAACCTGGCACCTCTACTTATTATCGGCACCTCTGGGCAAATCTACGGAAGATAATCAACTCAATTAAAATACCGGAAAGCAAACTTAAAAGCTGGCGTAATACCAGACGGAAAGGAACCTAATCCCCACAAATTAGAGTTACCTACAGGAATACTTTAACCACTCGTGTGTTTGGCAAGATGTATTTTTGTATACACAAAAAAATCTTGCGCCCTTGAGGCCGGGTATTTCCTCGGAACTCGGAAATACTTAAAACACTAATAAATCATCCAAAAATTCTGCAATATGTAATTGGTAATGTATTCTAAAAAATAATAATCTAGGGTATCGTAAAGGGAGGAAGTGTTTTAACTATCATCAAGATTGGAAAGAATTTATGGAATGCTTTTACAATGGCCAGAGCTCACCTGTGGCTTGTGGACCCCACCATAGCGTAAAGCTAATTTGCTTCTATCGATAAATTTGATTTCAAAAAAATATCCGAATCACTATTGTGAAAAAAAGGTGTAAATCCAAATTGCATAATTCCAAAGTAGTACATATGGCAAAAAAAAGCACAGGATCCCGAACGTAATATACAAATGATCATTTAACGTGTAATTAATTTTAGGTTTATCCACAGCTTATGAGACATCTACCGATAGAGCGAATTACCCCTGAGAAATTAATGGAAATGTTAAAGAAAAAAGATGTAAAAATGTCTATAAATCAAGCGAAGGAAATCTTGGATTTGCTATATATTTTAGCTATTTTGGAGGTAGAGCAAGTTTTAAAAAGATGACTACAGCAGATTTATATATTAGAGTAAGTACTAATGAACAGGCTGATAAGGGCTATTCGCAACGCAACCAAGAAGAGGTTTTACAAAAATATTGTTTCGCCAGAGATATCAAAGTGAGGAAAGTTGTTTTTGAGGACCATTCCGCCAAAAGCTTCGCGCGGCCCGCATGGCAAAAATTATTGGCTGATCTAAAAAAGAAGAGAGGACAAACGGATTTGATACTTTTCACCAAATGGGACAGGTTTAGCAGAAATGCGGGGGATGCCTATCAGATGATAAAAATTTTGGCTGATCTCGGCATAGAGCCGCAGGCCATTGAGCAACCTCTTGATATCTCCATTCCTGAAAACAAAATGATGCTGGCTTTCTATCTCGCAGCTCCCGAGGTTGAGAATGATAGAAGAGCGCTCAATACTTTTCACGGAATGAGAAGAGCAAGGAAAGAAGGTCGATGGATGGGGCCGGCTCCCATAGGTTATACTAACAAAGTAACCGAAGACGGGCGAAAGTATATTTGTCCTGTAGAGCCACAAGCGTCAATAATGAAGTGGGTATATGACGAATTATCTACGGGTAAGTGGTTCATTGATCAGATCTGGAAGGCAGCATCGGATAAAGGGCTGAAGACAGGTAGAAAAAATTTTTGGCAGATAATTAGAAATCCCATTTACTGCGGTAGGATACCCATTGCGAAATATAAGGACGAGGAAGCCCATACAGTTATAGGGCAACATAAAGCGATAGTTTCGGAAAGCATCTTTTATAAAGCTATGGATGTTTTGAACGGCAGAAACAAACCAAAAAAGACTACTATATCTTCTCCTGATGCGCTTCCCTTGTGTGGCTTTCTGATATGTCCAAAGTGCAGTTACATGCTCTCAGGTAGTGCTTCAAAAGGTTACAGTAAGCACTATCAATATTACCATTGCTTTTCTAAATGTTGGGTGAGATATAATGCGGACAAAGTCAATAAGCTTTTCGTGGAGGAGTTAAAAAAATACACTATAGATCCACTGTTGCATGAGGCCTATGTTATGATTTTGAAGCAGGTTTATCAAGCTTTTGCAAGTGAAGATAATAATGAATTATCAAATGTAAAAAAACAGTTGGAGGAGTTTTATAATAGAATTTCGATGGCTAGGGACAAAATGCTCAACGATGTAATTCTTGATTTTGAGTACAGGAAAATAAAATCAGACTGTGAAAGAAATATCCTTGTTCTTGAAAATAGACTCATCGATTTATCCAGGGGAAAAGAGAATATTGGTGAACTAAACGGAAAAGCGACTGGGTTGCTCAAAAACCTTCATGAAACATATATAGAGGCAGATTCTGAAAGAAAAAGGCGATTAATTAGTTCGATCTATCCCCAAAAACTCACTTTTGATGGAACACAACATCGAACTGTTCGAGTGAATGAGGCTGTCCGCGTTCTAGGCACTTTAAAGGCCGTTTTTGAGGGCAAAAAAAAGGGGCAAACCAAACAAAAATTTGATTTGCCCACTATGGTAGCGGGGAGCAGGATCGAACTGCCGACCTCAGGGTTATGAATCCTGCGCTCTAACCATCTGAGCTACCCCGCCAGGTAAAAATATTTGCTTATATTATCAAATATTTAGGTGGTTATTTTTTGGAGTTGCAAATATAGAATAAATTACCTTTCTTTAGAAAAATAAAATAAAAAAAATACGTCCGGATATATTCTGGTAATGAATTAACATGGCAGAAAAGAAAAAATTTACACTTGAGTACGAGGTTAAATCGTCACCACGAATTTTGTATAGCTTTATAAGTGAGCCGAATGGCTTATCGCAATGGTTTGCCGATGATGTAAATTTCCGTGATCAGGTTTACACCTTCACTTGGGACGACGAACAGCTTAAAGCAAAGCTCGTTTCTATTAAAGAAAATAAATTAGTGAAGTTTAAATGGCTTGATGATGAGCCGCAGTGCTATTTCGAAATGGAAATTGTGCAAGATGAACTTACTAATGATGTTGCTCTTGCCATAACCGATTTTACTACCGATGATTTATTGGCAGAGAAAAAATTGATTTGGGATAACCAAATTGACTATTTGATTAGCGTTTTAGGTGCATAGTTTAACGCTGCATTGCTTACCTTTGTAGGGTGAAAAAAATACATCTTCTTCTTATTAAAGCATTTATTAGGCCTTTCCTTGCCACATTCTTTGTGGTAATGTTTATTCTTTTAATGTTTTTTCTATTTAAGTGGATTGATGATTTAATTGGTAAGGGCTTCGAATGGTACACCATTTTAGAACTGATGTGTTATGCTTCGGCAGCCAATGTAGCCATGGCATTGCCGCTCTCTGTACTGCTTTCTTCTATCATGACATTCGGCACGCTGGGCGAAAATTACGAACTTGTCGCCATTAAATCTGCCGGAATTTCGCTTCAAAAGGCTATGAGACCACTCTTTGTAGTGATTATTATGCTCACCATCGGCTCTTTTCTGTTTTCGAATTACATGCTTCCAAAAGCCAATTTGAAATTTAGCTCATTATTGTACGATGTTCGAAATAAAAAGTTGGCCTTCTTGATTAAGCCTGGGGTGTTCAATAATAGCATTCCTAATTATTCCATTCGTGTGGATGCAAAAGATGAGGATGGAACGCTACACGGCATCATGATTTATGATCATAAAGGTACCAACGGCATTCCAAAAGTGATCATGGCCAAGGAAGGGCAAATGAATAAAACCACTGACGGCAAATTTTTAGTTTTAGCGCTTAAGGATGGCGTTCAGTATGAAGAGCAATCTAACACCAGCGGAGCTTACAATCCCCGGCAAGTTTTATATAGGAGCAGATTTAAACAAACAGCACCTAAATTTGACTTATCATCTTTTGAAATGAACAGGACTGATCCGAATGCCTTCGGAAACAGTACCCCAATGCTAAATCTGAAAGGCATTGTTAAAAAAAGAGATTCCTTAACCAAGCAACTCGATACGCTTAACAGGCAATCAAACCGTGTGGCAAGCAATACCTTCAAACAATTTAATACCACAAGAGGGTATACGAAAGTTAACATTGCTCCTATTGTAATCGGCGAGGTCACTTTGAAATCTATTCCTAACGGAAGTAGAAAAACAGCAGTTGATAACGCATCGAACATCGTTTCTGGGATGGTTCAAAATCTTTCAAACACGGTACCAAGATATGATGATTTGATGGGGGAGATTATCTTCACCCGGATTGAATATCAACGTAAATTTACACTTGCAGCCTCTTGTATCCTGCTATTTTTTATTGGTGCCCCTCTGGGTGCTATTATCAGAAAGGGCGGAATGGGATTACCTGTGGTCATCGCTATTTCTTTCTTTTTGGTTTATCATATCATCACTACGGTGGCTGAGAAATCTGCCAGAGAAGGTAATTTAAATCCCATATTTGCCATGTGGATTGCCGTTATTGTGCTATCGCCATTGGCTGCATTTTTAACTTATAAAGCTACTGTCGATTCTGCACTGTTTGACGTAAACTATTATAAACAGTTTTTTAAAAAACTCCTTCGAATCAAACAGAAATAAGCTCAAATATCATTTACTTCCAGATGATATTTATTTCACCAAATTGGTCATTTAGATTGTACCTTTGTACCTGTAAAACATTAGTAAAATTACCTGTCTTGGGCGAAGCTAATCGAATTACCTATATGCTTTTATACAAATGCAAACAAAATTAAACACCATAGAAGAGGCGATCGCCGACATCAAAGCTGGTAAAGTGATCATCGTTGTAGATGATGAAAATCGAGAAAATGAAGGTGACTTTTTAACCGCAGCTGAAAATGCCACGCCAGAAGTGATCAACTTCATGGCAACCTATGGGCGAGGTTTAATTTGTGCTCCGCTCACCGAAGAGCGTTGTAAAGAATTAAAACTTGATTTAATGGTGGGCAAAAATACCGCCGCTTACGAAACTAATTTTACAGTATCAGTAGATTTAGTTGGTTATGGTTGTACCACAGGGATTTCTGCCAGCGACAGATCAAAAACAATGTTGGCACTTGTTAACCCTAAAACCGATCCGGAAGAATTGGGTAGGCCAGGGCATATTTTTCCTTTGATAGCTAAAGATGGTGGGGTTATTCGCCGTGCTGGTCATACTGAAGCAGCAGTAGATTTAGCCCGCCTTGCCGGGATGAAGCCTGCGGGTTTATTGGTAGAGATTCTGAAAGAAGATGGCGAAATGGCCAGACTTCCGGATTTAATGAAGATCGCCGAGCAGCATCAGTTAAAAATTATTTCGATTGAAGATTTAATCGCTTACCGTTTAAATATCGATAGTTTAATCAAGAAAGAAGTTACTATTGATTTACCTACGGCTTGGGGCGATTTTAAAATGAGTGCTTATACTCAATTGGACAATGGTGCTACACATTTGGCCATATCAAAAGGCGAATGGGGTCCTGATGAACCAATTTTGGCTCGTGTCCATAGTTCATGTGTAACTGGTGATATCTTCGGTTCTTGTAGATGCGATTGCGGACCTCAATTACACAAAGCTTTGGAAATGATCCAAATGGAAGGCAAAGGGATCGTGGTTTATATGAATCAAGAGGGCAGAGGAATTGGACTAATAAACAAACTTCGCTCTTATAATCTACAGGATGCAGGTTTTGATACCGTTGAGGCCAATATTAAACTGGGTTTCAAAGGCGATGAACGCGATTATGGGGTTGGTGCTCAAATTTTGAGATCGGAGGGCGTAACCAAAATGCGCTTAATGACTAACAACCCTACAAAAAGGGCTGGGCTAATTGGCTATGGTCTTGAAGCAGTAGAAAACATTCCCATCGAAATTGAAAGTAACGTTCACAATGAGCGCTATTTGAAAACAAAAAGAGATAAAATGGGTCATTCTATTATGAAAGGATAGGTTGATTTTTGGTTGGCAATTTTCAGTTAATAAGATTGCCAACTAATAACTTTAATTTAGCAATTAGTAGCTGCTAACAAAAAACTCCTACTGGAGCCTATCTCCGCTGATTCCCCTTACTTTGATTAATAATTGCTTCTTTATTAATTGATTTATTTGTTTTAACAGGCGATTCACTTTGCTTTCTTTTCAAGTTTTTGCGGTAAGCTCCGGTAATTTTTTGAATAAATTCTTTAAACGTATCAAACTGCTGGGTGTAAACTAAACCAAATGAGGTTACGTTTCTATTTTGATCAATACCAGGATTAGCAAAGATACTTTGGATAGTTGGTGGTTTATTGGCTACTTTACCCAACAAGCTACCATCTTTTCTTATTAAAAATAGACCTTCAACCTCGCCGCCAACGTTGCTTCTGTTAAAATCGATAATGGTAAAATCATTTAAGCTGTTTCTATCTACAATACCAGCATTGATAATTAAACGGTCGTTAAAAAGTTTAACAGATGCGCTGGCTTCACTTAATGAACGTACGTTAAGATCGACAAAGTTTAAGTTTAATGAAGAAAGCACATTATTAAATTGATTAAACACCAACTCGGTGGCCGTACTTGTGGCGGTTGAGCTCAATTGGTTTCCGATAGATTCTCCACCATTTCCTGGAGCAAAACTTCTTCTAATGATTAAACTGAAAGCTTGTAAGTTTAAATTATTTTGATCGCTAAAATAGGTTTGAAGTTCTTCTTTAATTGCTGGTTGGGCAGGAAAAAAGATATCCAGTTTAATATCTGGCTGTAGCAGCAATCCTGTTAAACCCATTTCTACTTCGGTGTTTACTCGCTGGTTAGCATTACTGCTGGCATCTCTGTTCGCAGCTTTAAACAATTCGTTCAAGTTCGCCCGTAACGCGTAAACGGCCTTTAGATTGATTTGCGCTGCGGTCGGGTTACCCGTCCATCGTATCGTACCTCCCTGCCTAATCTCAAATTTTTTATTAATCACCTCTTGAGCCGTGAAGTCAAAACTGCCCGTTTCAATAATATAATCACCAGACATTTCAAAATCACCTAAGCTATTGATGTTTAGGTTTAACTCGGCATTACCTTTGCCGCTCAAATTGCCAAGTGTGGTGTAAATATTTGCTGTTGTATTTGGGTCGATGGTAAGCTTAAATGTTAACGTTAAGCCATCGAAATTGGTGGTTTTCTTTACCACCTTACTTGAATCTCTACTGATAAAATTTATAAAATCTTTATCCGAAACCGTTTCCGAACTATTTAGTGGAAGATTGAAAACTGTACCCTTTTCAGTTTTGGCTTTTATATCAATTTTCATTTTACTCGTAGGACCAGTAAACTTAAACACCCCCGTTCCGTAGGCTTTTCCAAAATAAACTGAATTGTCTTTTGAAGTGGTGTTTAAAGCCATCAAACTGTTTGCATTTACCGTTACATTCAATGTAGGATCATCTAGGTTGTTCAGGTCTACTGTTCCTCTCGCAGTAGCTTCATGGCCCTCCAGATCAGCCAAGACAAAACCATCTGATGATTCGCCATCTAATAACACCACACTGTTTTCTATCTTTACCTCATCAGTAATAACATAGGTGGTTTTAAGGTAATTCACCATCAACTGTCCCTTATCAAAAGCTACACTGCCATTAATTTCGGGTTTATCTAATTTTCCCTTAACGGTTATGTCGGCAGAAATATCACCTTTGAGATTAGAAACAAGTTGTTTAACAAAGGGCTCCAGTATGGTCAATTTGCTGTCGTTCATTCTAACATTCAAATCAATCAGTTTCTCTTTTAAATCAACATTTCCGGTGAGTTTAAAAGTCTCTGAATCCTCGGTCATGATCCGGGTGAAGACGTTCACTTTGTTGCTTTGATTATCGAAAGATGATGTATCGGTAAGGGTTCCAATATAAATATCATTGAAGGTAAGTGAATCGATTTTGAGGTCATCGTTTACTTTTGGAGCTTTCAAAATGCCGTACAGATTAGTTGTTCCATTAACATTTCCGCTTAATTTTACTCCGAAACCTTTAGTAAAAGGATTCAGCGTTTTTAAATTAAAATCTTTAAAACCAACAGCCAGCAGATCTTTTTGATCCTCGGAAATTAAACCATCAATAGTTAATTGTTGAATTCCGTTCGTCAGATCGAAGTTACTGATCAAAGTTTTACCATTATTTAACGCAATGCGTACTTTCTCCTGAATACGCCATTCTTCGCTATTTATTTTTAAAATAGATGGTAAAATGCTTAGGCGTGCAACAGTATCCTGATTTTTAGTAAACTCTACCAAGCCGTTTAAATCCAGTTGGTTAGCCTCGTCAGAATTAGACATCTTTACGTTAAAAGAAAGACTATCATTACGCAGAATATTTGAAATATTTACATCTTTGATGAATAAACTATCATTCAGCTGAACACGGTCTGAGGTAACGATCAGCTGCAACTGTTCCTTGGTCGTATTTTCATCCAGAATAATATTATTTACCACTACGCCATTGTATTTCAATTTCCTTACAAAACCGTTTAAAGTAGCGGTATTGTTTCGCGAGTCAAAGTCTCCAATAAGCGTGGCGCCTTCCTCCATTTCTAAGCCAGGCGAAATAAACTGAGCTAGTGGCTCAAATTTCTTCACTTGCAAATTAAACTTGAATATTTGATTCTTAAATTTGAAAATATCAGCCCTAAGCGAGGGAACGTAGGTTTTGGCGATAGCTTTGTAGTAGGACACGATGGAATTTAAATCGTATTCACCGCGAATACTTGCATCTAAAATATCTGATCTGATATCCAATGTCCGATCTACTCCTGTGCCTTTTGCTATTAACTGAAGTGAATCTACATTATAAATTCCCTTCGGATTTTGCAACCTGATCTCCTGGATAAGCAAGCTGCCTTCAATATTGTTTAGGTTTGTTCCCGAAAAATTTGTGCTAAACTTTGCGTCAACCAACAACGAATCTTTTAAAAGCTTTAATGCCTTTAACCTGGCCCTGGTGATGGTGGCGTTAAAGGCAAATACTGGAAGTTTCGGATTTAAGTTTACACCTCCATCAAAGAGAAGTTTTACATTTTTATCGTTGATACTTAATTTTCCATCGAAGTTTTTCTTTTCAAAAGTTCCATCAATTTTAACGTTTCTATATCGATAATTGTTAAAGTCAATGTATTCAACATCTCCGCTAAGTTTTTCGGTTAACTCCTTCAATTCAGTACCTCTTCCTTTTACATACAATGATGAACTAATTCGGCCCAAACTCTTCTCATCTAATAAATTGCCGATATTAAAATCAAACGTTTTAACGTTACCTGTATAAGAGGGAACATCATTTTTGTCGATTTTCATATTCACATCAGAAACAATTCGTCCTAACTTCGTCTTAAATTCCCCGTAAGCAATAAAGTCGTTCTGAAAACCAGTAAAATTTCCATTGAAATTGATATTGCCGAATTTGCTTACGATAATTGGAATCATCGGTTTTTTGTTTCCTGTAATTCCAGCTAGTACTTCATCTAAATCTTTTTTATTCGTACCAGCCATTTCAATCTTTAAATCCATGAAGGTTTCTTTCCATCTCGGAAGACCTTTAAAGATAAAATCGCCTTTAATGTGCGTAGCTTTTCCTGATCGAATGGAAAGTTTCTTGGCTCTCAGGTTATTTACTAATCCAGTAATCTGGCCGTCTACATCGAGTTCAATTTTCATTGAATTTAATTCAGGAGCAAAAAAAGCAACATCTTTGGAGGAAAGATGACTTTCTTTGAAAATCGCTTTCATCCGTACGCTATCTACATAATGGTTAAAATCCCTGTAGCTTTTAAACTTCATTTGATAGTAATCGGTTAAGCGGCTATTTTCGGTTACCAGCAACAGTTTCTTTAGTTCTATCGCATTACTATCAATAGTTGTTTCAGCAGTTAAATTTTTTAGATAAAAGCCACTTTTTTCACGAAGTGTTAAATTTTTGATGTTGGTTTTAACCAGATGGTTCTTGGTGTCTAGTCCTTCAAATATTCCGCTTAATTCCCTAACGTCAACATTATCGAAATTCACATTTTTACCTTGAACAGTATCTTTCGCAGCAAAATTCTTATATCTAAAAGCGAATTTATTTAAGATCACCCGACCTATGTTGATATCATAAGGTTTACTTTTCGGTTTCTTTACAGTAGGTTTACCAGAATCGAAATAGTTAATAATGAAATCGAGATTAGAAGACTTATCTTTGAAATCCTTTAGGAAAAATTGGCCATTATTGATTTGAATGGTATTGATATCAATAATCTTCTTGTCAAACGAGAGTTGATTAATATCAACCATGAATTCTGGAGTGCTCAGCAAGGTGTCTTTTTCAAGATCCAGAACAAGCAAATCTTCCAATACAATAGATTTGAAAGGTTTGATGTAAAGGCTTTTAATTGATACCTTAGTGTTAAGCTCTTTTGACAAATATGCAGCTGCTTTTTGGGCAACGTAAGTCTGGACAGGCTTAAACTGTAGTGAAAAAATAATAAGCGCCAGCAGCAAAATTATTGATGCAATTACCCAAAGGAGTATTTTAAATAGTTTTTTAATAATTTTGCAGCTTAAAAATAAATAATTTGTCTGTTATACTTGCTATCGAATCTTCTTGCGATGACACTTCAGTCGCTATATGTAACAACGGCAAAATTACGGCCAATGTTATTGCAAACCAAACAATTCATGAAAATTATGGTGGTGTAATCCCTGAATTAGCATCTAGGGTACATCAACAAAATATTGTGCCTACTATTGAGCAAGCTTTAAAAAATGCACAGGTTACAAAACAGGACATTAGTGCTGTTGCGTTTACACAAGGTCCGGGCCTTTTAGGTTCACTTTTGGTAGGCGTTTCCTTTGCGAAATCATTCGCATTGGGCTTAAATATACCCTTAATTTCTGTCAATCATATGCATGCGCATATATTGGCGCATTTTATTGATGAGCCAAAACCCAATTTCCCATTCTTATGCCTTACCGTTTCTGGCGGGCATACACAAATTGTATTGGTGAAAGATTATTTCGATATGGAAATTGTGGGTGAAACATTGGACGATGCAGCGGGAGAGGCCTTCGATAAAACGGCTAAAATTTTGCAGTTGCCTTATCCTGGCGGTCCTTTAATTGATAAACATGCTAAAAACGGTAATCCGAAAGCGTATAAATTTGCCGAGCCACAAATAGCTGATTTAAATTTTAGTTTTAGTGGTTTCAAAACCTCCATTCTTTATTTCATCAGAAAGCAGGAGATAGAGAATCCAAATTTTATTACCGAAAATTTGAATGATATTTGTGCATCTGTTCAACATAGCATTGTTCAGATATTGTTGAACAAGCTTAAAAAAGCAGCAAAGCAATTTAATATCAATGAGATTGCAATAGCTGGTGGTGTTTCTGCAAACTCTGGATTAAGAGATGGCCTGCAGCAAACCGCTGATGAATTGGGCTGGAAGGTTTATATTCCTGCATTTCAATATTGTACTGATAATGCCGGAATGATTGCCATTGCCGGATACCAAAAGTTTTCGGTTAACGACTTTGTTGGCCAAGAGGTGTCTCCGAAAGCGAGAATGGAATTTTAATAAGATGATTACACAAATTATTTGATTACATGGATGTAGTTTTGAATAAATAAACATTTTGAGGTTGGCCCTCTATGTCTTATTCTTGAATTTTGAAAATCCTGATCTGATTATTTAACTTTACACTTTTAACTTTTTTTATGACTGGAGCATCATTAATATTTTGGATTGTTTGTGCAGTACCGCTTATTGGGCTGTTATATTATTTGATCAGAAAAGATAAAAATAAATTAAGCGGAAGTTGGGGAGTAATTATTTTAGGTGCTTTGGTAATTGCAGCCTTATTGGTAATTGTTTACGTAACAAAAGATTTTAACGCAGTTTTTAGCCAGGGCTAAAAATATTGCCACGATATCATAAAAAAGCGCTTTGCCAGATTTTGTCTAACAAAGCGCTTATTATTTCTTGAGTATCGAAATTATTTTTCTTCCAATTTATCGCCGGTTACTTCGGCTTTAATCTTAATTTCCAATTCTTCTGCTAATTCCGGGTTATCACTTAAAAGTTGCTTAACGGCATCTCTACCTTGACCCAATTTAGTATCTCCGTACGAGTACCAAGAACCTGCTTTCTTTATAATACCAAAATCAACACCTAAATCCACAATTTCGCCATTTTTCGAAATACCTTCACCAAACATTACGTCAAACTCTGCAATACGGAAAGGTGGTGCTACCTTGTTTTTAACAATCTTAACTTTAACACGGTTACCAGAAACCTCATCAGAATCTTTAATTTGGGAAATACGGCGTATATCTAAACGTACTGAAGCATAAAATTTTAACGCATTACCACCCGTAGTTGTTTCTGGGTTACCGAACATCACACCGATTTTATCACGCAATTGATTGATGAAAATACAGCAGCAGCCTGTTTTTGAAATGGTACCAGTTAACTTACGTAATGCTTGGCTCATCAAACGGGCATGCAAGCCCATTTTACTGTCACCCATTTCGCCTTCAATTTCACTTTTTGGAACCAATGCAGCAACGGAGTCAATCACGATTACATCAATTGCTCCCGAGCGAATCAGGTTATCAGCAATTTCTAATGCCTGCTCGCCGTTGTCAGGCTGAGAAATTAAAAGATTATCAGTATCTACGCCGAGTTTTTTAGCATAAAATTGGTCGAATGCATGTTCCGCATCAATAAAAGCCGCTATGCCACCTTTTTTCTGCGCTTCTGCAATGATATGGGTAGCTAATGTCGTTTTACCAGATGATTCCGGGCCATAAATTTCGATTACTCTTCCCTTCGGAATACCACCAATGCCTAAAGCAATATCTAAACTGATTGACCCCGTAGAAATAAAATCTATGGGTTCAATAGCCGTATCGCCGAGTTTCATTATGGTACCTTTACCATACGATTTTTCTAATTTATCTAAAGTAAGCTGTAAAGCTTTTAATTTGTCGGGGTTTGCGCTTGCCATTTTCTTGTGATTTGATTTCGTAAATATAATTGAATTATGAGCTAATATGCGTGTAATGTCTACAACTATTTACTAAAATATTTAGCTAAGTTAGTTTTTTTTTAGCTAATGTCAATAGTAATTATAAAATATTTTAAGCTTCGTGCTTTTCCCGCTCATTTTTCGCCGTTAGACGTTCAAAATACCTGCAAATGTAGGTAATTTCACAAACATCACATTTCGGACTTCGGGCCACGCAAACATAGCGGCCGTGAAGAATTAGCCAATGGTGCGCAATGTGTATGTCCTGTTGTGGAAGATGTTTAACCAAGTCTTTCTCTACTGCCAGAGGCGTCTTCCCGTTAGTTAATCCCAATCTGTTTGCTACACGAAAAACATGTGTATCGACAGCCATTGCCGGTGCATTATAAATTACCGATGCAATTACATTGGCAGTCTTACGTCCAACTCCTGGCATTTTTTGCAAATCATCTATTCCCGATGGAACAACATCATTAAACTCATTTACCAGAATATTGGCCATACCTACAAGATGTTTGGCTTTGTTGTTTGGATAGCTGATACTTCTGATGTAATCAAATACAATATCTGGAGTAGCTTCAGACAGTGTTTTCGCATTTGGAAATCGTTGAAAAAGGGCGGGGGTAACCATATTTACTCGCTTATCTGTGCATTGAGCCGAAAGAATTACGGCAACAAGAAGCTGATAAGGATTATTGTAATGTAGTTCGGTTTCTGCATCGGGCTGCTTTGCTGAAAAGTGCTCTACAAAAAGTTTATAACGTTCTTTCTTTAGCATGAGCAAATATAGAAATTGATCCTTTTACTCGCGAGCCAAAAGATTAATGCATCATCGCGTATTTTTCTTTCGATGAAGCAAGACCTTTTGTGGCTTTACTTTTGATCAGCCAAATGGCGAAAAATGCACCGACCAAAGCCATTGCTGCACCAACATAGGCGGGGGAGGTATAATCAAATCCGTAAACTAAAGGTAAACCGCCAAAAAAGGCGCCCAATGCATTTCCGATGTTAAAACTGGCTTGACTCGCCGAAGCGGCCAGCATTTCTGATCCCGTCGCTGATTGTATCATCAACATTTGGATTGGCGCAGCAAGTGCAAATGCAACTGCTCCTGTAATAAAAGTCATTATTAAAGCCAAGGGTTGACTAAAGGAGATATAATGTACAATGGTTAAAGTTATGGCCATAGCCAGAAGTAATGCAGCTGAGGCTTTGGCAGGAGAAAACTTATCGGCTAATATTCCGCCAATGTAATTTCCAACCAACATCCCTACGCCAGCGAGCATTAATATATACGTTACCGCATCGGCAGAAAAGCCTGCTACATCCGTCATTAAAGGGGCAATGTAACTATACCAGGTAAATAAGCCGCCAGTACCAATTGAGATCATCATGATAATAATCCATGCTTCCCTCTTCTTGAAAAAACTTAATTCAGCTTTTAAATCCCTGTTTTTAGCAGCTTCTAATGCCGGCAGCCAAAGTTTTAAGCTTAATAAGGTAACTAAACCCACCAGCACCACAACGGCAAATGAAATTCGCCAGGAAAAGTTATGGCCTATAAAAGTACCCAGCGGAACACCTAAGATATTTGCAAGGGTTAAACCCATAAACATTAACGAAACAGCCTGAGCCGCCTTACCTTTTTCTGCAATTCTACTTGCAACTACCGACCCTACACCAAAAAATGCCCCATGTGGCAATCCAGAAAGCAATCTGGCAATAAACAAAGTGTCGAAAGTTGGTGCAAAAGCCGAGAATGCATTAAAGGCAGTGAACATGATCATCAAAGCCATTAATATTTTTTTTGGTGGATATTTCCCGGCAATCATTATTAATAGGGGCGCACCAATCACTACTCCTAAGGCATAGGCAGAAATCAAATGTCCGGCTTGTGGAATGGTAACTTTTAGGTCTTTTGCGATATCTGGTAGCAGGCCCATCATCACAAACTCTGTTATGCCAATGCCTAATCCTCCTAGGGTGAGTGGTAGTAAGTTCTTATTCATACCTGTGCTTAGTGTTAAAATTACACTATGTAAAGGTAGGTGTTTTTGAGTTAATGAAATGTAAAAAAGAAAAGGGGGTTTGGAAAAGGAAAATGGGAATGGGAATCAGGAAATAGAAAGTAAGGAAATGGAAAATAGACTATAAGTTAAGTGATGAACGAATAGAAAAATTTGTTAAAATTCCTGCCTAAAAAAAAGCTGCCTTTTATGAAAGGCAGCTTTGGGCTGGTGTAAAATTTACTTCGATTTACTATATGCTAAAATCTTGTTGATGGTTTCATCTTGAGGATTTTTAGCCAGACGATCTAATTTACTTTTGATTTGATCGTAAAATAAATCGATTTCCGCGTCAGATTCAATATCAGTTTTAGGCTGAAACATACTGTGAGTTGGTAAATTTACATTGTTTTTTGATGTAGAGGTTTTTGTCATAAGCAACTAAATGTGATAAGTTTATAAACTTAACGATAGTTCAGATGCTTTATTTCGAGCCCTAAAATTTTTAATGTAACTTTTTTATTACCCTTTGTAAGTCATCTCTTTAGTTTTAAGCATTTTGCGCAGGTTGCTCAGTGCATAACGCATACGCCCAAGGGCAGTATTAATGCTTACATCTGTTAAGTCAGCTATTTCTTTAAAACTCAGATCTGCATAATGCCGCATTAAAAGCACTTCTTTTTGCTCATCAGGCAGTAAATGGATCATTTCTTTCAAATCTTTGTGGGTTTGATCGCGTAACATTTTTTCCTCTGCACTTTCGTCATAAAAGTGTAGCATATTGAATACATCCATCCCATCAGAACTCGTAATGATTGGAGTTCTTTTTTCTTTTCTGAAATAATCAATAACTAAATTATGAGCAATACGCATTACCCAAGGCAGAAACTTGCCCTCCTCATTATATCTTCCCGAACGAAGCGTATTAATTACTTTTATAAAAGCATCTTGAAAAATATCTTCAGCTAAATATTGATCTTTTACCAATAAATAGATGGAAGTATAAATTTTACTTTTATGCCTTCTTAAAAGTTCTTGTAGCCCATTCTCATCCCCTGCAATGTATAACTTTACAAGGTCTTGGTCACTGTATGATTGTAAATTCATAGGTTTACCTACACTAAATCCCGTACTGTTTGCTAAAAATTAATTTGTAGAAGTTTAATTTCTATAGCGTCTCTCCTATGTTTTTTAGATTGTGTTAGTTTGGTTCTGAGGTTGTTAATATTCAAAGAAAGTTATTTTTTTATCAAAAAACAAAAAATAAAATGTTAAAAAATAAATTAACCGCATCAGTACCTTATTTTTGTATGTTTTAAAAACCCAACAGTATTCTATGGGTTATATTTAAAATCATAACCATACATGAGCAAAAAAGAAGCCGAAAAAGATCCGCATAAAAATATTATTATAAAAGGTGCTCGTGTGCACAACCTGAAAAACATTGATGTTTCCATACCTAAAAATAAACTGGTCGTGGTTACTGGCATGTCTGGTTCGGGAAAATCTTCTCTGGCTTTCGATACTTTATACGCAGAAGGACAACGCCGATATGTAGAAAGTTTATCTTCTTATGCCCGCCAATTTATGGGTAGGATGAATAAGCCTGATGTAGATTATATTAAAGGTATTGCTCCCGCCATTGCCATTGAACAAAAGGTAATTACTTCTAATCCTCGATCTACTGTGGGTACCTCCACAGAAATATACGATTATTTGAAACTTCTTTTTTCGAGGATCGGGAAAACGATTTCCCCAATTTCAGGAAATGAAGTAAAAAAAGATTCGGTTAGTACCGTGGTTGATTATGTGAGCGCTTTGCCTGAAGATACCACTGTAACAATATTTTGTCCTTTATACCCACATAACAATCGCACGATAAAAGAAGAACTTGCTATTTTATTGCAAAAGGGTTTTTTACGGGTACTTATTGAAGATAAAATTTTAAAAATTGAATCTGTATTAGATGATGCTGATTTCAAAGATGCCGAATTAACCGATGATAAAACGGTTCAGATTTTAATTGATAGAATAGTTGCTACCCAAGAAGAAGAAACTTTAAGCCGTTTAGCCGATTCTGTTCAAACTGCTTTTTTTGAAGGTAAGGGTGATTGTGATGTCGAAGCTAATGGTAAAACCAAGCATTTCAGCGATCGCTTCGAGCTTGACGGAATGAAGTTCGAGGAGCCAACACCAAATTTTTTCTCTTTTAATAATCCTTATGGTGCATGTAAGCGCTGTGAAGGTTATGGAAATGTAATTGGTATTGATGAAGATTTGGTCATTCCTGATAAGAGCAAAAGCGTTTTTGATAATGCAATAGCGCCATGGAGAGGAGAGAAGATGAGTGTTTGGTTGCAGAACTTTATTAAAGCTTCTCCAAAATTCGATTTTCCCATACATCGTCCTTTCAGTCAGCTAACTGAGAAAGAGCAACGTTTACTGTGGACGGGCAATAAATATTTTGCTGGCCTTGATGCTTTTTTTAAGGAGCTGGAAGAACAGACCTATAAAATTCAATACCGGGTAATGTTGTCTCGCTACCGCGGAAAAACCACTTGCCCAGAATGTAAAGGATCACGTTTGCGCAAGGATGCATCTTATGTAAAGATTGCAGAAAAATCGATTATCGATGTCGTTTTAATGCCCTTAGCAAAAGCTTTAGTTTTCTTCAACGAGTTAAAATTAAACGCTACTGATGCTAAGGTAGCTAAACGTTTGCTAGCCGAAATTGATAACCGGTTTCTGTATTTAAATAATGTTGGTTTAGGTTATTTAACCTTAAATCGCTTATCAAATACCTTATCAGGAGGAGAATCGCAAAGAATTAATTTGGCAACTTCTTTGGGAAGTAGCTTAGTCGGTTCTATTTATGTTTTGGATGAGCCAAGTATTGGTTTGCATCCACGAGATACGAATAAACTGATTGAAGTATTAATTTCCCTCAGAAACGTTGGTAATACGGTTCTAGTTGTAGAACACGAAGAAGAAATGATGCGGGCTGCCGATTATATTATTGACATCGGTCCGGAGGCGGGAACCCACGGCGGTAACCTTGTTTTTAGCGGGAATTACGAAGAAATATTAAAAGATAAAAACAGTTTAACCGGACGCTATTTATCGGGGGCAGAAAAAATAGCCATCCCAGAAAAACGCCGGAAGTGGAAAGATCATATCCTTATTAAAGGTGCCAGAGAAAACAACCTTCAAAATATTGATGTTAAATTTCCTTTGGGTGTTTTCACTGCGGTTAGTGGAGTTTCAGGTTCTGGTAAAACCAGTTTGGTTAAAAAGATTTTATATCCTGCTTTGCAGAAAGCCATTGGAAATTATGCTGGCGAACAAACCGGAGCTTACGATGGGATTTTTGGTAATTATGATTTGATCAGTGCCGTAGAAATGGTTGATCAAAATCCAATTGGCCGTTCAAGCCGATCTAATCCCGTAACGTATGTAAAGGCCTGGGATGATATCCGTGCTCTATTTTCTGGTTTGGCATCGGCAAAAGCAGCTGGATTAAAGCCAGCAGCATTTTCTTTCAATGTAGAAGGTGGCCGTTGCGATGTTTGCCAGGGTGAGGGTGAGGTGAAAATCGAAATGCAGTTTATGGCAGATATTTATTTGCCATGCGAGGCTTGCGGAGGAAAACGGTTTAAGCAGCAGGTTTTGGATGTAGTTTATAAAGAGAAAAATGTTTCGGAAATCTTGGATA
Source organism: Pedobacter sp. MC2016-05 (assembly GCF_026239735.1). GTDB lineage: Bacteria > Bacteroidota > Bacteroidia > Sphingobacteriales > Sphingobacteriaceae > Pedobacter. The sequence goes on from NZ_JAPIVT010000003.1 coordinate 91,196, forward strand.
TGACCATCGATGAGGCTGTGGATTTCTTTAAAGATGAATCTAAAATTCTTAATAAGTTAAACCCTTTGGTTGATGTTGGTTTGGGTTACGTTCATTTAGGCCAATCATCTAATACCTTATCAGGTGGTGAAGCCCAGCGGATTAAACTGGCTTCATTTCTAATTAAAGGAAATAACGCCAGCAAAACACTATTCATATTTGATGAGCCCACTACGGGTTTACACTTCCACGATATCAAAAAGCTATTAAAGGCTTTAAATACGTTGATAGAGCAGGGAAACACTATTTTGGTGATTGAGCACAATATGGATATGATTAAGTGTGCCGATTGGGTGATCGATATCGGTCCGGAAGGTGGAGATGGTGGAGGTAAAGTTGTTTTTGAGGGTATCCCTGAAGATTTGGTGAAAGAAAAGACTTCTTATACAGGAAAATATTTAGCATCGCATTTGAATTTAAATCCATAATTTCGGCAATGCTTTTTCTCACCTTTTTTATAGGCATTCTTCTCAACGCCATGGGGTATATTCCTCCTGGTAATATCAACCTCACGGTTGCGCAACTCGCCATAAATAAAGGTATGCGCCAGGTTTGGTATTTCATCCTTTCTTTCTCTTGCGTAGAGGTTTTTTTTACATTTGGAATGATGCGTTTTGCCCGCTGGGCAATGAGCGACATCAATCCTAATGAGGCCGTAAGTGAAGTAAGGTTAGGCACATTAGTAGATTGCTTTATGATTTTGATGTTTATTACCATGGGCACAATCACATGGGTAAACAGAAAAAAAGTACCTATTACCAGCAATAAAAAAGAGGACAAGCGCAGTGGTAGTGTACTTTACGGATTAATATTAGGTGTTTTAAATCCAGTACAAATTCCTTTTTGGCTATTTTTCGGCAACTATGTAATCTTGCACGAATGGATTGAGACCGATTACCTTTCGCTGATTATTTTTAGCTTAGGTTCTGGTGTGGGTTCTGCAGTAGCATTATATGTTTATGCGCATTTTGCCACTTTTATTCAGGAAAAATTTGCTCTAAGCAGTCTGATCATCAATAAATCGATAGCCATATTTTTATACGTGCTGGCCGCTTATTTGGTAATTAAACAATTAGTGGTTTTGTTATAGAGGAAACTATTTCATTGCCAAGTTAGCTGTAATGATCTTGGAGGTTCTCAGACCCCTTCAGTTTAAATTTAATTATTTAGAAATGAAAGCGCTGTTTTAATGGCGGCTTCCAGTCCCGCCAAACACTTTACTTCACTGCGTTCCGTGTTCGATTATGTCGGGTTTAAATACAACGTTGTGCATAGAACCCACCAAAATAGTTCTGAATTAAACTAAATAGCCCGGGCATAACGAAAATACTTTTGATTGCTCAAAACTTTCATCTTACTTCAACTTAAATCGAAAGATTGCCTTCTTGCGGTAGACAGGTAGTATGGGCGGGACTACTGTAACCCATGTTTCACTGTCTTTTGCGCTGCAAAATATTGAACAAGCCGTAGAATTGGTTTTTTGAGTATAACCCGTATTTATTCCTATTTCAAAAACTCAACGTTCCAAATTTTCTCGGCTTTTCTGCCGATTAACCAAAAGGATGCTGCAAGTACCGAGAAGAACAACGCTTTATGCCAGCTATCCCAGAAGTATTCGAAATAACGGGTGTAGAGGTTAATGAATAAGAAGGTGATCCCGAATTCACGGGCAATAGCATCATGATATTTTAAGCCAAATAGGGTGCTTGCTACACAGACTATTGCCGAAATTAATGCCCAATAGAATAAGCTTAATTGCCTTACCGAATACCATTCTTCTAAGCTGGCAAAATTCCCGAAAACGGATAATGCCCAAAGTGAGACAAACAAGTAAACCATTCCGGCAATGTAAGTTGCCTGAAAGAAATGTTGTGTTTTGGGCAATGCTTTCATGATGAAAGACGCTGCAGTTAGTGCCGCTCCAAATACAACGAAGCGCAAAGGATAATTCATCCCCAGAAAATAATAATTCCAACGGCTTAAATAACCAGTTTCTGTTCCAAACCAGGCGCCTAAAGAGATTAATGCGAAAACCCAGATGAGCCGCGAATGGAAAAAGTATCCCAATCCCCCATAAATGAAAACGGATATTAAGATTAAAATTGAAAAATTTCCAGAACCATTATCCATTGCTTTTCCGAAATAGGCAATGGCATTTGCTGTAAGTAATATGGCTGAAAATACGATGGCCTCATTGCTAAACTTTAAATGAGCCACTTTCTTTTTTCTTCTAAATCCTAGCAGGTAAAGCCAGGCGGCCAGACCTCCTGAAACAATTGCAATAACAATATTCGGTGTGTTGTAAACCCTTTTAAGATAGTTGAGGATGGAATTATCTATTAATAATGAACCGAGTGCGATAAACCCGCAAGCAAGGGCAACCCAAAAAGCATACTGAGCTAAACGCAACCAATCAAAATTTTTAGCCTCATAGCTTTTGCGAAGTTTGCTGCCAGTGTCTTCAGTAATTAAGCCAGTGGTTTGCCACTGTTCAATCATATCATCTAAAAATTCACTCTTTTCTCTATCAACTTTCATAGGTTAGGTTATACACGAATATAGAAAAATAAGTCCTAAGTCAATAGTCGGAAGTTTGAAGCAAAAGAAATAATATTATAACTGATCCACTGTGCTCCAAATTAACACGCTCAATTTTAGGTTTATATTACCTCCTTAATTTTCTTATTGTTCCCCACAATCCAAATGACGTCTCCGTTATCAAATATGAAATCGGATGAAGGATTTAAAATGCGTTCACTACCCCGTTCAATGCCAACAATTAATGCTTGTGCTTTTTCCCTGATGCCAGCATTTCGAATGCTTAAGCCATACACCGGTGATTCGGTATTGACAATCACCTTCTGCAGTGTCATTTCCTTATCGGGGAAAGATTTTTCTTCTTCATGATGGGGTATATCCACATCAAGGAGTGCTTTTACTGAAGCAAGCTGATCGTCAGCTCCAATTAATAATAAATTATCATTCGGGTAAAGTCTCTCATCGCGGCCAGGCGTTGGAATGTTGTTTCTACCACGTTCAATCAGGGCAATATTTACCCCGTACTTTTCCCTAATCATTAGTTCTGAAAGCGTTTTTCCAACCACATTCGATTCCGGTGATACCTTAATTTCCGTTAAGTGGGTATCCCAAGGTAAAATATCAGGCTTTTGGTTTTCTCTCGCATTCAAATTTAGCATGAAACGTTTTTCTAACTTATTGTAGAAGGATTGAAGTTTGCGTGAAAATATGACCATCATCAACACAATTAAGGCTAATGCAATTCCAGCGGCAACCCAGGTGTCGAAAAATTCATACATCAAAAAACCGACAAAAAATATTCCGAGTGCAATTCTAAATACTTCGATGGCAATCAATGGTCCACGGGTATATTTCTTGTTTAACCACAAATGAGAATAAGCGGTTTTCTGTATCCTTCTGATTGACAATGCCCATAAGAACGGAGCCATTAGAATGAACGATGCAACTAAACTAATGATGGTAGATTTTAAACCATTAACCACGTTTTTAGCGATAAATGGTTGCACATATCGCGAAGCTAAAAAGATAACCGCAATGATAATTACCGAGTGTATAATGGTGTTAAACGCATAACTGCGCAGCAGGATTTTCCAGTCGCTTAAAGTGGTAATTCCAGCTGTACTGGAACTGTACCTTGATATCCCATCAATCCATTTCTTTGGCAAAATTCTGGTTAGGAACTGATAAAAAGGTTCTGATAATTTAATGAGGTATGGTGTTGTGAACGTAGTAATCGCCGATGCTGCTACGGCGATAGGATAGAGAAAATCGCTGGTTACTTTAAGTGTGAGGCCTAAAGTGGCAATGATAAAAGAAAACTCTCCAATTTGCGCCAAACTCATTCCGGCTTGTACCGATGTTTTGAGCGGCTGACCAGATAATAAAGCGCCTAGACTTGAGCTTAAAAACTTACCTAGAATGGTAGCCATCGTTACGATAACAATTGGCAAAGCATAATCAACCAAAATTTTTGGGTCAATGAGCATGCCTACAGATACAAAAAACACCGCTGCGAATAAATCTTTAACTGATTTTGTAAGATGCTCTATTTTCTCGGCCTGTGTTGTTTCTGCTAAAATTGAGCCCATAATAAAGGCCCCTAAAGCTGGAGAAAAGCCCACTTTAACTGCAAGCAAAACCATTACTAAGCAAAGTGCCAGTGAAACCACTAGCATCGTTTCATCATTCATTAATTTTCTGGTGGCCTTTAAAAACGTTGGAATAAGAAAGATTCCACCTAAAAACCAAAGCACCAGGAAAAAGGCAAGTTTCAAAATTGAAATGAGCATTTCGCTCCCTGCAAATTGCTGACTTACTGCTAAGGTTGATAGTAAAACCAGCAATAAAATGGCCACTAAATCTTCTACAATCAACACACCGAAAACCAAACCAGCAAACTTTTTGTGCTTTACACCGAGTTCTTCAAATGCCCTAATTATAATTGTGGTTGATGAAACAGAAAGTATACCGCCTAAAAATATACTATCCATCGTTTTCCAGCCCATTAACTTGCCTGCAGAAAAACCAATAAGCAACATAAAAACAACCTCTACAACAGCAGTAATGGAAGCCGAGCCGCCAACTTTGACCAACTTCTTGAAACTGAATTCTAATCCCAAACTAAACAGCAAGAAGATTACTCCAATTTCTCCCCAAATGTTGATGCTCTTCGTATCTGTTACTGAAGGAAAAAAATCAAGGTGTGGGCCAACCAATAGCCCCGCCAGGATGTAACCTAATACTAAGGGTTGTTTTATTTTTTTAAATATGAGCGTTGTTATTCCTGCTGCGGCAAGTATTAATCCTAAATCGGCTATTAAATCTGGTAAATGCATTGATAATGATGGGAGTTAAAATAATTTTCAAGTGTATTTACACTTGAATAAATTGGACTTTCGGTTTTGACGAATTGCCAACTTACTTACCAAAACACATGTTTTGGGTAAAGCATTTTAAACGAATACCAATAATTTTGCCTGATAGTTTGTACTATTTTTTTGGAAATAAAAAAATAGAACTTCAAAAAAATAGTAGTGAAAAATAATAGCGATAATATGCCGGTGAAATTTTGATGCTGGTAATTGTTGAGGAGATCCTTTTCAATACTTTCGTTTTCCATTGCCGTTTGCTGATGGAATTTAACCTGACCATAATAAGGCTGAAAACTTGTAGGCGTGGATTTAATTACAGCATAATCTGTTTTTATTTGTGATGCTGCACTCACAAAATGATAAGGTATACAAAAGAATATGATGATGTAAAAAAGCCTCATTGCTGCTAATATAACGAATTGAGGCTTTTTTTAGAGGATTTATTTTTTTAAATTGATGCAGATGATGCAAAAAATGCGAGTGTAGCTTCTTTGTCTTGATGAAGTTGTAACGTTAATGCTTCAAGCCCGGTAAACTTTACATCGTGGCGTAGAAATTTAAGAAAATTCATTTTGATATCCTGTCCGTAAATCTCCTGGTCGAAATCAAAGATGTTAACCTCGATATTTCTGGTCATGCCATTTATGGTGGGCCGCTGGCCGATGTAAGCCATACCTTTGAAAGTCCGAAGTCTGGAGTCCGAAGTCCGGGGTCTGCATTCTGAATCTACACTTCCTTCTTCTTCAAACTCCTCACTTATTTCCACTGTCACTGCATAGATTCCATCACCAGGAATAAGTTTATAGGTTTCCTCAACAAATAGGTTTGCCGTTGGAAAGCCTATCGTTCTGCCAATTTTATCGCCTTTGATTACTCTGCCGAAAATTGAGAACGGATAACCTAAGTAATCGGCGGCTAAGCTTACATCACCAGCTAAAAGTGCCTGGCGGATTTTAGTCGAACTCACTGCAACATCGTGAATATCCTGCTCTTTAATTTCTTCTACGGTGAAGCCGAAATGGATTCCGGCAGCTTTTAAGTCGGTTAAGTTGCCAGATCGGTCTTTTCCAAAGCGATGATCGTATCCAATTATAATATGTTTGGTTCCGATGTTTTCAACTAGCGTATTTTTGATGTACTCATCAGGCGTTTGATTCGAAAAGTCTCTAGTAAAAGGGGTGATAATTAAATGATCTACACCTAAACTTCTTAAGATTTCTGCTTTCTCGTTGATGGTGTTAATCATCTTCAGATCCTGATTTTCAGGATCGATAATCATTCTTGGATGCGGAAAAAAGGTTAAAATAACACTTTCACCTTTGTCGGCTTTGGCTTTGGCAACCAATTGTTTGATGATTTTTTGATGGCCGTAATGTACCCCATCAAAAGTGCCAATGGTAACTACGGCATTATCCAGTTTTTGAAAGTCTGAAAGGTTGTGGTATATTTTCAATGGGAATGTTTTATGGTTATGGGTTTTGCATGAGGGATGGAAGCGGTATACTTTTTTGTTTGCTGATATTTGATTTTTAGGATGACAATGACAGAAAAGATTTAGCGTACAGCGCGACCCCTTGCGCAGCTTGGGGGCATGCCCGAATTATTATTTATATTTTAATGTAATGCATGGCGTTTCACTACACCGCCTTTTAAATCGGCAATTTGTTGCTGAATAACGAACGCATCTGCATCGATTTGCCTGATGGCCGATTGTAATTTGCTCATTTCTAACTTCGTTACTACGGTAAAAATAATATCGAGATCTTTCTTTTCGCCATAGCCGCCTTCGCCTTTGTAAATGGTCACACCACGCTTCATATCGTTGATAATATAGGCTTTAATTTCTTCCTGGTGCTCGGAAATAATGGTGACGCCAGTGTATTGCTCCAAACCATTCACAATAAAATCGATCGTACTTGATGCAGAAAGGTAGGTCAAAATGGCGTAAAGCGCCGTTTCGATGTTGAGGAAATAAGCGGCAAACGCAAAGATAATGATGTTTAAAATCAGGATGATATTGCCCACCGTTAAAATGCTGTTTTTACTGATGTAAAGCGCCAAAACTTCTGTACCATCAATTACGCAACCGCCTCTCATAGCCAAACCAATTCCTCCGCCTAGAAACAAACCACCAAAAAATGCAATCAATAATTTATCGTGAGTAATGGGCTGGAACGGAACAATAATCAATGCTACGGCCAATGTTGCAATGGCAATGGCTGTTTTAATGGCAAAACCTTTGCCTATTTGTTTGTAGCCTAAAATTACGAATGGAATGTTGATGATGGCAATGAGGTAAGATAAATTCCATTTGGTTAAGGTGCTTACCAATAGCGAAATACCTGTAACACCTCCATCAATAAATTCGTTTGGCATTAAAAAGCTTTTCAAACCAAAACAGGCTGAAGTTACACCAGCAACGATTAAAAAGAATTCTTTTACAAATCTGGTGTTTCGGTTTTTAATGTTGTTCATAGTTGAGGTTCGGTTTTTGGCTCTTCCTTCTTACTGCGAATATAATTAACGAGTTCTAAAACCTCAAATGAATCGGAAAGCAAAAAGTTTCCACTACGTGTGCGGGTGAGTTTTGATAAATAGGCGCCATTGTTGAGCTGTTTCCCGAAATCGGAAACGAGCGAACGTATGTATGTGCCTTTACTGCAAACAATTCTGAAATCTACTTCTGGCAGTTCGATACGGGTAATTTCAAACTCAGGGACGGTAACAAAACGTTTTCGCAATTCTACTTCTTCTCCTAATCTTGCTTTTACGTATAAACGTTCTCCATTAACTTTTACCGCTGAATGTGCTGGTGGATATTGTTCTATATCGCCAATAAACGGCTTACATGCTGCATAGATTTCATCTTCTGTAATTTTGCTAATGTCGAAAGTTTCATCAACCTCCGTTTCCATATCAAAAGAAGGGGTGGTGGCACCTAAAATCATGGTACCGGTATATTCTTTTTCTTCTGCCTGAAAGGTATCTATTTGCTTGGTTAATTTGCCGGTGCATATAATCAGCAGGCCTGTTGCTAATGGATCTAGTGTGCCTGCGTGGCCAACTTTAAGTTTTAGAGGTTTTAAAGAATTACGAATTTTGCCAACCACATCAAAGGATGTCCACTTGTATGGTTTATTAATTAGAAGCAGTTCACCTTCTGCAAAATTGAAATCTCTAAACTTTGAATTTTCTGTACTCACAAATCTTTTTTTGCGCAAAGATACAGATTAAATTATTTCTAAGTTATGGCCAGTCATTAGCAGGATGATGATGATTAAACCTGCAACAATTCTATACCAGCCAAACATTTTGAAACCGTGTTTATTTAAATACCCAATAAAACTTTTAATCGCCAGAAGTGCTACAATAAAAGCAACTACGTTACCAACAATAAGTAAATTGGTTTGCTCCTGGGTAATGGTATGACCATCCTGATAAAAATCTAAAAGTTTTTTTGCGGTGGCAGCAAACATGGTTGGAACAGCTAAAAAGAATGAAAATTCTGCCGCTACTTTTCTGCTTAATTTTTGAGTCATACCACCAATAATAGTGGCTCCAGAGCGTGAAACCCCGGGTATCATGGCGATGCACTGAAAAAATCCGATTTTTAAAGCGGTTAAATAATTAATCTCTTCTTCTTCATTAATGGTTGGTTTATCGAACCACTTATCAACAAAAAGCAAAATTATACCACCCACCAAGAGTGATATACCAACTGCCATCGGACTTTCTAAAAGTTCATCTATCTTCTTACTTAGCAAAAGGCCAAAAACAGCGGCAGGGATGAAAGCAACAACAAGTTTGACGTAGAAGTTTATTGATTTGAAAAAGCGTTTGAAGTACAAAACTACAACTGATAAGATAGCCCCCAACTGAATAGCAACAGTAAATAGTTTTACGAAAGGATCGCTGGCTATCCCCATAAATGAGGAGCCGATAATCATGTGGCCTGTGCTTGATACCGGTAAAAACTCAGTTAATCCTTCAATGACGGCAAGGATAATGGCTTGAAAATAGTTCATAGGTTTTGGGTAGTGCGGAAATGTAGAAAACGCTTAATTTATTAAGCGTTTTCGGTATGGTAGTCTGTAATGAACAAATTATTTTTTTAAAATAGCGTAAATGCCGAAGGCAAAACCAAATAACACCACTAAAGGAGCAAGTAATGTTCTTCTAAAATCGTAAATGTCGCCTGTTGTACCCATCATTAAAATGAAGCCAAGAACGACAATAGCCATACTAATTAACAATAATTGATAATTTTTTTTCGTAAAAACCAACTCGTTTTTCACATCCTTTGCAATCGGATTTGTTTTTTTCTCTAATGCCATTATCTGTAAAGGTTATAAGATTTTAAGCGTAAATATCTGCTCACTGCAAACCAGGTACTAATGCCTGTTATAAATATGCCTATAATTACTAAAGCAACAAATACAAAACCAAATTCTTTGTAGTTGTTTAAAATGATAATTTCAGGCACTTCTTTTCTGGCATATATTAAGGTAGCCAATAAAATAATGATCGCAATGAACGCTGCTATTAAACCATGTAGTGCAGCAAATAATAAGAAAGGACGTCGAATAAAATTTTTCGTTGCACCAACTAGCTGCATACTCTTAATTAAAAATCTTTGAGAATAAATAGCTAATCTTATCGTATTGTTTATCAATGCAATAGAAATTATTAAAAGTAATGCTGCAAAAGCTAAAATAATCAAGCCAATAGTATTGATATTTTTATTTACCATATCAATTAAAGAGCTTTGATAAACGACCTCTTTAACCACGGGGTTTTTTGAAATCGAGGCTTTCAACCCATCTATACTTTTGTTATTGGCATATTCTGCTTTCAAATACACATCGAAGGTTGATGTTAAAGGATTGTAGCCCAAGAAGTTTACAAAATCCTCTCCTAAATCCTGAGTAAGATTTCTGGCAGCAAGCTCCTTGTTTACATATTGGGTTTGTTTAACCGCTTTATTTGCATTCAACTCTTTTTGGAAAGCCAAAACATCCGCCTCTTTCGCACCCTCGTCTACTATGATATTTAAAACTATGTTTTCTTTAACATAGTTTGATAGGTTTTTGGCATGTACAAGTACCAACCCAAGCAGTCCGAGCATTAATAAAACCAATGCAATACTAATAATAGTAGAGATGTATACGGTTTTGGTTTTCTTAGATGCGTCACTTACTTCGAATTCTTCCATGTATTTTTCTTTTGTTTTTGCGAAAATATAAATTATACCTGACAAACACCAATATAATCATCATTAACGGTATAGGCCAATATTTAGTTTAGTTAATACCTTAAAATTTTGATGATTTTTACAGTGCGGTACGAATTTTGTTAAAAGGCCGTTATCTTAATAACCCAATTAAAATTCAAATGAAAAGACAAATTACCCTGCTCGGTTTATTTATTGTATTTATCTCTGTTCTATTTTCGTGTAAGAAAGATGACGAGTCTGTTAAAGCTCGTGTTACAGGTAGATGGAGCATAGCGAAGATAGAAGTATCTGGCTACACGGCTGCTGATGCACTGGCAGATCCAAGTAAAGTTAACGGTACAATTACAGGATTAAGTGGCGACTATATGGATTTCAAAGCAGATAATGATGATCAGGTTGAACAAAGTATTAAGGGTAACAGAACCATTGGTAATTACGTTATCGTTGATAACAGGTTAAATATCTCTTTTGCTGAAGGTAATTATTATGGCACTGTTACAGCGTTGACCACAAACCAATTGCAGTTTACTGCTAAACTTGATAAAACAAGCGTTGTTAAAATCTATTCTTTAACACGATAAAAAATCTTAAATCCCCGATTATTTGCTTGCGCCATTGGTTTTAGATCAGTGGCGCATTTTTATTTGGTGAGTTTCTTTATTCATGGTTTTTTACACTAAATAGCTTGCTTCGTATCTCTTAATCGAGAAAGTATGAAGAACGCAAGTATAAAAATCAAATCCAATGATATGTGTGTTATGTGGCAAAAAGCGATAAAAATTATGTTTCACTAAACCCCTTAATTTCCGTAATTTCGCCCTTTTAAAAATTAAAACTTGCAATGGATTACCAATTCAAAGAAATAGAAAAAAAGTGGCAGAAGTTTTGGGCCGACAATCAAACATTCAAAGCCGAAAATCATTCTGAGAAACCAAAATATTACGTGTTAGACATGTTTCCTTATCCATCGGGAGCTGGATTACATGTTGGTCATCCGCTGGGTTACATTGCATCAGATATTTTTTCGAGATATAAACGCCTTAAGGGCTTTAACGTTTTGCATCCAATGGGTTACGATTCATTTGGTTTGCCAGCAGAACAATATGCTATCCAAACTGGTCAGCACCCGGCTATTACAACGGAGGCAAATATTGCCACTTACCGTCGGCAGTTAGACCAAATTGGTTTTTCTTTTGATTGGAGCCGCGAAGTGCGTACCAGTGAGCCGTCTTATTATAAGTGGACGCAATGGATTTTCATGCAGTTATTCAATTCATGGTATAACATTGAAAATGATAGGGCAGAAGACATCACCACGTTGATTGAAAAATTCAATGCATCGGGCACAGCTGATGTTAAGGCGGTTTGCGATGAGGATGTGAAATCTTTCCTACCGAGTGATTGGGCTACTTTTACAGACGAGGAAAGTCAAGTCGAGTTGTTAAAATACCGTATGACTTACCTGAGAGAAAGCACCGTAAACTGGTGCCCGGCTTTAGGAACAGTTTTGGCAAATGATGAAGTGAAAGATGGTTTTTCTGAGCGTGGCGGATTTCCTGTTGAGCAAAAGAAAATGATGCAATGGAGCATGAGAATCACGGCTTACTCGGATAGGCTTTTGCAAGGTTTAGATACCATCGACTGGCCTGAACCGATTAAGGAAATGCAGCGCAACTGGATCGGAAAGAGCGTTGGTGCGAGTGTGAAGTTCCAGGTGGAAGGCAGCGATAGACAAATTGAAGTTTTCACCACTCGAGTAGATACTATTTTCGGCGTTTCCTATTTGGTATTGGCTCCAGAACACGAATGGGTTGCCGAACTAACTACCGAAACACAAAAACAAGGTATCGAGAATTATATTTCTCAAACCAAAAAGAAATCAGAATTAGACCGCATGGCGGATACAAAAACGGTTTCAGGTGCATTTACTGGTACTTATGTGATTAACCCGGTAAATGGCGAACGGGTTCAATTATGGATTGCCGATTACGTACTTGCCGGTTATGGAACGGGTGCGGTAATGGGTGTGCCAAGTGGCGATCAACGCGACTGGTTATTTGCAAAGCACTTCAGCTTGCCAATTATCCAGATTTTAGATGGTCAGCAGGATATTGAAATACAAGCTGACCCAACAAAAGAGGGGAAATATATCAATTCAGGTTTCATTAACGGGTTGACATATAAAGAAGCTGTTCCGTTTTTAAATAACTGGTTAGAAGTAGAAAAAGTGGGTAAGGCGAAAGTTAATTTCCGCCAGCGCGATGCGATTTTTGGTCGCCAACGTTATTGGGGAGAGCCAATTCCGGTTTACTTTAAAGATGGTTTGCCATACTTGATCCATGAAGAAGAACTGCCTTTGATCCTGCCGGAAATTGATAAATATCTACCTACAGAAACCGGAGAACCTCCTTTAGCCAGAGCGGAAGGTTGGAGCCCGAAGGAGGGGGGGCATTATGAATTAAGCACCATGCCGGGTTGGGCAGGAAGTAGCTGGTATTGGTACCGTTACATGGATGCCAACAACAATGCCGACTTCGCTTCAAAAGAAGCTATTGAATACTGGAAGGCTGTAGATTTGTACATTGGCGGTTCAGAACATGCAACAGGCCATTTACTATATAGTCGTTTCTGGAATAAGTTTTTGAAAGATCTGGGTTACACGAAAGAAGAAGAGCCTTTCAAAAAATTGATTAATCAGGGAATGATTCAGGGTAGAAGTAATTTTGTATACAGAATTAATGATGCCGATGGCAAGCCAACTAATACTTACGTTTCTGCGGGCCTTAGAAAAGAATATAAAACATCAGCATTGCATGTCGATGTTAACATCGTAGAAAATGATACGCTAGATTTAAATAAATTCAAAGCCTGGAGAGAAGAGTACGCTCATGCGGAATTTATTCTTGAAGGCGGAAAATATATTTGTGGTGTTGAAGTCGAAAAAATGTCTAAATCAAAATTCAACGTGGTTAATCCCGATGATTTGATTGAGCGTTATGGAGCCGATACCTTGCGTATGTATGAGATGTTTTTAGGTCCGCTGGAACAAAGTAAGCCCTGGAATACAAACGGCATTGAAGGCGTATTTAAGTTTTTGCGCAAATTCTGGAGATTGTTCCACAATGAAGCCTGGGAGTTTACTGTTTCTGATGCTGAACCGACCAAAGCCGAATTGAAATCACTTCATAAAATCATTAAGAAAGTTCAGGATGATATTGAGCGGTTCTCTTTCAATACATCTGTATCCAGTTTCATGATTGCGGTAAATGAGTTAACGGATTTAAAATGCAATAAGCGGAATATTTTACAGGATATGGTGATTATTTTGTCGCCTTATGCTCCACACATTTGCGAAGAACTTTGGATTCAATTGGGTAATAAAGCGGGCAGCTTGTCTCACACGGAATTCCCGATTTTCAATCCAAAACATTTAGTAGAGGATGAATTTGCATATCCGGTTTCTATCAATGGTAAAATGAAGATGAACCTGAATTTGAACTTAACATTAGCGCAGCCAGAAGTTGAAGCAATTTTATTAGCGGATGAGCACTTCCAGAAATTTTTAGATGGCAAAGCGCCTAAAAAAATCATTTTCGTAAAAGGAAAGATTATTAACGTGGTGGTTTAACTAAGAGGAAAGCTTGTTTGTAAAGTTTATATAGGAAAACCCTGAATTGATCTACTCAATTTAGGGTTTTTGTTTTTTAAGATTTCCGCCTACGCAGGAAGGACGACTGTTCATGTTAACATATTACTATTCATTGCCGTCTGGCTTTAGCCGACGGCCCAAAAAACAAACCCGAGCTGTAGTTTACAACCCGGGATTATATGTAATTCGCCAGAAAAAGCATTAGGCTTTCTGCTTTGTTCTTTCAGCTTAGACTATGCTTTAGCCTTATTTCTATTTCCGCCGAACCTGCGGTTGTTACTGGCATTACGAGGTTTGCCGCTCATGTTTCCTTCACCGCCACCTCTTTTGCCACCACCGCCACCTTTCGATTGTGCTTGTGGCTTACGTTTAACCTGATTTTTGGCCAGCATACTTTCCCAAGTTAATGGGTAAGGATGGTTATCAACAACAGGTAAAGTAATTTTAATCAGTTTCTGAATATCCAATAGATACTCATTCTCTTCTGCATCGCAGAATGAAATCGCAATACCATTTGCACCCGCACGACCAGTACGACCGATTCTATGTACATAAGATTCAGGAATATTGGGTAATTCGTAATTAAAAACGTGAGATAACTGGTCGATATCAATCCCGCGGGCAGCAATATCAGTAGCCACTAAAACGCGGATTTTTCTATCTTTGAAATCTGTTAAAGCCCTTTGACGAGCATTCTGAGATTTATTTCCGTGAATGGCAGCAGCTTTAATTCCAGCATGTGCCAAATCTTTCACAATACGATCTGCACCGTGTTTTGTACGGGTAAATACCAAAGCTGTTTCAATCGCTTTATCTTCCAACAAATGGATTAAAAGTTTCTTTTTATCGGGCTTATCTACAAAATAAATCGATTGGTTGATGGTTTCAGCGGTAGAAGATACTGGTGTAACCTCCACTTTTGTAGGACTAGATAAAATGGTATTCGCCAATTTTTGAATTTCATCAGGCATGGTAGCCGAGAAAAACAAGGTCTGGCGTTTCGCAGGTAATTTAGCCACAACCTTTTTCACATCGTGGATGAAACCCATATCCAACATACGGTCAGCCTCGTCCAAAACGAAAAGTTCAATCGTATTTAAACTAATGAAACCCTGGTTCATTAAATCCAACAAACGGCCTGGGGTAGCCACTAAAATATCAACACCTTTACGCAAAGCTTCCACCTGCGAGTGTTGGTTTACACCACCAAAAATTACCAGTCTGCGTAAATTAAGGTTGCTTCCGTAAGCTTTAAAACTTTCTTCAATTTGAATGGCAAGCTCACGCGTAGGGGTTAAAACCAAAGCTTTTATATTTTTTGTTGCTTTAGTATTAATGTGTTTCTCGTGCAATAACTGCAACATCGGGATGGCAAAAGCAGCGGTTTTACCCGTTCCGGTTTGTGCGCAACCTAATAAATCTTTTCCTTTTAATATTGTGGGTATGGACTGCTCCTGTATTGGTGTAGGTTGAGTATAACCTTCTTTCTCAAGTGCCTTTAAAATTGGCTCAATGAGGTTTAATTCTTTGAATAACATGTGTTTTTTTTCTGTAATATTTATCGAAGAAGCTAGAACAATCAATTGTTGAAGGACTAACTTGCGGAGAGAATATGCCATTCAGAATGGCAAGCCCTTATTCCTGCTTCGCTGCAAAGATAAGTAAATTAAAATGATTGAAGGAGTGAATTTCGATTGAATGACTTATTAAATGATTCATTCAGCGAAGAGCAACTAAATTTTGAATGAACGATTCGGATGGATTGACCGACTTAAGAATGGTTTATTCTATCATTCAATCATCCTCTAATTCAATCATTTTTCTTCCTTAAACCTGCTAAAGCAAATTAAAGCGATTAAACAAAGTCCAAAACCTACAATGCCATTTAAGCGTAAACCAAAATCATTTCCAGGGTCTTTGCCGTAGATGGTAAGCATGGCAAAAATGGCTATTCCAAGCGTTTGCCCTAATTTTACAAATAGGTACTTCACTGCAAAGAACATCCCTTCGTGGTTTTCACCAGTTTCTACAGTATCTTTTTGAGCAATATCAGCCAAAATGGCGTTGGGTAAAATTCCCAATGCAGCTAACGGAAAGGAAGCAGAAAGAACTAAAATATAAAGTTGAGTACGTGGCAAAAGGGGTAATTTCCCGAGAAAAAAGATAGTGACAAAGATTAAGCAAAGAACCACAAATGAAGCAAGAACAAATGGTTTTTTGCCAATTTTTGCCGATCCGAAATTAACTACCGGATAAAAAAGTAAAGAAGCCATCACCATTGCACCCATGAATTTTCCACCTTCCGATTCATCTAAGCCTAGTAAAACCGTACAGAAATACAATAATCCGCTGGAAATTATACTTAATGCCGTATAAAAAGCAAAATCTGAGATAAGATAATATTTGAAATTGCTATTTTTAAACGTGTTTTTAATCGCGGGCCAAAGTGGAATATGTGTAGGTTTAGCTAGGGAAAAATCTTTTTCGTTAATAAAGAAAACAGGCAATAACATCACCAGTCCTGATAAAATACATAAACCCCAAATGGCTATTTGTACAGCCTCGCTTCGATTTGTGATTGCAAAATGCTGTTGAACCAGATCAGCAAAATTATTGGTGCAGGCAGATAGAATAATCCCGATCACAAAGCCCACTTGCTGGTAACTGGATAATTTAACTTTTTGTCTCGGCGTATTTGTTACCTCAGCCAATAGGGCGTTATACGGAATAATGTAAGTGGTGACTGAAACGAAAAATAAACAAAGTGTTATGGTTAGCCACCAGGCATTGTGTAAACTTTCGCTTTTTTGTATTGGGTAGAAAACTAATCCACAGAAAATGATTGCCGGTATAATTGCCCATTTCATAAAGGGCATCCTTCTGCCCTTCGGGTTGGTGCTTGCGTCACTTTTAGAAGCGATAAAAGGATCGAAAACCGCATCAACTAATCTTCCTGAAGCTGCAATTATGGATAGTATGTTGAACAATCCTAAAAAAACAAGCTGCGGTACCAATGGGGGTAAGCCGGCGTTACTTGGTGGCAGATAAAAATATGGCAGCATTACAATGATGATATTGGTCATTGTGCTCCAACCAATCATACCGGCGGCGTAAGCAATTTCTTGTTTTAGCGAGAGTGTTTTATTCATTAAGTTGGTTAAACTAGATTATTTATTCGTTATCTCCCTACGCTTCAGTCGAAAACGATCTGTTTTTCTATTCACTACAATTAGGTTTGTTTGCGCAGGGTAACTTAATTATTTTGCGGTAAAACGCCAAGGAATTCGTTAATAAAGGTTTCAAAATCAAAATTTATACCCGACAGAGCAGAAGTACATTTCAGGTGCGACAACCTTAAATAAGCTTTCATTCTGAGGCACGAAGCATCCGCAGACTATGAAATACCTTCTTGCTGCAGGCAGGCAAAATTGATTTTTTGTCGATCGAAGCTCCCAGAGGAATGCCTTTGGCATAAACTCTTTGTAATATTAATTTATCAAATGAGATTGCTGCGTACCTTGCAAGGACGACCGTTCTTAACATCAATAATATTGATTTTTATGCGATAAATTAACCATCAAAATGAGATAAGTTTTAAAAACATTTTAAATTATTTCTTGTTGATCACTCTTGATATGAAATAAATCACTAAAAATCCTACAAAAATATAAATTCCATTTAATGCAGCATTTGGGTCATCGGCATAAATGCTAAATGCTACAAAAGTATAGGCAGCAATAAATATGATGGGCAAAACAGGATATAATGGAACAGTATAAATGGTTTTCTTATCCAGATTTGTAGTTCGCTTTCGAAGAATAAAAATAGTTGCTGCAGAACTTGCCATACTTATGCTTTCCAGAAAAATGGTGTAGTTTAAAATCTTATCGAATGTTTTTGCATAAAAAATGATCACCACTGCCGCTACCGTAAAGACGGTTAAGCTCCAGGTAATAACTTCTGTTTTTTTGTTCACCTTACTGAAAAAGCCTGGCAAGGCGCCTTCTTCACCCATAGCAAACATTGCCCTCGGGTTGCTTAGCAGGTTTACATTTACATAACCCATCACGGAAATAAAGATGATAACCGAAAGAATTTTGAAACCCGCTGGGCCAAATATTTTCGAAGCCAAAATTGCCGCAATACTTTCTGCGGTTTTCAGTTCTTCAAAACCGATGACTTTAACATAAACATAGTTAAGGATCAGGTAAAGTGTTACGATCATGGTTAAGCCGATGATAATAGATCGCGGAATGATTTTCTTCGCGTCTTTCACTTCGCCACCAAAATTAATGGTTTGTGCATATCCAGCGTACGAAAATGAAACTGCTATGAGGCAAAGTCCTAAAGCCTTTCCATAATTTTGCCAACTTGGTGCAGCACCATTGCTCGTTTTGAAAACGGGAGCAACGTCCTGGGTTTGTCCACCGAAAAATACCGCACAAATTAAGGTTAAGATTAAGCCGATTTTGATAACGGTTAAAATATTTTGGGTTTTCGAACTGGCTTTTAAGCCGAGCAGGTTGATGAAGTAAAACATCAAAATGGTGGAGATGGCAATAGCTACGCGATAAGTTTCATTTTGCATTTCGGCTGGTAAAACAATTTTACTTAAGTATTCTGCACCGATAATTGATATTGCAGCAACCGATGCAGCACTGGAAATAAGCACAATGCAATTGATAGCGAATGCAATTGAAGGATGATAGGCTTGCGAGAAAATTTTGTAATAGCCGCCGGTTACCGGGTAACGGGAACCGATTTCGGCGTAAGTTAATGCACCACAAAAGGCTACAAAACCACCTATAAACCAAGCCAGATAAAATAATTCGGGCATTTGTGCTTTCGCAGCCACGTTTACAGGCGTTCGGAAGATGCCCATTCCGATGACCAAACTAACCACAATCATGGATAAATCGAAGAGCGAAAGTTGCTTTTTTTGTTGCATTAAGGAGTGATAAAATAACGGGGTGAAGATAGGTAAATAGGTTGGATGGAAGATGGATGATTTGAGATGTGAAAATGGATTAAAGTGTTCACCTATTATTCAATTTTAACTCCTACATTTTAGTCGTCTCTTTTGTTGAAATTTTATTTTGCCAGCCTCGCAGAATAAATCTATTATTGTATAATAATTTTTGCTATTGGAGATTTGCGAAGTCAAACAATGTTCACTTCAAAAAAACTCAATATCAAATTATCCCTTAATACTTGTCATGTTGAATGTTAAAGCTTGCTCCGAACCATCCCTCGGTATAGCTGCTTTGCGTTTGTGCAAAGTTCAATCAATCTGGTAACAAATAACAAAATTTATGGCAGAAGTAATTTATAACGACGACAGCATTCGCTCATTAGACTGGAAAGAACACATCAGACTACGCCCCGGTATGTATATTGGTAAGCTTGGTGATGGCTCTGCGCAAGATGATGGTATTTATGTTTTGTTGAAGGAAATTGTCGATAACTCAATTGATGAGTTTGTGATGGGAACCGGAAAAACCATTGAAATTACAGTTTCTGAGCAAAAAATAAACGTCCGTGATTATGGACGTGGCATCCCGCTTGGGAAAGTTATAGATTGTGTAAGCAAGATCAATACTGGAGGAAAATACGATAGTAACGCCTTTCAAAAATCGGTTGGTTTAAATGGCGTGGGTACAAAAGCGGTGAATGCTTTATCTACCAGTTTTACTGTACAATCTTACCGTGATGGGAAAACTAAAAAAGTAGAATTTTCGAAAGGTGAAATTGTAAATGAACAACCTGTTATCGATACCACTCAGCGAAACGGTACTGCCATAACGTTTTATCCTGATGAAACCATTTTCAGAAACTACCACTACATTCCTGACTTCGTGGAGAGCATGGTTTGGAATTATGTGTTCCTTAACACGGGTTTAACCATCAATTTCAATAACCGGAAATATTTTTCAGAGAGAGGTCTTTATGATTTGCTTTCCAAATTTAATAAGCCCGAAGAAATCCGTTACCCGATTATTCATATGATTGGTAACGATATCGAAATTGCGATGACGCATGGTCAGCAATATGGGGAAGATTACCACTCATTTGTAAACGGACAACATACTACACAAGGTGGAACGCATCAGGCTGCTTTTAGGGCTGCGGTGGTAAAAACTGTCAGAGAGTTCTTCAAAAAGGAATTCGATGCTGCCGATGTTCGTTCATCAATTATTGCGGCTATTTCCGTTCGTGTGCAGGAACCGGTTTTCGAATCGCAAACTAAAACGAAGTTAGGCTCTCAAAATATGGGACCTGAAGGACCTTCAGTAGCAACATTTATCAATGATTTTGTTAAAAAAGAGCTTGATGATTATCTACACAAAAATCCAGATGTAGCCGATGCGCTCTTAAAAAGAATTAATCAATCAGAAAGAGAGCGAAAAGATATTGCCGGAATCAAAAAGCTGGCAAACGACAGAGCCAAAAAAGCCTCACTACATAATAAAAAGCTTCGCGATTGTAAGGTTCATTTCAACTCTACACATGAGAAGCGATATGAAACTACCTTATTTATCACTGAAGGAGATTCAGCATCGGGTTCGATTACTAAATCCCGGGATGTAGATTGTCAGGCCGTTTTCAGCTTGAAAGGTAAACCGCTTAACTGTTATGAGCTAACCAAAAAGGTGGTTTATGAGAATGAAGAGTTTAACCTGTTACAACATGCTTTAAATATTGAAGACGGCTTAGAAGGTTTGCATTACAACAACATCGTTATCGCTACTGATGCGGATGTGGATGGCATGCACATCAGATTGTTAATGATGACTTTCTTTCTCCAGTTTTTCCCCGATTTAGTAAAAGCAGGACATGTTTACATTTTACAAACCCCATTGTTTAGGGTTCGAAATAAAAAAGAAACCATTTATTGTTACAGTGATGAAGAGCGCCGAAATGCTATCGAAAAATTAGGAAATAAACCTGAAATAACCCGTTTTAAAGGATTAGGAGAAATTTCTCCTGATGAGTTTGGTTTGTTTATTGGCAAAGATATCAGGCTAGATCCGGTTATTTTGAAAGATCAAACCATTAAAAGTTTGCTGGAGTATTATATGGGAAAAAATACTCCCGACAGGCAGCAACACATCATTAGAAATCTGCGTGTAGAAAAAGACGAGGTACAGGAAGAACCTAAAATTATTGATGAAGTAGCATAAAATTCGGCCTTGATGTAATCGCAAAATAAATCAACGCAATCGAAACCCACTAAAAGTTCAGCAGGAAAGTATTTAATAGTCGCATTTTTAATCTTAGTCTTTTTAGGAATAACAGCAGCTTTATGTGTTAATTTCTCTAAAATACTACTCTTAAAATCGGTGAACAAAATTGCTCAGTTACAAAGTGATTTAACAAAACTAGATAGCTGTATTTTCAAAATTGTAAGATGCAGAAAATAGGTGTAGAATGTATGTTATTAGTGGGGAGAGAAGCTATTACAAGCAGTTCGTAAAAGAGATTAAGGAAATTTCCTTAATCATGGATACCATTGAGAAACAAAATAATAGAAAGAGCTTTAGTTCTGATAGATTTGATCAGCTCATTCTTCAAAAAAAGCCTCGTAACGCCCCGTTTATTCAGCTCAAAAGACTTTCTGATAGCTTAATTAACTTTTCAGTTGCGGTAGATAAAGATGTAGAAAAGATAAATCCTCAAAGCAAACTTTTTACCGCAAGGCAATTTAAAAGCATCGTAAAAATTGATACGATAAAACCAAGTGTTGCCGCACAGCCAAAAAAGAAATTTTTCGGACGAATTATTGACGCCATAAACAAAAAGGATAAAAATGGTGTCGACAGTTCTAAATTAACATTTATTAAAACCGTTATTACTGCCGATAACCTCCTCGCTCAATTTGGCATACAACAAATTATAACTCAACGCCATTAACGATTACTATTTAAAACTTTATCGTACTTGAACTTATTCAAAAAATTAGAAGCTGCGAAGACATGAATAAAAGATCCGTATCGATATTGGGTGTTACGGCAAATGTAATTCAGGAAGATCGCAAAAAGTACCTCGCTTCTGGCATGGATGCGTTAGTGCTCAAACCGTTTTTAGAGCAAGAGTTACTGGAGAAATCCTGAATTTATTCGTAAATAACAAACAAATTCTATCAAAGAAGATTTGGGAATAAAGACTAAAGACTAAAGACTTTTCTTTTCCGGTTCATCAACTGTATCTTCAGGGTGTTGGGGAGGTAGTATATCCACCTTTTTTTCTACGATAGTAATTTTTGTAAATACAGCATATTTGCTAGGTGCAATTCCGCCATCATATTTTTCGGCGTAAGCCTGGGTAAATTCTGCTCCAAAATATAAAATAATAGAGGTATAGTAGATCCAAAGCAAAATTACAATAATGGAACTTGCAGCCCCGAATGCAGAGCCTGGGTTCCCTTTTTCGATATAAATACCGATCAAATATTTACCTAAACTGAAGAGTACTGCAGTAAATAGTGCGCCAGTGATAGCCGATTTCCATTTAATGATCACATCGGGTAAAACCTTGAAAATTACCGTAAATACTGCGGTTACCGCGGCCAAAGTAATCACGTTATTCAAAATGTAGATGATTAATGCCATGGTATCATCAGCCACAGGAACAACTTTATCTATTTCAGTTTTTGATAACAATGAAATGAGTTTATCACCCAAGCCTACTACCACGCTATTTATAACTAATGAAACCAGTAATAAAAATCCCATTGAAACGATTAAAGAAAAGGAGAGTAACCTGTTGGTAATCATTTTTAGCCAGCCTTTTTTCGGGATTGCTTTTACCTTCCAGATCATATTGATACTGTCTTGAATTTCGATAAATATGGCTGTGGATCCAACAATTAACACCCCAATACCGATAATTAATCCCATCGTTGATTGGCCAGTTTTATTTGCGTTCTCAACGAAACCTTGTAACTGAAGGGTAGCATCTGGACCCACCATATCACTCACTTGCGCAAAGAACTTATTCCTGGTTTCTGTATTCATTTTATCACCGAAGAAAATGGTAGCAGCAGATAAAACGATAATGATTAGTGGGGTTAAAGAAAATATGGTATAATATGCTAAAGAAGCACTTAGTTTAGTGATTCTATCTTCAGCAAAACCCTTCCCAGCTGCTATAAAAAGATGATAAAGTGCAATAAAAAACTGTTTGATTTTTTTGATTAATCTCATTTAAAAAGTTAAAAAGGATAACCAATCCCAATATTAAAAATTAAATTCTGTCTGCGCCAATCCTTATTTCCAAATGCGATATCATCAAACACCCAACGCTGACCCTCGGCAAGATACGGTTTACGAACAGGAAATGCTACATCCAAGCGAACTACAAAAATTGAGGCATCAACACGCAATCCTGCTCCGGTACCTACCGCTAATTCGTTGAGCACATTTTTTAATTTAAATTCCGAACCTGGCCTGCCATTATTTGCCGTTCCAGGAACGCCCATATCCTCTTTGCGTAACCAAATATTTCCAGCATCGACAAATAAGGCGCCATATAGAATACTTACAATTTTAAATCTAAGCTCCGAATTCAGCATTAATTTGATGTCACCACCTTGATCAGCAAAAATAGCATCATCTGGTACTTTGTATGTTCCGGGACCTAAGGTTCTGGCCGGAAATGCCCTGATGTCGTTACTACCACCAGCAAAAAACTGTCTAACAAATGGGAGTGAGGTACTATTTCCATAGGCATAACCGTAACCTAAATTCAATCTGTTTGCCCAGGTTACATTTCTGGTCACTTTGTAGTAATCTCTTAAATCTGCTTCTAATCTCACAAATTGCGATAAAGGAACGTTAAAAATAGAACGTTTGCCTTGGTCATCTTTTGGAACAAACGTTCCCCAAACATTACCGCCAGTTTCTAGTGCACCGTAGAAAAATGTGTTATTTCTGCGGTTGGTTTCCATTTGGTTGGTATAAGTGAAGTTATAGCTACTACCAATGATAAACTGGTTTTCTAATGTAGTTCTAAGTAAAGGGTTTTCAGCAAATAATCGATCTCTTGTTGTATCAGAAGGAAATGTTGTTGAAACATAACTCACCGAAATCGGGTTAAAATTATGCTCCTTGTACTGATTTTCTTTGAAGTTATATCCAAATTCTCCTTTAAAGGCATGCAAAGTATATTCTGATCCTCTGTTCAACATCTGGTAAGATATTGAAGCGATTGTTTTAGGGATAAAGGCTGTAGTACTATTGGGCTTATAAAACGGCACAATAAATCTTGGAAAGGTTAACTTTCCCTCTGCTGTAAGAGACAGTGAATTTTTACCTAATGAAGTACCTCTAGTTTGCGTTTCAAAACCACCACTCACACTAACATCCAGTTGCTCAGCCCCCCTGAAAAGGTTTCTAGTAGTTTGCGTAACCTTTACTTCCGAACCTACGAAGTTGTTCGATTTACTAGTGCCCGTTACTGAGAAGGTAAGTGAATTTTTCTTTAGCGGTGTTAAGTAAATGTTCAAATCCAGTTCGTTATTCTTGAAGCTATCCACTGGTAAAAATTCGGCTCTAACATCTTGAAAGGCACCGATATTTACCATCCTGTTTAAGGATTGGTTATGGTCTTTGCGGTTATATGCTTCCCCTTTTTGAAAGAAAACCAATCGGTCGAATAATCTGGGCTTGAAGGTATTGCGGTCATCGTAAATATTAAAATCATGATACTCCAAAGGCTTCAATTTACGCAGTATACTATCTCTGCGGAGCGAGTAATTCGGATAAATTTTAATGTTTTTTATGGTATAGGGTTTCAAAGCCGCGTCTGGAGCAATATCTTTAACCTTAACCGTAACATCTACCAGGTTTTTACCTAGCGTGCTATCTACCTGCATAATCAAATAATCAGGACTGAAATAGAAGTATCCACTCTCTTTTAAGTCGTTATCAATTCTGATTCGCTCGTTTTTATAAACATCCAAATCATAAAAATCTCCGACTTTTAATAGCGTTTTATCTTTATTGGCATTAATGATTTTAGTTAACACGCCAGAATCAGGAGGGAAAGTGATTTTGTTAATTTTATACCTCTCGCCAGTAACAGCAGTATAAACTGCCTTTCCTTTTTTATCTTTAACCACGGTGTCGCCTGTTACCGCTGCTTGTAAATAGCCTTCACTTAATAAATAGCTAGTCAATACATCGTTATTGTATTTCAATTTAACTTCACTCAAAAGCACAGGCGGCTCACCTTTTTTCCTGATCCAGTTTCTCAAACCTTTAGGCTTTTTAGGTTCACCAGCAAAGTTGTAGATAGCCAGTTTGAGTTTGTTATTCGGGCGGGGCCGGGTTTTACTTTTTAAATCAGTCTTTACTTGTTTCTCATCATCAATTTTTCCTGATGAATCTGGGTTGATGATCACATCTGCTCCCGTATATAAAATTTGTCCAGGTTTTAAGGATTTCGTACTACTGCAACCTGCATAAACTAAACAGGCCAATACAAATAAAATAGGTCTAGTTAGTTTTCTCATTTTGTGCTTTCTGTTCAATGTTTCTTGTTCTTCTATTGCGTTTTTTCTGGAAAATTTCTCTGAATTTGTTGTAATCAACTACTAACGTAAAACCTAATCCGGTTTCAATAATCTGACCTTGTACAATTACATCGTTTTGGTTACGTCTGTAGGCTCTTAAACGGTACCTTCCATCGGCAGATAAGGCATATTCTACGTTTACATTACCCGCAATATCGGTAGATTTTTCTCCTGGTGCTTGCGGTCCTTCCAATGCAAATGAACTTCCGACGGTAACGGTTAACCTATCGTTCAATAGTTTCTTAGATAAACCAATTTCCAAGTCCGTTTTTTGTTGCATAGATCCGGTAGAATAATCTTCTGATGAATTTACACCGAAGTTCAAATCAACGCCTTGAATTAAATCTGAGGTTAAATTATTTAATTGTTCTGTTAATAGTTTACTCACGCTTGATCGGGCAAGTGTAGAAACACCACCGCCACCGCCAGACAAGCTTTGGAAAGGATTGTTTGCAATAAATCGGTTGAGTGCCAATAATGCAAAAACCTGTTTATTTAGTTCGCTTTCATCACGATTAACGTTTTGAAGTCGGGTATAAGACAAACTCCCAATTTCTGTAGCTCTTTCATTTTCAGGCAAATCGATTCTGAATGAAATAGTAGGTTTTAATAACTCACCTTTCATCATTAAATAAACTTGAAATGGAATTTTGGTTTTGGCCTGTACTAAATCTGGCTGGTTAAGCAAATCAATAGGAGCAGCATTAACTTCATACATTGCCGTTAAATTGGCATTAGCAGAAGTGGGCTCACCTGTCCAGACGATCGTACTGCCTTTCACAATTCGGAATTCCTTTTTACCTAATGGCCCAACAGATAAATTGTAAGAACCATCCACCACTTCGTAACGTCCGGTTAAACTTATTTTTCCGCTTGGATCCATGGTTGCATTCAAGTCAGCATCTCCCTTAATGTTAAGTGCATCCCCATTTGAGGGGTCAACAACTACATTTAGTTCTGCTTCTGGATCTATTTTCACTGCAGCAACTAAATTTATTCCCTTTACTGGCGATTTGCTGATGCTATCTATCTTAAGTGCTTTTTGACCGTTAAAAGGGGGTGCATCGGCGTCAATAAATTGAACAATTCCATCCTGATCAATGATTGATGGATCACTCGAAGGTAAAGCAAAGAAGAACTTAGTGCCTTTATTTACCGTGATATTCATGTTTACATCTGGCTGGTTTAAATCGCCACGAACTTTAATGTCGCTGGTTAAATAAACCGTACCATAAATCATCTCATTATCGGCAGCAGTAGAATTAATTGCCCGGAAATTATTCATTCTGATATCCAAACCGAAGCGATAATTTTTATAATCTGTCGTTAAAACCTTTCCATTAATAGTTGCTTTCTGGTTCAAAGAATCAATTAATGTAAAGTTATTAAAGGCAATCCCCTCGTTAGTAAAAGATATCTTCTCGTTCGGCAAACGGAAGTATGAATTTACATAAGCCACATTTATTCCAGCGTTATTAAAGGTTAAATCGCCTAATATTTTTGGCGCAGTTAATGCCCCCTTAACTGCTAACGCCCCAGTTAATGTACCCGTTCCATTTTTCAGCTGCCCTTGAGATAAACTCTCGATATTTTTCATCTCGATTTTATCGATATTCACGGTTAAATCCAAAGCGCTTTGAGGGGCGGTGTAATAAAATCCATTCACTCTTAAATCGTGAACACCAGTTAAAGCCACATTAATTTCAAAGGCATTTTGTGTATTGTTATTAGCAGCCACACGCAAAGTACCAAGCTGGTCTTTTTGATAACGTAACTGATCTATCGTTAAGTTGGCTTCAAACTTGGGGGTCGATGCCAAATCTTTCACATTCGCAGTTCCGTTTAAACGGCCGCCAACTAAAGTAGTATCCGTTTCTGCGAATTTGGTTAGCGTTTCCAATTGAAAATCTTTAAACTCAACACTCAAAGGTGCATTTGGCTGGGTGGGATTGCTATTTATTGATAGCGACTGACCGCTATTGCTAATTGCAAACTGATTGACTAATATTCCGGATTGACCGAATTGAATAAAATTATCTTGTGATACGACCCACTTTTGATAATCCAATAACAGTTTCTGCGGGTCCAGTGTAAATTTAAAATCTTTGTTTATGGATTGAAAATTACCGCCAATTACATATTTATCTTTCAATTGTCTATCACGAAGGAAGATATTAACACCTAATAAGTTGTTTAGTGCTTCACCACTTATTTCGGTGTTGAACAAGGCAATGGAAGGACTTTGCAAACTCTTCACCGTTAGTGCATAATCGAGTTTGTTGTTTTCGTTATTAATGTTAATTGAAGTAGTATCAATTTTAAAATCTCCATAAACTACTTGCGGGAAATTTCCTTTAATCTGTATACTATCTTTTTCGGTATCAATTAAACCATAAAACTGCGATTGCTTGAAAACAGTCAGCTCTGGAACAAACTGTTTCAGTAATTTCGAATCGTAAATTTGAACAGCGAACCGCATTCTTTGATCAGGAATTTTGGTTACCTGCCCAAAAGAATAATATTTGTTGATTTCGTTAATGAATGCACTACCAATTTTTGTCAGCTCATACTTCCCATCAATTTTTGCCGATATAATTTCCGACTTCAACGAAAGTTCATTTTCTGTAGCTGTCGACTTTGCCCGAACTGAAATGGTATCAACATTAATTCTTTGCGCATCTTTAGCCAACTGCAAGCCTGTAATATCTACCGAACCATTTAAATAATCTGCATCGGCAGTTTTTAAATCAACTTTTATTAAACCAGCAGCGCTTAACAACGTCGGACTAAAGTTAAGGGCCTGAAGATTTAACTGTTTTAAGTTCAAATCAGCTTTTACGGCAGGGTATTTCCCCGCAAGGTTGGCTTTGGCATCCAGAAGGAAATTTACGTTGCTATCTGGCATGTTACCTTTAATGGTAACGTTCTGATTAGCATAAGTTCCTGCCAGATTTAAGTTTCGGTAAGTATATTTATTGTAGTAGGCACTTAGTACCCTTGCGTTGAATTTGGCATTTATTTTTTTAGGATCAAGCCCCGTTCCCACCACGTTAGCTTTAACCGTTATTCGCCCTAATTTAGGCTGCATTTTTAGCAAGCGACCAACATTAAAATTGTTCAAAGAAACATCAGCTTTATAATTCTCTCTCCCGTTTGGTCCGCTCATCGCTGCGGTTAAAATTGCACCTCCCATATCGGTTTGAATGTTCATGTTGGTCTTAAAGTCCGTCATCGAACCTTTAAATTTACCATTGGCATTTATCACATTTGGCAATTCGATTGTAGATGGAAGCGATTTTCTTGGAACGGCAACTAAAATATCACTCTTCGTAACGTAGAGCTTTTTAATATTCAAATCAAGGAAAGTTTTATTAATGTCGGGCAAACCTTTAGCAGTTCCGCTAATATCGATTTGTGTATTTTTTAATCCTGTAATTTGCAAGCGAGGAATGTTAAGGTTATTTAAATAGCCATTCACATCTGCATTTATTTTTATTTTTTCATTGCGGTAATTCGCTGGGATGGCATCACTAAAATAACCCGCATCTTTTAGTCCGATGGTTGTATTTTTTAAGCTTAATGCTAATTTCACTCTTTCAGGATGTTTGGTTAAATCATCCATCGAAGTAAAATTTAATTCCGTAGCATTTTCAATGGTGGTATTTGGTGTTTTTAAAACAAAGTTGCTTAGCTTTATTTGCTTGTCGTTGTAAACAGCGTTTCCTTTTAACTCATTCAACGCAAAACCACTTTTCTCCTCTAGCGAACCATTTTTAACATTGGCCTTAATGCCCTCGGTACCGTAACTTACATCGCCGGCGCCAAAATTTAAACCAGTAATTTTTAAATGATTAAAATCCATTCCCTTAGGCGCAGCTTTTGCACCTAAGTTGTCAAATTGCACATTATTGTCAGCCAGGCTAATATTTTTAATCATCAAGCCCAGCGCCGATTTTTCAGCAACAACGGTGTCTTCAACCTTTTTTAAGTCGTTACCTGGAGCAGGTTTAAAAGCAAAGAGGATATTCGATTTATTTAACTTAGCATCTTCTACCGAATATTTACTATTCGTTAAATCAACTTTCAGGTTAATCAGGCCCAATTCCTTAACATCCGCTACTGCCTTCGTAGTAGAAATCTGATCGTCGTAATTTACTTTCACATTGTTGAAAGCAAAGTTCTCTACCTCAATCAATGGCAGTTTTCCCGTTTCTTTCTGGCTGCTATCTACACTATTGGTAACATGTTGGACCAGTTCTACCAAAGGTTTTTGCTGTAAATATCTAAGCGAGGTATTATTCAACGCCAAATCTCTAATCACGTAATGCTGACCAGCTAAATCGAAAGTTTTCAGTTTTGCCTTAAATGCGCCAAGGTAAATTTTAGCATCATTACCCGCCACATCATCGCGATAATTAATGCCTATATCTTCAAAAGAAACCTTATCGACAGAAAACTTCATGGTGGATGTGGTATCCTTATCCACCTTTTCCTCCGGCTTCTTTTGATCGCTCATAAAAGCATCAACTAAAAAAGAAAAGTTGAAAGTAGTGTCTGGCGCAATTCTTTTAACGTTAGCCCGTATGTTTTTTAGCTCAACACTGTTAATCTCAACAGTATTGTCCATTAACTTAAATAAACTAATATCAACGGCTAATTTTTCAGCATATAACAAAGTATCACCTTTTAAGTCTTCGATATAAAACTTGTTTAGCACAACATCTTTGGGTAATGCGATTTTAATACTTTCAAGGCTAACTTCAGTCTTTGTTTTCGTTTTAAGGTAATCAATAGCTTTTCCCTTAACAAAATTTTGCACTGCAGGGATGTTGAGCGAGAGCGCAATCGCGACCACCAAAATGATGATTGATGCAATTACCCAAAGCAAAATTTTTAAACTTTTACGTACGTATTTATTCAAAGCGAATGTGTTTGGTGGTTGTTAAATGCCAAAAGCGTGCCATTAAAATTAAATTTAAGACAGTTATTTGTAATTACTACAAAAATTAAACTAAATTGTTCGCCCGCTATAAAAATTTAACAATAGCTATTTATTAAAGCATTAAAAATGAAATTATTAAATCTTAATATAACCTTCGAACAGTACAATGGGGTTAGCGAATTAAAGGAGCAAGACGCAGCACTTTGTGAAAATGCAGAGAAAGCGTTGGCAAGTTCCTATTCTCCCTATTCAAAATTTCGGGTAGGAACCGCTATCCGTCTGGCTTCTGGTGAAATAATACTCGGAAGCAACCAGGAAAATCTGGCCTATCCTTCTGGTTTGTGTGCCGAACGTGTTGCACTCTTTTCCATTGGCTCGGCCTATCCAAATTCGCTGATCGAAAGTATAGCCATTACAGCGCAAACCGATGCCTTTGAAATTTTGAAGCCCGTGACCTCTTGCGGTGGTTGTTTGCAGGTAATGGCCGAGTTTGAAAGAAAGCAAGCATCGCCAATTGAAGTGATCTTTTACTGTTTAAACGGCGAAGTTTTAAAAGTGCCCAGTGTTCAAAGTTTATTGCCATTTTCATTTGTAGAAGATCGCTTAGGGGCTAAAGCTTAAAATATTTGGAAATGGGCAGTTCTGTAATGCTTCGGAATTTTAGCCCTGCTATCGCTACAAGTCCTCGCTTTTATAAAAGCAGAAAATGCTTTTATTTGCTGCGGGCTTTTCGCTTTATCAGGTTTATAATTTTCGGCTGATGTTTTTTGGTTGGGTTTTAAGTCCCATCTGTAATATTATTCTTTAAAAAAATGCTTTTTATTTCTTGATATTCAATAAATTAGAAAAAAAATCATAAGTATGGAGAATGAACAGAACAATATTTTAACTCGGAGAAGGTTGTTACAATTGCTTGCAATATCTTCAATTGGTTCAGCTGCACTGCCTTCTCAAGCTTTTGCCGATATTAAATCGCCAAGCGATATTTTTGAAGATATTAAGAAACCTATTTTCGTACCTGAAAATACTGGTAAAAAAGGTAAAATCGGTGATGGAGACATCAGTTTTAAACTTAATAAAAGCCAAACCGATGGCCAAGTTGGCATAACTGAATCCACATTACCTGTTGGTTATTTGGGCGCCCCGCCACATTATCATAAAACTTTCGATGAAATTTGTAGAGTGACACAAGGCGTTTTAACCATCATGGTAGGCAATGAGTTGTTCGAGGTAAAAGCTGGTGATTGGCATTTACGTCCACGAGGAATTGTTCATAGTTTTTGGAACACAGGCAAAGAAACCGTAAAGTTTATAGAATTGTACAGCCCAGCTGGCCACGAAGCATATATGAGCGATTTGGCTGACTTGTTTATTAACAATCAACGACCAAAGCCTGGTGATTTGGACCGACTGGCGAAAAAATATGATATCACTTTTGATTGGCCAAGGTTAAAAGAGATCATGGATAAATATAAAGTTCATTTGTAATAAAAGAGCGAGAAAGGTTTATTTCAAAGTCACATCCAAATAAACCGAGTGGCGGCCATAAGAATCGTAAAATGGTTTAAAAGTAACACCTGAAAAAACTGATGAATTTACGGCCCAAGCTTATATTCGGATCACAAAGCCGGTTAAAATTCCAGGAGTACACAGTTATGAGTTAATAGGAGATTATAAACAGGAGCGTGGCGCAACGCAGGTTAAACTTTCCACTTCCAATGTGGTGCAAGTCATTTTCAACTAAATGATAAAGTTTTACATATTGTTTTTTGTTACAATCTATTTTGAATTTTTGCTGTTAAGCTATAAACAAAAATAACTATGTGGGTTTTATGGGCTATGCTTGCAGCGATATCAGCTGCATTAGTAATTGTACTAACTAAGGCGGGATTAAAAAATGTAGATTCCAGTTTGGCTTTTGCCATTCAAGCCGTCTTGATTTTACTCATTACCTGGGGAGTAGTGTTTTACCAGGGCAATTTTAGCGATTGGAAGGGAATCGAAAAAAATGCATGGATATTTCTGCTTTCGGCAGGGGTTTTTACATCATTGTCAACTTTGTTTTCTTATAAAGCGTTATCAATGGGCCCAGCATCTTATGTGGCTACTATTGAAAGAACCTCTTTGGTGATTGCTATTGTTTTATCAATCATCTTTTTGAAAGAAAAAATCTCCTGGCAAATTGTAGTTGGCGGCACGGTGATGATTGCCGGTGCGGTACTCATCGCTTTATCAGATTCTACTGAGTAATCTTCAAACAATTTACCGAGTTTTTTTACAGGTTTTGATATACTTCTAACCTAATTACAGCCTGCCTTGCCGATATTTCCGGTACTTAAATGTGAATAACCTGTTTTTACACTGTGCAATCATTTTTATTATATTTACGGCTGCCAATTTCTGTAGATAAATGAGTGAAGAATCAGATCAAAACCTAAATCCAAACGAAGAGCATAAACACACCATTACACCAATTAACGGTTTGTACGAAAATTGGTTCCTCGATTACGCATCTTATGTAATTTTGGACAGGGCAGTTCCCCATATTCATGATGGATTAAAGCCTGTTCAACGTCGTATTATGCACTCGCTTAAGGAAATGGACGATGGACGTTTCAATAAAGCAGCGAATGTAATTGGTAACACGATGAAATATCACCCTCACGGGGATGCTTCTATCGGCGATGCGATGGTGCAGATTGGACAGAAAGATTTGCTAATTGACATGCAGGGTAACTGGGGTGACCCCATTACTGGCGATAGTGCTGCGGCACCGAGATATATTGAAGCCCGGTTATCTAAGTTCGCCAATGAAGTTGTTTTCAATCCTGATACTACGGAATGGCAGTTAAGTTATGATGGACGTAACAACGAACCGATTACTTTACCGGTAAAATTTCCGTTGTTATTGGCACAAGGGGCAGAAGGTATTGCAGTTGGTTTGGCTACAAAGGTGATGCCTCACAATTTTATCGAATTGTTAGATGCCTCCATTGATGCGCTGAAAGGCGTTCGGCCTAATATTTTGCCCGACTTTTTTACGGGTGGAATGGCCGATTTTTCAAACTACAATGAAGGTCAGCGGGGTGGAAAAATCCGTGTTCGTGCTAAAATTACAGAAAAGGATAAAAAGACCCTGGTTATAACGGAAGTTCCCTATAGTACCACTACCAGTTCCATCATTGATAGTATTTTGGCCGCCAATGATAAGGGTAAAATAAAAATCAAGAAGATTGAGGACAGTACAGCGGCTCATGTAGAAATTATTGTGCATTTAGCACCCGGTATTTCTCCGGATGTGACCATCGATGCACTTTATGCTTTTACCGCTTGTGAAGTTTCCATTTCCCCAAATACTTGTATTATTCAGGATGATAAACCACACTTTATGAGTGTGAATGATATCTTAATTGAAAATACAAAGCATACTAAAAGTTTATTGAAAAAAGAATTGGAGATTCGCCTGCACGAGTTACAGGAGAAAATTTTCTTCAGTTCGCTTTTAAAAATATTTATTCAGGAGGGAATGTATAAAAATCCTGAATATGAAAATTCGGCCAACTTTGATACCGTAGTTGAAGTTTTACACTTGCTTTTTGATCCTTTTAAGCCATCGCTTTATCGCGAAATATTGCCTGAGGATTTTAAGAAATTGATCGATAAACCGATGAGTAGCATCACCCGGTTTGATGTGAAAAAGGCCGACGAGCAGATGAAAAACCTGGAGGATGAAATCAAAGTAGTTAAAAATCACTTGAAACATCTAACCGATTATGCCATCGCCTGGTTTCAGAAACTAAAAGATAAGTATAGCAAAGGTAGAGAACGAAAAACCGAAATCCGTTTATTTGATAGGGTAGAGGCATCAAAAGTGGCTTTGGCAAATGTTAAGTTGTATATGAACCGCGAAGACGGTTTCATTGGAACCGGTTTGCGTAAAGATGAATTTATTGCCGATTGCTCTGATATTGATGAAGTAATTGTTTTCCGTGAGGATGGAAAATGCATGATTACCAAGGTTGCCGATAAAACTTTTGTTGGCAAGGGAATTATTCATGCACAGGTTTTTAAGAAAAACGACGAGCGGACAATTTACAACATGATTTATAAAGATGGTTCTTCAGGAACCGCTTACATCAAACGTTTCGCAGTTGTCGGGGTTACCCGTGATAAGGAATATGATTTAACTAAGGGTTCGAAAGGTTCGAAGGTTTTATATTTCACAGCTAATCCAAATGGTGAGGCAGAAGTGG
Source organism: Pedobacter sp. MC2016-05 (assembly GCF_026239735.1). Taxonomy (GTDB): domain Bacteria; phylum Bacteroidota; class Bacteroidia; order Sphingobacteriales; family Sphingobacteriaceae; genus Pedobacter. The sequence goes on from NZ_JAPIVT010000003.1 coordinate 125,794, forward strand.
TTAACGTTGCCTTAAAGCCGCATTCAAAGTTACGTAAACTACAATTTGATCAAGATTTTGCAGAAGTTGCTATCAAAGGTCGTGGTTCGCAAGGAAATATCATTTCTAAATATCCGGTCAAGAAAATCATTCTGAAAAGCAAAGGGGTATCTACTTTATCGGGATTAAAAATTTGGTATGATGATTTGCTGAAGCGTTTAAATGTTGATGGACGAGGGAAGTATCTAGGCGAATTTGATGGCGATGACAGAATTTTACAGGTTCATAAAGATGGATATTACGAGCTAAGCTCTTTTGAACTCAGTAATCACTTTGATGATGGACTAATTCTGATTGAGAAGTTTGATGCCGAAAAGATATTTGCTGCTGTTCATTTTGAAGGAAAAGCACAAAATTATTTCATCAAACGCTTCAATTTTGAATTACAGACGAATGGTAAAAAGGTAGTTTTTATTAGCGAAGAACCAAAATCGAATTTATTATTTCTCACGTCAAATCCTGCCGCTAAAGTAGTGGTTGATGTACTGAAAGGCAAGACACAAATTCCGGAAACACTTGACTTAACATTGGCCGAACTGATTGATGTAAAAGGTTTGAAAGCCAATGGAAATCGTCTATCACCTCACGATGTTCGAAAGGTAATTTTAGAAGATCCTGAAATTGAAGCGGAAGAAGCTAATGAAAATGAGGGTAGTGGAGAAGATAAAACTTCGGTTGAAGAGGATACTGTGGAGATAAAAGAAGGTAACGAGGAAGCGGCTCCAGAAAACGTAGTGCCTAATAAAGCTGACCAGTCTACACAGGAAAAGTCAAAGCCTAAATTTGAACGTAAGCCTGATGTGATGGCTGAAAAGACAAGCGTGACGGAAAATCCACAGGCTGAAGAAGCAGTCGATGAAGCCCAAGCTGTTGAAAAACCAGTTAAGGATCCTAAAGCAGATGCGGTTAAAAATCAGCCAGCTACAGAATCGGAGAAATCAAAAGAAGAAAAGCCTGTTAAGAAAGTTGATTTCGAAATCACCAATCCAGATGATATAGAAATTGATGAAAAAGGACAGTTGGGATTATTTTAAAAGCTTGATGAAATATGAGAGTTTTTTTATTTTTATTATTTATTTCTTTTTCAACTGTTGTATTTGCTCAAGATAGAGTCGCGGAAAAAACAATTCAAAAGTTTCTGATAGATTTTAATTCAGCGAAGTACGATGATATTTACGGGACCTTTTCTAGTGATTCAAATTGAAAATGACAAAAGAAGAAACCACTAAATATCTAAGTAGAATTCATGATATGATTGATGGTTTCAAGTCCGCAGAGTTTAAATTTATGCAGGATAGAAATTTTTACTATCTTTTTTCTTGTAAAGATAAAAATATCAATGCTGATTTCCTTTGTAGTATAAATCTTGATGGTAAATTCGACTACCTAACGTTTAAAAGAATTGGCGGATCAGGTAATCCTCCGATAGTTGGCAAGCTAAAACAATAATATCTTTCAATTACTTATCTTCTAAATATAAAAACTATATTTGCGCTACTCAAAGGGGTGCTTTTTGTTTTGCAATTTCTTTTGCAATCAAAAGGCTGAGATTACACCCATTTTAAGTGAAAAGTCAACAGTGAAAAGTGTGAGGAACTTTCAACTTTGAACACTAAACTTTCAACTTAAATGCACCTGATTCGGATAATGCCGACGGAGGGAAGAGGTTAAATTTATCTTACTGTTTCGCCCTGAAAGCAGTTTTCAATTATTTTTTATTAGTCGGAAGACATAAAATTATTGTTAATGAATTTTCAAGAGTGGTTCAGGCTTTTTCAGGAGCAAATTTTACATACCTCGTTAATCGAATGGCTTGCCGTAGGCTTTGGCGTTTCAGAAGTGTTGCTGGCCAAGAAAAACAACATTTGGCTTTATCCTACAGGTATTGTTTCTATTTTATTATCCATGTATCTACTTTTAAATGTAAAGCTATATGCAGAAATGTGCCTTAGTATTTACTATTTAATCATGAGCGTTTACGGTTGGATCATCTGGAAGAAACGCAAAGTTGAAGGGGCAAACCAAGTGGCCTGGAGCACTAACAATCAATTGCTCATAGCAGTTATGATTTCGGTAGTTGGCTTTTTTATTTTCTATTTCGTACTGCGAAACCATACCGACTCAGATGTGCCACTTCTCGATGCATTTGTATCAAGCACAGCCTGGGCAGGAATGTGGCTTTTGGCCAAACGTAAAATTGAAAACTGGATCTTTCTAAATGTGTCCAACCTTGTAGCTGTTCCGCTTCTGTTTCATAAAAAGTTGCCTTTAATGGCTTGCTTAACTATTTTCTTGTTTGTAGTTGCCATTTTCGGTTTTATCGATTGGAAGAAGATTATAGGTAAAAGAAGCCTTCGAACCATTTAACATATCAACCCCATATTGAATCGGAATTCCATGGAAAATACATCAACACAAACCTGGCAGGGAAAGGTACAGGCATTTGCGGCACCATCTGAAGAAATGGGCAAGCTGCACCCGGAGATTTTAGAACTTGCCTATCAGGAAAATTGGTTTAAACTTTTTGTACCCAAGATTTATGGTGGTGCCGGTAAAAAGCTTCCCGAAATATTAAGGTTAGAGGAAGAACTTGCTGAAGCCGATGGAAGCTTAGGCTGGACCATCACTTTGTGTGCCGGAGCAGCCTGGTTCGCGGGTTTTTTAAATCCTAAACTGGCTTCGGAAATATTTGCAGACCGAGAAGTTTGTTTTGCTGGAAGCGGTGCAGTTGGTGGTACTGCGGTTAAAACAAATAATGGTTACCTGATAAACGGCCACTGGAAATATGCAAGCGGTGCTTTGCATGCTACTATATTTACCGCCAATTGTGTACTAAAAAATCCAGATGAAAGCGACGTTCTGGATGAGAAGGGAAATCCGGTTATTAAATCATTTATTCTTAAGCGGGATGAAGTAGAAATTTTAGCAGGGTGGTCTTACTTTGGGTTAATTGCTACTGGAAGCCATGCCTTTGAGGTAAAAGATTTGGTAGTACCAACCAATAGAACTTTTACCATTAATAGTAATATCGAAGTGGCTGATGAAGGTTTTGACTATCCTTTTCTGCAGCTTGCAGAAACTACTTTGGCTGTAAATAGCTTAGGTATGGCAAAACATTTTATTGCACTTGTAGAAGAAGCTTTTAAATCGCGGTCGGGGTTGAAGAGATACAATGAACAACAGATTTTGTTCTTCCAGTCAGAGTTGCGAAAATGTAAAGAAGAGATTGCAGATTTACGCAGCCGATTCTATAATGCCTTCGATCAATCCTGGGACCAATTGATTACATCAGGAAAAATTGAAGAAAATTTACTTTCAGAAGTGAGTTTGATAAGCAGGAAACTCGCTCATGCTTGCCGACGAGCGAGTGATACCTTATTTCCATATTGCGGATTAGAAGCTGCAAAGAAAGAAAGCGTAATTAATAGGGTTTGGCGAGATATCCATACAGCTAGCCAACATGCCTTATTAACTTTTATAGATTAGCAATTGATTACAATGTTCTTGCTTTAATTTTTTTCAGCTCTAGTTCAAAGTTAGTAGTTGAGATCTGCTCCTTCTTGGCTTTCTCGATAGCTATTTCTTGCGTTTTAATTGCTTCTTCAAAGTAACCAATTCGATATAGAATATGAGCTAACGTATCGTAATATCCCGAAATTGGATTTAATTCTATTGAACGCCGACTCCAGAGCATGGCCTTCGTTAAATAATTGATATTTTTAGTTCCAATTTCGTAAAACTTCCAGGCTGCATTGTTTAGTTCATTTGCGTAGTTATTACCTGAAGAACTTATAGATACGATAGATGATGTCACCGTTTTAATGCCGGGAAGTTTCATTAGACTATCCATTTTCTCTTTTGAAACCATCTTCTTTGCGCCCAATTGAAGCGATTGATTTTTTGAATTAACTGTATGGTTTCGCTGTTCAATTTTTTTAATGCTATCTGCACCGATATTCATATAATGATTGTCGTAGAAATATGCCGCCGTTCGCAGGTATGAAGCAGTATCTTTTACTGTACTGTAATACCAGAGCATTTGGTTATTATACGACTTATCGGCTCCACGGTAATCTCTAGACCAAGTTGACCGGGCAAAATTTGCACCTGCCATCGCTTTGTTCAGATTCTTATCTTTCGCCGCCGCAATCATCGTATTTGATATTATTGCATTGTTGAAGGCTACCCTTTTATATTGTGGTTCTGTTTTGTATATGCTATCTATAAGCTTTCGGTTTGTATAGGCAAGCCTGTATGCGGTGCCATCTGCATAGGGTCCGGCCTCTAGAATATAAACAACATTATCATAATTGTTAAAATCACTGATTTTCAAATTACCAACATATTGCTCTATTAAGTCTGCATTGTTCGTAATGCCGATTTTCTTGCGGGCATCAATTAACTTCTTTAATGTTACAGCGTCTCCCTTCTGTTGAGCATCTTTCTCCAGGTCTGAAATTGACTTTTCTTTAAAAGCAGCTTTTGCCCTTTCAACCATTGAAAAATATCTGTTTTTGTCTGTAGAGCTTGCAGATTCACTAAAAAATATTTCTCTGTTCGATCGAAGAAAGATATACGCAGGAAATTGTTTAATATTGCCCGAACGCATGATAGACCGCACGCTGGTATCTGCCATCGTAGTGGTAAATACTACAAAGTTTTCTTCAATTTTTGATATCACCTCTTTGTCATCTAAAGCAGATGTGAAATCTACTTTGGCATTCTCAGGGAGTTTTTTCAAATGCTCAATAGTAGGAGTGTTAATAATCAGGAATACCGGCTTTCCGCTTTTTGCAGCTGTTGAGAACGCGGCGGTCAATGATTTGGCAGATTTAAGTTTTTGCGAAAAGCTGGCCAATGAAGAAATTAGAAATGCAGTAATAATTAAGATGGATTTCATGAAGAGCGCAATTGGATGATTGAAAAAAAAAAGCCCGCAACATTTGGCTGCGGGTTTAAAATATTATTGATACTGGATATATATCGGTTTTGGTGTGAGTTTTAGCAACTCCTCTGGTGTCATCAATCTGTTAGGTGCTTTCTTCAAATCATTTTTATAGAATAATTTGAAACCTGTAAACTGAACGGGTTCGCTTTGAATAAAATGTCTGTATGTACCTTTTTTCAATTCTGGTTCGCCCCAACCATCCATGTGCATTACAACCTGTACCTCTGGGCGTAATTTAATGTTTTTGGAGTTGGTTACCATTTTTTTGGTAAAACGGTGTAATACAAAAACCTTTGGAGGCAGGTTATATTTCTTAACCAAATCTGCTAAGTAACCTGTTACATAATTGATGTCAGCTGCATCATAAGTACCTATCTTTTTACCTGGAAGTGATCCATCTTTCATGGAGAATTCAGGGTCGATACCTAAGTGTACATAGGGTAGTTGTAAATATTTTTCGATGTGAGGTAATTCTGCCTTAATGGTACTTAATGCCACCTGAAGATCTAAAAATACGATCGTATTGGGTTGCATCTTTGAAATTTTCAAAACCGAATCAATCTGTTTATTACCCATGCGGTTGATGTATTTTCCATCTTTACCTGGGGTACCGCTTGCTACTGCTGCGATGTAATGTAAACCTGGCTGAACTGGAGTAGTTGGATCTGCTTTCTCCCATTTTTTAACTTCGGTATTTAAGCGTTGCCACATCTCTTTAGGAGCATATTCGCCTAAAGCACCCATTTTTTTTGAGTGCAGATTACCATAATAAACCACAATACGTTTAAATGGCAATATTGCTCCAGCTAGTGGTGTAGGTTGGTTTTTAACCGGCCACCTGCCTGTGGTATCACCGTTAGCCAATTTTTTATCTAAAGAGTCATATAGTTTTCTATCAACAGGTTTCATCATATTTACTGTTGAATCTGTTTTCTTTTTAGAAGTGTCGGCACTTGAGCCATTGCCGCCGCCATTTTTGCCATCTGCTGTACAGTTAGCAAATAAGGTTACTGTAGCAAGCCCGAGCATTAAAGTACCTGCTAATTGAGGAAGTTTCATAGATATTTATTATAGTATTAAAGTGTAGACAGTTTTTCCGAATCTGTTTTGCATGAAAGTAGGATGGAAAACCGGTAGTTTAAAATAAAGTAATTAACATTTACACATTGCAGAATTTGCCAAATACACCTAAGGGTAATTTAACGCCTGCTGTAGCTTGTAAATATAATTCTCCGGTTTCTAAATTCTTAACGCCAGGGAATGAGGTGCGAATTAAATTTTCTACAATAACGGAAGAAAATCCTAAAGAGTAAGTATTCAAAATTAAAAAATGTTCTTTTTCATCCAAAAGCTGAACAACGTCTTGCATCATTTCTTGAATATGATCTTCCAATTTCCATTTTTCGCCATTTGGTCCATGACCGTAAGCTGGTGGATCGAGGATAATCCCGTTGTATTTTTTTCCTCTTTTGAATTCTTTTTTAACGAATTTCAAAGCATCCTCCACCATCCAGCGGGTGTTTTTTAATCCAGAAAGTTCTTGGTTTTCATTGGCCCAGGTAACTACTTGTTTAATCGAATCAACGTGAGTGGTTTCTGCACCGGCCGCGTTTGCAATAAGTGAAGCTGCACCTGTATAAGCGAAAAGGTTTAATACCTTAGGCTGCGGTGTTTTAAATTTTTTGATGGATGATGAGATAAAATCCCAGTTTACAGCCTGCTCTGGGAAAACACCAACGTGTTTAAATGAAGTTAAGCCTAAACGTAGTTTAATGGCAACTTCGTTATTTTTATATTCGACATGCCAACGGTCTGGAATCGATTGGGTTTTCTTAACCCATTCTCCTGACGTTGCCGAGCGACCTCTAAAAGTAATGTTAGCTGTTTTTTTCCACTCTTGCTCTGATAACGTTTTTTTCCAAACTGCCTGCGGTTCAGGGCGAATTAATATTGCAGTACCAAAACGTTCTAATTTTTCAAAATCCCCGCAATCAATCAGTTCATAATCTTTCCAATGGGTGGGGGCTAATAATTGTATCATGTATTAAAATAACTTTAAATTTGGATAATTTCTGATGTATTGATCATCAGTTATCAATGTTAAATTATCTGCAATAGCTTGCGAAATAATCATTCTATCAAAAGGATCTTTGTGAACGAATGGTAATGATAAATATACTTCGAAGTTTATTTTACTTAGTTGAAGTATCTTTATACCAAAATTGTCTAGTAAAATGTAAATGGATTTTAGATCATCTTTGAGCCTAAGTTTTCCAATGTTCATCTTAATTGTAATTTCCCAAATACTCACAATGCTGATAAACTTTTCTGTCTGTTTATCATTTAGAATTTCAATGATCTCTTCACTTATTGAGGATTCTCCATTTATAAAGAATAAGAATATATGAGTATCAAGCAAGAAACGCATTACATGTAATCTTTAAATTCATCCAACGGTTTGTTAAAATCATCAGATATATAAAGAATAGTTCCCTTTGCTGCTCCATATAAACTTTTTGGTTCTTCAACCACATTATTATTTTCTTCAGATGCTTTGAAGAAATTTTTAGCGTGCTTAGCTTTCAAAAAATCAATAAAATCTTCTACCTCATTTACCATGCCTTCTGGTAAGGTTTCTAATTTTTTAATGATATTTTGTGTAGCCGTAGTCATAGCCAAATATAAGGATTTTCTTAAAACTTGTCTTTTGCAGCTTTCATGAAGCGACTTGCAAATACAAAATCATTAAGTTCTTTAATTTCTGTGTGGGCAATTTCCTTGTTGCTGCCTTCCCAAAATTTCTTTCCTTCGTGTAAAAATAAAATGTAATCTCCAATACCCATTACCGAGTTCATATCGTGGGTAACCACAATGGTTGTAGTTTTAAACTCTTCAGTAAGTTCTTGGATTAGTTCATCAATAACGATAGATGTTTTTGGATCTAAACCGGAGTTTGGCTCATCACAGAATAAGTATTTCGGGTTCATCGAAATGGCCCGGGCAATACCCACACGCTTTTTCATCCCGCCAGAAAGCTCCGCAGGGAAAAGTTTGTTTTTACCTGCCAGGTTTACGCGTTCCAAACAGAAGTTTACACGCTCTATCTTTTCTTTGCGGGTTTGATCAGTAAACATGTTTAAAGGAAACATGATGTTATCCTCCACCGTCATACTATCAAATAAAGCCGATCCTTGGAAGAGCATTCCAATTTCTTTACGAACTTCAATGCGTTGCTCATAAGTCATTGGCGTAAAATCACGCCCATCGTATAAAACAGAACCCGAATCTGGCTGGTGCAAGCCAACCATACATTTCAAGAGCGTTGTTTTTCCAGATCCAGAGCCTCCAATAATTAAATTGGTTACTCCTTCTTCAAATTTTCCTGAAATGCCTTTTAAAACATCGTTCCCAGAGAATGATTTGTATATATCTTTAACTTCAATCATTACAATAACAGTTGAGTAACCAAATAATCGCAAACAAGAATAGAAATACAGCTAATAACAACCGCTCTTGTACTTGCCTGTGAAACCTCTAAAGCACCACCACGAACATAGAAACCTTCATAAGCCGGTACCGAGGTAATGATGAAACCAAAAACAAAAGCCTTAACTAATGCCACAACGATAGTGTAAGGATTAAAATCTGTTGTAATCCCTTGGATATATTCGGATGGGGTTACTGCTCCGGAAATTGATCCACCAATGTAACCACCAGAAATACTTAAAAACATGGAAATGATAACCAACATGGGAACCATTGTTATTCCAGAAATAATTTTTGGAAGAATGAGGTAACCAGGTGCATTAATTCCCATAATTTCCAGTGCATCAATTTGTTCAGTAACACGCATCGAACCAATTTCTGATGAGATGGCAGAACCTATTTTACCTGCTAAAACAATAGCGCTAATGGTTGGGCTCAACTCTAGAATACTCGAATCACGGTTTACCGATCCAATAATGGTTTTAGGAATAAAATCACTTACCAACTGGAAAGCAATTTGTAAAGTCATTACAGCGCCAATAAACGTAGAAATGATGGCAATTAAACCCAAAGAACCCACGCCAACATAATCCATTTGTTTAGCGATTTCTTTGAGATATATTTTCAGTTTTTCCGGCTTTCTGAATACAGACTTGAGTAGCAGGATGTATCTGCCGAAATTGGTAAAATTCATTCCGTATGTATTGCTTAATTTAAATGATCATTTTATATTACTACAAAGAAACGATAAAAAAGTTGGAGCGCTTTGATAATTGCGAAAATATTCGTGGTTTAGAATATAAATATGGTTTTTTGTCAACAAAAATTAATTAATAACTATGAAAGCGGTAATAACAGGAGCAACAAAAGGAATTGGTAGAGCAATTGCAATTAGACTCTGGAAAGAAGGTTATCATTTGGCGCTGGTAGCTCGGGGTTTGGAAGAACTTACCGCATTACGAGATGAATTATTTCTCACTGGGAGAACAGTTTTAGTATACGCGGTAGACTGCGCAGATAGAGATGCAGTTTATCAATTTTTAAATGATGTAGAAAACGATTTTGGTTTCGCAGATGTGTTGGTTAATAATGTTGGTGCTTTTTTACCAGGAAGTATGTTGGATGAAGCCGATGAAGCTTTCGAAAAACAACAAGCCCTTAATGTGAATGCGGCTTATTATATGAGTAAATTTTTTGGAAAAAAAATGCGTACAGCTCAACGTGGGCATATATTCAATATTTGTTCGATAGCAAGTAAAGCCCCTGTAGAAAATGGTGGAAGTTATAGTGTAACAAAAGCAGCGATGTTAAGTCTTAACAATGTATTGCGGCAAGAGTTAGCTCCTCACAATGTTAAAGTAACTGCTTTTTTGCCGGGTTCAACAAAAACCTCATCCTGGGAGGGGACGACTATTCCGGATGAAAAATTTGTACAGCCCGAAGATATTGCAGAAACTTTATTTACCATTTTGAATTTAAGTAAAGGGGTAAATGTTGATGAGGTTTTGATTACTCCGCTGAATTTTTAAACACACACACAAAATGAACAGCGTTATGGAAAAGAAGCTTTTTAGAAACGAACACGATAAGATGATTGCCGGTGTAGCTTCTGGACTTGCAGATTACATGCAGGTAGAGGTTACCATAGTGAGGCTATTATTTGTGCTATCAACCATTTTTATGGCTGGAGCCGGCTTAATTGCTTATATCGTGATGTGGATTATCGTGCCGGTTAACAATGACCCATCGCTAAAATTCACAAAATTTAATGATTATTTTAATAAAAATAATCCAAATACACCGCCATTTGGAAATGCAAATCCTTTTGGAGGAACTACCAATACTGGAAATACAAACTGGTCTCAACCGATAAACGAAACGGAGAAAAAGCCATTTGAAACGCAGCCAGACTTTGGTAAAATGAGCAAGCCGAATGATGCTGGAAGAACCGTGGCTGGTTTACTCCTTTTGGTAATTGGTTGCATATTTTTGATGCGGGAGCTTGACTTTATTCCCGAATGGTTTACCATTCGCAACCTCTTCAAGTTTATGTGGCCGCTTATTTTTATAGCTTTAGGAATTGGCATTATTGCGAAATCAAAAAGAAAAAATGAGTGGGCAACATTTCAAAATCAACAAGCTCAGGAGGAAGAAAAAAAGGCTGCCGATTTTACTGAAACTACAGTGGTAGAAGAGGAACCCAAAAACGACAACAATTCTACATCAACTACTCACCCTCAAGCATAAGCATTATGAAAATAGATAGATTAATTTGGGGTATTTTACTGCTTTTTATTGGTGGTGTACTTCTACTAGAAAACTTTGGTGTTATTGATTTTTACTGGCGTAGCATTTGGGGCTTTTGGCCAGTGTTTTTAATCATTGCTGGTTTAAACATATTATTCAACAGAAACAATTCGCAAACCGGTAGCATCATTTCGGTTGGAGTTTTAGTTGTGGCATTGGCATTTTTATTTTATAAAGGCCAACAAGAACCTAGTCAAAGTGGTTGGTGGGGCCATAAGTTTAAGAAAGATATCGATATTACTATCGATGATAGCGACAATGACAACGATGATGAAAGTGACCATAGCGATACTGCATTTAATAGCTTGAAGTTGGCGGAGCCTTTTGTTGCAGGGGAAAACGCTAAGAAAACCGTTTTAAATATTTCCGGTGGTGGAATTTCGTTCAACCTTGACGGCGAAACATCTGAACTGATTAATGCTCAGGTTAAAAAAAGACATGGTAATTTCTCTCTGAAGAAATTAATTACCGATTCGGCAACTGTGCTTACTTTTAGTATGGACAACAGAAAAAGCAAATGGAAATTTGGCGAAAATGGTAACGATGTAGATTTTAAATTGAACAAAGCTGCCAATTGGGATATTCTAATGAAGCTTGGTGCTGGTGAAGCCAATTTCGATTTCGCCGATTACAAAGTTCGTACTTTCCGCTTTGATGGTGGTGCAGCAGCGCTGGATATTAAATTCGGCGATTTACTTCCCATTACTGATGTAATTGTAAAATCGGGCGTGGCCGATGTGAAAATTAAAGTACCAACAAACTCTGGTTGCCGCATTAAAACAAAAACAGGCTTATCTGCCAAAGATTTTGATGGCTTTGAAAAACTTAGCGATGGCGTTTATGAAACCTCAAACTATAAAACATCAACCAAAAAGATTTTTATCAATTTAGACGGTGGATTAAGTAGCTTTGAAGTGTCAAGGTATTAGAAAGCTCAAAGAATAAAGCGAAGAGCGGGATGCTGTTCGCAAATAAAATATTTATCATACAAAGCCCTCCCTTCTGGGGAGGGTTGGGAGGGGCTTATGGAATACACAGTTGTAATTAATGGAAAACCTCAAGGCCCATATAGTTTAGCTGAACTTAAAAATTTAGATATTAAACCCAATACATTCATTCGCAAACCAGGAATGGATGACTATAAAGAAGCTCACGCGATGGAAGAATTGCGTGAGCTTTTAGGTTTTAAGTATCAAAAGACAGCGCCTCAATATTTTGCCGCTTTCGATCAGCGATTGTTGGCTTCGGTGATTGACCATTTCATCATCTTTGGATTTTACTCGGTTATCATTTTAGTTAGCTTTGTTTTTATCCAAGGGAAAGATGCCCGTATAATGGCATTTTTGATTCCATTTCCATCAATTTTTATCATCAAGCTTATTTATGGGAGTGTTGCCGAATCTTCTGCTTCACAAGCTACAATCGGGAAAAAATTACTCAACATTAAGGTAACCGATCTCGAAGGATCACGGATTTCATTTGGTAGATCTTTAGCCAGAAATTTCTCCAAAATCCTTTCTGTAGTGCCAGTTTTTTTTGGTTATTTGTACAGCTTCCTAAACAAAAAAAACCAGTGCTGGCATGATATAGCAGCCGATGCACTGGTGATTAAAGACAGGTTGATATAGAATAAAAGTCATTCTCTCCTTCAAAATTCTCTCATTCAAATTTCTATCTATATCTTTGCAATCACATGGAAAATTTATCGGTAAAGCATGATTTAGAAGGCGGTTATTGCAACAGTTTAACCACTTATTCGAGGTTTTTAACTCGTGAAGTAAAAATCGGTGACATCGCTTTGGGGGGTCACAACCCCATTCGAATACAATCTATGACCACTACCGATACCATGGATACCATCGGAACGGCTGAACAAACCATACGCATGGTAGAATCGGGTTGCGAATACGTTCGAATTACCGCTCCAAGTATTAAAGAGGCCGAAAATTTAGCCAATATCAAAAAGGAGTTGCGGTTCCGTGGATATGATGTTCCGCTAATTGCTGATATCCATTTCACGCCGAATGCTGCAGAAATGGCTGCAAGAATTGTGGAAAAGGTGCGTGTAAACCCTGGTAATTACGCCGATAAAAAGAAATTTGAAAATTTAGAGTATACTCAAGATGCTTATACAGCAGAGCTGGAAAGAATCAACAAAAAATTCATTCCGTTAATAAAAATCTGCAAAGAGTACGGAACAGCAATGCGTATTGGTACCAATCATGGATCGCTTTCTGATCGAATTATGAGTCATTATGGTGATACGCCACGAGGCATGGTAGAATCTGCAATGGAGTTCATCCGAATGTGCGAGGCGGAAAATTATTACAATCTGGTTATTTCCATGAAAGCCAGCAATACACAAGTAATGGTTCAGGCCTACCGTTTGTTAGTTGAAACCATGGCGAAAGAAGGCATGAATTATCCGTTACACTTAGGTGTTACCGAGGCGGGCGATGGCGAAGACGGTCGGATCAAATCAGCTGTAGGAATTGGAACTTTACTAGAAGATGGTTTAGGCGATACCATCCGCGTTTCATTAACCGAAGATCCTGAATTTGAAGCACCGGTTGCTAAAGCATTGGCAGATCGATATGTGAAAAGGAGTTTGAAGCATGGAGATCGGAGTCTTCAGTTTTCTGGGAAACTCCCAATTAAAAACGCCCAACTCCAAACTTATTCACCCTATGCCTATTCTCGCAGAGTTACTGAACCCGTACAGCATATTGGTGGTCACCACCATCCGGTAGTCATGATCGATGTGTCGGATGAAAATTTAAAAGACCCTTATTTTTTAAATGCTGTGGGCTATAACTATAGCGCAGGATTAGATAAGTACAACTTAACAGATCAAGCTTGTGATTTGGTTTTTTTGGGAGATAACCTGCCCTCATTTTCGTTCCCCGGCAACTTAAAACAAATTTATAACCATAAAACATGGTTGGCTTTAAGAGACAAACACAACTGCCATCCTGTATTTTCTTTAGATGAATTTAATGCCTCCACCATAAAGGATGAGCATTTAAACTTTGTAGAGATTGATGCGACGCAGTTTAATCACTTATCGTTGCGTCAATTAGTAAATGTTGTTTTTATATTAAATACTTCGGCTCAACACGGCATGGCCGAACAACGAGCTTTCTTTGTTGCGCTGCAAGAAAAAAATCTACAAATTCCGGTAATTATTAAGAGAACTTACAAAGATTTGGATGCAGATAATTTGCAATTGTATGCAGCTACTGATTTAGGCGCTTTATTTACCGATGGGTTTGGCGACGGAATCTGGATTGACGCCGCAGGACAAAATTTAGCATTATTAAATGCGACCAGCTTTGGCATTTTGCAGGCAACCAGAACAAGAATTAGTAAAACTGAATATATTTCTTGTCCGAGTTGTGGAAGAACACTTTTCGATTTACAGGAAACCACTCAATTAATCCGATCACGTACTGACCATTTAAAAGGTTTAAAAATTGGGATCATGGGTTGCATTGTAAACGGTCCAGGTGAAATGGCTGATGCCGATTATGGTTATGTAGGAACGGGTCCTGATAAAATTACCTTGTATCGTGGACAAGAAGTAGTTAAGAAAAATGTAAATACAGCCTTTGCATTAGATGAATTGATCGACATTATCAAAGGCGACGGGAATTGGATAGAAAAGGTTTAAAAATGTTCTAGATATCATGGTCTGTGCCCTAAGAGGTCACTATAATCCATTGAATTTCTGTCGGCGAGGACACAGACCGAGGTATAGGGTTAGCGTCGTCACAGGCCACTATAATCCATTCAATTTCTGTCTATGAGGACACAGGCCGAGGGGTTAAAGTTATATACCGTCCGCAAATTCATGGTCTGTGTCCTCACAGATCATTACTAAAGCGATTCCAAAACTATAATCAATAAATCCCTAAATTACCGCTATGCGCATCCCTGAATTTCAAATTATTTTTGGTGAACTTAGAAACTGGCTTTCTAGTAGAGGATTAACTGGTAGCGAACTCATTTATTCGTATTTTTTCATCGGGTTAGTTGGCGTTACGCTATTTCTTTTCGTGACCATATTTTTAACACGTCAAGTTTTTATTGCAGTGGTAAAAAGTGCTAAAACAAAATCTAATTGGCAGATTGCACTTTTCGAATTTAGAGTATTTAGGGCTTTTGCACTAATTTTTGGTGCCTACATTATTTATAACGCTGTGCCTTTTGTCTTTGTTGATTTTAAGGTTTGGTTGTTCTACGCCTCAATCTTTGCAAAAATATATATTGTTTTAGCGGTGATGTTTGCAGTAAATGCATTCTTAAACGCGTTGGTTTCCATCATGGAAGCCTCTAAAAAATATGCTGATAAACCGATTAGAAGTTATAAGCAAGTAGCAAAAATTGTTTTCTATATCGTAGGGTTTGTACTGATCTTATCGATTATTTTAAATCAATCTCCATTGTATATTTTCGGAGGTTTTGGTGCAGTAACAGCGGTTTTTATTCTGGTTTTCCGCGATCCGATTTTAGGTTTTGTGGCTTCTGTGCAAATGAGTGCCATTGATTTAGTACGGGTAGGCGATTGGATTACCGTCGAAAAATACGGTGCCGATGGCGAAGTAACCGAAATTAACCTAACGACTATAAAAGTTCGAAATTGGGATAAAACTGTAACGATAGTACCAAGTTATGCCATTGTAAGTGAGTCTTTCAAGAACTGGCGGGCTATGGAAGAAAGCGAAGGGCGGAGAATTAAGAGACATATCAACATTAAAATTTCCAGCATTAAATTTTGCGATGATGAGTTGATTGGCCGTTTAAAAAGCATCGATTTCCTAAAAGATTATTTGAGAGAAACGCAGTTGCAAATCGAAACTTTCAATGCGGAGAATACCGTAAATCCGAATAATCTGGTCAACGGACGGCACATGACAAACATAGGAACCTTTAGGGTTTATGCGGAGAAATATTTGGAGAGCAATCCACACATCAATACTGATTTAACCTTCATGGTTAGGCAATTACAGGCCACAGAGAATGGTTTACCCATCGAAATTTATGTGTTTTCGAAAGAGAAAGGACTAAAGAAATTTGAAGAAGTTGCTGCCGATATTTTCGATCATTTACTTGCTGCGGTTCCTTATTTCGATTTGGAAATTTTTCAAAGCCCGAGTGGAAGCGACATGCGAGGCTTTGTAGGAAGAGGGAATGATTAAAATTTGCTAATTGCTTCTTTTACCTCTCGTGATGCTGTGGGTTAATTTATTTCATAAAAATCAATATAATTGACGTTTTTATAGCGGGGTGTTTATTTGTCTTAGCCAGACGGGCTTCTTTCTTTTGGCACCAAAGGAAACAAAAGTGCCGGCAGAAAATTTTTGTTTTAAAGTTTCTGCCAAGGCTTGAACAGTACAGCCCCAAAATTGTTAGGCCGGTTTAAAGTAGAACGGAGAAATAGTACTTTGGCCTTACAAACTGCAAAAACAAGTCAAGCTTAAGGCTTACCCATAGCTACTTAACAAATAACGTCATGCTGAATTTATTTCAGCATCTTCTTTGCTATTAAGATCCTGAAATAAATTCAGCATGACGACCGCTCAATAAGAATTTAAATATTTAAGCGATTAAACTTAAGGCAGTCGTAATATTAATTATTCCCCCAAAAATGTTAGAACCTTCTCACAAACTTTAAATAAAAGCGGAGGCAAAGTCTCATGCTCATAAGGATGGGAAGCGCCATAAACGTGGTTAGCTCCTTCAATCTTGACCAGCCTGCTATTTGGGTTCGCATCAGCCAACTTTTGCCCATTCTCAAATGGAACATTCACATCATCATCGCCCTGAACAATTAACCATGGGATATTAACGCGTTTCGCTGCATCTAAAATGTTTAAGGTTTCAGCATGTTCTTCAAAATCTTCGAGCAAAGTAACATTTAGTGGCATTTGCTCCTTCGTTCGGGCGTTAACTACGTAAATTTTACCTATTTTTTTCCAGTCGGCTTCCTGCTCTTTTTTCCAAAGACTGTCAAAACTTGAAATCGCACTCCAGGTAATTAGCTTTTGTATTCTTAAATCGTTTGCTGCCTCGATAATCGCCAGTCCGCCGCCTCTGCTGTGCCCAATCATATTTACTTCCGTTTCCTTTCCATACGCTTTCTCAATGTAATCAAGCACGGTATTAACATCAAATAGCTCCTTCGAAAAAGTGTTGCTGCCAAAGGTTTCCAGGTCGGTTACATCTTTTGGCTGATCAGTTGTTACACCACTATGCGATAGATTAAATTTAATATAGCGATAACCGTTTGCTGCAAAATAGCGGGCAACAAGGTTATGGGCACCCCAGTCTTTAAAACCTTTAAAGCCATGAACAAAAAGTACGATAGGCGTGTTGGGGTTTTTATCGTCGAAAGTAATGTCGCCAAAAATTAATTTTCCATCTGAACCACTAAGGCTAAACTCATTTTGTATAATCATCGTTTAAGGTATTGGTACAATTTATAAACCTACAAATTATGATTTTGTTGTATTTTAATCCGAGTATCAATTATAAGGGCTTACCATCCCTGTTTTCGGCGGAAAGTTCCTGATGGGATGGGTTGGGTTTTATTGTTGAGCAGCAACCTGAGTGGTCTAAACTGATTGAACGAAAAGCCGCAATTTTTCATTGTGCTTGCAGGGAAATCAGGACCAACATTAAAATGAAAAACTGTTCTTGCTTTTCAAAAAGCGATTTGAAGATTTTGTCAACAGAATGCGCCTATTTAAAACCGTTCTAAATTGATGTAAATTACAGATTAATGACGTTCGCAACCGCTAACCGTGTTACTTTTGTTTCCCGATAATAGTTAATAACGGAAGCACTTGGAATATTTAAAAGTAATAGCTTTTACGCATCACCACATCGACCTAAAATCTTTAGGGAAATTGGTTATTTGTGATCAAAGTTTAGATAGCAGGTTGAAGAATATTCAAACAGAACTTCCGGTTAGTGAGATATTTTATATTGGTACATGTAATCGTGTAGAGTTTGTTTTTCTTACCAAAGAGAAAACTAATAAGGAATTTGTTACCCGGTTTTTAACCGTTTTGGATATGGGCTTACCTCCTGAATTTATGGAGCGTTTTCTGGATAACGTAACGGTTTACGAGAACGAAGAAGCTTTTAATCATTTGTTAAGAACATCTTGCTCTTTAGAGAGTTTGGTTGTTGGCGAAAAGGAAATTCTTGCTCAAATACGTAAAGCTTATGAAAACTGCCGTGATGCAGGCTTTACAGGCGACTACATGCGCATGATTATGGATAGGGTGGTGAAGACGGCTAAAGAGGTTTATACGCATACTAATATTTCAAAAAACCCTGTTTCGGTGGTTTCTTTGGCTTATCGTAAGCTTAAAGAATTAAATATGTGTGGCAATTCGAGGGTGCTGATTATTGGCGCTGGCGAAACCAATCAGAATATTGCCAAATACCTTAACAAACATAAATATTCTAACTTTTCTATTTTTAACCGTACGCTTTCTAAAGCTGAAACTTTGGCTGCGGAATTAAACGGTAAAGCTTATCCGTTAAGCGATTTAGAAAATTTTACAGCTGGTTTCGATGTGATTATTACCTGCACAGGTTCTACAGAGGCTATTATTGATGAAGAACTTTATGCTAAGTTGCTTAATGGCGATACTGGCAAGAAGGTGATCGTTGATTTAGCGATCCCGAATGATGTTGCGCCTGCAGTAATACATGATAACCTTGTTCATTACATTGAGGTTGAATCTTTAAAAGAGGTTGCCCGCAAAAATATTCAAGAACGTTACAACGAATTGGTTCATGCGGAAGATATCATTAACAACAACATCACCGAATTTTTTACTGTTTTAAAGCAACGCCGCATTGAGCTGGCTATGCAAGAAGTTCCAAGGAAGATTAAGGAAATTAAAAATACAGCTTTAAATGGCGTGTTTGCCTATGAAATCAGCCAGATGGATGAAGCTTCTCGTGAGGTTTTAGAACGGGTGATGAACTACATGGAGAAGAAATGTATCAGTGTTCCGATGATTATGGCCAAAGAAATTTTGGTTAAAGAATCATAATGTAACTGCTCTAAAATATCATCTTTCAGAGCAGTTAATCTTTTAAACCAGATACTCGAACAAAGTTTGATCCTGGTTTAATTCTATAATCTCAAATTTGAAATCTTTCATACGTTGCAATAAACTTGCATAATCATCTTTGTCGGTTAATTCGATACCCACTAAAGCTGGCCCATTTTCTTTATTTGTTTTTTTGATAAACTCAAAACGGGTAATATCATCATGTGGACCTAAAACCTCGTTTACAAACAATTTTAAAGCACCCGGACGCTGTGGGAAACGAACAATAAAATAATGTTTCAAGCCCTCAAACAGTAAAGATTTTTCTTTGATCTCCTGCATGCGCTCGATGTCGTTATTGCCACCGCTAATTACACAAACGATATTTTTTCCTACAATCTGATCTTTCACTTGCTCCAGCGCTGCTACCGAAAGCGCCCCAGCAGGTTCTACCACAATTGCATCTTCGTTATAAAGTTTTAAAATGGTGGTACAAATTTGTCCTTCGGGGATTAAATAAGTGGAACTCAGTAACTCTTTGCAATAGTTATAGGTAATCCAGCCCATTCGTTTTACTGCTGCACCATCAACAAAACGCTCAATGTTTTCAACGGTTATTGGACCACCATTTTTAAGCGCCTCACTTAACGAAGGGGCGCCCATGGGTTCGACACCGAAAATTTTAACATCGGGCTTTACAGTCTGTAAATAGGCACTTACGCCCGAAGCTAAACCGCCTCCACCAACCGGAACCACAATGGCATCAAGCTCAGGTAAATCCTGAAAGATTTCCATAGCAACGGTGGCTTGCCCTTCGATCACTTTTTCATCATCAAAAGGAGGAATGAAGGTTGATGATTTTTCTTCGCAATAAGCGAGTGCTTCCTTCAGGCAATCATCAAAAGTATCGCCTACTAAAACAATTTCAATATTATCGCCACCAAACATATTTACCTGCTTGATTTTTTGCTTTGGCGTTATCTCGGGCATAAAAATTACGCCTTTAATACCTAGTTTTTTGCAGGAATAAGCAACACCTTGTGCATGGTTTCCGGCACTTGCGCAAACAATGCCGTTTTGCAAGGCATCAGGATTTAAAGTGCTGATTTTATTGTAAGCACCACGCAGTTTATACGAACGTACAATTTGTAAATCTTCTCTTTTAAGGTAAATCTTGGCATTATATCTTAAAGATAAACCTTCGTTTAGCTCGAGAGGAGTGCGCTTTACCACACCTTTTAAGGTATGGTATGCGCTTTCAAAATCAAAAGTATTTTTTATGGTGTCGTTCATTTGTTTATTATGTATTAGTGAGAATCAACGCGTTACTCACACTTATTTTTTGAAAAAGCAGGTTCAGTGTTTTTTCAGTTGTTGCAGCGCTGCCATTTTTGGCTGTACGGCAGGCGTTGCAATTTTTTAGGGAACTATTTGTAAAAGGAAGTAAAAAACCACCCCCGACTCCTCCTTGAAAATAAGGAGGGGAGCTTCTCTCAAAAATGATTTAATCCTGTTCTTTTCTCTATTTATTATTGCAAGGCACTAAGCAATCTTACTACTCAAGATTATTCCCCTCGCTTTAAGATTGCTTCGTACCTCGCAATGACGATTCTATTTATGGTTTCAGCTTAATCTTTTAGCTTTAACCTTGCTTACAAAAACTTATTTATTGCGTCTAAATATGCATTTGCCGAAGCTTTTACAATATCTGTGCTAAAACCAAAGCCTACGAAGGATTTGCCATTATAATCTACTTTCATATTCACTTTACTCACGTCGTCGCTTCCACCATGCATGGCTTGTATCGTAAATTCTTTAAGTGTAATATCTTTATCAATTAAGCTTGATATCGCATTAATGGTCGCATCTACTGGTCCATTTCCTTCTGCCTTCGCTTCTTTCTCTTCGTTATTATACTGAAGCTTAATCGTAGCCGTTGGGTTTACCAAATCGCCACAAACCACCTGAAGCAAGTTTAATTTATAACCGTTAAGGTATGACGGTGTTTCTCCATCACTCATTAAAAAAAGTAAATCGTCGTCGGTAATGTCTTTCTTTTCATCGGCCAAAACTAAAAAACGCTCGTAAACATCATCGATGTTAATTTTATCAATGTCGTAGTCTAAACGCTCTAAATGGTGCTTTAATGCATGGCGACCACTTCTTGCAGTTAATATAATGTCAGCACTATTTAAGCCCACATCTTCAGGATTGATGATTTCATAGTTTTCACGATGTTTTAAAAATCCATCCTGATGAATACCAGAACTGTGTGCAAAGGCATTTTTACCAACAATTGCTTTATTTGGCTGTACTGGCATGTGCATCATTCGGCTTACCATGCCACTAATTTCGGTAAAATGCTTGCTATTGATGCCTGTATGTAAACCCAAACTATGGGTTTTTAAAATCATCGAAACTTCTTCAAGGGCGGTGTTTCCTGCTCTCTCACCGATACCGTTTATAGTACATTCGATTTGACGGGCACCGTTTACTACGCCAGCAATACTGTTTGCTGTTGCCAAACCTAAATCGTTATGGCAATGTACAGAGATAATGGCCTGGTCGATATTTTTTACGTTTTCTTTAAGGTAAAGAATTTTAGAACCGTATTGATCAGGCATGCAATAGCCATTTGTATCGGGTATGTTAACAACCGTTGCACCAGCAGCAATTACTGCCTCAATCATTTGAGCCAAGAATTCATTATCCGCTCTTCCGGCATCTTCTGCATAAAATTCAACATCCTCTACAAATTTCTTTGCATATTTCACGGCCTCAACTGCTCTTTCTAAAATCTTCTCGCGGGTGCTATTAAATTTGTATTTAATGTGCATATCAGAAGATCCAATTCCAGTATGAATACGTGGATATTTTGCATATTGTAAAGACTCTGCCGCAACATCTATATCCCCTTTTATTGCACGTGTTAGCGCACAAATGGTCGGGTTTTTTATTGCTTTTGATAATTCCACAACGCTCTGGAAATCGCCAGGACTGGATATTGGAAAACCTGCCTCAATTACATCAACGCCAAGTAATTCCAAAGCTTTAGCGATTTCGATTTTTTGGTTGGTATCTAACTGGCAACCTGGAACCTGTTCTCCATCACGTAAGGTGGTGTCGAAAATATATACTTTATTGGGATCGTGTATCATTATGCTTGGGGGGTTGTAGTTGATTTTTGTGATAAGAATTTTAATACCAATTTACCCATCTCGGCGGTGCCTAAAACTTTAAATCGGTTGGTGGTTTGGTCGGCAATATCATGTGTTCTGAAACCTTCTTTTAAGACTTCGTCAACGGTATCAACCAATAATTTGGCTTCTTCTTTTAATCCGAAACCAATTTCGAGCATTAGCGCTGCCGATAGGATAGAGGCCAGTGGATTTGCCAAATCTTTTCCTGTAATATCGTGTGCCGAACCGTGAATTGGCTCGAAGAAACCTGTGCTTTCGCCAACAGATGCAGAAGCCAGCATACCCATCGAGCCCGCAATTTG
Organism: Pedobacter sp. MC2016-05; assembly: GCF_026239735.1. GTDB lineage: Bacteria > Bacteroidota > Bacteroidia > Sphingobacteriales > Sphingobacteriaceae > Pedobacter. The sequence continues at coordinate 148,148 of NZ_JAPIVT010000003.1, forward strand.
AGAAGCTTCATCCGTTAAGATATCGCCAAATAAATTTGCCGTTAACACCACATCAAATTTCTTCGGGTTTTTTATCAGTTGCATGGCCGCGTTATCGATAAACATGTGCTCCGTTTCCACATCAGGATATTGTTTTGCAATTTCCTGAACCGTTTCACGCCATAAGCGAGAACTTTCCAATACGTTAGCCTTATCTACCGAACATAATCTTTTGTTGCGTTGTTGCGCAGCCTGATAAGCTTTATGTGCAATACGCTCCACTTCGTAACGGTGGTAAATCATTAAATCAGAAGCTGTATTTCTATCTTCAGAACGAGATTTTTCGCCGAAATAAACGTCGCCAGTTAACTCGCGGAAGAATAATATATCAGTTCCTCTTAAAATTTCAGGTTTAATGCTCGATGCCTGAAGAAGTTCATCAAATAATAATATTGGGCGGAGGTTTGCAAATAACCCAAGTTCCTTACGGATTTTTAACAAACCTTGTTCTGGCCTTACTTTTAGGCTTGGGTCGTTATCATATTTGGCATGGCCGATGGCTCCAAAAAGGATAGCATCGCTTTTTCTGGCTTTTTCTAAAGTCTCATCTGGCAGTGGTTCGCCAGTAACTTCAATCGCTGCATGTCCCATTAAAGCCTCATCGAACACAAATTCATGTCCAAAGATTTCAGCAATTTTTTCTAATGCTGCTTTTCCCCATGTGGTAACTTCGGGTCCAATACCGTCTCCAGGTATTACTAAAATGTTCTTCTTCATTGTATTGTATATTGCCGTCATTGCGAGTTACGAAGCAATCTCAGTTAGATAGTACGGTGCAAAAGGTTGCTTCCTACCTCGTCATGACGAGTTTTGGTGTTTAAACTTTCGACGACTTTTACTTCGCCGTTTTCTAATAATATTCTTTTTTCTATGCAGGTTGCCAGCTGCGATTCAAAATGGCCAACATATATCATCGTCATGCCGTTATTGCACAACTCATCAATAAATTGATTAAAAAGCTTTGTTTGCTGCTGGTCTAAGCCCTGACATGGTTCATCCAGAATCAATAATTCGGGATTTTTGATGATGGTTCTTGCCAGCAAAACCAAGCGTTGCTTTCCTAATGGAAGCGAGCCTAATAGCTCGTTCTTATTTTCGCTTAGCCCAAAATATGCTATCAGTTCATTTACCTGCTCACTTTTTGAGTAGGGCAATTGCTGAAATAAGCCAACGGTATCATAAAAACCGGAAGCAATACTTTGCCAAACGGTTGAGGTAGCATCAAAATACCAATGAAACTCAGGAGAGATTAAACCGATATGTTGTTTAATGTCCCAAATACTTTCGCCACTTCCTCGTCGGTTACCAAACAAATAAAGCTCGTTGGCATACGATTGCGGATGATCACCATTTATAAGGCTCAATAAAGTTGATTTGCCCGATCCGTTATGGCCTTGCAGTAACCATTTTTCTCCAGCATTAACTTCCCAATTGATGTTTTTTAAAACCTGTTTTTCGCCATAGCTGATGTTAACATCTACCATTTTTACAATATTCTTCGAAGAATATTTAGGTGATTCCTTAAGGAAATCAGGAATTTCTCTTGTATGTTTTTTTTCAGAAGCTGATGTTATAAGTCTTGAATCTGAAACTAAAATTTGACCGTTTATTATTTCCGCAAAACGATTAATAGCGCTTGGCAATTCCGAATCGTTGGAAATTAAAATCAATTGAACACCATTCGTTGAAACTTCATCTAATAAAAGATTGAGGTTTTTACGAGATGCGGCATCCAAGCCTGTATAAGGTTGGTCGATAATTAACAACTGCGGCTTCAACCATAAAGCTTTAACCAGTTGCAATTTTTTATGTTCGCCGCTTGATAACTCAATCAATTGAGAACTGGCAAATGTTGTAAAGTGTAGTGCTTCTAATATCGGTTCTACGTGATCAAAATGTAGATAGTTCTCCTTGCCAAAATCAACTAATTCCGCATGGACAGTTAAGGTATCTTTAGCCTGCTGACTGGTATAGCGCTGTTGATAATAGAAGTTTGCAACGCCTTCCAGGTTTTTAAACTGATACCAGCTTTCTACAAATAAAGCCTCTGCTGGTAAATGGCTATCATTATTAAAATTAATTCTTACCTCGCCAGCTGCACTTTGCAGGCCTGATATAATTTTTGCTAAAGATGTTTTTCCGCTTCCACTCGTGCCACCTAATGCCCAGTTTTCACCACGATAAATAGTCCAGTTCAAATCCTTTAACACCGATTTTTGTTGGTGTTTTAAGGTTAGGTTTTGAATGTTGACTATGCTTTCTTTCATGGTTATTAATTGCTGCGGATTGATTACACAGATTGATTGATTACACTGATTCTTACTGTCGTCATTGCGAGTACGAAGCAATCTTAATGCGATGGTTTGAAGAACCTAGCAATAGTTGTAGGATTGCTTCGTATCTTGCAATGATAATTGTCTTAGCTTTTCGATATTAATTTTTCTCAAATTCCTCAATCAAATCTTTTTGAGCCAAGATGAAATCGATATCATCGTAGCCATTAATTAAACACGATTTTTTGTATGGGTTAATCTCAAAAGATTCCTGTGCTCCTGTTTCTACAATGGTTACCGTTTGGTTTTCCAGATCAACTTCTAATGGCGATTTTGGATTTTTATCCACAGCCCAAAAAATTTGGGCCAGGAAATCTTCGCTAACCTGAATAGGTAGCAAGCCATTGTTTAATGCATTGCCTTTAAAGATATCTGCAAAGAAACTACTGATTACGACATCAAAACCTGCATCTTGAATAGCCCAGGCTGCATGCTCACGACTGCTACCACAACCAAAGTTTTTTCCGGCAACTAAAACCTGACCGCTATAAGTTGGGTCATTCAGCACAAAATCGGCTTTAGGTTGATTATCGTTTTCATAACGCCAGTCGCGGAACAGGTTTTCGCCAAAACCATCACGTGTGGTCGCTTTTAGAAACCTTGCCGGAATAATCTGGTCGGTATCAATGTTCTCTATGTTTAAAGGCACTACTGCCGATGTTAATTTTATGAATTTTTTCATTTTACAAGTATCAAGTTGCGAGTTTCAGGTTTCAGGAACCGTTATATCGCCTTTTTTTATTTATTTGCAGCAAATACTACAAAATTGTAATATTGATAATAGCAATTCGCATTTTGTAACCCCGCATTTTCCAGCCATTCTAACTGCGGTTTTAAAGGCGCCATAATATCAACCTTAATTCGCTCAAATGCACTTTGTTTCTCTTCATCCGTTAAGTTAGGACTTTGCTCCACATGATTCTTCCAATTTTCAGTATATATCTTTTCTGCTATTTGAGTTTCGCCTAAAACCTGATCAGCGTTGATAAACCAACCTCCAGGTTTGAGCGTTTTTGCAATTCTGCCGAACAACTGTTGTTTCAATTCATTTGGTAAATGGTGTATTGCCAGTCCTGAAACCACTAATTCATAATGATTTTCTGGTAAATCCATAGTGGAGAAATCGGCATTTAAAAAACTAATGTTTTCATTTCCCTCGAAACGCTCCTCAGCTTTTTTAAGCGTCTCTTTAGAAATATCAACCAAAGTGATTTTTGCATTTGGGTATTTCTCATGAAAGAACGCACTCATCAACCCTGTTCCTGCACCAATATCCAAGATGTTTTTAATTCTTGAAACATTTTCAGACAGCGATAAAGCGGTACCATAAAAATCATCAAAACAAGGTATAAGGAAACGCCTTTGCCTATCGTATTTTTCGGATACTGCATTAAATTGGTTCTGTATTTCTTGTAATGTTTCCATTTTTGTTTGTCTTTGGTTACGGGTTATTTGCTTTACCGTAAATCATTTACATTTAAGCTATCTCACCTCAGCATAATGTTCAACAGTTGGAAAAGGATCATAAAAATGGTGCAGTAGCTTTTTCCAGTCTTGGTATTCTGCAGAACCTCTAAAACCTTCGGTATGTGCTTTTAATGTTTCCCAGTTTACCAGCAAAATATATTTGTCAGTTTCTTCCAAACACTTTTTCAGTTGATGTGAAATGTAACCTTCCATGGAGGAAATGATTTTTTGAGCTTCGTTGAAAGCTTTTTCAAAATCAGCTGATAAGCCAGCTTTTACATTTAATATCGCAACTTCTAAAATCATTTTTTCTTAGCTTTTCGTCATTGCGAGGTACGAAGCAATCTCAGTTGGAAAATAGATTGATTCGTGCCTCGCAATGACGAGTGTTTTAGGGATTTTGTTCTTACGTTAAACCTTAAACCTTCCGCCTTTTAACCTTCTACCGGTTCAAGCATTTCTCTAACATCTGTAATCACGCCAGTTACGGCAGCCGCAGCAGCTGTTAGCGGACTGGCTAGTAATGTTCTGGCATTTTGTCCTTGTCTACCTTCAAAATTTCTGTTTGATGTAGAAACGCAATATTTTCCAGCTGGAATTTTATCTTCATTCATTCCTAAACAAGCACTGCAACCTGGCTCACGCAATTGAAAACCTGCGGCCTCGAAAATTTTATCTAAACCTTCATTTTTCGCTTGTTGCTCTACTTGCTTCGAACCCGGAACAATCCAAACCGTAACATTATCCGCTTTGCGTTTATCTTTTACAAAATCTGCCACTTCGCGTAAATCTTCAATACGAGAATTGGTACAGCTGCCAATGAAAACATAATCAACCGGTTTTCCGATCAAAGCGGCATCATCATCAAAGCCCATATAATCCAAAGCTTTTTGATAAGAAAGTTTTTCTTTATCAGGTTGTGCGTTAGTCGCCGGAATATGCTCCTGGATTCCCATTCCCATTCCTGGGTTGGTTCCATAAGTAATCATCGGTGCGATATCTACGGCATTAAATGTTAAAACGCTATCGAATTTCGCATCAGCATCGCTATACAAAGTTTTCCAATACGCTAAAGCTTTATCCCACTCTTCGCCTGCAGGCGCAAACTCTCTTCCTTTAATATAATCGAACGTGGTTTGGTCAGGAGCAATTAAACCACCTCTCGCACCCATTTCGATACTCATGTTGCAGATTGTCATTCGGGCTTCCATGCTCAAAGCTTCAATTGCCGAACCGGCATACTCAATGAAATAACCCGTTCCGCCAGCTGCAGAAATTTGAGAGATGATGTAAAGGATGATGTCTTTTGCACCAACACCTTTGCCCAATTCCCCGTTAACCTCAATTTTCATGGTTTTAGGTTTCGACTGCAATAAACATTGCGTTGCAAAAACCTGCTCCACTTGCGAGGTTCCGATACCAAAAGCAATGGCTCCGAAAGCACCATGTGTTGAAGTGTGACTATCGCCGCATACCATCGTTTTCCCTGGTAAGGTAATGCCCAATTCCGGACCGATTACGTGAACAATGCCTTGAAAAGGATGACCTAAACCATAAAGCTCAATTCCAAATTCTGCACAATTTTTGGTCAGCATATCCACCTGATAGCGAGAAAGCTCTTCTTTAATTGGCTGTAATTGGTTCAAAGTCGGCACGTTATGGTCGGCAGTAGCCACCGTTTGCTGCGGACGAAGAACTGGTAATCCTCTCTTGCGCAAACCATCAAAAGCCTGCGGAGAAGTTACCTCGTGTATTAAGTGTGTATCAATGTATAAAATATCAGGAAAGCCTTCTTCGCTTTTTACAACGTGTGCATCCCAAATTTTTTCTACTAATGTTTTTGACATTTTGTTATTTTTTGTAAACCTTATAGGTTTTAAAAACCTATAAGGTTTGAGTTCTATTATGCAGTTTTAATTGCTTTCATGGCAGTCATCGCTTTACGCAATGTAGCGCCAACTTGTTCTACTTCGTGTGAGCGAATTGCCTCGTTAACATCGATTAATTTTCTGTTATCTACAGCGCCATCTTTACCCTCGTTAAAGTTTTTACCCACTAAGTCAGTGTCAACTTTAGTCATGAAGTCAGCTAATAATGGTTTACAAGCCTGGTCGAATAAGTAACAACCATATTCAGCTGTATCAGAAATTACGCGGTTCATTTCGAATAATTTTTTACGGGCAATGGTGTTAGCAATAAGCGGCGTTTCGTGTAACGACTCATAATAAGCTGATTCTGGTTTAATACCCGCCTGCACCATTGTTTCAAAAGCCAACTCAACCCCTGCACGAACGAAAGCAACCATTAATAAATAATTGTCGAAGTATTCTTGCTCACCGATTTTAACATCGCCAGCAGGCGTTTTTTCGAAAGCAGTTTCACCTGTTTCAGCTCTCCATTTCAATAAATTTTTATCACCAGCAGCCCAATCTTCCATCATCGTGCGGCTAAATTCGCCACTCATAATATCATCCTGGTGCTTTTGGAATAATGGGCGCATAATGTCTTTTAATTCTTCAGAAATTTCAAAAGCTTTGATTTTAGCAACATTGCTTAATCTATCCATCATTGCAGTAATTCCACCTTGTTTTAAGGCTTCAGTAATTACTTCCACACCATATTGAACCAATTTAGAAGCATAACCAGCATCAATTCCCTTTTCTACCATTTTATCGAACGATAGGATAGAACCAGTTTGCAATAAACCACAAAGAATAGTTTGCTCGCCCATCAAATCAGATTTAACTTCGGCCACAAAAGATGATTTTAAAACCCCAGCTCTGTGGCCACCTGTACCAACAGCATAAGCTTTTGCCTGTGCCAATCCTTTACCTTGTGGATCGTTTTCTGGATGAACAGCAATTAAAGTTGGCACACCAAAACCACGAACATATTCCGCTCTAACTTCGCTACCCGGACATTTTGGAGCCACCATAATAACCGTTAAATCTTTACGGATTTGCATGCCTTCTTCCACAATATTGAAACCGTGAGAGTAAGATAACGTTGCACCTTCCTTCATTAAAGGCATAATTGCATTTACAACGGCAGTATGTTGTTTATCTGGCGTAAGGTTAATTACCACATCGGCAGTTGGAATTAAATCTTCGTAAGTACCAACTTTGAAGTTGTTTTCGGTTGCATTTTTCCATGAATCTCTTTTGCCTTCAATCGCCTCTTTGCGCAACGTGTAACTTACATCTAAACCACTATCTCTTAAATTTAAACCTTGATTTAAGCCTTGAGCGCCGCAGCCTACAATCACTAGTTTTTTGCCTTTCAAAGCGCTAACGCCATCTAAAAACTCGTTGCTATCCATGAAATCGCAAACACCTAGCTGGTTTAATTTTTCTCTTAGAGGTAATGTGTTAAAATAATTTGACATCGTTTTTGTTATTTATTTTATGGTTCTATTTTCTATTAATATTATTGTCAAGTCCGTGTCTTCACGAACAGTTGTTTCTTTTCGGGACGATTTACCGATATGTTATGTGCGGTCGTCATTGCGAGGAACGAAGTAATCCTATAACTAAAGCGAGATCTTTAATCTATCGCATTAAGACTGCTTCGTTCCTCGCAAAAACGAGTGTGTTAGCTTTCGTCTTTTCGCTAAACCCTAAACCCTTCTACGCCTTTCTTCAGTGCCCAAGCATATCCATAATGCACATTATCGTGCCCTATAGTGGTAACCAGCACTTCTTTTATACTTTTCATCTCTGCTCCATAGGTGGAAGTTGAAAAAGGCGTGATGTTTGCAAAAACGCCATTTGCATAATCTTCTTTTATCTCTTCAACGCTATCAAGTGCTAAAGCTTTTAATTCCTCAACTTCTTCCATAGTTACAGTGTATGTCGGCCGAGTGTCTTTCTTATAGAATTCGTTAAAGTTTACCGAGTTTGTATCTGCTAAAACCCCGGTGCGTACATAACAAAGCGTTTGTGTACTTACCACAATGTGCCCGAAATTCCAAACAATATTGTTGTTGTAACCTTCAGGAATTTTATTCAATTGCTCAATCGTCAAGCCATCTATTAACTGAATAAAGGCTTTGCGTGAGGTAATTATAAAATCAAATATTTCGTTCATTTTTTCTATTGTTTTAGGTTTTAAGTTATACGTTTTACGTCCTGAACTTATAACTTCTAACGTCGTATTCATCTACATTGTAAATATCTTCTCGCCTTTATCTAAGAACTCATTTTCTACCAGTTCTTCCCCGGGTTCAAAGGCCTCAAATTCTTTCAGTTTCTCGTGGAAACCAGCGCTATCTTTAATAATCGCAACCCTTGCAGAACGTACAAACTCAATCAGTTCGTAAGGCTCAAGTGCTTTCACTAACGCATCGGTTTCTTCTCTGTGGCCAGTTACGGCAAAAACGGTATAATCTTTACGGATTACCACGGCGCTTGCTCCATATTGTCTAAGCAAACGTTCTACGGTTACTTTCTCCGCAATTTCATCTGTAGATACTTTGTACAGCGCCAGTTCCTGCCAGATAATTTCTTCATTGGTATTGAAGTAGACTTTCAGAACTTCAATTTGCTTTTCAATTTGACGGGCAAGTTTCCGAACCACTTCATAACTTTCTGTAATGACGATGTTGAAACGGTGGATGCCATCGATTTCGGAAGCAGAACTATTTAAACTTTCGATATTGATTTTTCTTTTCGAGAAGATAATCGCAATCCTGTTTAATAAACCAATGCGATTTTCAGCATACACGGTAATGGTGTATTCTTGCTTCCCGTCGATATCGGCTTTATCTATTGTATGTTGTATTGTATTTTCAGTACTCATGATAATTTCTTTTTTACCTTGTCGTCATTTCGACCTTGCGGAGAAATCTTTGTTCAAAGTTCTCTCCATTTCGCTGCGCTCCAGTCGAGATGAGGATCAGATTTAATCTTATTTCAACCTAATTTCACTTACGCTCATTCCTTGTGGAACCATTGGGAAAACATTATTTTCTCTTCCAACCATCACTTCTAAAAGGTAAGATCCTTCGTGATTGATCATCGTTTCCAAAGCTTTTCTTAAGGTGGCACGTTCATCAACTTTATCGGCTTCGATATAATATGCTTTAGCCAGGGCCACAAAATCAGGACTCGTAATGTTTACAAAAGAGTATCGTTTATCGTGGAATAATTGTTGCCATTGGCGAACCATCCCTAAGAAGCGATTATTCAAAATCAAAATTTTTACTGCCGCACCGAACTGCATAATGGTTCCCAGTTCCTGGGGCGTCATTTGGAAACCTCCATCACCGATAATTGCGATTACCGTTTTATCTGGCGCACCATATTTTGCACCAATTGCTGCCGGCAAGCCGAAGCCCATGGTGCCCAAACCACCAGAAGTGATATTGCTACGGGTATTATTAAATTTGGCATAACGGCAGGCAACCATTTGGTGTTGACCAACATCGGTTACGATTATAGCATCGCCGCCGCAGATTTCATTGATATTACGCAATACTTCGCCCATCGTCATTTCATCACTTGTTGGATGAAGCTCTGGCGTGATTACCTGGTCTATTTCTTGCTGATTATAATCTTTGAATTTCGCCAACCATTCTTCGTGTTTGCTTTCATTAACCAGATTGGTTAATAGGGGTAGGGTTTCTTTACAATCGCCCCAAACGCCTACTTCTGCCTTTACATTTTTATCAATTTCAGCAGGGTCGATATCGAAATGAATTACCTTTGCCTGTTTGGCATATTTATCTAAACGACCAGTTACGCGGTCATCGAAACGCATTCCAATCGCAATTAATACATCACATTCATTGGTCAAAACATTCGGACCGTAATTGCCATGCATCCCTAGCATCCCAACATTTAATGGGTGTGAAGTTGGAATTGCGCCATCACCCATGATTGTCCAGGCAGCTGGGATGCCAGATTTCTCAATAAACGCTTTGAACTCTGCTTCCGCTTTGCCTAAAATAACGCCCTGTCCGAATAATACAAATGGTTTTTTTGCTGCATTAATTAATGCTGCCGCTTGCTCAATATATTCAACCCTAACTTTTGGTTTTGGGCGATAAGAGCGGATATGATTACATTTTACATATTCAGGAAATTCCTCAACCTGTAATTGTGCGTTCTTAGTAATGTCAATTAAAACTGGTCCTGGTCTGCCGCTTTTTGCGATATAAAATGCTTTAGCCAAAACCTCCGGGATCTCTTTAGCATCGGTAACCTGATAATTCCATTTAGTAACGGGGGTTGTAATGTTAATCACATCCGTTTCCTGAAAAGCATCGGTTCCCAATAAATGTGCAAAAACCTGCCCTGTGATACAAACCAAAGGAGTACTATCAATTTGAGCATCGGCCAAACCAGTAACTAAATTAGTTGCGCCTGGACCACTTGTTGCAAAACAAACCCCAACTTTTCCACTTGTTCTGGCAAAACCTTGTGCAGCATGAATACCACCTTGCTCATGGCGAACTAAAATATGCTCTAGTTTGTCGGCGTAATCGTAAAGTGCATCGTAAATTGGCATGATAGCCCCGCCTGGATAGCCGAAAATGGTGGTTACGCCCTCCTCAATTAATCCATTCAACAAAACCTGTGAGCCTGTTCCTTTGAATAAAGTTTTTGAAGCTTCTGCTTTCGCCTCGGTTTGTTGTATCGTATCTTGTGCAGTTTCCATAATTATGTTTTTACGGTTCTATTATTTTTTAATTTTAAACCCAATCCGCTCCCTATCTTTCCATTTTAATTGAGCAATTTTTTCGTCGAGCATGTTAACCATTGCATCGTAGAGTTCGTTTAATTGAACATCATGCTCTCCAAGTCGCTCTTTAATTTTAAGTAGCTGTTCATTAATATTGCTTTGTTTTAGCAAAATTTTGCGAACATCTACAAATGCTCTCATAATGGCAATGTTCATATTAATCGCCCTTTCGCTTCTCAAAACGCCACTAAGCATGGCTACACCTTGCTCTGTAAAGCGTATGGTAAGTTCCCCCGGTGTTTTTGGGAACCGGTCACAATTTGTGACCAGTTCAGTATCACAATCTGTGAGGACGGAGTAATTCATTTGAGGTTTCAATTTGAAACCTCAAATTTTCCCATTCTTCTATTGTTAATTGGAACATAAAATCTTCCGGGAAGCGTTGTTTGTTGATTCAAAACCTTTGTTTCAACTTCATAAAGCAAAGCCAAATCGAAATCTAGCATTACTCTTTCACCCCGAATCGTATAAATTCTACTTTGAATGCTTTTAATAATCTGCATATCTTTAAGTTTAATATTATTTTCTAGTCGGGATGACATCAAAATTTAATATTCATCAGTTACACAACCGCTTGCTGCATCTGATACTGTTTTAGCATATTTATATAAAACACCTTTTGTCACTTTCAACGCTGGTTGAACGTATCTGTTTCTTCTCTCGGCGATCACCTCGTCACTTACCTGCAAACTAATTATATTATTAACGGCGTCGATTAAGATTGGATCATTATCCTCAACCAGACCAATTAAACCTCCTTTATAAGATTCTGGCGTGATATGCCCCACTACAAAGCCGTGTGTTCCACCAGAAAAGCGCCCATCGGTAATTAAAGCGACCGACTTACCTAAACCTGCACCGATAATGGCCGATGTTGGCTTTAACATTTCAGGCATACCTGGAGCACCAACTGGGCCAGAGTTTTTAATTACAATTACATCACCCGGTTGAACACGACCGCTAGAAATACCAGCAATTAAATCATGCTCGCCATCAAAAACACGTGCCGGACCTTCAAATTTCTCTCCCTCCTTACCAGAGATTTTTGCCACTGAACCTTTCTCCGCTAAATTTCCATAAAGAATCTGTAGATGACCTGTTGGTTTGATTGGTTCGCTTAATTTCTGAATGATTTTTTGATCGTAATCCATAATTGATTTCACATCACCCAGGTTTTCAGCCATTGTTTTTCCAGTTACGGTTAGGCAATCGCCATGCAATAAGCCTTCATTCAATAAGAATTTCAACACTGCAGGAATACCACCGTACTGGTGTAAATCTTGCATCAGGTATTTTCCACTTGGTTTAAAATCAGCTAAAACCGGAGTTACATCGCTCATTCTCTGGAAATCATCCTGTGTAATTTCAACTCCGATAGCTTTACCCATTGCAATAAAATGTAGTACTGCATTGGTGCTTCCTCCTAAAATAATGATCGAACGGATGGCATTTTCAAATGCTTTCCTCGTCATAATATCAGATGGTTTGATATCTTTTTCTAATAATATCTTGATGTATTTTCCAGCATCTAAACATTCTTGTTTTTTCTCCGGACTAATTGCCGGGTTTGAAGAGGAGTAAGGCAAACTCATACCTAAAGCTTCGATAGCTGATGCCATGGTGTTTGCGGTGTACATTCCTCCACATGCACCCGCACCCGGGCAAGTATGTTTTATAATTCCCTGATAATCTTCTTCAGATAAATTACCACAGATTTTTTGTCCTAATGCTTCAAATGCTGAAACTATATTTAATTCTTCGCCTTTATAATGGCCTGGAGCAATCGTTCCTCCGTAAACCATAATTGATGGACGATCTAAACGAGCCATAGCCATGATTGCTCCCGGCATGTTTTTGTCACAGCCTGGAATGGAGATAATTCCATCATAATATTGTCCACCACAAATGGTTTCGATACTGTCAGCAATTACATCGCGGCTTACCAATGAGTAACGCATCCCATCTGTTCCGTTACTCATTCCATCACTTACGCCAATGGTATTAAAAACCAAGCCCACTAAATCATTTTTCCAGACCCCAGTTTTAACGTCTTTTGCAAGATCGTTCAGGTGCATGTTGCAGGTGTTGCCATCGTAACCCATACTTGCAATTCCGACTTGTGCCTTTGCCATATCTGCATCGGTTAATCCGATTCCATATAACATAGCTTGTGCAGCAGGTTGCGTTGGGTCTTGTGTAAATGTTTTACTGTACTTGTTTAATTCGCTCATTGTTTAGTAATTGTTGGTAATGTTGTAATGTTGTAATGTTTTGGAATCCGTCTAGATACTCGATAATAACTACTTGATACTAAATGATCACTTCGTAGTTTACTTTTTCCAGTACAAGGTTTCTATAAGCTCTTTGTATAGTATAACCGATAGATTCTCTCCAGAGAGTGCGGAAAACGATATCGTCAATAGAGGCAATACCTGCAATTTCGGTAGCAGTCCCACATAGGAAGGCACTATCTGCATTTTTCAAATCTTCAACGGTTAATTTTTTCTCGATGCATTCGATATCTAACACGCTACAAAGTTCTTTAACCGTTGCCCGGGTAATGCCTGGTAAAATATTACCCAACGATGGAGTGTATAATTTTCCATCTTTCTCTAGGAAAATGTTCGCACCAGAAGATTCTGCAACAAATCCATGCATATCTAAAAGTAGCGCATCGTCATAGCCCTTAATGTTGGCCGCAGTAGTTGCCAAAATGGAGTTTACATAGTTTCCACTTAACTTAGCCTCCATCGGAGTCGATTTCGGGTTTGGTCTTTCGTAATCGGAGACGGTGAGCTTTAAAAGTTTATTTCCTGAATAAGCTTCCCAATCCCAGGCGCAGATCAGTATCGAAACACCACTTGGTCCATTCAATTTCATGTTTGGATGGCAAAAAACCAACGGCCGGATATAGGCATCCTTTAACTTATTTAAAGTAAGAAGCTTGTAGGTTTCTTTAATTAATTCTTGTTTATCCCATGGGAAGGGAATATTGGCCAACTGGCAAGAGCGCTCTAAACGGTCAAAATGGGCAGCGGCTTTGAAAATCCGATTTCCATTGTGTGTTTTATATGCTCTGATACCTTCAAACGCGGCATAACCGTAGTGTAACGACTGGCCATAAAGGTCGGTGCCACTATCTACAGCTTTTTCGAACCTTCCATCAAGATAAATAATCGTATTAGAATTGTAGTACTTCATAATACTGCGTTTTGTTATTTAAAAAAAGCGTCCTGTTTGTATCAGGACGCTTTAGGTATATTTAGTTTTTTAAATCTATTTAAAAGCTGCCCGTCTTCTTTCCTAAAATTAGGAGTAGGAGGTTTAGAATAATGATAAATAACAACACAATATTTCCGCCCGCATTTGCGGTGCTGATTTTGAAAAGCTTGCTGTTTTGAATTGTCATTATTTTCTGATGCTTTATAAATACCAATTTAGTTTTTGGTTCATTAATATGCAAGAGAAATCAGAAAAAAGTTAAATAAGAATAATATTTTTAAATTTTATGTTTGAACAGAATGTTATTCGTTATCGAAGTGGAATTAGTGATTTAATGCCGTTGGTGGTATACCGAATATCAAAACGGTATACGGTATGTTTGTTATGCTTGCATTGTAAAATTTACTATTTTCTTCCTAAATGTGACTTATGGTTGGAAAAATGTTCAAATTCTAAGAGTTAACTATAACAAAAAAGCCTTCCCGAAATTAATCGGAAAGGCTTTCTCTAATGATGCTAAAATAAATTCAGCACTAATTTTTATCTAAGCAATACCTTCAGCCAAAACAACAATTTTGTTGTGGATGGCTTCAACAACACCGCCTTTGATGAAAAAACGTTGCTCATCGGCTTTGCCAGCTTTGATAATAACTTCTCCATCTTCTAAAGTTGAGATGATTGCCGCATGGTCTTTCAAAATCTGAAAAGAACCTAAAGTACCCGGAACGGTAACTGCTGTTACCTCACCTTCGAAAACTTTTTTATCTGGAGTTAATATTTCTAAATTCATTTCTTTAGTAGTTAGTATTTAGTAACTAGTAATTAAACTAGTTCGCTAAATAAATTATTGAGGTAGTACTTAGGCTAGAGACCGTATCTTTATACTAAGTACTAACTACTATATACTAATTAGCTTCTGCCAATAACTTCTTACCTTTTTCAATAGCATCTTCAATGCTACCAACTAAGTTAAATGCAGCTTCTGGATATTCATCAACTTCACCATCCATAATCATGTTGAAACCTTTGATGGTATCTTTAATATCAACCAACACACCTTTTAAGCCGGTAAATTGTTCCGCTACGTGGAAAGGTTGAGATAAGAAACGTTGCACACGACGAGCTCTTGATACCACTAATTTATCTTCTTCAGATAATTCGTCCATACCTAAAATCGCAATGATATCTTGTAATTCTTTATAACGTTGTAAAGTTTCTTTCACACGTTGTGCAGTGTTGTAGTGCTCATCACCTAAAACAGCAGGAGAAAGGATACGTGAAGTAGAATCTAATGGATCTACTGCTGGATAAATACCAAGCTCAGCAATTTTACGAGAAAGTACTGTAGTTGCATCTAAGTGGGCAAATGTTGTTGCCGGTGCAGGGTCAGTTAAATCATCCGCAGGTACATATACCGCTTGTACTGATGTAATTGAACCACGTTTAGTTGAAGTAATACGCTCTTGCATTAAACCCATTTCAGTTGCCAATGTTGGTTGGTAACCTACTGCAGATGGCATACGGCCTAATAAAGCCGATACCTCAGAACCTGCCTGAGTGAAACGGAAGATGTTATCAACGAAGAAAAGGATGTCTTTTCCTGCGCCTTCACCATCACCATCGCGGAAATATTCTGCAACTGTTAATCCTGATAATGCTACACGAGCACGTGCACCAGGAGGCTCGTTCATTTGACCGAAAACTAATGTTGCTTTAGATTCTTTTAATTTTTCAGTATCAACCGCTTTCAAATCCCATCCACCTTTTTCCATGGAGTGTAAGAAATCGTCACCGTAGTTGATTACGCCTGATTCGATAAATTCACGTAATAAATCGTTACCCTCACGAGTACGCTCACCAACACCTGCGAATACTGATAAACCAGCATAAGCTTTAGCGATGTTGTTTACCAACTCCATAATTAATACCGTTTTACCTACACCAGCACCACCGAACAAACCAATTTTACCACCTTTTGCATAAGGCTCTAATAAATCGATTACTTTGATACCTGTGAAAAGTACCTCAGTTTCAGTTGATAAATCTTCGAACTTAGGAGGAGTAGCATGGATCGGACGACCGTCAGTTTTATCTACAGCAGTAATACCGTCAATCGCATCACCTACTACGTTAAATAAACGACCTTTAATTTGATCGCCCACTGGCATTTTAATCGCTGAACCAGTATCAAGTACCTTCATTCCACGGACTAAACCATCAGTAGAATCCATAGAGATTGCACGTACGCGATCTTCGCCTAAATGCTGTTGAACTTCTAAAACAATTTTTTGTCCATTTTCTTTTGTTATCTCTAACGCATCGAAAATTTTAGGTAGATGGGCATCATCAGCAAAGCTAACGTCAACCACTGGGCCGATAATTTGTGCTATTTTTCCTAAGTTAGGCATATCTGTTGTGAGTAAATTTATTACAGTCAATGAATTAAAGCTGTTTGTAAGGGCTCCAATTCGGTTGGCAAAGTTAAGTTATTATTAGTAAATTTTAAATATATATTACAAATTTTTCTTAGGCGATTTTAATGGGTAGTTTAGCGGTATAAAATCAATCGATGAAAACAATTTTAACTACCGGCAGCAACGGACTCTTAGGTCAGAAATTAACAGAAAAAATTTTGGCAGAGGGTAGGGTAAAGTTGGTGGCCACATCAAAAGGTATAAACCGTTATCCAGTTAAAGCCGGCTATGGATATGCAGAAATGGATATTCTCAATCTGCAACAGGTCAGAGAAGTTATAGATAAATATCAACCAGACGCCATCATTCATACTGCAGCAATGACCAATGTAGATACCGCTGAAGCGGATAAAGGGATGTGTTATCAATTAAATGTAGTAGCGGTTCAAAATCTTTTATCGCTATGCGAAGAAAAAAATATCCAATTGATTCATTTAAGTACAGATTTTGTTTTTGACGGGGAAGAAGGACCATATAAAGAAGATGATCCGGTTAACCCCGTGAGTTATTATGGCGAATCGAAAGTTTGGGCTGAAGAAATAATTAAGAAATCGACAGCAGATTGGGTAGTTATGAGAACGATTTTGGTTTATGGCATTACCAACGATATGAGCAGAAGTAATATTGTCTTGTGGGCAAAAGGGGCTTTGGAGAAAGGTTTGCCAATAAAAGTTGTAAATGATCAATGGCGAATGCCAACATTAGCTGAAGATTTGGCCGAAGCTTGTTTGTTAGCCGTTGAAAAAAATGCAAAGGGAATATATCATGTATCTGGCAAAGATTACATGAGCATTGCAGATTTAGTGCGAAAAGTTGCCGATTATTGGGCATTGGATCAATCGATTATTTCAGAGGTAAGTTCTGTCGGTTTAAACCAAACGGCGAGGAGACCGATGAAAACCGGTTTTGTATTAGATAAAGCGATAAACGATTTGGATTACCGGCCGCATAGTTTTGAGGAAGGTTTGAAGATCGTGGTTGAGCAGATGACAAGTAGGAAATAGGAAATGGAAAACGGGGAAATGAAATTAGGAAATAGACAAATCCGTAAGCTCTTTCTTTTCGAACTTTGTACCGCAATTTATCAGTTAGCCAATTTATTCCAGCAATTCAAACAGTTAAACAATTAAACAATAATAAATATATGTCATTACACGTAGGCGATCAGGCCCCAGATTTTAAATTATACAGCTCAGATTTAGCAGAAGTTTCTTTATCTGCATTCAAAGGAAAAAAAGTAATCATACACTTCTTCCCGATGGCTTTTACGGGTACGTGTACCGAACAACTTTGTACAATGAGAGACAATTTCAGCTTTTACGAAGGTATCGATGCCCAAGTATTAGGAATTTCTGTAGATTCTCCGTTTTCTTTGGCCAAATTCAAGGAAGTTCAAAATTATCAGTTCCCGTTATTATCTGACTTTAATAAGGAAGTATCTGAATCGTTTGGCGCTATCTACCCAGAATTTGTGTTCGGTTTAAAGGGCGTTTCTAAAAGAGCAGCTTTTGTAATAGATGAGGAAGGAAAAATAGTTTACGCTGAAGTTTTAGAAGATGCAAAAGATTTGCCTGATTTTAAGGCAATTGATGATGCTTTGAAAGCTTAATATTATGTAACGCTAAGTTTATTTGAGATTTTTTTTCAAAATTATTTTGAATTTAAATCTCAAATCTTACCTTTGCAGTCCGTTAACAAACGAAAATGCATTTGTAGCTCAATTGGATAGAGCATCTCACTACGGATGAGAAGGTTTGGGGTTCGAATCCCTACAAGTGCACTTAAAGAGGATCTCGAAATGAGATCCTCTTTTTTTATGTTCAATTTTTTATTAAGAACCAGTCTTGTTTTGAGAATTGCATAAAATTCTGCTAGAAATTCTGCAAAGATTCCCTAAATCATAAGATTCTTTGCAAAATAATTTAGATAGGTTTCAAATTGCCTCGTTTTTCAAATAAATTCTTAATTATAAAACTCATCCAAATTAATAATTATATATTTGCAGCCTTGAAAGGCAGCGCTTTGTGCGATTTTCATGATTAGTTGATGTCTTGTTGTCAAGACTGTTTATTTTAAAGACAACCTAAACCACGTTAATGCTTAATTTAGTTCTCTTTGGCCCTCCAGGGGCGGGTAAAGGCACCCAATCTGAAAAGCTGATTGCAAAATATCAGTTGGTACATGTTTCAACAGGCGATCTTTTTAGAGCACACGTTAAAGGTGAAACAGAATTAGGAAGAAAAGTTAGTCAATTATTAGCAGATGGAGAGTTAGTTCCTGATGCAATTACAATTGCCATGCTTGAAGAAGAAGTAGACAAAAATCCTGATGCAAAAGGTTTCGTGTTTGATGGTTTTCCTCGTACCGTTCCTCAAGCAATAGAACTCGATTTGTTTTTAGAACGTAAAGGAAGCAAGATTGCTGGAGTTATTGCTTTAGATGTTGATCAGGCGGAACTTACCAAACGCATAGCTGAACGTCATAAAACAAGTGGCCGACCGGATGATGACGCGGAAAAGTTAAAAAAGCGGATCTCAGAATACTTTGAAAAAACAATCCATGTTTTGCCTTATTATGAAGAGCAAGGAAAGTTGAAAAAAGTAAACGGCATTGGAGAAATTGGAAATGTATACAATGATCTCTGTGCAGTAATTGATCAATTTTAAAGGATAAAAATATAAATTTTAACATCCGCAAAAATAACAGTTGTTGTTTTTTGCGGATGTTTGTTTTTTAGCGATTTTTGTAAATCAGATTCGTTAATACAAAAAAATACAACAAGAGTTCATCGATTTTTTTAATCTAAAATCGTCAATCTAAAATCTAAAATCAATATGTCACAGGGTTCGAATTTCGTAGATTATGTAAAAATTTGCTGCCGTTCTGGTAAAGGAGGAGCTGGTTCAGCACATTTACATCGTGATATTTTGACTTCTATGGGCGGGCCTGATGGAGGTGATGGTGGTCGTGGCGGCCACATCATTGTGAAAGGCAGCGTTCATATCTGGACATTATTACACCTCAAATATCGTAAGCATATCATTGCCCAGGATGGTGGTGCAGGCGGAAGTTCACACAAATTCGGCAAGCAAGGCCAAGATGAAATCCTGGAAGTTCCTTTGGGAACAATTGCTAAAGATGCTGAAACCGGAGAGGTTCTTTTTGAAATTACTAAGGATGGTGAAACTAAAATTTTAACTGCTGGCGGTCGTGGCGGTTTAGGAAATGCACATTTCAAAAACGCAGTTCAGCAAACCCCACGTTTTGCACAACCAGGTGAGCCGGGAAAAGAGGTTTGGAATATCCTTGAACTGAAAGTTTTAGCAGATGTAGGATTAGTTGGGTTTCCAAACGCTGGAAAATCTACCTTGTTATCCGTGGTTTCGGCTGCTAAACCAGAAATTGCAGATTATCCGTTTACCACAATTGTTCCTAATTTGGGTATTGTAAGTTACCGCGGAGGCAAATCTTTCGTCATGGCCGATATTCCGGGAATTATCGAAGGCGCTTCAAAAGGTAAAGGTTTAGGCTACCGTTTCTTACGTCACATTGAACGTAATTCGGTGTTGTTATTTATGATTCCTGCAGATACCAGCAGAACCATCAAAGAAGAATATGAGATTTTAAAAAGTGAGCTTCAATCTTATAATCCTGAACTTATGCAAAAACCGCATGTTTTGGCCATAACGAAATCCGATATGTTGGATGAAGAACTGATGGCAGAAATGAAACAGGATTTGCCAGATATACCGTCGATTTTTATCTCTTCAGTGGCACAAAAAAACTTATTGGAGCTAAAAGATATGCTTGTAAAAGCGATTGAAAGCTAAGGTTGAGAGTTGAGAGTTGAGAGTTGAGAGTTGAGAGTTGAGAGTTGAGAGTTGAGGGAATTTGGGGCATACAAGTTACATTGTTTAGTTCGCAACCTGTCCATTTAAATTATTTTTTGGGTACTTCAGTATTTTAAAACGATAAGTTTCAATATCATATTAATATCAAGCCTAAATTCTAAGCCGGTCTACTAAACATCCAACCCATTCTTTCAAACTGAATTGCCAGTAGCTTAGCGCATCTGCGTTGGGCATGTAATAGTCTGATATATCATATTTTTCCTTACCGATGTAATCTGTTGGGTAATAAGCCAATTGCTTATCGAAAGCTTTATCAAAAATCATTTTTGAACGCGGAAGATGCCATGCACTGGTGATTACCAAAACGGTTGCGTCCCGTTTATTTTTGTTGATCAGTTCTACACTATATTTTGCATTTTCAATCGTATTCTTGCTTCTATTCTCTATTAAAACGCATGAGTCTGGTATCCCAATTTGCTTTAAATATTTCGCTACATAATCGGCTTCAATAGATTCTTTGCCAATCAGTTTTCCGGAACCACCACTAATCAGGATTTTTTTGATTACACCCGTTTTAAATAAATAAATAGTTTGAATAAGCCGATCTCCACGCTCATTTGCGGCAAGCTTTCCACGTTGGGTAGATTTAGAGAAACCACCTAGTAGTATTCCGATATCATACTTTTGATATTTAGGATAAGTGGGTTCATAAATATTGTATATTTTTCCGATTAAAAAACTGTTCGAAAAAACAACGAGCAGTGAGGCCGCCAGTATAAAAAGTATCGTCCTCCGCCGCTCTTTTCGCGTAAAAATTGCAAATAATAATACTGCGAAAACCCAAATGATGGGTTGCAGAAGAAAAAGTAATAATTTTGAAAAAATAAAAATCATAAAGCAAAATAACCTTTCAAAACTAAGGTTATTTTGCCAATTGTACGTTATCCCTGGCCATCCTGAACTTGCCCATTATCATGAGAATGTTCTAGAATTTCCTTGATATCTGATTTGGGTTTTTTGGTTACCGTATGTTTATAATGTGGCACTTCATGTTCTACAATATCGTTTTCTATTGCTTCTACACCAAAAACCTTTTCCTTTAACAAGTTATATTTATCCTGAAATCCGTAGCGTAAATTTTTTGCGCCACTGGCAATTTTACCTCTTGTTCCTGAACCACTATCTGGTGCAAATAAAATACTTACTATTGCCCCTGCAGCTAAGCCAGCCACCAATGCCAACGCAACCTGAGCGTTATTGGTCGATTTGTGGGCAACATATTTTCCGATTAACTTTCTGTATTTCATAATTATGAGCTTTTAAATTCAACAAACGCTAAGTTAATAATGTTTCATATTTTTTGTTTTGGAAAGCAATTACACCAGCATTTGGTTTAAATCGATCCTGCTCTCGCTTCTGCTCCGATAAAAAATCGGGAGCATTTCGCTAAGATCGGGTTTAAGTGGCAACAGCTGTGCAGCTAGGTAAAAACCTATCGTTTGTTAAATTACATATTAGAGAAAGAGTAATAAAATTGCAGGAACAGGGTTATTTTTATGGGACCGGCTAGCGTTTATAAACCTAAGGGACAGAGCGAGCACGCAGTGTTAACCTTCGGGGTTAACAACGAAGTAAAGCAAATGGCAGGACTACAGACCGCCAGAAGTTGATTACCCTTCATTTTCTAATAATTATAGCGCTATGTTTAAAATAAAACGTAATATTTGAAATCAAATACATTTTAAATGGTAAAAGCCACAATAAACAAAGCTCATTATGCCTGTTCGGTAACAAACGGATCTCACGAAGTGATTGTAGATGAGCCGATAGAACTAGGCGGAACACACAAAGGATTTGCTCCTAAAGATTTGCTAATGGCGTCGCTTGCTTCTTGCGTGGCCATTACTTTGCGCATGTATGTAGATAGAAAGGGTTGGGCTGTAGATAAAATTGAGGTTGAAGTTAATATGGGCATTGAAAATGCAGAAGATGTTTTTCTGGAGGAAATAACGTGTACTGGCAATTTATCGGAAGATCAGAAACAAAGGCTTGAAGTTATTGCTTCCAAGTGCCCGGTAAGCAAAATATTGACTGTTGGGCATGAGGTACGCTCAAAAGTGCTTTAACGGTAACGGTGCAAAACTCGTTTCCCACAATGCTAAAAAGTCTTAATATCTTTGTAGCACTTCAGTTTTTTCTGAAGTAAAAAAATTATATATGGCCACCGAAATTAAATGTCCGAACTGTGCCCATGTTTTTCCGATGGAAGAAGCAATGGCCGAAGATTATAAGAAAGAGCTGCGTGAGAAAATGGTCACTTTTACTAAACAAAAAGATGAAGAATTTCAGCGTAAGCTTGCCACAATAGAAAATGAAAAGCAACTGCAGCAAAAGGCTTTTGATGCAAAACTGGTTGAAGAGAAAAACAAACTCAAGGGCGATTTAGAAGAGAATTTACGTAAAAGTATTGCTTCGGATTATGAGACTAAACTTCAGATGTTGGAAGGTTCTGCAAAGGACAATGCCGAAAAATTAAGACTGGCACGGGAAAAGGAACTTCAGTTTCTGAAACGTGAGGAAAGCTTAAAAATTAAGGAAGAGGAGATGGAATTGGCTTTCCAACGCAAAATGCAGGAGCAACGCAATGAGTTGGTAGAGCAAATCCGCAAGCAGGAAGCCGAAAAAAACAGCATCAAAGATACCGAACATCAGCTTCGCTTAAAAGAGTTGGAGAAACAACTGGATGATCAGAAAAAGCTGGCCGAAGAAATGAAACGTAAGGCCGAGCAGGGCAGCATGCAGCTGCAAGGCGAAGTGCAAGAGTTGATTTTAGAAGAATTGTTGCGCAGTAATTTTCCTTTTGATTTGATTGAAGAAGTTGGGAAGGGCGTTCGTGGTGCCGATTGTGTGCAGGTGGTGCGCAACAATTTCGGACAGGAATGCGGGAAAATTATTTATGAAAGCAAGCGTACAAAAGATTTTGGTGGCGACTGGATTGAAAAGCTGAAGAAAGATATGCGAAGCATGGGCGTTGATGTGGCGGTGATTGTAAGTCAGTGTTACCCAAAAGGTATGGATTGCTTTGGACAAAAAGACGGGGTTTGGATTTGCTCTTTTGAAGAAGTAAATGCAGTGGCTTATGTGCTGCGTGATGGAATTTTACGTTTGTCGAGCGCTATGAAATCGCAGGAAAATCGCGGTGACAAAATGCACATGCTTTACGATTACCTCACCGGAGCTGAATTTTCAGAGCAATGGAAAGCCATTCGCGAAGGTTTTATGAGTATGAAGTTGTCTATCCAACGCGAACGCGATGCCATGGAACGTTTGTGGAAAGCCCGCGAAAAGCAACTCGAAAAAGTATTGTTAAATGCAACGCACATTCGTGGTTCAATTGAAGGAATCGCCGGCAGCGATAGTATTCAGTTAAGTTTAACCGATGATGATGAAACATTGCTGTTGGATTAAAATAAGAGCTTGTCATGCTGAATACAGTGAAGAATCTCATGGTCTGGAATGCTGGTCCCAAAAATTTAGTTACAGAAATTAGTGGGTTAATTTTATATAGTGCTGTTCGTTACGGATTCTTCACTGCGTTCAGAATGACAGCAAAATAAATACAAAAACTGCTAACGTAGATTCAGCCAAACGAGATGGCTAAGCGAACTGCTTTAAGTCGGTCGTCACGTCATCCCGATTGAAGCGCAGCGGAATGAAGAGACCTTTAGAAATTTCTCCGAAAGGTAGAAATGACGAAACCAAATAAAAGAATTACAAAAATTAAATTATATAAAGTGAATAAAAACCTAACCCACAAATCCCTTAGCCCTTATAAACTTCTGGTATTCATTTGCATTTTTCTTTTTTCCGGGAACGTTTCCGGACAGGAATTAAAATCGCCGGATGCAAACTTAGTAGCCAGTTTTTTATTGACTGACAGCGGCGTACCAACCTACAGCCTAAAGTATAAAGGTAAAGAAGTAATCAAAACCAGTAAACTAGGTTTAGAACTAAAAGACGGTAAATCATTTTTAAATGGTTTTACCATTACCGATTCTAAAGCCAGTACCTTCAACGAAACCTGGAAACCTGTCTGGGGAGAAGTGAAAGAAATTGTAAATCATTACAACGAACTGGCTATAACATTAACACAGAAAGAAACGAACCGTTTCATCATCATCCGGTTGCGCTTATTTAATGATGGTTTAGGATTTAGATATGAGTTTCCGGAGCAAAAAAATCTTGATTATTTCGTAATCAAAGAAGAAAGAACGCAATTCGCCTTAGCAGGAGATCACAAAGCATTTTGGTTGCCTGGCGATTATGATACGCAAGAATACAGTACGGTAACTTCAAACTTATCAGAAGTTCGCAGCAAAATGAAGGCTGCGGTAACACCAAATGCATCTCAAACTACTTTTTCACCAACGGGCTTACAAACGCCTTTGATGATGAAGAGCAAAGACGGTTTGTACATCAATATTCATGAGGCAGCGTTAATCAACTATTCATTAATGTCGTTGAATCTCGACGATAAAAATATGGTTTTGGAATCATGGTTAACGCCAGATGCGGTAGGGGATAAGGGTTATCTGCAAGCGCCGTGTTTATCACCATGGAGAACCATCATCGTAGGCGATAAAGCAGGTGATATCTTGACATCTAAATTAACCTACAACCTTAACGAACCAACAAAATTTAAAGAAGTTTCATGGATTAAGCCCACAAAATATGTTGGCGTTTGGTGGGAAATGATCACCGGAAAAAGTACCTGGGCTTATAATAATTTAACCAGTGTAAAACTTGGCGTAACCGATTATGCTAAAACAAAACCAAATGGTAAACATGCTGCAAACACCGCTCATGTAAAAGAATACATCGATTTCGCTGCGAAAAATGGCTTGGATGCGGTATTGGTTGAAGGCTGGAACGAAGGATGGGAAGATTGGTTTGGGAAAACAAAAGATTATGTTTTCGATTTCGTAACTCCTTACCCTGATTTTGATGTGAAAGAATTGCATCGCTATGCAGCAAGCAAAGGCATCAAAATGATAATGCACCACGAAACTTCTTCTTCTGTTCGTAACTATGAAAGACACATTGATACTGCTTATAAGTTTATGAAAGCCAATGGGTACGATGCAGTAAAGAGTGGTTATGTAGGCAATATGATTCCTCGTGGCGAACATCATTACGGGCAGTGGTTAAACAATCATTATTTGTATGCCATACAAAAGGCAGCTGAATATAAAATTATGGTAAATGCACATGAGGCCGTTCGGCCGACTGGTTTGGCCCGTACTTACCCAAATTTAATTGGTAATGAATCTGCTAGAGGAACAGAATATGAGGCATTTGGTGGTAACAATGCAGACCACACTACAATTTTGCCATTTACTCGTTTAATCGGCGGTCCGATGGATTACACACCTGGCATTTTCGAAACGAAGGTGAGTGCTTATAATCCAGAAAATAATTCATTTGTTCACAGCACACTTGCCCGTCAGCTTGCACTTTATGTTACCATGTATAGTCCGCTGCAAATGGCGGCCGACTTGCCTGAAACTTATAACAAATACATGGATGCTTTCCAGTTTATTAAAGATGTGGCGGTTGATTGGGATGATAGCAAAGTTTTGGAAGCCGAACCAGGAGATTATATTACCTTCGCCCGTAAAGCCAAAGGCAAAAACAATTGGTTTGTGGGTCGCACCAATGATGAAATTGCCCGTACGTCGAGAATAGATTTCAGCTTTTTAGATGCCGGTAAAAAATATATCGCAACCATTTATGCTGATGCGAAAGGTGCGCATTACGAAACTAATCCTAAAGCTTACACCATTCGTAAAATGGAGGTGACCAATAAAACAAAATTAACGCTGAATTGTGCGCCGGGTGGTGGTTATGCAATCAGCATCATGGCGAAGTAAGTTTGACTGCGAAGAACGTTAGGTCTTTCAGTGATTTTATTCAGTTCAAGTCGTTCCAAGTGGAACGACTTTTTTAATGGTGTTTTTTGAAAAATACGCCCGCAGATTAAAATGATTTCCTCTGTGATTTATGATAGGTTTTTCGTCCTTGCTAGGTACGAAGCAATCTTAAAGCGAAAAGTTTAATAGCTTCCATACCAGGATTGCTTCGTGCCTCAGCAATGACGACCGTTCTTAAAGCCATTATATTGATTTTTATGAAGTAGATTAATCCTCACCGAAACATGCATCGGAGCAATAATAGTTAAGTTTTAATCTAAAAAATCCAAATTTCTTTCTTTGCGTTTTCACTTTTTGTACTTTGCGGTTGATAACTTAATCTACGCAAACTCACAATTATGGCCAGAACCAAAAATCACATCGAACTACAGTTTTTAAGCGAACCATCTGATGTAAATTATGGTGGCAAAGTTCATGGCGGTATGATGATGAAATGGATTGACCAGGCGGCATTTGCCTGTGCTTTGCAATGGAGCGAATCTTACTGCGTAACGGTTTATGTAGGCGGCATCCGATTTTTCCATCCCGTACATATCGGGCATCTGGTAAAAATGGAAGCGAGAATTATTTACACCGGTAAAACCAGTATGCACATCGCTGTAGATGCTTATTCAAAACCTGTGGGTAAAGCCGATTTTGTCAAAAACACACACTGTATCATTGTTTTTGTGGCGGTAAATGATGAGGGCCAGCCGCAACCAATCCCAGCATTTAAACCAAAAACTGAAAAGGAAATTGCTATGCATGGCTATGCTATAAAATTAATGGAGTTAAGAAAAAGCATTGATAAAGAAATGGAACCTTATATTGTTTAGCCAATTTAGTGTTCAAATAACAATGGACAACTGTTCGAATCCCTTCGGCCCCATTTATTGATTACATTTCTTTATTTCTTAGTTACTTGTAGCGATAGAAGCTACACTTGGCAACACAAAACTAAACTTACTGCCTTCGCCAAGCGCACTTTCTATCCATATTTTTCCGTCTTCTGCTTCGATAAAATCTTTTGATATGGCTAAACCCAATCCAGAACCAGATTTGTTTTGCCCATCAGTAGGTACTTGGAAATAGCGGTCGAATAATCGTTTTTGATATTTCTCTTCAATTCCTTTTCCATAGTCTTTTACCGAGAATTGAACAAATTTGTCTTTTTGAAAAACATCTATCACAACCTTCGATTTTTCTGAACTATAACGCAAGGCATTTGATAAAAAGTTTACTAAAACCCAAGCCGTTTTTTGAATATCGGCATTCACCTTTGGTAGATTTTCAGCACAGTTGAGTTCGAGTTGAATTAGTTTCTGTTCAGCCTGAAACTTTACGGCATCTAATGCATAGTTTACAATTTCCTTTGGCTCGGTTAGGGCAAATGTTAACTTCAAATTTCCGGTTTCTACCTGCGATAAATCCAGTAATTCACCGGTGATTTTTAGAAGCCTGTCACTATCTTCCTTAATATGGTTGAGTAGCTGATTCTGTTCCTCATTTACCGAACCTACCCGATGATCGTTAAGCAGTTTCAAACTCATTTTAATGGAAGATAACGGAGTTTTCAACTCATGCGAAACCGTAGCAATGAAATTTGTTTTGGCTTCATCAAGTTCCTTAAATTGAGTAATATTTTTTAACACATAAACACTCCCTGCAGATTTTGACGATGCGGTGAGTGCCTTTTCATCCTGCTCATCATAATTTGGGATCACGATTTCGCGGTTTTCCAAAAGGAAGTAAGATTCCTTTTCATCGGCATATATTTTAAGGGTTTTATCCTCCGTTTCGGGTTGGGTAATTCTTTTGAACAATTCATTCTTTTTAACCAGTTCGGTGATGTTCTGCCCGATAACTTTCTCCTCATCAACACTCATCAGCTTTGCTGCCAAATGATTTAAAAATAACACTTCGCCTTTTTCATTTAAGCCAATAATGGCATCTTGCATTTGAGCAATAATGGCTTCAATTCTGGATTTTTCCGACTTTATTTTGGAGAGATTACTATTTTCCCACTCGTTCAATTTCTTTACCATGACGTTAAACGCATCTGCAAGTTCTGTAAATTCGTCTTGATTATTGAAATGCAAACGTTGCTTGTAGTTTTTCCTGCTGATTTGTTTAATGGCATCGCTAAATTCTGCCAACGGATTAGCCACAAAGCCAGGGAAATTAACAATGAAAGTAAATAGAATCAAAAAACTTAAGCCCGCTGCAATGGAAATATACATATTTGCATTTGCCGACGTTTTGTTTGCCAGTTCATTTTTGTCGTAGATGGCTTTCATATTTATTTCTTCGATACTTTGCAGTGCAGATCGTAAGGTTTTCAAATCGATTTTTCCGGTAGGTTGCTGCAATTTCTTGTAAGCTAAAGCCAGGTTTTGATAAGCGACTTTTTCACCATTCTCGGTGATATTTTGGCCCTCGTTTTTTAAGTTATCTTCAAATATTTGCGCTTGTCTTTTCGATAAAGGAAATACTCCTTCATCCAAAATAGTTCGCATTGCAGCAACATATTTTAAGGATTTGTAATTGTCTTTCAGGATTACTTTTGATTTATCTGAAAGCTCGTTTAGAAAAAACAATGCAATTAATCCGAAGGATAAAACAATTATAAAGAGGAACCCAAATCCGAGACGAAGCTTGGTTTTAATTTTCATGATGGTTTAATTTGTTAACCGCAAAGCTCGCCAAGTTTTCCGCAAAGAAGCGCAAAGTTAATTGTCCTAGTCTTTGTGTTCTTTGCGCCTTTTCTTTGTGTGCTTTGCGGTTAGATTTTTAAGAAAGTATAACCAAATCAATTTCTTTGGCGGCTAAATTACGCAACAGCTGATTAAAAATTGCCGTTCGCATGATTACCTGGAAAATATTTAAATGTGGCTTTCCAATACAAATGGTGGTGATTTCTTTTTCTGTGGCCATGTTAATAATGGTTTGGGTAATTTGATTGCTTTTTGTTTTCACCACTTCGGCAC
Organism: Pedobacter sp. MC2016-05; assembly: GCF_026239735.1. GTDB lineage: Bacteria > Bacteroidota > Bacteroidia > Sphingobacteriales > Sphingobacteriaceae > Pedobacter. Next base: position 177,231 of record NZ_JAPIVT010000003.1, read on the forward strand.
CTAGTTCTGTAGCGAGTTTAAAATGGTTAATGAGATGGCGTTGTTTATCAAGCTTGATTTTATCAAAGCTTTCTGCATCACTTTGTACGTAGAGTACCATCCAAGGAGAGTGGTAGTAGGAAGCAAGCCTTGCTGTTTTTCGAATAACCACACCAGCAGTTTCCGAATTAGAAGAGATGCAGGCTAAAAACTTTTCCGACCTCAATTTAACTGATTTTGGTATTTCGGTTTTAATTTTCCGCTCCACCTGATGAACTACTTCCTTTAAGGCCAGCTCTCTCAACTGCAAAATTTTATCTGACTGAAAAAAATTCGACAAAGCCTGTTCGATTTTACTTTTGTCGTAAATTTTGCCTTCTTTTAAACGCGTAACCAATTCATCAGCCGTTAAATCAATATTCACAATCTCATCAGCAATTTCCAAAATTTTATCGGGAATACGTTCCGTTACGCCGATGCCCGTGATGCGTTCGATTTCTTCATTGATACTCTCGAGATGCTGAATATTAACCGCCGAAATAACACTGATGCCAGCTTCCAGCAAATCGAAAACGTCTTGCCAACGTTTGCCGTTTTTACTTCCCCCGGCGTTGGTGTGTGCCAGTTCATCAACCACAACAATTTCAGGGTGCCGATTCAAAATTCCCTGCAAATCCATCTCCTCAATTTCTTTTCCCCGGTAAAAAATTTTCTTCCTGGCAATTAGGGGCAAATCATTTATCAAGGCTTCCGTTTCTGCCCGCCGGTGCGTTTCCACATAGCCAATGCAAACATCGATGCCGTTGCGTAAAAGCGCATGGCTTTCCTGCAGCATTCGATAGGTTTTGCCTACACCGGCACTCATCCCAATATAAATCTTGAGTTTGCCCCTTCTCGATTTTTGTATGAGTTCGAAAAAATGTTTAACCGAATCGTCTTTTTCTTGCATTGATATTTTACTTTTTGTCATTCTGAGGAACGAAGAATCTGCAACTAATGAGCACTACTCTAACTTTCTCTTTCCCATGATCTGTGTCCCCACACACCATTACTTGTTTGTTAGCGTTTCGGTCTGTGAGGACAGAGACCGAGGCGTTAGATTGGCGCCGAAATATTCTGTAATTTTAGTGCTCCCGTGGCAGTATTTTTAAAATGAAACAGCAATACTTGCTGTTAATGTTGTATTGACATTAACGGAATTGTTTTCTCTTGCAAAAATTTTGTCCTTGCTGTCATAGGTTTTACCTTCCAATCTGACTACCGCATTTGGAATTGGCGAATAATCTACGTTTAAAGAATAACCTTTCGTTTTAAATCCATTTGTTGTTCCTGTAGATATGAAAATGCCATTTTTGTCTTCGTAATATTCAAACCGACCGGCTACTGCCCATTTTTCTGCAAATTTGTATTGCGCAATAACTACCGGAGAAAATACCTCATTTTTGCTGTGATTGTCTTTTGATTGCTGTTGAGTACCACAATCCAAACCGAGTGTTAGTCCGAATTTATCGCTGAGCTGGAAGATACCATAAATGTTGTGGTAGAAACGGTTTACGCGAACGGAATCTGCGCCCTCTGTTCCCAGGTAATTGCTATAGTTTACCGTAATTTTTGTCGTTGGTTTCCAGGTTAACTGCAAGCCACCCGCAGGTTTATTGTTTCCATTTTGGCGGGTGATTCTTTGCCATCCATTCAGGTAGAGTAGTGTGGCCGTCAATTTTCCATCTTTTGTTCCATAGGTGATTTTAGCTCCAGATTCATAATAAGGTGTGTTTTCCGAAGAAATATTTCTGGTTAAAACCCAGCAGTCTTTCGAAACGGCGCTTTCGAATCCGATGTGTGAGGAAAATATCCCTGCGTCAATCCATAGATTTTCTGTTTTTGAAAGTTTTACGCCAGCGTTAGCTTCAAAAATATTTTTAAGTACGCCAGGCTCTGCGGCTAAATTCGCATTGGTGTAGGTACCGGCCATCAGCGCTAAATTCGCCCTGATTGAACTGCTTTCGTAAGCTGCTTTGATAAAACCCAGGTTTAAATTCACTTCATTCGCCCGGTTGTGCGAGTAAATGAAAGCGGGTCTGTTATGGTCGGCTGGTTTGTTAAAATCGTAACCATAGTAAGTTTCTAGGTAACCAGAGAACTTTACTTTGGGTTCATCTTGTGCTAAAGTAGTTAGAGATGCTGTTAATGTTGCGATAAGGGTGATTAATTTTTTCATTTTGATTAAGTGATTGCTGATTTTCCTTCGGGATGATTACACGGATTTAAGGATTACACAGATTTTTTACACGGTCGTCATTGCGAGGCACGAAGCAATCCTACAACGAAAGTTATAAAGCAGCGAGTGCATTAAGATTGCTTCGTGCCTTGCAATGACGGCATTCTTGTTACAAGTTATCTAATGCCAAATTCAGTTTCAAAACATTTACTGATGATGGACCGAATAATCCAAATAAAGGTTGTAGGGTGTTCATAGCCACTAATTCCTTCACTTTTTGTTGACTGATATTTCTAGCTTTGGCTACTCTTGCTATCTGAATTTCTGCACCTTGCTCGGAGATATTTGGGTCTAAACCACTGCCCGATGCCGTAACCATATCAGCAGGAATATTTGATTTTTGTAAGCCAGGATTATATTTCAAAAGGGTATCAACTCTGGATTGAACTTCTTTTAAATAATCAGGATTGGATGGTCCTTTGTTTGAGCCGGCCGAGCCTGCAGCATTGTAATTAACAGCCGATGGTCTGCCCCAGAAGTATTCGGGTTTGGTAAAAGATTGGCCCAATAATTCGTAGCCGATTGTTTTGCCATTTTTTACAATTTTCTCGCCCCCGCCGTTTCCTGCGGCAAGTTTTCCAGCTATAGCAATGCTGATGGGGTAGATGATGCATAATAATACGATTAAAACTAAGGTTAAGCGTAGCGATTGTATGATGTATTTTTTCATTTTATTTAAATTTTAAGAGAAATAAGTAGTTGTTGATATTGGGAAATGGGTAATAGTGAATAGAGAATAGATTTTAATTTTTTAATGAAATGGATTTTGGAAATAGGAAATAGGTATTAGTAAACGGGCTAATTGACATTATTTATTGAATCTATTCTCTATTCCTCATTTTTAAACAAATAAGCCAATTACTAAATCAATTAATTTGATGCCGATAAACGGAGCGACAATACCTCCGATGCCATAGATAAATAAGTTTCTGCGGAGCAAAGCCGTAGCGCCAATTGGCTTGTAAGCCACGCCTTTAAGCGCCAGTGGAATTAGTATCGGAATGATAATCGCATTGAAAATCACTGCCGACATAATCGCACTTTCGGGTGTGTGCAAGCCCATAATGTTTAAACTTTGCAAGGCAGGAATGGATGCAATAAATAAGGCAGGAACAATAGCGAAATACTTAGCCACATCGTTTGCGATAGAGAAAGTAGTCAGCGTGCCACGGGTAATTAACAGCTGTTTTCCAATTTCTACAATTTCAATTAATTTGGTTGGATCATTGTCCAAATCTACCATGTTACCAGCTTCTTTAGCAGCTTGTGTTCCGCTATTCATGGCCACACCAACATCTGCCTGCGCAAGTGCAGGCGCATCATTGGTACCGTCGCCCATCATTGCAACAAGTTTGCCTAAGGCCTGCTCGTCTTTAATGTAGTTCATTTTATCCTCTGGTTTTGCTTCTGCGATAAAATCGTCTACACCTGCTTTTTCGGCGATGTATTTAGCAGTTAATGGATTATCGCCCGTTACCATTACTGTTTTAACACCCATTTTGCGTAAACGCTCAAACCGTTCGCTAATGCCTGGTTTAATGATATCCTGCAATTCGATTACGCCTAAAGCTTTTTCATTTTCAGAAACCACTAGTGGCGTTCCGCCGTTGGTTGCAATGCTTTTTACATGGTCTGCAAGATCCGAAGGAAAAATATTTCCTGCTTTTTCAACAATATTCCTAATAGAATCGAACGCACCTTTTCTAATCCTTCTTCCGTCGGCAGTATCTAATCCGCTGGAGCGTGTTTCGGCTGTAAACTTAATAAATGTTGAACCTGCTGGTGTGCCTGAATTTTTAAAGCCCTGCTCGTTTGCCAACTCAATAATTGATTTTCCTTCTGGTGTTTCATCAGCCAAAGAACTTAAAACACATGCATCGGTAAAATCTTTAATCACTACGCCGGCAGTTGGGTAGAAGTTGGTTGCTTTGCGATTTCCGATGGTGATCGTTCCGGTTTTATCCAATAATAGAACATCAATATCGCCAGCCGTTTCCACCGCTTTACCTGATTTGGTAATCACGTTTGCTCTTAAAGCTCTGTCCATTCCGGCAATGCCGATGGCTGATAATAAGCCGCCAATAGTAGTGGGGATTAAGCAAACGAAAAGTGAAATTAAAGCTGCAATGGTAATCGGTGTATTTGCGTAATCGGCAAATGGTTTTAACGTTACACAAACGATGATGAACACTAAGGTAAAACTGGCCAGTAAAATGGTTAACGCGATTTCATTTGGAGTTTTCTGGCGGGACGCACCTTCTACCAAAGCAATCATTTTATCTAAAAAACTTTCGCCTGGAGCTGTACTCACCTGAACTTTTATTTCATCAGATAACACTTTGGTTCCGCCGGTCACTGAAGATTTATCGCCACCTGATTCACGAATTACCGGGGCAGATTCTCCGGTAATGGCCGACTCATCAATGGTAGCAATGCCTTCGATAATTTCGCCATCGGTTGGAATCGTGTCACCCGTTTCGCAAACAAAAACATCGCCTTTTTTTAATTGATTTGACGAACGAATTTCAATCGTTCCGTTAGCTAAAAGTACTTTTGCTGGCGTTTCTTCGCGTGTTTTACGTAAGGTATCGGCCTGGGCTTTTCCTCTTGCTTCGGCAATCGCCTCTGCGAAATTGGCAAACAAAACGGTTAACAGAAGTACCAGGAAGATGAAAAAATTATATAGAAAGGAGCCTTGTCCGCTGTGGTTAAAAGAATAGACCGTAACGTAGGCCATCACGAGTGTGCCTACCTCCACGGTAAACATCACCGGGTTGCGAACCATTAATCTGGGATCTAGTTTGATGAAAGATTGTTTCAATGCAGTTTGCACTAAAGCAGGTTCGAACAATTTATTATTGGGTTTCATTTTGAGTTTTAATTAAGTGATTTCACAGATTAAAATGATTTCACAGATTCTTATCATGTAATTTGTCATGCTGAGCTTGTCGAAGCACCGAATCATTTCGACAGGCTAAATGTGACAACTATATCTATTTGAGCATTGAAAAATATTCTGCTAACGGTCCTAGGGCCAGTGCTGGAAAGTAAGACAATGCATTGAGCACTAAAATCACCGCAAAAGTCATTAAGGCAAAGGTTTTTGTATCGGTTTTTAATGTTCCGGCAGATTCAGGAATGAACTTTTTAGCGCCAAGCAAACCTGCAATTGCAACCGGACCAATAATGGGTAAGAAACGACCCAGAAAAATAATAACTCCGGTAAGTAGGTTCCAGAATACATTATTATCGCCTAAACCTTCAAAGCCAGAGCCATTGTTGGCGTTAGCGGAAGTAACCTCGTACAACATTTCGGAGAAACCATGGAAGCCTGGATTATTTAACCAGTTTTTCGGCTGTGTTGCCCAACCTGCATCGGCATAATTGGCAAACACGTAACTCGAAATCGCCGTGCCAGCGAGGATCAAAAACGGACTTAATAAAGTGATGATCGCCGCAATTTTGATTTCTCTGGCTTCCACCTTGTGACCTAAAAATTCTGGCGTTCTGCCCACCATTAATCCTGAAATAAAAACTGCGATTATTAAATAGATAAAATAGTTTAGCAAGCCAACGCCACAACCACCATACAAGCCGTTAATCATCATGGCCAGCAATTGCCATAAACCTGTTAGCGGCATCGTGCTATCATGCATGCCATTAACCGAACCTGTAGAAATTACGGTAGTTAATGTGCTCCAGTATGCAGTTGCGGCAGGTCCGAAACGAACCTCTTTGCCCTCCATTGCACCTGTAGTTTGTGCAATTCCCATTTTGGTTAGCGCTGGGTTTCCACCAAGTTCCGAGTTCAGGGTTGGAATCATCAGCATAAATAAACCGATGGTCATCACGCCGAAAATTGTCCAGCCTAGTTTTTTTCTTCTGATGAAATAGCCGAAAGCGATAACCATGGCAATTGGAATAATTACCTGGGCAATCATTTCGACCATATTGGTTAAATAACTTGGGTTTTCGAATGGGTGGGCAGAATTTGCACCGAAATACCCACCGCCATTCGTTCCCAAATGTTTTATGGCAATCATTTGCGCCGCTGGTCCACGAGAAGCATTTATGGTATCACCTTGTACAGAAAGGAATTGATCTTTAGCATCGTAACTGGCCGGGGTTCCGTTAAAGGTTAAAATTAGCGCAATAACAATGGATAAAGGCAGCAGTAATCTGGTAATTGCCTTTACGAAAAACTCCCAAAAATTACCAAGTAAGGTGGTTGTTTTATCTCTAAAAGCTTTAAATAATACAACAGCCGCGGCAATACCGGTAGCGGCACTTACAAACTGAAGAAACATCAGTACAAATTGTTGAGTGAGATAGCTGACGCCACTTTCGCCTGAGTAATGTTGAAGGTTACAGTTAGCTACGAAGCTAATAATGGTATTGAAAGCTAAATCTGGCGTCATACCAGGGTTACCATCAGGATTAAATGGTAGCTTATTTTGAAATATCAGCATTAAAAAACCGTAAACCAACCACAAGATATTTATGGTTAGTAAAGCTTTTAGCTGTTGTTTCCAGTTCATTTGCTCTTTAATATTGATGCCGGATAATTTGTAGATTCCATTTTCGAGCGGCTTTAAAAAGTCTGTCCAAACTTTTTCTCCTGCAAAAACCTTCGCCAAATATTTCCCCAAAGGGATGGCGATAATTAAGGTTAAGAGGAATGTGGCGATGATGCCAATTAATTCAGTGTTCATTTTTTTTGTTTTTGGAGAATAGGAAATTAGGAATGGCGATGTGGGCAATAGGAAATAGGTATTTGGAAATAGGCAATCATTTCCTATTTCGTATTCTCCCTTGCCTGGGGTATTTGAAAGTAGACTATCATTCTATTTTCTATTTCCCATTGCCTAGAATATCTGTAAATAGGCTATTTTTTATTTCCGATTCTCCATTCCCCCGCTATCCATATTCTCTGTTTTTAAAATTTTTCGGGTTTAATCAAAACGTAAATCATATAGATAAATACGGCGATTGCGATGATGAATAGTGCTAACATGGCTTTAAATTTTTTCGAACCAATCAATTGATTTGTAAGTTGCCCAACAGAGCAGAAGGATTACGAGTAATAGGATAATTGTCATAACTTATTGTTTTATGAAATGCCTATTGCCAACTCTTATGCCGATGAGTATGAAAAAATTTTAGTTTGCTGATTGTTAGTTGTTTATGTGTTTTAGTGTAGTTTTAAACATAAAAAAACCCTTCCATTTTGGAAGAGTTTTTTTCGTTTCGGAGTGATCTCTCAAAAACTGCTGAAGCAAAATTTAAAAGTAATTTGTTGCTTTCAGCTCAAAAAAAATCAAATTGCCGCTTAAGATGAAGCAATGATCTTACAATTCTCCAATGCCATATTCTTCAATTTTTCGGTACAGTGTGGTTAAGCCAATCCCCAACAATCTCGAGGTTTCTGTTTTGTTCCCTTTGGTGTGGATCAATACCTTTTGGATGTGCTGTTTTTCTATTTGATTTAAGTTAAATTTATTTTCCTGAGGGGTATATTCAAAAAAATCAGGTGGAAGTGCTGCAATGTTTAGTTGTGTTCCATCAGAAAGAATGACCATTCTTTCAATTACATTTTTTAGTTCGCGAATATTTCCTTTCCAACTATACTGCTGAAAAGCATTTAATATATTGTCGGTCATTTTCAATTCTGGCCGGTTAACTTTGATCGAAAATTCGCTCAGGTAATGCGCTGCCAAAGCAGGTATGTCGGCTTTTCTTTCTCTTAGTGGTGGTAGCGTTATTGTAAAAACAGAAAGTCGGTAATAAAGGTCAGCTCTGAATTTACCTTCTGCTGCCTCAACTTTTAAATCTTTATTTGTTGCCGCAAGCACACGCACATTCACCTGCTGCGTTAAAGTATCGCCCACTTTAATAAAACTTTGGTTTTCCAGCACCCGAAGAAGTTTAGCCTGTAAATCGAGATTCATTTCGCCAATTTCATCGAGAAACAAAGTACCGCCATTCGCTTCTTCCAATAAGCCCTTTTTATCTTTATTTGCTCCTGTAAATGCACCAGCCTTATACCCGAAAAGTTCACTTTCCAGCAATTCTGGAGAAAAACCACTACAATTCAACGCAATAAAAGGCTTCGCAGCTCTTGGACTTTCCTGATGAATAGACTGGGCAAAAACTTCTTTTCCTGTTCCTGTTTCGCCCAAAAGTAAAACGGTAGTATCTGTTTTACTTACCCGCTTTGCTAGATCAATGGCCTCTTTTAATGCTTTTGATTGGCCGATAATTGTTGCGAAACTATGCTTCGAATTTACCTTCTTATCAAGTTCAAAAATACGTTGCTGAAGGTTAGCCTTTTCCATTGCCCTATAAAGCAACGGAATGATTTTTTCGTTGTCATCTCCCTTTACAAGATAATCGAAAGCGCCGTTTTTTATGGCTAAAACACCATCAGCAATGGTGCCATATGCTGTAAGATTAATCACTTCGGTATAAGGCTTCAGCGATTTTATATCTTTTACCAACGCTACGCCATTTACATCCGGCAACTTCACATCACTGATAACTATGCTTACATCATTGTTTTTTAAAAGATTTAAGCCTTCTTTACCGGTATTCGCCTGAAGGGTTTTAAAGCCTTCCAGCTCAATAATTCTTGAAAGCAGGCTGCAGATTTTCTTTTCATCATCAATGATGAGGACGATGCCGTTCATAGGTGTAATTTATGGTGCAATATTAAGGATTAATAATTAGTCTTTATTTGTACCTTTTTCATTTCTACTACGCTAAATAAAACCATTTTAAGCATCTTTGTCTCACAAAGCAAATTCTATGTTTAAAAAGCTAACCCTGGTATTCATTTCCTGTTTCATCTTTTTTTTCTCTTTCGCTCAACAAATTAGGCCAGCAAAGTCATCTGAAATTTTTCGTGAAATTAAAACACTTCGGCATATTCCAAAGGTTCTTTACCTCGCGGCACATCCCGATGATGAAAATACCGGTTTGTTATCATGGCTAATAAATGAACAAGATGTAGAAACTGCGTATTTGTCATTAACCAGAGGTGATGGAGGGCAGAATTTATTAGGTACCCAACAGGGTGCTGCTTTGGGATTAATCAGAACGCATGAGTTGTTGGAGGCCCGGAAACTGGACGGGGCACAACAGTTTTTTACCCGGGCAATTGATTTTGGCTTCTCTAAAAATACCGATGATACTTTTAAACAGTGGGATGCGGATAGCATTACCGCAGATGTAGTTTGGGTAATCAGAAAATTCAGACCCGATGTAATTATTTGTCGTTTTCCACCAACTGCGGCTGCAGGACATGGGCAACATGCGGCATCTGCGGTGGTTGCCGAAAAGGCATTTAAAGCAGCTGCAGATAAAACCATGTTTCCAAACCAGTTGAAGTATGTTGATGTTTGGCAACCGAAAAGATTGCTTTGGAACACTTTTCGTTTTGGTTTGGTAAATACAACCTCCGAAAATCAATTGAAAGTTACGGTAGGGCAATTCGATCCACAACTCGGAATGGGTTATGGCGAACTTGCTGGTTTAAGCCGAAGTTTACATAAAAGCCAGGGAGCGGGAACGCAATCTGTAGCCGGCGTCAGGACAGAATATTTTACCCATGTTATGGGCGTCCAGGCAAGAGAAAGTCTTTTTGATAAAATTCCGCTTAATTGGTCTGAAAAAGGAATTGATAACATTGATGAGTTGATTGATATTATCCTGTTATCTTTCGATTATAATCATCCAGATAAAAGTCTACATGGGTTGTTAATGTTACGTCAGAGAATTTCTGAAATTCAGGATGCGAGCTTGAAGAAGGATAAACTGAATGACATAGACCACATTATTTTAAGCTGTACTGGTTTTATGGGCGAAGTGGTAACTAATCAGGCAGAGGCTATTGCAGGCAACAGCTACAATTTCAGCTTAAATGTAATTTCGAGAGGGGCTCCACCAGTAATTCTTGAACAAGTTAATTGGATCACTCAAACTGATGTATTAAATAAAAGGATTTCTGGAGATTCGCTGATCAACATCCAGCGTAAAATTCAAATCCCTTTAAATGCGGCGCTTACAGAACCTTACTGGTTAGAAAAGCCGGCGAAAAATGCAGCAACATTTAGCGTGCCCAATGATACCTTGATCGGTTTGCCAGAGCTTGCATCGCCATTAAATGTTTCGGTTGTTTTAAAAATCGGAACCGAAAAGTTTACGGTTAAACTTCCACTGTCATATAAAAAACTCGACCCGGTAAAGGGTGATGTGGTAGAGCAGTTGAGGATTATTCCGGCAATGGATTTAAGTTTTGCCGAACCGGTTTATTTCGCAAAAGAGAAGGAAGATTTGAAAGTAACCCTTCGCTTAAAGGCCAACAAATACATCAATTACGGTAAAGTGATTTTTAGAGTAGAAAATGCAACTATAGCCACTTTTACTGGTATCAATTTACCAGAGAATACCATTACCATTAAAGATTTTATACTGCCTGCTGGCGATCTGGCGAGAATAAAAACTGCTCAAAATAAGCTTGAAGTAGTTTTTTCTTCAGAAAATAGTGAGTTTACAACAGGCCAGGTGCTGATTCAGTATCCACATTTGCCATCATTGCAATACTTTGTTCCAGCCACAACCTGGTTATTAAAAGGCGACGTAAAAGTGTTGGCAAAAAAGGTGGGCTATATCCAAGGTGCAGGAGATTTAATTCCTGAGTTTTTGCGCCAGGCTGGTTTGCAGGTTGATGTTTTAACCGAAGCCGATATTTTAAATCCAAGCAAGTTGGCGTCTTATGATGCCGTAGTAACAGGTGTAAGGGTAATCAACACAGATAAACGGATTAAAAATTGGCAGGTGGCGCTTAAAAGCTATGTAGAAAATGGTGGAACAATCGTGATGCAATACAACACCACTCAAGATATGGCTTTGCAAGATTTTGGCATATATCCATTCAGCATTAGCAGTAAAAGGGTTACAGACGAAAATGCTGCTGTTAAATTTTTTAATCCAAATCATAAACTGTTAAGTTATCCAAATAAAATTACCGCAGAAGATTTTAATGGTTGGGTACAGGAACGAGGCGCTTATTTCCCAGATAAATGGGATGATAAATACGAGACACTTTTCGAAATGAATGATACTGGAGAAGAGCCGTTAAAAGGATCTACATTGTATGCAAAATACGGTAAAGGCCAGTTTATTTACACACCACTTGCATTTTTCAGGCAATTGCCTGCAGGAAATATAGGTGCTGCAAGGTTGTTTTTCAACTTTATATCAGCAGGGAAGTAGGATGAAAAACCAGCTCAAGAATTGGAATACATGGTACGTTTTGCTTGCATTAGCGCTGGTTTTCCAAATTGTATTTTATTACCTGTTTACTAGATTTTGGGCATGAGTAATATCGATTGGTTAGTACTCATCTTTACTCTGCTGGCTGTTGTTGCTTACGGTGTTTTTATCGGCAGGGGGCAAAAAAGTAATGCCTCATACTTAAAAGCCGACAACCAAATGCCTTGGTACATTGTGCTTATAGGCATTATGGCTACCCAAGCCAGTGCCATTACCTTTCTTTCTGCACCCGGGCAAGCCTATACGGATGGCATGCGTTTCGTTCAGTATTATTTTGGTTTGCCATTGGCGATGATCGTCATCTGCATTACCTTCATTCCGATATTTCAGCGACTAAATGTTTATACCGCATATGAATATCTGGAGCAACGTTTCGATAAAAAAACGAGGGTTTTAACCTCGCTGTTATTTTTGTTTTCCAGGGGATTATCAACCGGAATCAGCATCTATGCGCCGAGTATCATTCTATCAAGTGTTTTAAACTGGAATATTTATTTAACCAATGTTTTAACCGGTGGAATCCTATTAATTTACACCTACGTTGGTGGTGCAAAAGCAATCGCCCATACCCAAAAGCTTCAGTTCCTGATCATTCTGGGTACGATGGCATTTGCCGGGTATTTATTGGTTCAAAACATGCCTAATGGCGTTGGTTTCGGCGATGCGCTTTATCTTGCTGGTAAATCCGGAAAGCTGAATGTGATCACTACCGATTTCGACTGGAAAGATAAATACAACATCTGGAGCGGTTTGATCGGTGGATTTTTTCTTGCACTTTCTTATTTCGGTACCGATCAAAGTCAGGTGGGCCGCTACATTACTGCCAAAGATAATACCAATGCCAAAATGGGTTTGCTGTTAAATGGTTTAGTTAAAATTCCCATGCAGTTTGCCATTCTTTTAATCGGTGCATTACTGTTTGCTTTCTTCTCACTAAAACCAGCGCCGATTTATTTCAATGAACGCTCGTATCAATATTTAAAAGAAACACAACCACAGCAGGCTGCCGTTTTCGAGGGCGAACATCAGCTGCTTGAAGAAAAGTTTAATGCCCAGTCGAAGGCTATTTTAGCTCAGCGAGAAAAAAACTCTCCAGAATTAAATGCTTCGATTGCGAATTTTAAAGAAACCCAAAAAGATGTTAAAGATTTGCACAGTAGGGTAGAGGTGGCCATTAATAAAGCAAATTTTAATGCCGAGAAAACGGATACCAATTATATTTTTCTGTATTTCGTTAAAAATACTTTGCCAGTGGGTATGATTGGGTTATTGTTTGCCGTTATCTTTTTAGCCAGCTGGGGCTCTATTTCAGCGGCCTTAAATTCATTGGCCGCCTGTTCATTAAAAGATGTGCATCTAGTGTTCAGTAAGCGAGCCATGGACGATGCTACGGAGCTAAAGTACAGTAGGTTACATACTTTGGGTTGGGGGATATTTTCTATTGCGGTAGCCATGTTTGCCACACAAATGGGTTCACTTATTGAGGCGGTAAACGTTCTTGGTTCTCTTTTCTATGGTCCTATTCTCGGTATTTTCCTGGTTGCTTTTTATTTCAAGAAAATTAACGGATCAATTGTTTTTATCTCAGCTATCCTGGCTGAAATTGTGGTTGTCGGCGTTTATGAATTTGATGTGGTATCATTCCTTTGGTTAAACGTAGTCGGTGCCGCTGCAGTAATAATTTTTTCGACTTTAGGATTATTATTTTATCGTCGCAAAGCATTAGATTCGTAAACTCAAAACAACAAAAACAAATAAATAATATTACTATGAAAACGATGATTAAATCTGTTGCATTGCTTTTTACCGCAATAACGATTTCAGTAAGTGCAATGGCGCAAGATGCCGCTCAGCCAAAACCAAGTCCTGCGGCTACTGCAACAGGAAAGGTTAAAGGTGCTACCATCACTATCGCTTATAGCAGCCCTGCTGTTAAAGGACGTAAAATTTGGGGAGGTTTAGAAGCTTACGATAAAGTATGGCGTGCAGGTGCCAATGAGGCGACCACTTTTACCACTGATAAAGATATTATGGTTGAAGGTAAAACACTTGCTGCTGGAAAATATAGCTTCTTTTTAATTCCAAAAGAAAGCGGTACCTGGACAGCAATTTTTAATAAAGAACCAAAGCAATGGGGTGCATATAAATACGAAGAGGCAAAAGATGCTTTACGTGTTGAGGTGAAAACCAAACCTTTAAAAGCTACTCAAGAGCGTTTAATTTATAAAATCACTAAAACTGGTTTTTCTTTAGATTGGGATAAAATATCTGTTCCGGTAACGATCAAGTAAGCAGCTAAACAAATTTTTATAAGCCATTTCGGAAACACCGGAATGGCTTTTTTTTTTGGGGTGCGCCGGGCATGGCAATCGACTATAGGGTTAGAGTCCCGAACACGCTTAGCAGTAGGAGTGTTAGCTTAAGACAAGGGTGTCGTGGATGACTGCTAATCTGAAGGAAGTCCGAGGCAAATATGGGGCTTACGAACAGAAACTGTATACGAGGCGGATTTAGTCCGGGTGATGTTGCCCAACAAACAGAAGCCCAATACTGCACGGGGACTATTACGTAAATACAGAGGCCACATCCATAGGAAGTAGATTGTCTTACCCCGGGAGATCTGAATGAGTTCTGTCGAGTGTAAGCGCGATTACAGGAGAGGAAACATTTAGCGGGAACGTTCAATGGCTCACTCAGAAGTCAGCAGCGGTAATAGTACTGCGTTTTAGGGTGCAGGAAGGACCAAATGTTGAAATGGCAAAGGAAACAGGAAGTTTATGGTAGAGCGTTCACAGCGGAACCACATTAGCGAACTGCTTATATGAGGGTAGGACGGAATCCGAGAGTAAAATATAAGAGGAGCTGAGCCGAGCCGTGCAACCAATGGGCACAATGCCTGGCAATAGGTGAATATCATCGCTTGTCAAGAGATACTGTTTCAACAAACCGATGTATACCGAACGGTACGTACAGGTGTGAGAGAGGACAGATAGGGAACTAATCCCTATCTTCCCACTCGATTCAAGAAATAGCCTTTGTAAAGAAAGTATAACATAACCTGTACTTCATGCTAAAATGCTATTTTAGGCCGATTTTACATCCCCCATATGAAACTTGCACTTAATATTATCGCTACTGTTTTTCTTTTCCATTTGAATGTTCTGGCACAAAAGAAAGCCGTTCCTTTTTCCATCAAAACGCAACGGCCGGTTGATTTAGTGAACGTTTTTTTGGGCTCTTCAGGAGATCATGGGCAAATGTCGCCAGCGGCATCTTATCCGTTTAGCATGTTGAGCATTGGCCCTCAAACCTATCCGAAAACCCATACCGGTTACGAGTACCTGGCTAAAAAGTTTGAAGGATTTACACACAATCGTTTTGAAGGAGTAGGCTGCCAGGGCTCGGGTGGAAATATTTTTATCAAACCATTTTTAGGAAAAGAGCCGATGCAATCTACGCTTATCAAATCAACTGAAAACGCTAGTCCGGGATATTATAGGGTAGGTTTTGAAAATAAAATCGATGCCAGCTTCGCTGTTGCAGGTAATGCAGGCAAGCATGTTTATCATTATCCGAAAGGAGAAAAAGGAATTTATCTCGATTTAGGCTACGCTTTTAATGGTGCTTTTGTAACGGAAGAACATGTTGTAGATGGGAATGCTGTTTCGGGCTGGATAGAATCAAAAACGACATGTGGCGTAGGTAAATACCGGATTTACTATTATCTGGAAATTACGAGCAAGGTGAACTGGGAAAAACTATCAGAACATAAATTAGTTGCCAGACTAGATGTTGCAGCTACTTCAGCAGAAATTAATGTGGCACTTTCTTCTGTTAGTGTCGAATCGGCAAAATCGGCCATTTTAGATCAAACTCTGGAAGCCATTAAAAATAAAAGTACTGCGGAATGGAACAAAAATCTGGCTAAAATTGAGGTGAGTGGCGATCTGGAAAATGCGAAGCTTTTTTATTCGCTTCTTTACCGTACTATGCAATCTCCCTATGTTATTTCTGATCAGGATGGACAATACCGAAATACCAAGGCTGAACTTCGAAAAGACAAAGAGATAAGATACAACGGCTGGGCTATTTGGGATAATTACCGCACACAATTGCCGCTGCTTTCCATCATTACTCCGGATCGCTATGCCGGAATGGTTACTTCAATCGCTGATCTGTACGACTCAGGAAAGAAAGATTACGCAGGTCAAACCGAACCATCAAATACTGTTCGCAGTGAACATGCAATTGTGGTTTTACTTGATGCCTATCGCAAAGGCTATCTTGTGGATTTCGCCGGTATTGCCGATTCTCTGGAGAAAGAGGTTAAGGGATTAGATTACAAATCGCCTGATAAGGCACTGGAATCGAGCTATGACAATTGGGCTTTGGCAGAAATTTTTACGATTTTAAAGCAGCCCCAAAAGGCAGCGATTTATAAAAATAAAGCACTCGAATATAGAACCTATTGGAACAAGGATTTTAAAGATATGAGTAAACGGGATGTTGACCAAATGCAGGCAAGAGGTTTGTATCAAGGTACCATTTGGCAATACAGATGGTTTGTTCCTTACGATTTTAAAGGGTTGATAGCACTTGATGGGGGAGAGGAAGCCTACATTGCCAAGCTGGACGAATTTTTTGCTAGAGATTTGTATAACCATGCCAATGAGCCCGATTTACAGGTACCGCTGATGTATAACATAACCAGGCAAGGATATAAATCGCAATATTGGATGCACCGACTTGCCGCCGATACCGTCATTCAAAATTATTTCAATGATAATAGTAGGGGGATTGGAAGTTATATTGGTAAAATCTATAAGAATCAACCTGAAGCTTATTTACGGACTATGGATGATGATGCAGGGGCGATGAGCGCATGGTATATTTTTACAGCAAGCGGATTCTCTCCTGCTTGCGTAGGCTGGCCGGTTTACTATCTCAACGTACCGCTATTTCCATCAGTTACCTTCCACTTGCCGAAGGCAAAAACATTTAGGGTAGAGGTAGCGAATTTCAGCCCGAACAATAAATATATTAGACAGGTGTTTCTTAATGGCAAGCCCTTTAATAGAAATTATATTACGCAGGAAGATATTAAACAAGGTGGCGTATTAAGGATTGTTTCTTCTGCTGATCCTGTTAAAGTTTCGAGCACTGAAAACTGGATTTCAAGCATGGAATAAAATGATCGAAAATTTTCAATTTTAAATGAATTCGAAAAACAAATCATTCTCAGGCCTGTTTTAATAGTATAACTAGATACGACATGGCACCTTTAAAATTAAGCGAAGAACAAAATGCTACTTTAGGCAACAAAGCCCTAACAGAAAATACAAGCGATCAACCATTAGAACTTCATCCAGAGGCATACAAAGTGAAGGGGCCCTCTCCTGAAAAAATGAGTACGGTATCAGCTTCACTTAGGACATACGCAAACGGCCTTTATGGGTTGTTATAACAAATGCAAAAATTTAAATGCCCTTATTCACAAGATAAGGGCATTTGTTTTGGAAGATATTTAAAATAGTACCTCGAGTTTAAATATATAAAGTTACTTTCTGTCTCCATCAATGATGGTATTTCAATCATTAATACAAATCTGTGTGGTAGAGGTAATTAAAATTGTTAAGAGCGTCAAAACAATTGAGAAATTCATCCCATTTGGTAGATAAAATTCATACCATCTCCAGAATACTAGTCGATATTTGTTAGTTCTATTATCTCCTAAGAGACTATCCCTATTATGATTGAAAATATGCGTGCGATTAAGGTTGCAACTTGTCCAACCTGACCAAGGCGTAGGAATCATGAAACCTACCGCACCCCTTGAACCTATCAGTTTAAAATATTTTAAAATTTATCCTTGTGAAACGATATAAATGTGATCGATGCTTCAATAGGTTTTCATGCCATTTACAATACGAAATAAAATAATTTAGGGAATGGGTGCGCTTAATGCTGTTGAGATAATTGACCGCTTCCTAGTTTAAAATCTTAACAGAATCGTACTATAATGGTAAGCTAAAATAGAATATAGATCCTTTGCCTACTTCACTCTCCAGCCAAATTTTACCATGATGCCGTTTAATAATTTCGGCACAAAGGTAAAGTCCGATTCCAAAACCAGATACCGTTTGTGGCTGGTTGGTAACCCGGTAATATCTTTCAAAAAGATTGCCCTGATCTTCAGTCAAAATTCCAATCCCTTCATCGCTCACAGCAACCACAGCTGAGCCATTTTTAACCTCACACGATACAGTAATATTGCTTGCCGTTGGCGAGTATTTTAAAGCATTGGAGATGAAATTATTGATGACTTGCCCGATTTTTTCGCGATCTGCCGTAATCCATATCTGTTCGGTTGTAAAAGTAAACTGATGGCTGTTAATCACCACATTAAATTCTTCTTCAATTTCTTGCAGTAAAATGGAAAGATCAAAATATTCTGCTTCAATATGGATTTTTCCTGATTCCAGTCTAGAAACATTTAAAAAGCTATTGATCATATTGACCATTTTTTTCGACTGATTGTTCGCTTTTTCCAATACATTAAGCGCAAAGGCATCGCCACTTTGATCAGCCTTACTTTGCAACAATTGAATGTATGCCGTAAGTGAAGTAAGCGGCGTTTTTAATTCGTGACTAACCATGCCGATGAAATCGTTTTTTCGTTGCTCATCAGCCTTCACTTCTGTGATATCGGATACAATACCAACCAATTTGGTGGCTTTACCGTCGTTATCGTATCTTCCCTTTCCGTGTGCACTAACCCAATGTACAGATCCATCTGGCCAACCTACTTCATATTCGGCCTGATAAACCTGTTGATGTTTAACTGCCTCATTAATGAGCTGAGGAATGCGGTCCCGATAAGCTGGAAGCATGGCTTGAAGTAAATCAGAATAAGTAAATTTCTGGTCTAAAGGCCAGCCATAACAAATCTTAAACCGATCATTACAAACCATATCACCTGTTGCTAAATCTATCTCAGTAGAACCCAGTGCACCAGCCTCGATGGCAATATTTAAACGGTTGTTAACCTCAATCACTTCCTTCTTAGCATTAACCTGCTCAGTTACTTCGGTTACAATTTGTAAAATCCCGTCAATTTTATCCTCGTCTCCTTTAATGGGCTGATAAATACTATTGAAATACCTTTCTTCAGGCACCCCATTTTTTAGAATATACATCTTATTCTCCACGCCGAAATACGGTTTGTTGGTTACTAAAACATCATTTAAAATTCTGATTAGCGGTTCGTTAGCTCGTTCCGGCAATATTTCCACCAAGCGCTTTCCATCAACAGATTCTGTTTTCCCCCAAATTTCCAGCATCTTCTCATTTGCGCTATCGATTATAAATTCGTTGGTTTTAAACAGATTGATAGCTACCGGAGCCTGCTGGATAAGGGTGCGGAATTTCTGTTCACTTCTGGCAAGATTATCGAGTAGGGCGGCCATCTTCTCGGTAGAATTTACTTGCTCTGTAACATCAAGTAAAACACCGCTCAGCCTGATGGCTTCTTGCTGTTCATTAAAAAGTACCTTACCTTTTGCCCTCACAATTCGCCCCCGTGCTTGCTCGGTAGTTTGAATGGTGTAAGTAGTGTCATAGTAGCCTCCTGAATCAAATTTTAATGCAGTTTGGATGGCGTCAATAACCCTTTGTCTGTCGGTTATGTGAATAACGTCAGTAGCTTTATTCAATTCGATTTCATCTTCCGGCTGTAAGCCAAACCATGTTTTTGTAAGTGCATTACCCGTAAAACCACCGGTTGAAGGATTTAAATCAAATGTTCCTAAACCAGCTGCATCAATAGCGAGTTCCAACTCATCCTGACTAACTTTAAGTTTTTCATAAATGGATGAGAGTTGATCATTAAATCGTGCCTGTTCTTCATTTGATGCGGTGAGCTCCTCATTAATGGCCACCATCTCTTCGTTTATAGCCGCCAGTTCTTCATTGAGTTCTTGTTTTTCCTGAGCCGCAGCTTCCAGTGCTTGCTTGGCCAAAACCACATCGGTAACATCAGCCGCCGTATTCATTACGCCATAAATTTCCCCCGCCTCATTACGTAGTGCTGTAAAAATATAATTGAAGTAAAAAACCTGAGCTACCCCATTTACAATTAACACCAAACGTTGGTTTCTCGCTTCGAAAAATTTCCCTGTCGTAAATACTTGGTCCAGCTGTCCGAAAACCGCCTGATTATCTAGTTCAGGTAAAATATCGGCATAACGTTTTCCAATTACATTGCTGCCTTTTCCCCAAACCCCAATAATGGATGCATTGGCAAAAGTGATTGTCATTTCTTTACCAGTGTAAACACCGATAGGGAAAGGAGCATTTTCTATAATGCTTCTGGTACGAAACTCACTTTCTGCTAAATTGGCCAGGGTTTGTTCGAGTTTTGATGAACTATCGAATAACAGTTGATTGCTTTGAATAAGCTCTTCATTTGTTGCCGCTAACTCCTCATTTGATGCCCGGATTTCTTCGTTTGAAGCCTCAAGTTCCTGGTTTAGATAGGCAATTGTAGTAATCCTCTCGGTTACTTTGCGCTCCAGTACCTCACTCAATAACCTGAAATTTTCCTTGCTCTGCTGAAGTTCTTCATTAGTTGTACTTAACTCTTCCATGGAAGCGGCGAGCGCCTCATTTGTCGAAGCCAGCTCAATGTTCAATTCTTGTTCGTGAGCCAGGGCTTTCTCTTTTGCTTCGCTCGCAGCCGCAATATTTCTAACCCTGTTTATTTCCGTCACATCGGTTGTGGTATGTAGGATATATTCTGTTTCACCAACTTGATTTTTAACTGCCTGATAGCTGAAATCGAAGCAGAATGGCTGTAGCTGTCCATTTACTAAAAGTTCTGCAGGGGTATTTTTGCTTTGGTAGGTCTGGCCGCTTTTCCAAACTTCTTTCAGGATGCTAATAAACGGTTGCCCAACAATTTCAGGCAATGCTTCTGCAATTGTTTTTCCGATAACAGAGCGATCTTTTCCCCATAGGGATATCATTGCATCGTTAGCAAAATGAATATAAATATCTTCAGTTGAATAAATGGCCGTAGCATTAGGCACTTTCGATAGGATCTCTAATAACTTTGTATCGGTAAACCGGGTCGGCGAAGGATTCATCTAAGTTTCTATTTATGTCGGATTAAAGGTTCTATAGCCTATTATTAACGGAATAGCTTTAATTTGGTTTGGTAAAATTTGAGTTTTTTCAGGTGATATGCTGATCGGTTTTGGGTTCATCAAAAAATGAATAGCCTTATTGTCAATCATTTCGGTAGATGAACGATTCAGACAGATAGGTACATCATTTTTTTATCCATTATGAGATTGATTGTGAAACAGGGCTGTGCAAAAAAAAAACTACAAAGCTGTTAGCTCTGCATATCCTTTACATAGGGCAATTTTTCTATCTTTGGTATTCCATGAATATCGAAGAACAATCATCCCGGGAGGATTTTAGTGGAGAGCTAATCATCCAGGCACTTGGATGCTCGCCAGAGGCAACAGCCATATATACCGATGAGGATATGATCATCCGTTTTGCAAATGAAGGAATGCTGGAGGTTTGGGGAAAGAATGCTTCAGTAATCGGAAAGCCGCTGATGAAAGCGCTTCCTGAGCTGGAAGGTCAACCTTTCCTCGGTCTGCTTCAACAGGTGTGGCGCTCTGGTCAAACTTATTCCGTAAGCGATGCACCAGTTAATGTGATCAAAAACGGAATTTCTACGACTGATTATTATGATTATGAGTATAAAGCACTTTTAAACAAGGAGGGCAGAACCTGGTGTATCCTAAATACCGCCCGGAAAGTGAGTTCGAGACGGGAATATCTGGAGCGGATTCAGAGAAAGGAAGAAAAAGAACAATCACTAATGGAGGAGATGGCGGCTACCATGGAAGAGCTGAGTTCCACCAACGAAGACCTGAACACCTCGCTGAAGCTGCTTGGGGAGAGTCGTGAACATATCAGAACAATCATTGAACAGGCACCAGTAGGAATCGCGATGCTGCAGGGGCCGGAACATATCATAGAGATTGCCAACCCAGCCATTTTAAAAATCTGGGGACGTTCACTTCCAGAAGTTGAGGGGCTTCCGCATGAAAAGGCCCGACCAGAACTTATCGGCCAGCCGGTTAACAGGTGGCTTAACGAGGTATTTACGACAGGGCAGCGACGAATAAACAATGAATTTACCGTCAGATTAAGAGACCATGACGGCTTGCGTGAAGCTATCGTTAATTCAATTTATCAACCCGTATTCTCCTCCGATGGATTAGTGAGTGGCGTATTGGTGATTCTGGAAGAAATTACACAACTGGTGCTTGATCGCCGTGCCAGTGAGAAAGATCAACAGATGCTTTTGCTGGCCGTAGAGGCAGGAGATCTTGCCACATTTTTTTATGAGCCGAAAACAAATCTTTTTTCTGGCAATGCCTTATTAAAGTCGTGGTTTGGACTTCCTGAAGCCCAAACCATCGATCTGAGCGTCGCATTTTCCAGTATTTTGGATGAAGATAGGGCCAGGGTTGAAGAGGCCATCATGGAATCGTTGAGCGCTACCTCAAACGGGAATTATTTTATTGAATACCGCATCTATAATCTCGAGGATCCAAACGGAAGACTTGTACAGGCCCGTGGTAAAGTGTTTTACGATAATAATGGAAATGTGATTAGTTTAAACGGAACCTTGCGTGATATTACCGAACAAAAAAAGGATGAGCAAAGGAAAGATGACTTCATGGCCATGGTCAGTCATGAACTGAAAACGCCGCTTACCTCTCTTAATGCTTATCAGCAGCTCATGCAGCGTAATGCCATGCTTTCCGGAGATCAGAAGCTGGAAGGCATACTCGAAAAGTCACTCCGCCAGGTTCGCAACATGACGTCCATGATCAATGGCTTTCTCAATATTTCTCGACTGGATTCTGGCAAAATGCTGTTGGCACAATCTTATTTTGATCTTAAAGCATTGTTTTATGAACTCGAAGACGAAGTTCATTCCACTGTACATACCCACAGAATTGTTTTTGAAAAGAACGAAAGCGTTGACCTTTATGCCGACAGAGACAAGATTTCACAGGTTATTCATAACCTCATCGGCAATGCCGTGAAATATTCACCAATTGGTAGCGAAATCAATATTTCCTACTCTAAACCTGAGAACGGAAAAGTCGCGATTGTGGTGAAGGACGATGGGATGGGGATTGATGAGCAAGACCAGCAACAAATTTTTGAACGCTATTACCGGATAAAAAGTCCAAACATGGGATCAATTGCAGGTTTTGGAATCGGCCTTTATCTCTGCAAGGAAATTATCGAGCTTCATAAAGGAGAGATAAAACTCGAAAGTAGGGAAGGAGCAGGAGCGACATTTATAGTTGAGCTTCCAGTCTAGTTTTTTGTATCAAGATAGGACTTAGCTCTTTTTAATTTAAAATGAGTTCCTTGATATTGAGCAAAAGGGGGCTGCTTTCAAATGGCTTTCCAATAATACCATCTGCCAGACATTCGATTTCGGAAATATCCTGGTAACTCAACCCTGTTAATAACAGTATAGGGATGTGGGCAGTTGCATCGTTGTTTTTAAGCTCATCGCAAATGGTTCTTCCGTCGCCATCTCCAAGGGCGATATCCAGAATAATTAAATCAGGGCGAAACTCCTCATTAAGCTTATCAATTGATTGATGCGGGAGGGTTAAATGCGGATCGACCCATCAAGGATTATATTTGAGGCATTTAAATCTGGCAAATTTGTATCTAATATCTTTATTTCACTTTCATCTCCCCATGTGTGGTTCTTTTGCGCAATAGTAATGTCCACTCCTATAGTATTCTTTCCATCAAATGCTACTGCATCACTATAATGTATTTAATCTTGTTGGTCTGCATAGTACGCTCTCAGAAAGTAACGCTTTCCCTTAGAAAAGCCAGCTATTACGGTATAGTTAAAGGCAGTTTGCGGTTTAGCCGTAACATAGCTAAAGGCAGATATTTTAACAGGATTTTCAGTGTCACTCCATACAAAACCGGTTTCTAATAAGTCACTGTTTGCAAGATCTGAAATAGATGCATTAAATAGGAAGCCTTTATTGGTATCATTGATAGATACGCTTATGATTGGGTCGGGAATCGGATTTTTTTTGCACCTGTTGAAAAACAAAAAAGTAAAGCTAGCACAATATGCGAGTAATAGAGGGAGCGCATTCGGATTAATTTTCATTAAAATTAACAAAATAATCACGCAATAAAATGGTTATTAAAATTAAATCGACTTCTCCACAAATAGTTACTCGGTATTCATGGAGAAAATTGATAGTGCTTTACATTATATTGGTCAAAAGATTACCACTTGGAATAGCGTGTATAGCACTAAGGTATTGCCACACCTAACATTCGTGAATGTTGGTGAGACTACCCTGATCAAAAACTCTCGCTTGTATTTTATAAGAAAGATTTGTATCTCTTAAAAATTAAGCCTGAAAAAATGTTCGGTGGAAAAAAGATTTGTGTTAGCGGCAAGGTTATCCGGCACGAAATTAAGCCACAAATAGTTGTTAGATCATTAAGTCAGACCGAATTAAATAAGTAACTTCCATATAGGAAAATCACTTGGAGTTGGAAGGTTTTAGTATGGCTTTTTTTTGAGAAAATGAAATGTCCCCTTTTTTGTCGGGTGTGGGCAAATAGCAATTCTTTTCTTTTTTTAACGCATTAGATATAGAAATAGCTCCAACCAAATTTATTGAGTAGGTGTTTTCTAATTTCATTAACTTCTTTTTCCTCGTTTTAGATAATCTGTAGCATTAAGCAAGTACGATAAAGCATAACTTAACTTTGGCTTTTTCAATAGTAATTCCCAGGGATCCTTTATTTGTGCTATGGTACGAAATCAAATTGCTTCTATAGCCTATTGCAATAAGAAATTGCGGGTCATCCAATTCATCAAGTTTGAAATTGTAGAATTTCAACAATTTTGTTGCTTATTGTGAACAATATTATAGTTACTTTGAGTGTGATTAAAACTAAGTTTAGGATGAGAATTAGCGCTGGGTTACTACTTTTTAGAAAAAATAATAACGAATTGGAATTTTTTCTAGTTCACCCAGGTGGCCCATTTTATACCAAAAAGAATGAAGGTGTTTGGTCTGTGCCAAAAGGAGAACTGGATGGTGATGAAGAGCCATTAAAAGCTGCTGTAAGAGAATTTCAAGAGGAGACTGGAAGGAGCGTAACCGGTAACTTTATCCCTCTAAACCCTATTATCCAAAAAGGAGGGAAAAAGGTGCTTTGCTGGGCAGTAGAAGGTGATTTTGATCCCTCCACGCTAGTGAGTAATACCTTCGAGATGAAATGGCCGCCAAAATCTGGCAAAATGCAGGATTTTGTTGAAGTAGATCGTGGCGATTGGTTTAACTATCAAAAGGCCTGCGTAGCCATTAAAGATCGGCAGATTCCGTTACTTGACGAATTGCGAGACCTATTAAAATTAAGCGAGTAACTCGAAAGGGAGTATTTCCTTTTCAGCGCCATTGATGATCATTGCAATTTGATGCTCTCCTAAATGAAATTTTCTAGTGGTAATTAACATAAACTTTTGGTTGCGATGAACGCTTATTTTAGCGCCGGAAGAATACATGCGTTCCGAAATTTTGAATACTTTTTTTGTGTTCTGTCCATTTTGTTTTTTATAGTAAATGGCATATTCCAACCTCACTTTCTTTTCCATTTTATTCACATTTTTAATGGTAAAAGCGAAAGAGAGGCTTTCGCCAATTTTAACTTCAGGACTGATGAGTCGAAAATCTTGTATAATAATCCCCTTATCGTCTAAGCCATAATGTTGCAAAATTTCTGCATGTCCTTGTTTTAAGAGGGTTCGGCTACCGTGTTTAATAATGGCGTCTGTTTCTGGGCTTAACCCTGCCCAGCTTTGCGCAACCTTTATGACCACATCAGGATGATCTTTGGCAATATCATTTAAGCTATTTGCCACGCTTCTCCTTACATACTCTGATGAATCCTGTTTTAGGTTATTCAAAATTGGTAAAATTGAAGTTGGATCTTTTTTTAGAAAAGGAATCGCCATTGCCCAAGGGAGTCTTGGTCGGCTACCCTCGCTGGCCAATCGACGTACTTTAAAGCTTGAGTGTGATGACCATTTCAGCATCTTTTCTATCATTCGTTGTTCGTACCTTAAAATAAATGGGCGAACAGCAAATTCGCAACTTACAAATTGAGTAACAAATTCAAGTGCCTCCATCGATTCTTCAAAATAATCAATTCCATAGGTTTCTAAATAATCGGGCAAAAACATAAAAGCCAATCCATCTTCTCCAATTCCGGCAATTCGCAATTGCTCAATTGTTTTTTTTAATAGCAAAATAGTTGCGAGATAATCATCAGGCATGAACTGTTTTAATACCCTTGTAGTATGTTTCATTCGCTCTTTCAGTTCTTTAGATTCAAAATCTGAAACGTAAATATTTTTGATAAATTGAGCTTTGTCGAAATTAGGAATGGAAACGGTTAAAGCGTTGCCTAATCTATCGTAAAAGGCTGGAGAGTATAAATCTTTGAGTAACATATCATTTTGGTTAAGCAAATTTAAGCTTTGGGTAATACGGATTATTGAAATGTTTTAAACAATCGGCTTCTATTTCATCCATAAATCAAATCATTTTTATAAAATTAATTATTGAGCCATTTATTTGGCAAATTTGATAATCACTTAAAAATAAAATAATATGAAGATAGGATGGATAGGTTTGGGTAATATGGGAATTCCGATGGCAACACAACTCATTGATGCAGCTTATCAGGTTGCAGTTTATAATCGGAGTAAGGGAAAAGAAAGTGAATTGCAAAAAATGGGTGCAACTATTGCTGATACGCCACAAGCACTTTTAGAAAAAGCAGATGTTTTAATCGTAATGGTTTCTGATGATCAGGCGATTGAACAAATTTTTGAAGGTGAAAATGGTTTACTTTCATCAGATGCAAAAGGTAAAATCATCATCAATATGAGTACTGTTTCTCCTGGTATCTCTAAACAGATGAGTTATAAATGCAAATTAAAAGGTAGTGATTATCTCGATGCTCCAGTTTCGGGTAGCGTTAGGCAGGCAGAAACCGGGCAGCTGGTTATTATGGCGGGCGGCGAAGAAGAGGTTTTCGAAAAGGCCAAGCCTGTATTTGAAAAATTAGGTAAATTGACCTTGCGTGTTGGAGAAGTAGGAGCGGGAAATCAGGCTAAACTGGCAATTAATTCTTTGCTTGCGTTATATACACAAGGTTTAGCCGAAACCGTTTTATTTGCCAATCAAAATGGAATTAAAACCGATGATCTTTTACATCTCATTAACAACGCCGCCATCGGTAATATTTTTACTAAAATAAAGGGCGATGCCATTCTTGCTGAAAATTATAAACCAGCATTTGCTTTGAAACACATTGTTAAGGATTTAAGATTGGCAAAAGCCGAAGGTATCTCTTCGCCGTTGGCGCAAGCTGCCTTAAAAACTTTTGAGAGCGCAGAGGCTGAATATGGACAGGAGGATTTAATTGCCGTAATCAAAGCTTTAAAATAGAAATTCCGCTTCAGAATCATCAGCAAGTTATTCCTTAATCATGCATTTCATGATACATTGTTCGCTTAATTTGAAGAACAATATTGCGCCTGAATGGGGATTTTACACTTATTGTCGCTTTAGGATTCCCGCCTTCGCGGGAATGACGGCAAGAGTAGTAAGACTAGTAGCGGCGTTTAATGTGCTTTTACATTTACACCAAATATGAAAGTTCGTCGGCCTACCATTGACGTTTTTAACTTTTTGTTTTTGAGAAATAGATTTTTCCATCGATTGAAGCAATCTCATTTGTGGTATTGTTTTATTAATGAGATCGCTTAGTACCTCTCAATAATAACCGTTCTTAACGTCATTAATATTGATTTTTATAAATTAATTAACCCTCGTTTAACAAAAGAATTAAAAAATAAGGTAATATTTGAATCGTACGAAAAATATCGTACCTTTGATTCATGAAGAATAATCAAGCTGATCATAATTTGCCAGAACCAACCAAAGCTGAACTAGAAATTCTGCAGGTGCTTTGGGAGTTCGGTCCCTCTACCGTTCGCGTTGTAAACGAAAAACTGAACGAGAATAGGGAGGTAAACTATACGTCAACGTTGAAACAGATGCAAATTTTAACCGAAAAGGGAATTTTAAAACGTGATGAAAGCCAAATGAAGCACATTTATATTCCTGTGGAGGCCGAAGAAAAAACTAAAGTTCAACTGCTCGATCGTTTTGTAAACACTTTGTACAAAGGCTCTGCATCGCAATTAATGATGCAGCTTTTAGGCAATGAAAAAACTTCAAAAGAAGAAATTGAAGAGATTAGGCGGCTATTGGAGGGTATGGAATAAATATTAAAAATTCTAAAGAACCACAATTATGAATTTTAAACATTTTGATTTTTTGCCCGAAAAATGGTTAAACGCATTGGGCACCATGTTATTCCACTCTTTATGGATGGGCGTAATGCTGGCCATAATTGCAGGGGGAATTATGTTTGTCGCCCGAAAGGCAAGTGCAAAGCTTCGTTACAATTTGCTTACTGGCTGTTTATTACTATTTGTTCTCGCCATTTGCGTTACTTTTTCTCTGGAACTAAGCCATCAACCGGCTAATCCGAATGCTAAACAAACCACTGGATTGGCCATTCATTTAGTCCAATCGAGCCAAAGCCAGTTTATAGCTGCTATTCAGTTTGATTTATTTGCGAACCTAAATAAGGTTTTGAGCATCTGGAATTCATATGCTTATCAAATTGTATTGCTTTGGTTCTTAATTATTTGTGGTAAAAGTGTGCAGTTAGTTGTGGGTTTAAGCAGCATTTATCGCTTAAGAAACAACCAAACTTATGCGGCTGGCAAAACCTGGGATGAACATTTGAACTTGCTATCCCGTAAACTTGGTTTAAATCAAGAGGTAAAAATGTTGCAATCGGGAATTGTGAAAGTGCCCTTGGTAGTCGGTCATTTGAAACCACTCATTTTAATTCCCTTAGGGTTATTAAATGGGTTGAGCACTGTGGAGGTTGAGGCCATTTTGGCACATGAACTGGCACACGTAAAGCGTAGGGATTATCTGGTGAACTTGTTACAGAGTGCTATCGAAATTGTATTCTTCTTCAATCCAGCGGTATTGTGGGTATCGCAACTGATTAAAACCGAACGCGAACATTGTTGCGATGATTTGGCCATTGCATGTGTAAACGACAGGAAAAACTATGTTAAGGCCTTAATTTTTTGCCAGGAGTTTAAGCAGCGTGCACCTGCTTATGCAATGGGCATAAATGGTAAAAACGGTAGCCTGCTGCATAGGGCAAGCAGGATGTTATTTAACACCAATTCAACATTAAACAAAATGGAAAAGACAATATTAACCATCGCATTGGTTTCCACTGTGATTTTTACTGCAGCCTTTAAAAATGTAGGCAAAGCAGCATCAATAAGTAGCACAACTATTTATAACTCAATTCTAGCGGTGCAGGATACTGCGAAGAAAAATAAGTCTGCCGAGCGGTTGGAAAAGGAAATTGAGCAGAAAATAAAAGCTGCAGAAAAGAAGGCAACAGAAAAAAATAAGCCGGCAAAAAAATCATCTGGTAAACAGGATCAGGCTGATTATGAAGAGATTGCTAGACAAGCAAATCGCGATGCCAAACAGGCGGTAATTGATGCTGAGGTAGCAAAGAAAGATGCAGCTCAAGCGGTAATCGATGCCAGGGTTGCTGACGAAGATTCTAAACAAGCCATCATTGATGCCAGACAAGCAGCAAAAGATTCTAGAAACTTTCAAAAACCAGCAAAGATGGGTAGTGTGCAGAGAGCTCCGAAGCCGCCTAAAACACCGAGAATAAATAATGCACCTGTTCCATCAGCGCCACCAGCACCGCCTTTGCCTCGATTAAATGCTGCTCCTCCAGCCCCCCCTACACCGCCAACTCCAACAAAAGTGAGTGGCAGCTTAACAGTTAATGAAGGGAATACTGTGAGTGTGCATGTTGAGAATGGAAAAAACAATTCCAATAGAATCACCACTCAGTTATTGAACGATGGATTAATTTCCAATACCACAAAACTTTCATTTTCGCTGGATAAAAATAACCTGATTGTGAACGGCGTAAAACAAAGTAAAAGTCTTCACACTCAATACAAATCAAAATTTTTGGAAAGTGATAGCCATTCGTTAAGTTATGTGGTAAACGTAACAAAGACTACGAAAAAATAAATCTGTTAGCTGCCGCATAAGTGATTTTGCTTTATGATGAAAATGTTCTACTTTCAGTCGAAAATCATCTTTCAGATATGAGAAAAGGAATATTCAATTGCCTTGCAACAATTATAGTTTTACTATCATCGCAGTTAAGTTTTGCAGCAACTGTTGATACGGTGCTTACCCACAGTAACGTGATGAATAAGGACATCAAGGCGGTCGTTGTGAAACCTCAGAATTATGAAGCTTCATCAAAACGATTTCCGGTTTTATATTTATTACACGGTGCTGGGGGTAAGTATTCTGATTGGCTATTGAACACCAAAGACAAAGAAGCTGTTAAAAAACTAGCAGACAACTTTGGAATGATGGTTGTTTGTCCGGATGGAGGAGTAACCAGCTGGTATTTCGATAGTCCGGTCGACCCTTCCTATCAATACGAAACTTATGTTTCAAAAGAATTGGTCGAATTTGTTGATCGGAAATATCGTTCTATTGCAGATAGAAATGGGCGGGCAATAACAGGTTTAAGTATGGGCGGTCATGGCGGTTTATACCTTGCTTTTCGGCACCAGGATATTTATGGTGCCTGTGGAAGTATGAGCGGAGGAGTCGACATCAGAGCTTTTCCTGAAAACTGGAATATTGCAAAAAGGCTTGGCCCTTACAACCAGTTTCCCGATCGCTGGGAAGCCAATACCGTAATTAATTTAACACATCTTTTAAGTCCAAATAAACTAGCGATTATATTTGATGTGGGCCGGAACGATTTTTTCTATGATGTTAATGTGGCGCTGCATGATAAACTAACGGCCCGCAACATTCCTCACGATTTTACAGTAAGGCCCGGAGCTCACAATTTTGAGTATTGGGAGAATGCAGTTGCTTACCAAATGATGTATTTCAGTAAGTTTTTTAATAAAGAAAATAACTAAAAGTTTAACTGGTTTAAAGCTAAAACCCCAATCAGGCCTAAAATAGATACGATACTTTCCATCATGGTCCAGGTGCTGAAAGTTTCTTTCAAGGTGAGGTTAAAATATTCCTTAAACATCCAAAAACCCGTATCGTTTACGTGAGAGAACATTAAACTCCCTGCGCCAACTGAAAGTACCATTAACTCTGGAGGCGCATTTGGGCCAATTAACGGCAAAACCATTCCGGAAGCGGTAAGTGCGGCTACAGTTGCCGAACCCAGTGTAACCCGAAGTGCTGCGGTAATTAGCCAGGCTAAAATTAATGGCGAAAGACTCAGGTTCGCAGTTAGATTTTTAACGGTTTCGCCCATGCCACTATCAATTAAGATTTGTTTAAAGGCACCACCAGCAGCAATAATTAAAATGATCATCGCGATGCTTTTAACACCTTCGGCGCAAGATTCCATTGCTTTCTCAATACTGTTCTGTTGGAGAAATAAGGTAATCAATACAGAAATTAATAAAGCCGCCGTTGGATCTGCAAGGAAAACAAAGAAGGTTTTCCCAACGTAAGGAAAGTTTATACTGCTTCCAACGGTTCCGGCAACGATTAAAAAAACCGGGAGCAGTGCAGTAATAAAACTTCTGGCAGCCGAAGGTAAATTTTTCCCTTCTTCGATGACTAAAGTGGATAGGATTGGCTGATCTTTTTTGATGATTAATCGCGGAAAGAGAACACCCGCAACTGCGGCAATTGGCAAGGTTAAAATTAAGCCGTAAATAAGGGTTTTGCCTATATCGGCATGGAAAATTCCTGCTAATGCAACCGGACCAGGATGTGGTGGTAAAAAGCCATGTGTTACCGAAAGAGCGGTAGCCATTGGTAAGCCGATGTATAACTTGGAAAGACCTGTAGCAGCGGATATTGCGAAAACCAAAGGGATAAGTACTACAAAACCGGCATTGTAAAACAATGGGATGCCGACCATGAGTCCGGTAATTAATACCGCCCATTGAATATTGTTTTTGCCAAAAGCCTTAATCAGAATAAACACAATCCTTTGTGCGGAACCGCTATCCTCAATTAATTTTCCCATCATAGCACCAAGGGCAAGTACCATTACCATGCTGCCCAGCGTACTGCCGACACCGCTGGTAATCGAACTCATTACTTTTGCAGCAGGCATACCCAGGAACAAACCAGTCAAAATAGCAACTGCCAATAAGGCAATCATCGGGTTAATCTTTTTCAAGATCAATACAAAGAGAACCAAAATTCCGAGTAGCAGAATGAGTATTGACATGGTTGTTGTTTAAGGGAATATCTTGGAAACTTACTTTTTTACAACGATTGTTCTTCCCGTGACGAGATAAAATTCGTAAATTTTATATAAACCGTCGTCGTCTATCCCGATGCTTTCCACCAGGCCGGTTTTACTAAAGGTATCGGTTACCATATCGCCAATTTTAACATCCCGGAGTACATCATCAGGCGTTTCACTGTTTAATCTGATCATGTAGTAAATGTATTATTTAAACAATAAATACGGATAGAAAATTTACTTTAACTCCTCTTTATTCACAATTACTTCTAAAAGACTGTGCAATAATGAAATTTTTAAGTTGATTTCCTTACCCTCATTTTTAGTTTCATCATCAATATGAATGTCTGATCCTTTCCAAGTAATGTTTAGTTTTTTGGTTTGAATGGGCTTGATTGGGAAGGTAGTTTTTTTGCCATCAATAATGTCCTGAATGT
This sequence comes from Pedobacter sp. MC2016-05, assembly GCF_026239735.1. GTDB lineage: Bacteria > Bacteroidota > Bacteroidia > Sphingobacteriales > Sphingobacteriaceae > Pedobacter. Next base: position 209,805 of record NZ_JAPIVT010000003.1, read on the forward strand.
ATTTCTCCATTACCTTTCGCTTTTCTACAGAAACAATAATAACATCAAAGAAACCATCACCAGGATCAGCGTTTTCACTAAGTTTTAAGTTTGGCCCTAATCTGGAAATATTCATCACTTCTACCATCAAACAATCTTTTTCAATTACTTGATCATCAATTTCTATCCTGCAAGCAATTGCCGGGTATGATTGCGATATTTTCAGTAAGGTATCCAGCGCAAGTTCAAATTCATCCTTGGCCGATTTAATATGATCGGTATTGGTCTTCTCTAAAGTTTCAATGAGTTTAGGAAAAAGTCCGAAGCCAACAGCTTCTATAAAGTAAGCTGCTTTTTCTAAACCTAACACCTGGCCCACATCAAAATTCAGAAGTTTATACGAATCCCAGGTAGAAATATTTTTTCTTACATCTTCAGTGATTCCCAATGATGTAGCAATATTGTTGGCTGTACCGAAAGGAAGCAAGGCAATGGGCCTTTTAGATTTTAACTTTTTACTTAACAGATTCATAATCGTTTTGCGAATCGTACCATCGCCGCCGGCTATCGCAATAAACTCGGTTTCTGGTACTATATCTTTTAAGGATTTACTGTTAGAGGCCACATAAGAGCACTCATAGCCATACGATTTCATGATCTTTACAATCTCTTTTTTAGAATGTTTCCCATCTCCAGCGGTTGGATTATGAACCAAACGAACCAATTTATCTGCCTTTTTCATAATGATTGGAACAATATCGCTGTCAATTAGGTTTTAAAGTATAGCACATAATTTTAACTATTGATCATGAATATTCTCATCACAAACGACGACGGTATCTATAGTCCGGGGATTGCAGCTTTAGCAAAAATTGCGCAGCGCTTCGGCACAGTAAGGATTGTAGCTCCCGATGTAGAACAATCATCAATGGGGCATGCCATTACACACTCGCGGCCCTTATCCATCAAATCATCACCAATAACATTCGAAAACGTTGATGCCTTTCGTGTAAATGGAACTCCTGCCGATTGTGTTGCTTTGGGCCTGCACATGTTTCCTGATACAAATGTGGTGCTATCGGGGATTAATATGGGCCCAAATTTGGGTAACTCCATGTGGCATTCGGGTACTTTAGCCGCCGCTAAGCAAGCAGTACTTTTAGGTATTAAAGGAATTGCGTTAAGTACGCCAGTTGGTAAAACTGAACCTGATTTTATTGAAATTGATCCTTTTGTAGAGCAAACACTTCAAATTCTGTTGCAAAACGATGATTTGAGGCTTTACAATGTAAATTTCCCGCCAAAACCGGTAGATATTAAATGGACCAGGCAATCTGTCAGACTTTATGATGGACAAGTGGTTCCAGGTGAAGATCCGATGGGTAGAAAGCATTTCTGGATTACGGTAACGCCTCTTGAGCCAGCTGATGAAAACACAGATCGCTGGGCTGTAGAGCATGATTTTGTATCCATCACGCCTTTACGGTTGGATTTAACCAACGAAGGCGAACTATCTGGTAAATTAGATGTTATTGAGGTAAACCACTAAGAACGGGCATGATTGATAGTCGACTATTGATCATGCTTTGTCCAAACTAAATCTGCAGTTTGATAACCTAAACCCTGTGCTTTTTTCAAATAAGCTTGTTTGATGTTTTCGGGAATCGTTTTAGTCCGCGATAAAAGCCAAAGGTAATCCAAGTTATTTCCTACAACTAAAGCATATTGGTAATCTTTATCGATTTCAATTACATTGTAGCCTGCATAAAATGGGCCGAAGAAGGAAACTTTTAATCTTGCTTCATCATTTTCGTTTACAAATTTAGCTTTCCCTATACTTTCCTTCCACTCTTTTTTAATGTAGTTGTAGCCTTTATTATCAACTTTAATCGTGCCATCATCATTAAGCGAATAGGTTGCCGTTACATTATTTAAATCTTTTTCAAACTTAAAATCCATTCTGGCAATTTCGTACCACCTACCTAAATATTTATCTTTTGAAAAGGTTTAACGGCCTTAGCGCCTGGCGGAATAGAAACACTGCAACTTGCATAACTAATAATGATCACGCCTAAAGTGGCTAGTAATATTGCATTTCTTAGCTTAGTGTTCATGTGTATCTTTTTAGATTAATTGAACAGCTGTTTAGCAAAAAGGTTTTTTGATAGACCGATATTTAACATAATGATAACCTAACGCTGAACTAAATCAAAGTGTTAAATTTCGATTCGATATGGTTTTTAGCTTGTTTTTGAAATTCTTCGGGGGTTTGGTTGGTTTGTTTTTTGAAAAATCTGCTAAAATAAGGCCGATCGGAAAAGCCAAGATCATAAGATATTTCTTTAATGGTAAGTTCGCTATGGATGATTTTCCTTTTCGCTTCCAAAATAATACGGTCATGAATAATTTGCATGCCTGTTTTGTTCAGCTTATCTTTCAAAATTTGATTTAAGCGCTTCGAACTAATTCCAATTTTACCAGCGTAAAAATCTGTGTTCCTAATTTGTTGATAATTGCTCTCCAGCAACATCAAAAATTCATAAACTCTTTTCTGGTTGATATCCTGGCTGGTAAAATCGTGCTCTTTGACTTGTACTAATTTTAAAATAAAAACTTTAAGTAATGCCTTTATGATGATTAAGTTATTTTCTGGTTTTTGATATTCATTCTCTATCAGGCTATAAATGGAGGCTAACTCCTTCGCGGTTTCTCCATCAAGCCTAAGGCAGGAAAATTCTCCTTGAACATTGAATATTTTAAACAGATCTAACAAAAATTCTTTATCCTCTCCCTCAAGCACAGATCGTTTGAAAGATATCAATTCGCCATTCTTCCCTGCTTTGTTAAGTTGATGAACTCGATAGGGTGGGATAAGATAAATCCAGTCGCCCTTGCTGTCAATTTCCGAATGAGGCGATAAGGCATGTAAAGCATTCTCATTCTTCAACCATACGATTTCGAAAAATTCTTTGCGGCTTGGATCGTTAAGGTAGCTCGGTGGGCAGTTATTTAAATTTCTAATGTAAATAACTGATTTTTCCAGATTGAAATCGCTTGCTGTGTTCATCACCATCAAAGTTAAACACTTAATTTCTTTGCAGTTGGACAATATGATAATTAAGGAGGAATATTCGGAAACTTTATAGTTATGGTTGAGTATATATGACTTTTAAACGATTAAATTTCCTGATTGTCCCATAATAGTGGCTGATAGTATAACCATATACGCAGCTGTCAAATCTACCTTTGACCAACGAATTAATCATTGTGTATGGAAGTTAAGACATTAATGGAAGAGATGGAAAAAGATAAAACGGTATTGGATACGGTAGATAATCAGCAGCTGGTATGGAGTTTACAAACCAATTTGAACCAGATTATAGAAGAGAATTCAAATCTAGCTAAACGGCTGGAGCTTGAGCAAATCATCCCTTTTATTTATCAGATTCAACAGGCCAATCATATCTTCATTACTGCGGCTGGTCGTTCGGGTTTTGCAATGCGAGCAGCAGCCATGCGCCTGATGCACTTGGGTTTTAGCGTTTATTATGTCGGAGATACCACTACGCCCGCCATCAAAAAAGGCGATTTATTGATAGCTGCGTCAGGATCAGGCACGACTGAAACGATTGTCAGATCAGCAGAAAAATCGATTCAAGCAGGGGCGAAGCTGGTGGCCATAACTACAAACGCAACATCGAAATTGGCCGAGCTGGCAACTCATCCCGTAATTGTTCCTGCAGCAGAAAAGCAGGATCATAGCAAGAAAATTTCCAGCCAGTATGCAGGCAGTCTTTTCGAGCAATTTATTCTATTGCTTAACGATGCTATTTTCCAATCGCTTTGGAAATTAAGCAATAAGCCTGCAGAGGTGCTTTGGAAGAACCATTCAAATTTAGAATAAAATCATATTTATCATTTATAAAACAAATCATGGCAAAATTACAAGTAGCAATCGATTTATTAACAACAGAAGAGGCATTGGCTTTAGCGGCGAAAGTTGCACCCTATGTCGATATTATAGAGTTGGGTACACCCTTAATCAAAAATATTGGATCAAGCGTAATCACTGCGATGAAAAATGCCCATCCAGATAAACTGGTTTTTGCTGATCTGAAAACTGCTGATGCAGGAGAACTGGAAGCTGATATCGCTTTTAAAGCTGGAGCTGATTTAGTAACCGTAATGGGCGCAGCTGGTAATGCAACTATTATAGGCGCAGTAAAAGCTGCAAAAGCACATGGAAAGAGTGTTGTTGTAGACACCATCGGCTATCCTGATAGAGTGAAAAGAGCACAGGAAGTAACGGAACTTGGTGTAGAATTTGTAGAACTACATGCTGGTTTAGACGAGCAGTGGACAGCCGGTTATTCTATTCAGGTTTTAATTGATGAGGCGACCAGAGTGGGCGTTCCAGTTTCAATTGCTGGTGGTGTAAACATTAAAAACGTAACAGCAGTAGTTAAAGCTGGCGTAAAGGTGGTGGTTGCAGGTGCTGCTATCTATGGTGCTGAAGATCCTGCTGCTGCAGCAAAAGCACTTCGTGAAGCAATTGATGCTGCTTAATTTCTACAGTTAATCGTACTCAATTTAGAGGTTGGCAAAATACCAACCTCTTTTTGCATATTTGAATATCACTTTACTTTTTAGATATGCTGTTTTTCCTCGTACCTTTTTATTTTGCTCTGTTTATTGCATGGTTAATCTATGCTGGGTTGATTAAAAAAAACTTGAAAAAACATATACAAGTCGTATATGTCGGTAGTGTCTTCAGTATTATCTGGATAATTGTATTTGCAATATCCCTGTATCTATAAGTTCCTTTGATTATCCTTCTGTTCTTAATATCTTAAGCGGTGGTTGATTTAAAATGCTTCTTGTGCTTAACACCCCAGTAATTACCACAATAAAAACAACTGATCCGAAAAGTCCTAATGTTGCCCAAAAGGGAGGAATGAAAAAAGCCTCAAAGCTGAATTTAGCTAAAGCCCAACTTCCGCCGATAGCCAGAATTAAACCAGCCCCCGCTGCAAAGGCTCCTAAAAAGAAATATTCAATAGCGTTTATGGCTAAAATCTGCTTTCTGCTTGCGCCAAGCGTTCTTAATAAAATACTTTCTTTTAATCTTTGATTTTTGCTTGTAAGTACCGCTGATACCAAAACAATCCAGCCAGTTACCATGCTAAAACCTGCCATAAACTGGATAACAAATCCGATCTTATTGAGAATTTCATCCAGCAATTTTAAAATTAGATCTAAATCAATTACCGATACATTCGGGAAGTTTTTAACCACTTCACCCTGAAATTTAGCCGATAGTTCACTTGTAGGTACGCGGGTCATGAGTACATGGAACTGTGGCGCTTCCTCTAGTACCCCAGCAGGGAAAACAACCCTGAAATTGGTTTGCATCCGACTCCAATTTACCTCCCTTAAGCTTCTCACAACCGTTGGGATCATCATTCCCTGTACGTTGAAGAGAATTTTATCATCTAAACCCACATTAATTTGATCAGCGTATCGCTGATCCAGAGATATATAAATGGTTTCTTTAGGCTTCACTTTACCAACCCAATTGCCCTTAACAATTTTCTCGGCCGCGGTTAAGCTATCTTGATAAGTCGCCCTGATTTCATTCCGGTATGCCCTTCGATTATTGGTATCTGCACTGGCTTTTTTTCCGTTGATTTCTTCAATCCGCATCGTAACCACGGGTACTTGGTTCATCAATGGCAATTTAAAGGCTTGAGTTAAGCTATCGATTCTCTCTTTTTGTGTTTTCTGGATATCGAACATCACCATGTTAGGTTGATTACTGCCAGATGAAAGCGTAACCCGACTCATTAAAATTCCCTGAACAAAAAACAACGTACCGATAAAAGCAGTGGATAAGCCAATAGAAACGGTAAGCATTAAGGTTTGGTTATTAGGTCGGTATAAATTAGCAAAACCTTGTCGCCATAAGTAATTCGATGATTTTGGAAGTAGCGTTTTCACTAAAAACATTAATAACCTGGAAAGGATAATCAGCAAAATAAAGGCAACGCCAATGCTTACCGTAAAAGCCAAAGTTTGTACCCAGGTTTTCATTTGCAAATGGGTAAAACCGACCACAAATGCAGCCATTAACAAATAAACCAACCAGTTTAAAAGGTCACTTTTGCTACGTGTTTTTTCGAAAGATAAACGGATAGCATTGAGCGGGGATATTTTCCTGACTGATAGGAGTGAAGGCAAAGCAAACAACACTGAAATAATTAATCCAAGCATTAGGCCTTGACCAACCGCAGACCAGGAGATCTGCATTGTAATTTCAACGGGAAGAAAATCTTTTAATACCAATGGTAATAAAAATTGAATCCCAGTACCTAGAATAACACCGGTGGTAGCGGCAATTAAGCCAATAAAAAATATTTGGATAAGATAAATGAAAAATGCGTGTCGCGATTTTAGCCCCAAACAGCGCAAAGTGGCAATGGCGCTCAGTTTTTCCTGAATATATACATGAATGGCGCTTCCAACACCTACGCAACCAAGTAACAATGCGATAAAACCTGAAAGCGCAAGAAAGCGATTTACATCTTTGAAAGATCGGCCGGTTTGTTCTTTCCGAGATTCAACTGTATCGGCATCAAAACCTTCCCTCTCGAGTTTAACCTCATTCTTTTTTACCCATTCATCCACACCCGATGGATCATCGTAACGGAAATAAAATTTATTATTAATTCTACTGCCCGTTTTTATCAAATTGGTTTTTTCTAAATACATTAACGGCAAATAGACGATTGGTGCTACGCTTGCCGCAATCCCATTCTGTCCAGGCGCTTTAATTAATGATCCTAAAATTTTAAATTTTAAATCGCCAATTTGAACAGAGTCGCCAACTTTAGTGTTAAACTGCATCATCAGTGTTTGATCTACTAAAGCCGTTCTATCTTCTTGAAAATGTTTTGCCGCACTTGCCGGCTGGGTTTCAATTGATCCATAATAAGGATAATTCCCTTCCAAGGCTTTCATTTGAACCAACCTGCTGCCACCGCCGTTTTCAAAATAGATCATCGAAGCGAAAGTTTTTTCCTGGGATTGTTCATCGCCTAAACTATCGATAACCTTCTGCATCGCCTTACTTACTCCTTTTCTACTGTCGAGCACTAAGTCGGCACCAGTGAGTTCTTTTGCTTGAGCATCAATATCGCGTTGCAAATTATCTTTAAAGGAATACACCGCAACCAAAGCAGCGATCCCTAAAACAATGGAGGAGATAAACAATAACAGCCTTGATCGGTTTTTTCGGCTGTCTCGCCAGGCCATTTTGAAAAGCCATAAAAAACTGATGCTTTGTTTGGGGATATGATTAGGCATAAGTTGAGTTTTCATCAGAAATAATTACTCCACCTTTAATTTTTATGGTTCTGCTGGTTCGGGCGGCAAGTTCTAAATCGTGGGTTACAATTACCAAAGTTGTACCAAAATCTTTATTCAGATCAAAAAGCAATTTAATTACCTTTTCGCTGGTCTCTGCATCGAGGTTGCCGGTAGGTTCATCAGCAAAAAGAATTGCAGGTTTATTAGAAAAAGCCCTGGCCAGCGATACACGTTGCTGTTCTCCACCCGATAATTGAATAGGATAGTGGTGCGAACGATCGGCCAAACCTACTTTTTCAAGTAGTTCCATGGCTTGGGCTTTAATATTTTTAGCGCCTCTCAATTCCATAGGCACCATTACATTTTCTAATGCCGTTAATGTTGGCAAAAGCTGGAAATTTTGGAAAATAAAACCTACATATTGGTTTCGAATGGCAGCTCGTTCATCTTCATTTAGCTTTTCGAGCGCAATACCATTTAGTTCAACGGTTCCGCTACTCGCCCGGTCTAGTCCGGCACATAAACCTAAAAGTGTAGTCTTGCCGCTTCCGGAAGGTCCAGTAATGGCAACTGTTGAACCTGCATCGATAGAGAAATTAATCTGATCTAATACAGTAAGGTCTCTTCCAGCGTTTTTATAAATTTTACTTACTTTTCGAATGTTTAAAATATTTTCCAAATTTTTGAATTAAAGTTTTGTACCTATGCTTTACCAAACATAACCCCGGCATTTCCTGTTAAGATAGTGGTTTTTACTTAGAGAAAAAATTAGATATGATGTTACGAAAACGCTTTATTGGTTTATTTGTTTTGGCTATCCTATTCGCTTCCTGCGGAAATAATAACCGTACCGGAAATGAAGAAAAAACTTTAGATTCGGCTGACCAAAAGCAAGTGGCAAGCGCTAGTCAAAAGAAAACCATCCTTTTTTTCGGCACCAGTTTAACTGCTGGATATGGTCTTGACCCAACTGAGGCTTTTCCTGCGTTGATTCAGAATAGAATCGACTCTTTGAATTTACCTTATACCGTAATTAATGGCGGGTTGAGTGGAGAAACATCCGCAGGAGGAAAAGGTAGGATAGATTGGTTGTTGAAACAGCCCATTGATATATTTGTGTTGGAATTGGGTGCCAATGATGGTTTAAGAGGGTTGCCTGTAAAACAAACCACTAAAAATCTTCAGGATATTATTGATGCCGTTAAAGCGAAGTATCCAAATGTTAAAATGGTGTTAGCCGGTATGCAAATGCCACCAAGTATGGGCGCCAGATACGCAAATGATTTCAAAAATATATTTCCCGATTTAGCCAAGAAAAATAATATGGCGCTTATTCCTTTTTTGTTAGATAAAGTCGGTGGAATCCCAAAATTAAATCAGGAGGACGGAATTCACCCAACGGCAGAAGGAGACAAGATTTTAGCTGAAAACGTTTGGGTGGTGTTGAAACCGCTTTTGTAGTGAAAACCCAGATGTCAACATTGTTAATCTGAAACAGTTCCAGTTTTAACTTCGCCAAATCTTTTATACTTGGCAAATATCACCCCTTTTTTGCTGGTAACACTTTCTATTAATTGAAATGAAGCCGCGATTGCTTCATCATTAAATAGTCGTTTACCCTTACCTAATATAACCGGATGGACCATCATAATAAATTCATCAACCAAGTTGTGCGCTAACAATAATTGAACAAGTTTACTGCTCCCCCAAATCTTTATATCGCCACTATTAGTGTTTTTAAGCTGTTTGATATCTTCCAGATTGGTAAGGAAAGTGGTGTTTTTCCAAGTGGATTGTTTTAAGGTTGATGACAAAACATATTTGTTGACATCGTTAATTCCTGGCCAACCTTGTTCTCGCTCTGGCCAATAGCCAGCAAAAATATCAAAGGTTTTTCGGCCCAAAAGAATATCAGACGCTTCCATATTCTTTTGCATTTCTGTGCCAGAGATCTCATCGTTGAAAGGTGCAACCCAACCTCCATGTTTAAATCCTCCGGCATTGTCTTCGTTAGGACCGCCTGGCGCCTGCATTACTCCATCTAACGAAATCATGGATAAAACAATAATTTTTCTCATTATCAAGTGTTTATAAAAGTCTTATTACAAATTTTTAGCCAGAATTTTAGGAATAGAAAAGCTAGTTTCCATTTTTCAATAGGAGAAACCACATCATAAAACCTTTCACTAATTATAATTAATTTAAATAAATAGAGCTGAAATGCATTATTTAGAATGATTCTTGGTAACTTAGCCCGAAATTCTTTTGCCCTGCAAAGCGCTATCGAATTTGTTAATCAAACTATTAAGCTTAGAAATGAAAAAAATCCTAATTGCTGTTCTTGCGATGGCATCGTTTACTGCACAGGCTCAGAAAAATACTTTTTTTGATCAGTCTTTTTGGAAAGGAAATACAGACTTAGCAACAATTAAGGCAGAAATTGCAAAAGGCAGTAACCCTTCACAATTAAACCCAATGTCGTTTGATGCTACTGTGTTGGCTATTAACAATAATGCGCCAACGGAAACGATTTTATACCTTTTATCGCAACCTGGTAATGATGTGAATAAAATTACGCATGATAGCAGAACGTATCTGTTCTGGGCAGCGTCTCGAGGAAATGTGGCAGTGATGGAACACCTGTTAAAAAATGGTGCTAAAGTTAATCTTCAGGATAGTCATGGCGCCACTCCATTAACCTTTGCAGCAGGCGGCGGCCAGGCTGATACTAAAGTTTACGATCTTTTAATTGCAAACGGTGCAGATGTAAAAACCAATTTGAATCATGATGGTGCAAATGCTTTATTAATCGGAATCGCCAATGATAAAAACTTTGCTTTAACGGATTATTTTGTAGGCAAAGGATTAAGCTTAAACAGTACCGATGCTGCTGGCAACACCGCTTTTAACTATGTGGCAAGAAGTGGTAACATCGAGTTGATGAACAAATTGATTGCAAAAGGCGTAAAATATAACGACAATGCGTTTATTATGGCCGCACAAGGCGGGCGAGGAAGTTCAAACGGTATAGCCGTTTTTCAATATTTGGAAAGCCTTAAATTAAAGCCAACTGTTATCGGAAGCAATGGAGAAAATGCTTTATCGTATGTAGCTCGTAAACCGAAGCAAGAAGAAGTAATCAACTATTTCCTATCAAAAGGAGTGGATGTGAATGCAGCAGATAAAGAAGGCAACACTGCCTTTATGGCTGCCGCCGGAGGGAATAGAGATTTAGCTACCTTGGAGTTATTAGCCAAAAATGTAAAAAACGTTAATCAGGTAAATGCAAAAGGTGTATCTGCATTGGCAATGGCAGTTCGTGGTAATTCTGCAGAGGCAGTTATTCTTCTATTGAGCAAAGGTGCTGATATTAACGGTGCCGATAAAGATGGAAATAACCTGGCTTATTATCTTTTCCAATCTTATGGACCTCGTGGTATGGAAGACTTTAATGCTAAACTAAAAGTATTAACTGATAAAGGTCTTAATCTTGCTGCCGTGCAGCCAAATGGCAATACTTTGTATCATTTAGCGGTTGCGAAAAACGATTTGGCTTTAGCAAAACTGGTTGCCGATTACAAAGTAGACGTAAACGTAAAAAATAAAGAAGGTTACACTGCTTTACACAAAGCAGCAATGACAGCTAAAGATACCGAGCTTTTGAAATATTTAATTTCTGTAGGTGCGAAAAAAGATGTAGCAACAGAGTTTAAAGAAACCCCGTACGATTTAGCCACTGAAAACGAATTTTTAACTAAAAATAAATTATCAATCGACTTTTTGAAATAATAAAATGAATAACATATATAGACTGTGTCTCGCTTTTACTTTAATTCTATTCGTACCTAAATTATCATCGGCACAAAAAACTACAAAATACAAATGTATGGTTCAAATGACCAACTACACAGGTGAAGGTGCTTATATCGCGGTATCACTAATCAATGCAAAAGGCGCTTACGAAAAAACACTTTATGTGATGGGATCAGATAAGAAATGGTATCCTGACCTAAAAGAATGGCATAAAGCTTATAAAAGTAAGCCGACAAATATCAGTGCTGTTACCGGCGCATCGGTAACGGGTGGCGATAGAAGTGTAACTACTTTTGATATTGAAACCGCCAAAATCAACAAAGGTTACAAGTTGCGTTTCGAAACTGCTGTTGAAGACAATAAATACTATGTTAAAGATGCTGAAATTCCCTTAACTACTGAAGGTTTGGCCGCTAAAACTGAAGGAACGGGTTACATTAGGTACGTGCGCCTAAGCCCTAACTAAAAGCTTATTCAATGACAATTTCGTTATGGAGATACAGCCATCTTGCTTTAGCTGTATCTTCTTTTCTTTTTATTGCACTTGCCTCTGTTACAGGTATCATCCTATCATTTAAGCCTGTTGCTGAAAAGATTCAGCCTTATAAATCAAAAGATTTCTATAGGCTTAATGTTGCCCAGCTCATCCCGACATTGCAAAAATCCTATACGGATATTGCTGACGTAACCATTGATGCCAATCAATTTGTAAAAGTAAATGGCACAGACTCGAATGAGGAGTCTGGAAACTTTTATGTCGATCCTAAAACTGGCAAATCATTTGGTAAAGTAGCCAAAGAGAATGAATTTTTTAGGTGGACCACTACTTTACATAGGTCGTTATTTCTACATGAGTTGGGGAGGCTATTTGTTGGTATTACCGCCTTTCTGTTATTTCTTATTGCAACATCTGGTACAGTTTTGATTATTCAGCGCCAACGCAGCCTAAAGAAATTTTTCGGAAAGATTGTTAAAGATGGATTTGCACAATATTATCATGTTGTTTTAGGGCGATTACTGTTAATTCCAATCATCATCATTTCGCTATCTGGTACCTACCTTTCATTACAACGATTTGGAATTATTAAGGAAGAAAAAATAACGTACAAAATTGATTTCGATGCATTGAAAACTAATCCTGCCAAATCGGTTAGCGATTTTGAGGTTTTCAAAAATATCCCATTAAGCGATTTACAATCAATAGAGTTTCCCTTTTCTGAAGATGTAGAGGATTACTTTACGCTTAAACTTAGCGACCGGGAAATTACCGTGAATCAAATCACCGGAGAAATTATTACCCAACAACCTTACTCCAAAGCCACCATTTTTAATAACCTCAGTATGGATTTACATACGGGTAGGGGAAGTGCCATTTGGGCGATTTTTTTAGCCATTGCATCGGCAAATATCTTGTTTTTTATTTATTCGGGTTTTGTAATTTGGTGGAAACGCAGCCGTAATGGTATCAAAAACAAATACAAGTTCGATCAGGCAGAATATATTTTACTGGTTGGCTCTGAAAACGGCAGTACCTTTCGTTTTGCCAATGCCATTCAACAACAGCTTTTAAAGAATGGGAAAAGTGCCTTCATGGCCGAACTTAATGATTACAATGTTTATCCAAAAGCCGAGCATATTTTAATTTTTGCGGCAACTTATGGTCAGGGAGATGCACCGACAAATGCGTCGAAGTTTAAATCGCTCCTCAAAAAGCATAAACAATTATCAATTGTCGATTTTTCGGTAGTTGCCTTTGGTTCTCAAGCCTACCCTGATTTTTGCAAGTTTGGTTACGAAGTTAACAATGCTTTAGCGCATGAAGATTGGGCAAAACCCTTGCTCGAAATCCATACCGTAAACGATCGGTCGCCAGAGGATTTTATGCGATGGGCAAACTTATGGGCACAGACTTCTCATATCGAGCTAAGTGCTCTTGATAAATTGCTTGCCCCAAAACCTGCGAAAACGCAGGAGTTTCAAGTAGTAGATAAAACAGTTTCAAGCCATGAGGATACTTCATTCATTATCCGCTTAAAGCCTCTTAAAAAAACTAAATTTACTTCTGGTGATTTATTAGCTGTTTACCCGGCAAACGATCATCGAGAACGTTTATATTCCATTGGTAAAATGGATAAAGATGTTCAGTTAAGCGTTAAACTTCATCAAGGAGGTTTAGGCTCGGGTTTTTTGCACGATCTTAAAATCGATGAGAAATTCAGGGCTGCGGTTGTTAAGAATACACATTTTCATTTTCCTGCTAAAGCAAAAACGGTAATCATGGTTTCAAACGGAACGGGTATAGCGCCGTTTTTAGGTATGATAGATCAGCAAGGAAGAGTGCAGGATATTCATCTGTACTGTGGTTTTAGAAACAAAGCGTCGTTTACACTTTACGAAAATGCGATCAATAAAGAAGCCAATTTGCTCACTTCGCTACATGTAGCCTATTCTAGAGAGGGAGAAAAACAATATGTTAAAGATCTTCTTTTAAAAGACCAGTCGGTTGTTTGCCAAACATTAAGAGATAACGGAGTGATTATGCTTTGTGGGTCTTTAAGTATGCAGAAAGATGTGATCGAGTTGTTGGATCAATTATGTCAGCAAGACCAGCAAAAAAGTATCAGTTACTATCAATCGCGAGGTCAGATTTTAATGGATTGTTATTAGTCTGGAGTTCGATTAATATTTCTAGAAAGCATTGGTTAGCAGCGCTTCTGTGATTGAGGTACAGCTTGTCAAGACCGTTCGGTAAAGCAACCTATTTAGGTAAGAAAGATTGCTTCACTCGCAAAAGTCCGTGTTCGCAATGGCGTATTGGGCTGTGTGAAATGGGTTTTGGCGGAGGGTTTTTTGGCATACGCTATAGCCGCCCAAAGCTCCCTCTCCTCAAGGAGAGGGCGGGGGTGAGGTAAAATGAAAGCATTAGTTGGGCAAATATTTTAGCACCCCTCTCCAGAAGACAGGGTTTTAAGATTTAGTGATTTAAACCCTTTTAGCTGCCTCTTTCTTATTTTTCTTAAGCAAATTGTGGCAGGATTTACGGCGTAAATGGTAAGATTGCCGCAGTGGTGAAAAACTCCTCCGCAATGACGATCGTTCTTGAAAAATGCGAACAGCTATTGTAAAAGGCATTTTAATCTCTAACGCCTATGTCTGTGTCCTCACAGACCGAAACGCCAACAAACATGTAATGGCCTGTAGGGACACAGACCATGGGGAAAACCTCATACAAGTTTGGGTTTGCAATGACGATCTTTCTTGTAAAATGCGCACAGCTATTGTAAAAGGCATTTTAATCTCTAATGCCTCGGTCTGTGTCCTCACAGACCGAAACACTAACAAATCAGTAATGGTCTGTGGGGACACAGACAATGGGAGAAAAGTCCTCAATATAGGTTAATGAAATAAATTAACCCTCAGCTAGGCTCCGAAAAAATGCGAAAGCCTAATGATTTCCAGATGTCTTAATTTATATTCCCTTCAAACGCCTGGTTCTGTGTCCTCACATACCGAAACACTAATTTTTATGAAATGAATTAACCCTCAGCTAATCTCCGCAAAAATGCGGAAAACCTGGTTACTTCCAATGCCTATATTCCCTTCTTCCACTTCTTAAGCAATTTCTCACTGATATTTTCGGAATGATAAACCTTTCCATCATCACCGAACATTATACAACTGTAATTCGGATAGGCTTTGATCAGTTTGAGTGCTTTATCTTTCCCTAGAACCATCATCGAGGTACTAAAACCATTGGCAAATTCAGCATCGGGTCCAAACACGGTTACGCTCGTTAAACCTGTGGCTGGGTAGCCTGTAACAGGATTGATGATATGAGAATAGCGTTTTCCATCTAACACCACAAATTTTTCATAGCTTCCTGAGGTGACCACGGCAGCACTTTTTAGTGGCACTACCGCGAAAAGACTGTCTTTATTAAATGGATTGGTAATTCCTATTACCCAATGTTTTGCTTTAGGTGGTTTCCCCCAGGTACTCATGTCGCCAGATCCATTTACAATGCCTGCCTTTATCCCTTTCGCAAGCATCATATTTCTACATCGATCTGCAGCGTAGCCTTCACCCAATGCTCCAAAACCAATTTTCATCCCTTTTAATTTTAAAAAGATTGTCGAATTTAAACTATCAAGAATAATGTTTTCATAACCTACTTTTTCAACCGATTTTTTTACAGTTTCATCATCAGGCATGACTGTCATCGATCCATCAAATTTCCAAATCCTATCCATGGCTGCAAAACTAATATCAAATGCACCGTTTGTTATTTTTGAAAGGTTAAGCGCTCTTTTGGTGAGATCAAAAACTTCCTTGTCAACTTCTACAGGTTTTATTCCCGCATTTCTATTTACTTTCGAAATTTGTGTTTCTGGTTTCCAGTCTGAAATTAAGTATTCAATGCGGCTGATTTCTGCGATCACACTATCAATGTTTTGTGTGGCGGTTAGGGCATCTTTAGCTACAATCGTAATTTCGAACTTACTACCCATCAACAAGGTGGTTCGTTTCTTTAATACTTGCGCTGATGCTGTAAATTGGAAGAGGACCAAGAAAATGATAAAGCTGCTTTTCAATGATATGATATTTAAATAGTAAAGAGTTACTGAAAATTAGAAAGCTATAATATCTGATCTGAACTATTATTTTGCTATGAATTGATAAAAAGGGACAAACTCACGATGCCAAAACCATTCGGTATGCTTTCCATCTTCTTTCTCCAAAAAAACAATATTATGATTCTTTTCTTCGGAGTTCAAGATATCATACATCTTTTTCGTGTTCTGAACCATCGTAGCTCCTTCTTTATCTCCAGCAACAAAAAATATCTTCTTGCCTTTTAAGCCATTCAATTTAGTAGTCACTTCTGTATAAATTTGCGGGGCTAACCAAAACGCCGGACTAAAAACTCCAGCCGAACCAAATGTTTTTGGATACCGTGCAATGGCGTACATGGAAATTAAGCCACCCATTGAGCTGCCGGCTATTGAAGTGTTTGCAAAATCTTTCAGTGTTCGGTAGTTCGAGTCGATGTGAGGCTTTAATGTTTCCACTAAAAAGGAAACATATTCTTTTCCTTCGCCTTTGCCGTATTGACTGTCGTAAGGATTGTATTCTTTTAGCCTATCCTTGCCCCCATGATCTATTCCTACAACGATCATTTCTTTTGATCCTTCACGAATTAGGCTGTCCATGATCGAATCAACTGCCCATTCATCGGCTCTTGGCGGATTGGCATGAAATAAATTCTGACCGTCCTGCATATAAATTACAGGATAACGCTTGTTAGACTTAGAATAGCCTTTAGGCAAATAGATCCAAATCTGGCGATGTTTATTCAACTGTGGCATGTAAAAAGCAGAATCGACAAGATGAACATGGTCGCCAAAATGGTATTTTTCTTTAACCTGCTTAAAATTATCCGACCAATTTGCAATCTCTATATCCATTACAGTATCAACATTCAAATTTAAAATTCTGTTTGCTACTGATGTGCCATTTTTTTGGCATTCAGTTTTATCCCAGCTTCCTCGGGTAATTTTAAACTCATGATTTCCTTTTGGCAAATTTAACTCGATTACATAAGTAAGACTACCTTTTTCCTTTAAAATGGAAGCTTCACTTTTTGGATTCCAGTCGTTAAAACTGCCAGCAATGAAGAGCGTATGTTGTGTTTTCTGAGGAACACTAACATTTAGCAATACCTTAACCTGTGCGATTGAAGTGACCGGTAAGAGCAGAATAATGATGAATAGCCTTCCAGTCATAATAAGTTTGGTGGTGTAATCAATTGAAAACTAAAATTTAAAGATTGGCGAAAACGAAGTTTAACCTGGCCAATTCAGTTTTAACTTGATTCATCCCTATTAAACCACCCGACATACCGCTAGTTTGCTGAAAAATATTAACCACTAGTTCATTTTTTTCCGCAGGTGTCATGCTCACGCTGAATTTAAAATATTTTACAAACGCTCCCAGCAAAATGCGTTGTATTCTGCTGCCTTTCTCTAAAATTAAATTACCAAAACCTTGGTCTTGTACTTTATATCCTTGTTGTTCTAAATGGTAAACAATTGTTTTCGTCATTTCCTCAACAGAGATATTTCCGTACAAATTTGAGATCAATCCATCTACAGTTTGAAGGTTTTTGATAAAATAGGGCATAATTATTTTAGTTGGTTTAAAACATTGAAAAGTTTTTTGTTAATTCCACTTCCACTGTAGTTGTTGATATTAATCACAATTACATATTTATTTCCGGCAGTATCGGTATGATAGCCTGCAAAAGCAGAAACATCATTTATTGTTCCACTTTTTATTTTCATGCCATTGTATTCTGGTAAACCTTTATGAAAATCGGTAAACCAGCTTTCTTTTTGAATCTGGAATAGAATGTTGGCCATTGCCGAGGTAGTTACTCTATCGCCAGGAGAAAGTCCGCTACCATCGATGATGTTCAAAGCTGTTTTATCGATTCCTTTTGCTGCCCAATAATTAATTTCTGTTTCTGCACCTTTGGCGGTTGTCGCTGGCTTTCCTGATT
This sequence comes from Pedobacter sp. MC2016-05, assembly GCF_026239735.1. Taxonomy (GTDB): domain Bacteria; phylum Bacteroidota; class Bacteroidia; order Sphingobacteriales; family Sphingobacteriaceae; genus Pedobacter. Next base: position 227,521 of record NZ_JAPIVT010000003.1, read on the forward strand.
TTACGGCAATTGTTTTCAGCAAAGTTTCGCCGTATAAATTGATGCTTTTCTTTAAAAACCAATAACTGATTTCGCTCAACGCTGGTGAACTAATGGTGCTTATTTTTTGGCTTAGAGAGGAAATAGGCTGATTATTTAAAGCGAGGAGCCTTGCTGTTGTAGCGTCCAAACTTGTTGAAATTCCCAATTTCTTCAAGGTGTCCTGTAACCGATAAGCACAATCAAAGGCGGGATCAGGTGTGGCAACAGAGATACCGGATTTGCCAATACCCATTCCCCAACTACCACGTAAATAAGCTACATTGCTGTATGGCGGCAGAAAGGCATAACTTCGATCACCAGTTCCAGAAGCACCGGTTTTCAACTCATTTACCAACTTAATATAGGGCGTTTCAGGTACAGTTTTTATTACTTTAGCTTCATCAGCTGTGCTAGCGCCCGGACGTAAATGAATGTCGAACTGATTTTCTCTCCAGGATAAACCTGAAGTGCCTGCGCCGTAATAGTTTCCTATATCTTGCCAAACCCAGCCTTCTGGCGTAGTTTGTGTTCCGAAAACTCTATCATCACCAATAATCGAACCTTCAATTTTTTTAATTCCTGCAGCTTTGACAGCAGCAACCCATTGTGTTAAAACTGCATTTTCTTTATTTTGATAACGCCAGGAGCCAAGCGTGGGATCGCCACTTCCTATAATCACAAGATTTCCTTTTAAAGTGCCATCACTTGTGATGTTTCCAGTGTAGGCTAAGGTAGTTTGAAATTGGAAGTCTTTGCCTAAAATACTAAAAGCGGTGGCTGCGGTAATCGTTTTCAATGTTGATGCAGTAGCCAAACCAATTTGCTCATTCTTTGCAAACAGTGTTTTGCCGCTATTAGCATCTAACACACAGATTGATAGGATGGCATGTTTCGCCTGCTCATCTGCTAATAAATTATTGAAAGCTTTTTCGAGGTTTTGAATTTTGTTTTGGGCAAAAGATTGAAAAGATAGCGCAATTAAGATTATGGTTAGTTTAAATATCTTCATTGTAAATATTTACATTAAAAAGCTCGAATAGTTTTTTTTATTAATAACAGCTGTTGTGTTTATAAAATAAGCATCTGTAAAAGTAGTTGGAAATTTAACTTTTTTGTTTTCGTTCCATTTAATTTCCATTGCATTGATACCTCCGTCAACTTCTTCAATCAAATCTATTTCTTGTTGCTGAAAACTTCTCCAGAAATAATATTTAGCAAATTTTCTTTTGTTGTTGTTCCTTTTTATGTATTCTGATATAATATAATTTTCAAATAGTGCTCCTGTATCCTGTCTTAATCCCAATGGGCTAAAATTTTGGATTATAGCATTTCGGATTCCATTATCATAAAAATATATTTTTCTGCTCTTTTTTATCTCGTTTGGAAGATTTTTGCTGAAAGCTGTAAGCTTAAAAATTATAAAGCATTGTTCTAACAAATCGATATACTTTTCTACCGTTTGTTTATCTGCATCGATAATTTGCCCAAGTTCTTGGTAAGAAACTTCATTTCCCATCTGTAAAGCCAACGCCTGAACCAATTTTTCTAACTGTAGCGGTTTTCGGATGCTGGTTAATGATAAAATATCCTTAAATAAATAGTTGTTTGTTAAATTCAATAACAGTTCTTTTTCTTCACCAGGATAGTTGATGGCATCAGGATAACTGCCATAAATCAATCTCTTTTCCAAGGCCTGTTCTTCAGCTAATAAATTTTTGTTATTCGCCAATTCTGATATTGAAAAAGAGAAGAGGTTGTACTCAAATTTCCTGCCTGTAAGCGGTTCTTTTATTCCCGTAGCTAGTTCCAATGAAGACGAACCCGTTACCAGTAACTGTATATCAATGAAATTATCAACTATTATTTTTAAAGTCAATCCAATCCCACCTACTCTTTGTGCCTCATCAATAAAAATTATTTTATTATTCCCGATAATCGATTTAAGTCTTTCAAAGCTTGTGTTTTCTAGTGTATTACGAACTTCGGCCTCATCGCAATTTAAAAAAATAGATGGTAATCCAGTTTCTTTAACTAATTCTTTTAATAAGGTTGTTTTACCTACTTGCCTTGCACCAGTTAAAATAATGGCTTTTCCTTTAAAAAACTTTGATTTAATAACTGAATTACGATAACTTTTTCTTTTAAAAAAGCGATGTGTTTATTCACATCGCTTTTTATATAGTTGTTATGCTGAACTTATTCCAGCACCTTATAAATAAGACTTTGAAACAAGTTCAAGGAAGGAGTTTATTTTTAAACTAATTCTTTTTGAATTAAGTACTCTGCAATTTGAACTGCGTTGGTTGCAGCACCTTTGCGCAAATTATCTGCAACAATCCAAAGGTTTAAAGCTTTCGGCGCTGATTCATCTCTACGAATACGACCAACAAAAACCTCATCTTTCTCATGTGCATCTTTTGGCATTGGGTATTTTAAGTTTGCTACATCATCAACAACGATAATACCAGGTGATTTTTCTAAAATACTACGCACTTCAGCTAAATCGAAATCGTTTTCAAATTCGATGTTAACCGATTCTGAGTGACCGCCCATTACCGGAATACGAACAGTTGTCGCCGTAACTTTAATGTTGTTATCGCTCATGATTTTATTGGTTTCCTTCACCATTTTCATTTCTTCTTTGGTATAACCATTCTCCATGAAAACGTCGATATGAGGAAGCACATTTAAATCGATTTCATAAGGATAAGCTTTCGGGCCGTCAATGCCTTTGCGCTCATTCATTAATTGTTCAACAGCTTTAACGCCCGTTCCGGTAACCGATTGATATGTAGAAACCACCACACGTTTAATTTTGTATTTATCGTGCAATGGTTTTAAAACCACTACCATTTGAATGGTAGAACAGTTTGGATTAGCAATAATTTTATTGTCGATAGAAAGCTCGTGCGCATTAACCTCCGGAACGATTAATTTAACCGCAGGGTCCATTCTCCATGCCGAAGAGTTATCGATAACGGTTGTTCCAGCTTCTTTGAAACGAGGTGCATGCTCTAATGAAGTATTACCTCCGGCAGAGAAAAGAGCGATATCTGGTCTCATGCCAATTGCAGTGTCCATGCTAACGATTGGGAACTTCTTACCCTTAAAAGTAATCTCCTTACCAACACTCTTTTCTGATGCCACGGGAATTAACTCTGTTAAAGGGAAATTTCTCTCCTCCAATACTTTTAACATAACGGTACCAACCAATCCGGTTGCACCTACAACTGCTACTTTCATTTTAGATTTTAATTATTATATTTATTAAACATTTGATATAAGCCCAAATATGGTAAAAATTACGCTTATATTCCTATTGTTATTCTTTAAATTTACGGTTGATCTTCTAAGTCCTATATTTTCTACGGAATTTATAGGCAATGACACGTTTTCCATCCCAACGTTCGCCAAGAAAACCCTTATAAGTATTAAACAGAGAAATCCATTTAATATTATCAGCAAAGGCGATATTCTGATTTCTGAAATTTTATTTAATCCGAGATTGGGAGGAGTTGATTTTGTTGAGATATACAATAATTCTGATCACGGAATTGATTTGATGGAATTACAGCTGGCAAACGCAAATGCTGCTGGGGAACCTGCAAGCATTAAAAATGTCTCTTCGGCAAAGCTGATGATAGCGCCAGGAAGTTATTGGGTAGTTACCACCAATCAAGTGAATATCAAGATAAATTACCAAACAAAGTTTCCAAATCAATTTGTGCAGATTAGTAGTTTGCCCGCATTTAACAATGATAAAGGAGTGGTCATTTTATTGAGCAATAATCAGGTGCTAGATCGGTTGGACTACAATTCGAAAACTCATCATCCTTTAATTCAGGATGGAGACGGGATTTCTCTGGGGCGTGTTTCATTTAATGCCGGCGCAAACGAAGCGGGTAATTTTAAATCAGCAGCGGCTACTCGGGTTTCGCCACACCAACTTATAGGAATTCTCAAGAATTGACTGACGATGAAAATTTCGCTCGCTTTATATCTAAAACTTTTTCACCTGATGGCGATAACTTTGAGGATTTGATGATACTCCAATATCAACTTGCTGCGAACGAAAGTTTAGCTACGGTTAACATTTACAATGATAAAGGAAAATTAGTGAGGCAATTACTAAAAAACCAAACCATTGGTACAAATGGGAATTTAACCTGGGATGGAGTAGGAGAGAACGGGGAGAAAGCCGCTGTGGGCATCTACGTTATTTTGTTTGAGATTTTCGATTTAAATGGAAATACGAAACGGATCAAAAAAACGTGTGTATTGGCCCGGAAGCTGGATTAAAGCGGTCGTTTTTTAGGATCTTTTCTGTTATCCCAAAATGTCAATAGCTCAATGTTCTGATTTCTTAAGGTGTAAAAAGACTTACATGTGGAACGATTACACACCTGAAGGTATCTGAATCCTTGGAATATTGAAATAAGTTCGGATTATTAGAAATTAATATTAACAATCTTTCGGTACGGGTGATGAAAGATTTGATTTCTTTCATGGTCAAATTTTCATCCAGAAAATCGTGGATTTCAATATAGGAAGTTTTTGCAATAGGCGACCAAATTATTGCGTGCATAAAGCTACTTGTTCATGAAAGATTTAGTTATTTCTTGCATTACGATTTCGTGGGGAATGCCTTTTCCTTCAGTCAATTCGGATTTCGCTTCATTAATCTGATTTTTCAATTCCTCTGGTAAATGTTTCGAGAAATCTTCGTTGTAAAGCCCTAAAAGCGATTCAATTTCTTTTAAAACTAAATCGTTATCGGTTTGAATAATACCTTCTACAATTTTATATTTTGCTGCAATATCTATAATCCATTATAGTTTTAACAAAAATACGATTTATAACAATAAAACTAATACACCATAATCATATAAACCCTCAACAGACTATATCAAATTTGCCTTAATATAATCGCAGCTCGTTTTGATTGAGCCTATCGGATTTGGATTGTAATTATTTTCATGCTCTACAAAAAAGTGCTTCATGCCTGATAATTTAGCTTCGACAAAAATTGATTTAAAATCAATTGAACCTTTGCCAACTTCTGTATTCTGTTCAGGCTTGGCTTTATCCATGTCTTTAACATGCCACATGGGGAAACGACCCGGATACTTTTTAAATAAAGCCAACGGATCGTTTCCTGAGCGAGCAACCCAATATAAATCAAGTTCAAAATTGACAAGATTTTTATCAGTTTCAGTTAAAAAAACATCGTAACCTGTAATATCACCTAATTTTTTAAATTCGAAATCGTGGTTATGATAAGCGAATTTCAAGCCAGCATTTTTTGCCAGTTCGGCAACTTTATTAAAATCAGAAGCAGTCTTTTTAAAACCATCAATACCTTTCTTAGTATCCACCTGGGCACCCGCAATGGTGAAATATTTTCCGCCAATAATTGCGGCTGCTTCTATGTCGGCTTTCAATTTGTCGGTATTGCCGTTTTTAGAAAATGCATCCATTAAATAATGTCCGCTGGGTGCTTTTAAGCCGTTTGCCTTAAGCAAAGCTTTAAATTCTTTTGGGGTTAAGCCCCAGAATTTTCCATCGGCAAAACCATAAGTTTCTACTTCCTTATATCCCGCCTCGGCAACTTTCTCCATTACGCCTTGTACATTTTTTGGTAGTTCATCACGCAGTGTGTAGAGCTGAAGCCCCACTGTTTTATTCACTTTATCAAAAGCGAAAGAAGGGATAACCAAAGAAGCACCTGCCATTAGGCCGGCTTGTTTTAAGAAAGTTCGTCTAGCGTTCATAGAAATTAAAGTTATAAAATATTCTTTTTCAAATATGCACAACTAGCCGCAACAGATTCCATTGGATTTGGCTTATAGTTTGTTTCATGTTCAACAAAGAAGTGTTTCATCCCTGACAGTTTTGCATCTGCAAAAATCGGTTTCCAGTTAATGCTGCCCGAACCAACTTCGGTGTTTAATGCCGGATTTGTTTTATCCATGTCTTTTACATGCCACATGGTGAAACGACCTGGATTATCAGTAAACAACTTAATTGGATCGTTTCCAGAGCGAACTACCCAATATAAATCCAATTCGAAATCAACTAAATTTTTGTCTGTTTCGTTTAATAAGATTTGATAACCAGTAGTTTCTCCAAGTTTCTGGAATTCGAAATCGTGGTTATGATAAGCCAATCTTAGGCCAGCATCTTTACACATTTTACCTGCCACATTAATTTTTGCGGCAATTTTTTTATAATCTTCAGCAGTTTTTCTGATGCTTTGATCCAACCATGGAATGGTTACATACTCGCTACCCAATATCTTTGCAGCAACAATTGCCTCCTCTAGTTCGGCAGTATTGCCATCAGTTAAGTAACTTCCCAAGCCGTAATGTCCACTTGGTGCTTTTAAGCCGTTGGCATCTAAAAGTTTCTTAAACTCAATTGGGTTCATGCCCCAAAATTGATCTTTGATAGAAAAACCGTAAAGTTCAACTTCCGTGAAACCAGCTTTAGCTACTTTTTCGATAGTGCCTTTTACATCTTTTGGCAACTCAGCCCTTAATGAATACAATTGCAATCCTACTGCTTTCTTTTGCGCTACGCATCCAATTGATGGAGCTAAAATTACTGTTGCAATTGCTAAACAGCTGTTGATGATAAAACTTTTTCTTGATAACATATTAATTGATTAAATATCGCAAATTGAAACAGCTTGCTTTAATGAGGCCATTCGATCTGCATTTTTAGGAATAAACTCTTGTGCTACAAAACCTTTAAAGCCGGTTTCTGCAATGGCTTTCACGATGGCAGGATAATTCAGTTCTTGCGTTTCATCAATCTCGTTTCTGCCTGGTACGCCTGCAGTGTGATAGTGCGCAAAGTATTGATGGTTATTTTTAATGGTTGAAATTACATCTCCTTCATCTACCTGCATGTGGTAAATATCGTAAAGTAATTTGAAGTTTTCAGAATCTAATCGCTTACAAAGTTCAACTCCCCATGCGGTTTTACTGCATTGATAATCTTGATGATCGATTTTGCTGTTGAGCAATTCCATCACCAGCATTACTTGATGTTGCTCTGCCAAAGGAATGAGTTGTTTTAACGCTTCTACACAATTATTCCAACCGGTTTCATCATCGATGCCTCTTCTATTACCACTAAAACAAATTAAGTTTTTATAACCTGCTTTGGCAACCAATGGAATCATTTCCGAATAATTGTTGATCAAGGTTTTATGAAATTGTTTGTCATTAAAGCCATCAACTAAATTAATTTCGGCACCATTACACATCGACGACTTTAAACCATGCTTTTTCAATATCGGCCAATCTTCTGGGCCAACCAGGTCGATGCCGGTAAGCCCCATTTTTTTACCCTCAATGCAAAGTTCATCCAAACTGAAATCGTTAAAACACCAACGGCAAACCGAGTGATTGATATTGCCTTTTAACGGATGGTTTTGCATTAGTGATTCCATGTGTTAAATAAACAAACACCGACTGTGATCTAACAATCGGTGTTTAGTTAACTATTTTGAATAAGATTAAATGGCTTTAGCGTCTATTTCTGATTTCGTTTTATCGTTGAAAGTTAGTGCAAAGAGGATGAATACGACTAAAGCAATTCCTGCAGGAATGATCCAAATCATTTTCCAATCCATTGTGCCGTCAACAGCTTTATACGCGTCAGATATTTTTCCCGCAACCGCAAAACCTATAAGCATACCAACACCATATGTGGCTAAAGTAATTAAACCCTGAGCCGAACTTTTAAATCTTTCTCCAGCTTTAGAATTGGTATAAATTTGGCCCGAAACAAAGAAAAAATCGTAACATACCCCGTGAAGCGCAATACCTAAGATGAGCATGAAACTTAATTCTCCGGCGTTTCCGTAAGCAAACAATGCGTAACGAACTGCCCAAGCTAACATACCTACTAAAATGGTCATTTTGAAGCCAAAGCGTTTGAAGAAAATTGGAATAAATAATAAGAAAATCACTTCTGATGCTTGACCGATGGTCATTTTTCCTGTAGGATTATCCATTCCGATATTTGATAGGAAAGGATTAGCATTTTGATAGTAAAATGCCAATGGAATACAGATTAAAATGGAAGAGATAAAGAAAATTAAAAAGTTTCTATCTTTTAACAACTTTAATGCGTCTAAACCAATTAAATCTCCCACTTTTATTTTCTCGTTTGATGATACTTTAGGTGGCGTTTTTGGCAACGCAAAACTAAATAAGCCTAAAACAAGTGAAACAATTCCAGCCATTGCAAAGGTGTTTTTTAGCAAACCGCTTTCAGTTCCCTCTTTCGAATCCCAGTGGAAATAATAGCTAATGAGCAAACCTGCTGCAATCCAGCCAATGGTTCCCCAAATACGAATAGAAGAAAATTCCTTTTCAGGATCTTTCATTTGATTAAAGGATACCGAATTTACTAGCGCCAACGTAGGCATGAAGATGATCATGTAACCAAGTACATAAGGATAGAAGACGCTTATGTCGGTTGCATTATACATTTGATACATCAATATTGCTCCAATAATGTGCAACACGCCTAAAATTCTCTCTGCATTGAAGTATCGATCGGCAATTAAACCTACAATAAATGGTGCGATAATAGCACCCCATGATTGAGTTGAGAATACTGCTCCAGTTTCTGCTCCCGAAGCTTTTAAGTTATTACCCAGGAAGGTTCCCAGCGTTACAAACCAAGCTCCCCAGACAAAGAATTCCAGGAACATCATGGTAGAAAGTTTAAAGCGAGTAGTGCTATTCATTTGGTTTTTAAGTTGAATGTTGAGGCTGAAAAGTTCAAAGTGGTATAAAGGTTTAAATTTTTACTTTCTACTTTTTACTTTCCACTTTGTTATAGTTCTTTTATTGAAATGTTTTTGTACCAAACTTCATCGCCATGATCTTGCAATGCAATTTTTCCTGATCTGTAAGTTCCCCAGTTTTCCCATTTAGCAAACTTGCTTCCTGCAATTAGGTTTTTCCAGTTTTCATCCCAAAGGGTGGTTTTTACCACTTCAACGCCGTTTAAAACTAAAATTAAATTTCCTTTTTTGCTGATGATTTCTGCTTTGTTCCATTCACCAACGGGTTTAACAGGCTCTGATTTACTTTTAACCAAGTCATATAAATCACCAGAACGGTGTTTAGTGATTTTTCCATCAGGATGACCATCGTTATCTAACACCTGCATCTCTAAACCTGTAGAGTAGGTAGCATGATATTTTGGTTCCTCGTGTACGTAGAAAATAAGTCCGCTATTTGCTTTTGGAGCTACTTTCCACTCATATTTCAAGTGAAAATCTTTATATTCTTTATCGGTAACTAAATCGCCACCGCCCTCTTTTCCTTTAGTTTTAGGATCCAGGTGTAAGGCACCATCTTGAACTTGCCATGCGCTGCCTACGTTCGTTTTATTATACGTGTGCCAGCCTATTGTTGTTTTTCCATCAAATAAAGGCTTAAAACCTTTTTGAGCCTGAGAAATTTGAGTAACTGCCAACAAAATGCAGGCAGATAGAACGAGTTTTTTCATTGTGTGTATGTGAATAGACCTCGTAGATTATCAAAAGCTGCGAGGTCTGTAATCAAATTAAAGAGTTAAGTTATTCCAACCAGAACGGTATTCGCGTTTTACAAATTGATTTGCTTCATCGAAATTGGTAATTTTCATATTATCGTTATCCCAAAGCATTTTCATGTATCTTCCAGGATAGGTGTTTTTGCCGTTTACATTTTTCTTGATATCGAAACTTCTAATGGCCAGGTTTGCCATCAATAGTGCTTCCGTTAGCGGACCAGCGATTTCGAATGGAGAACTTACTTCCTGTTTTCCATAACCTGCAATTGCGGCATCAACCCATTGCGCATAATGACCATTTGCGCCATCTTTTACACGGGCATATTTTTCTTTAACTTTAATGTCTTTGTTTCTGCTTAAAGGCAATAATTTAGGGTTTGCACTATAAGTTTCAGACATCATTTTGCCTTTTGTACCGATAAATAAGGTACCGTTACCACCATCGCCAAATGTTTCATTTGCTTCAAGTTCTGCTGGGCGTTCTGGCTGAATTCCGCCGTCCATCCAATGCAAAGTAACATCACCTTTGGTTTTGTCTGTTTTAGGGAACTTTAAAGTAACATGGCTAGATGGAGGGCAGCTTTCAGGGAAATATCCACGTTTAAATTCATCAACGTAAACAGAACCCACACTTGCCTCAACCTCTTTTGCATATTTTAAATTCAGTACACTAAACGGAGCCTCAATTAAGTGGCAACCCATATCACCTAATGCACCTGTTCCATAATCCCACCAGCCACGCCAATTAAAAGGAACTAATTTATCTACGAAATCTTTTTCAGGAGCGGTACCTAGCCATAAATTCCAGTCTAATTCTTTTGGGATATCAGCCTTTTTAGCAGGCCAGGGAATACCTTGAGGCCAAACCGGACGATCAGTCCATGCATAAACCGTATGTACATCACCTATTAACCCGGCCTCGTACCATTCTTTCATTTGACGGGGACCATCGTTTGATGCACCCTGGTTACCCATTTGAGTTACCACCTTATATTTCTTTGCAGCGGCAGTTAAAATACGGGCTTCATAAATATCATGTGTTAAAGGTTTTTGAACATATACATGTTTACCCAATTGCATCGCTGCTAGTGCCTGGATAGCATGGTTATGATCGGGAGTAGAGATAGATACTGCATCGAAATTTTTATGCTCTTTATCTAACATCTCACGATAATCCTTATAATATTTTGCTTTAGGGAAATTTTTAACGCTTGTTGCTGCCCTGCGGTCATCTACATCACATAGGTAAGCAATATCGGCTTTTCCACTTTTAGCAAACATATTAATGTCGCTCTGGCCTTTGCCACCAACACCAATACTGGCAATAATTAAACGGTCGCTTGGAGCTAAATAGCCCGGTCCACCCAAAACATGGCGTGGAACGATCATAAATGCAGCTGCAGCTATGGCGCTTGTTTTAATAAAATCACGGCGGTTAGTTGTGCTTTTATTTTCTTGATCTGTTTTCATTTAGTATCTGAAGTTTAATAGGGATTTTAGCTTATTTTTTCTTCAACGAAAGAATGTATTTAACCATCAATTTAGCATCTGCTGGTTTAAGTGTAGAGTGAGCTGTCATTGGCATAGTACCCCAAACCCCTGTACCACCTTTAATAATTTTATCAGCCAGGTAATTGATATTTTTTTCTGTAGCTGGATATTTTTTAGCGATCTCAGTATATGAGGGACCGATAATTTTATTCACTTTGTTGTGGCAGCCAATACAATCTGATTTGTTAATCAATTTCTCGCCTGCACTCATTTGAAGCTCATGATTGGTTGAACTAGCCGTTGCAATCACCATTTTCTCCTTCTCTAAATCTGCGCTTGAAAAAGACGCCATAAGTATTACTATTGCGCCTAAACCTAAAAATGTTTTTTTCATTGTGTGTGTGTTGTTAATCTTGTAATCCTAATATTTTCTTGTTGAAAGCGCTATCACTGCCCGATGCTGCAAAATCATCAAATGCTTTGTCCGTTACGTTGATAATGTGTTTCTGGATAAATTCAGAACCTTCGCGAGCACCATCTTCTTGATTTTTAATGCAACATTCCCATTCCATAACGGCCCAACCTTTAAAGTCGTATTGCGCTAATTTACTGAAAATGGTTTTAAAATCAACTTGCCCATCGCCAGGAGACCGATATCTACCTGCTCGGTTGGCCCAACTCTGGTATCCACCAAAAGTACCTTGTTTACCTGTCGGATTAAACTCAGCATCTTTAACATGAAAGGCTTTAATTCTTTCGTGATAAAAATCAATGTACTGAATGTAATCCAATTGCTGCAACACAAAGTGAGATGGATCATACAATAAGCATGCCCGAGGATGATTATTTACCGCTGCAAGGAACATTTCATAAGTTTCTCCATCAAATAAATCTTCCCCAGGATGAATTTCATAGCAAACATCAACCCCGCAATGGTCAAACTCGTTCAATATTGGTGTCCATCGCTTTGCCAATTCTGCAAATCCTTCTTCTACTAAACCGGCAGGCCTTTGTGGCCATGGATGAAAATATTGCCACAGCAAAGAACCGCTAAATGTAGCATGTGCATTTAAACCCAAGTTTTGCGAAGCTTTAGCTGCATATTTCATTTGTTGAACTGCCCACTCGGTTCTGGCTTTTGCATTGCCATGAACTTCTTTTGGTGCAAAAGCATCGAATAAATCGTTGTATGCCGGGTGCACAGCCACCAACTGACCCTGTAAATGTGTAGAAAGTTCTGTGATTTCTAAACCATAAGAAGCAATAGTACCTTTCAGCTCATCAGCATAAGTCTTGCTTTCTGCAGCTTTTTGAAGATCGATAAATCTGGCATCCAAAGTCGGCATTTGAATACCTTTAAATCCTAGCCCGGCAGCCCATTGGCAAATATGATCCAAAGAATTGAAGGGCGCTTCATCACTAATAAATTGCGCTAAAAATACTCCGGGTCCTTTTAAAGTTGTCATGCTTAATTTTAAAATTTATAATCCCACCATTTCTGATCGGATTTACTCGAATCTACTACGTTTTCAATAAATGCCATTCCACGAATTCCGTCTTCCGCATTTGGAAAATCAAGCATTTCTGCAGTAGGCTGTTCATTATTTAGTTTTGCATTTACCGTTAAGGCGAAGTTTTTATAGATATTAGCAAAGGCTTCTAGGTAACCTTCTGGATGCCCACCAGGTGTACGGGTATTGTGTTGTGCAAAACTGCCCATGTAACCGTTTCCTGTTCTGTAAATTTGAGCAGGAGCGTTAGACCATTTTACAATTAAGGTATTTGGCTCCATTTGGTGCCACTCTAAGCCACCTTTTTCTCCATATAGCTTAATTTTTAAGGCATTTTCCTCACCAGCAGCAATTTGCGATGCGATTAAAACTCCGTTTGATCCGTTATCAAATTTCAATAAAACGTTTCCGTCATCATCAATGGCTCTCCCGGGAACAACGATATTTAAATCGGCACAAATTTTAGTAATCTGCAAACCAGAAATATATTCGGCAAGATGAGCAGCGTGGGTGCCAATGTCGCCCATGCTACCGCTTTTCCCTGTTTTAGAGGGATCAGTTCTCCAAGCGGCTTGTGCATTTCCTTCTCTTTCTGATAAAGTACTAAGCCAACCTTGGGGGTATTCAACAATAATTTTTCTGATTTCGCCTAAAGCACCTTCGCCAACCATTTGTTTGGCTTGCTTAACCATCGGGTAACCCGAATAAGTATGGGTTAAACAAAGCGTTAATCCAGTTTCATCAACCTTTGCTTTCAGCTGTTTCGCTTCTTCTAACGTTAATGTCATTGGTTTTTCTATCACCACATTAAAGCCGTGTTCTAAGGCCATCATTGCTGGCGCAAAGTGTGCGAAATTCGGGGTTACAATCGTTACGAAGTCAATTTTTTCATCAGCAGGCAATTCGCTTTCTGCTTTGATCATCTCTTCGTAATTGCTATATATTCTGTTATCCGGAAGGAACAATAGTTTTCCGGATTCGTACCCAACTTCGGGATTTACACTTAAGGCTCCGGCAGAAAGTTCGATTAAACCATCCATGTTCGCAGCCAGGCGATGTACAGCACCGATAAACGCGTCTTTACCGCCGCCTATCATGCCCATTCTTAATTTTCTCTTCATCATTAAAAAGTGGTAAGTTGTAAGTTATAGGTTTTACGTAAAACCTATAACTTACAACTTATAACCAATTTATATATTATTTTTCTTTAGCTCTTTTACAGCATAATCTGCTGCACGGGCGGTTAATGCCATAAAAGTTAAGGATGGATTTTGACAAGCGATTGATGGCATACAAGCTCCGTCTGTTACGAAAACGTTGCTCACTTCATGCATTTGATTCCACTTGTTAAGCACTGAAGTTTTTGGATCGTTGCCCATTCTAGCCGTTCCCATTTCATGGATAGCCATGCCTGGATAACAGCCGTTGTCGAATGTTTTGATGTTTTTTAATCCTGCTTTTTCTAACATTTCAGCAGCATCATTCATCATATCAACTCGCATTTTCTTCTCGTTTTCTTTGTACTCGCAATCAATGGCTAATACTGGCTGTCCCCACTTGTCTTTTTTAGTTTTATCGATGTATACTTTATTTTCGTAGTAAGGTAACATTTCACCAAAACCACCTAAGCCCATGGTCCATTTACCGGGTTTGGTCATTTTCTCTTTCAAGCCTGAACCAAATGATAATTCGGCCACATCGCTTTGCCAGTTACTTCTATTTGCACTGCCTTGATAACCGAAACCACGTAAATAATCGCGTTTGTCGTTACCAATATTCTGGTAGCGTGGAACATAAATTCCATTTGCACGGCGGCCATAAGTGTATTTATCATCGAAACCTTCTGCTTCGCCATTGGCACCACAACGGAAATGGTGATCCATTAAGTTGTGACCTAACTGACCACTTGCATTACCCAAACCGTTTGGATGAGCATCTGAGGTAGAGTTTAATAAAATAAATGTTGTACCCAATGTAGAACCATTAACGAAAACAATTTTCGCGTAGAATTCCATTGTTTCATTGGTTTGTGCATCGATTACCATTACTCCTTTTGCTTTCTTAGTATCCTTATCATAAATAATGTGGTTTACGATAGAATATGGTCTAAGTGTTAAGCGTTTGGTAGCCATTGCTGCCGGTAGGGTAGAAGATTGCGTAGAGAAATATGCTCCAAAAGGGCAACCACGGCTACATAAATTTCTGTATTGGCAATTACCGCGGCCTTTATGCGGAACGGTAAGGTTAGCTACACGACCGATCATCATGATACGTTCTCTGTTGTAAGCTTCCTCAATACGTTTTTTAACAGATTTTTCTACAATGTTCATATCCATTGGAGGAAGAAATTCTCCATCCGGACAAAGTGGCCAGTTTTCTTTTGATCCACTGATCCCTGCAAATCGCTCTGCGTAATCATACCATGGAGATAATTCTTTATAACGTACTGGCCAATCGTTTCCGTGGCCGTCTTTGGCGTTATCTTCAAAGTTATGATCACTAAAACGATAACTTTGGCGGCCCCACATTAATGATTTTCCACCTACATGGAAACCGCGGTACCAGTCGAAACGCTTATCTTCCGTATAAGGACATTCCAAATCGTTCACCCACCATTTTTCATTGGCTTCCTGATAAGGATAATCTCTTTTTTGTACAGGGTGTGTACGTTTTTGTTCTTCGGTTAATTTACCTGCATGCTGAAATTCCCAAGGGCTTTTCATCGCGTTTTCATAACCGGTAATGTGCTCGATGTTCATTCCTCTTTCGAGCATGAGTACTTTTAGTCCTTTTTCGGTAAGTTCTTTTGCAGCCCAGCCGCCACTAATCCCCGATCCTATAACAATAGCATCGTAAGTATTTTCTGCTTTTAAATTTGTATTTAAATTCATGATGTTTTGTTGTTGTAGTTTAGAAATTAGGTTGCCCAAGATTTTTGTCCAGGTTTTAATGGTGCACTTCCGTCATACCTTCCGGGAACAAGGATGTATTCACGAGCTTGTGTACAACCAATTTCTGAAGCGTAATAGCCTAGTAAAGTTAAATCTCTGGCTGTGATAAAGAAGTAAGCCAGATCTTCGTTTTCAGGTGCTTTGGTTTCTTTTTGAGCGATAGACATGAGTCTTAAATCCACCATTAGTTTGGTGCGTTCTGCAACACTTAAGCTCATGTAATTTTTTCCAAAATCTTTCATTGCTTTTTCCTGAAGTTGCTCAAAGCCCTTTGCAAATGATGTTTGCATTTTAGCTGGATAACAATCCTTCATCATCATCGGAATAAATTTGCCTAAACCAGCAGCCTTGGCACCCGGAGATGACTTAGTGGTGGGCACGATAATGTTCGCAAATTCAGCAAAGATTTTTTCGTCCTGAACAGAGAATGATACAAAGTTTTTTTCGTTTTCAGGGAGCGTAAAACTTTCGAATAGAACGCCCATTGTGCTTGCAGATATCGCTCCTCCAAGTAAAAATGCGACGTTTTTGAGTGCTTCTCTTCTGTGCATCGTTGTATATTTTTTATATTGGTTCTTTATGCGTTGAATGAGTAATATTAGAAAAAATATGGCGTAATAATCAAATCTGATTGTTTAATTTAACAATCTGCAATGCGATTGTTACTACATAGAATTGTTCTAAATAAGTGATTATGACCGTCTCACTAACGTTTATTTGGTGTTTTTCTTTGTTCTATGCTTCGTGTGAATTATACAATATCTATATATAAAAGTAATATTCACTTGTAAAAAGAATGCCTAGGCTAAATCAAGTTGTTTTTGACATAGTTGTAACTCTCAGTTATACTTTGGTAAACGTCTTTTTTAATCAAATCTTGTTCGGTAAAAATATAATCTACGCCCGCCAATTTCGACTCCGCAAAAATACTTTTGAAATCAATTCTTCCTGAACCTACCTCGGCGAAAACACTTTTATCTTGTTTATCCATATCCTTAACATGAAACATTTTATAACGCCCAGGATTTTTCTTAAATAAATCTACAGGATTTAAGCCAGCATCTACAGCCCAGAAAATATCAAGTTCAAAACCTACGAGGTTGGCATCGGTTTCATTTAACAAAATATCGTAGCCAGTGGCGCCATTTCCCTGATCTTTATATTCAAAGTTATGGTTATGGTAAGCTAATTTTAAACCAGCCTTTTTACAAAGTTCGCCTGCAGTATTAAATTTAGCAGCCATTCTTTTGTAATCATCTAAAGTTCCGTTTGCTCGTACATCGGTTGGAAGGGCAGGAATAACAAAATATTTTTGTCCAACACTGTGTGCCACTTCAATATGTGTTTTAAGTATTTCATCATCTCCGCTTGATAAAAATTCGGATGTATTGTAATGCCCGCTAGGCGAAGTGAGTTTATTTTCTTTCAATAATCGATTAAAATCTTTGGCTGGTAAACCCCAAAACCCTTTTACCTCATATTTGCCGGGATATCCGTAATAAGTTTCTACCTGATTATAACCAATTCTGGCCACCTGTTCGATCGTGGCTTTAACGTCGGCAGTAAGTTGCTCTCTTAACGTAAACAGACCTATGCCAATTTTCGAAATTTTAGCCTGTTGTGCCAATGCCGAAGTGATAATTGATGGACTTATAAATGCCGCGGCAGCTGCTAAACCTGCTTTTTGTAGAAATGATTTTCTTGTTGTCATGAAGTGTTAAATTAAAAAGCCGGAGCATAAACTCCGGCTTTGAATGTTAAAATGAATAAGCTAATGATCCCCAGAAAGTACGTTGAAGTAAAGTTCTGCCAATCATTAATTGACCAGGCGTTACGGTAGAGAAATCTCTAAACTGATCCCCACGAACATCACCTTCAGTCAACACTTTCGCATCTAACAAGTTGTCTGCCCAAAATCTTATCGCCACTTTTTTACTAAAGTTATAACCTGCCCCAGCTTTCATTACCACATATCCTGGTAACTTATAGCTTTCGCTAGGAGAGGTGAAGCGACTACCAACGTAGTTTGCCGCTACATATAAATTAAAATTTTTGAAATCGTAATTCGCTCCTAACTCTGTGTTTAAAACAGGAACCCGCTCAGTTCTATTTCCTGTGAAACTATACACGCGATTTCCGAATTCTGCTGCTACAGCGGCATTTCCACTAGTGTTGGCTTCGTAATCGGTATATTTCGAATCTTGTAAAGTCCCGGTAAATCTTAAACTTAAAGGTTTAAATATTTTATACGAAATTTCATACTCTGCACTCCAGGTACGGGTAGAACCAAAGGCAACCAAGGCTTGCTGGCCAGCTGCTACCGTTGGCACATTAATGGTTAACGAAACATTTTTAATTGCTGAGTAACTTCCAGAGGCGAAAATAGCCAGGTTGTTTTTAGCATATTTAAAACCTACTTCGCCTAAGAACACCGGGCGTTTTTTAATGTTAGCGCCGTTATAGGCAGATGCATTATAATCGCCAATATTTGGTGCATTGTACGCTTTAGTAGCACGAGCAAACATACTTGCTGTAGTGCTTATTTTATAATTTGCACCTACCGAAGCAGACCAGTTTGTTAACGTTTCATCGTAAGCGGTATATCCTAAAATATTAGGACTTGCAGCTGCTGCGATGTTCACTGTTCCGTTAGTATTCAATGCGTAATAAGGTCTGTCGCCCTTTACATTCTGGTTATCGATTCTGGCGCCAATATCCAAACGCCATTTGTCCGAAATTTTTATTTCATCGCCAGCATATAATGATAAAGTTCTGGTATTGCCAATAAAGGTGTTTTTGGTTTGTACTGTACGCTCCAGGGCATTTGGTGATTGTAATATAATGCTGGGGTGTTCCTTAAATTCGGTAAACGAACGGAAAGCAAAACGTAAATCATCTCTGTTGTATTGATGAATACCCGCACCAATGTTTAAACTGTGGTTTTTAATGGTTTTCTTCAAATCCAGGTAATTTACAAATTGAACATCCCTGTTGATTTGACCTTGTGCATTTGAGGTTACGACATAATCTCCTGAAACAAAAGGCGCTACAGCTCCACCGGGATAATAATAAGGAACTGCTGATGTTCTTGCGGTTATACCTGCAGGTGCAGTATAAGTACTGTTAGTATGGGTATTTTGGTAGCGGAAGTTGTTCACGATCTGCCACCCGCCATCTGTTAAATAATTAAATTGAAACCCTGCAGAACCCAGTTTGGTATGGATACCATCTTTTAAACTGAAGCTGTGAGCGCCGGTTGTAGGATCATTGTAACTCCAGTCAGTTTGTACAGGCACGATTGATTGCGTTGCCATGTTATAATCGCGGTAGGTGGTAGGCTTGCCTGTTCCATCGTAGGGATAATAACTGGTTAATAGAAACTGAACCTTATCGTTTAAGTACTTACCATATAGACGAATAAAGCCTTTGTTATTTTTGAAATTAAAAGTCATGTTGCCTTTAATTTGTCCACCTTGGTTAGCAGGATTAAAACCCTGATCTACAACACCGTTATCTGTACGATAAAAACCTCCAATGTTATATTTAATCTGATCGCTTATTTTACCGCCGGTGTTTCCATCAAAACGATATAAACCTTGAGAAAAGCCAGTTGTAAATTTAACCTGGCCATATTGTTTATCGGCACCAACGTAACTCAAATTATTAACCACCGCACCTGGTGTATTTGCTTGTATAATGGAAGCATTACCACCTCTTACAGCTTCAATATTTTGAATGGTTAAATCTGTTTTATAGTATTGATCTACCGAGGGATTGGTATTAAATCCGGTTGGCAAAAGTGGTAAGCCATCTTCTTGGATGCCTAAAAAGATGTATCCGCCTTGTTGTGGAAAACCACGTACCCAAACATTACCTGGTCCATCGCCACCCGTGCTTTCTACCGTTAAACCGGGTATCGCTTTTAATAAATCGGTACTGTTTAATGGCGCTCTATTGGTGATGTCTTTATTGCTTACGGAAGTAATGGCTACAGAACTTTCGAGTTTTTTCTTTGGGTTACCGCCCGTTACCATTACGCTTTCCAGTTGAAGATTATCCTCTGATAAGCTAATGCTAATGTTTTCATCGGCATTGCCAGCCGAAAGATTAACTTCTTTCGAAATGTAGCCTACATAACGTACCACTAATATGCGGCTATCAACAGTTAGTCCTTTAAGTGCGAAGTTTCCATTTTCATCGGTTGTGGTACCGATTGTTTTGCCTTTTACGGTTATAGAAACGCCGGGAATTGGATTGCCTTTGCTATCTAAAACCTTACCGGTAACTACACCATCGAAGGCTTTCAACAGTTCCAGGTTGTTATTGGCGGGAATAGAATAGAGTAAAATTTGGTCTTTAACTATCCTATATCCCACGTCATAACGTTTTAGCGAATTCTCAAGAAAGTATTTAAGTTTTTGGTTTACTACATTGATAGAGATTTTTCTATCAGAATTTATTAATTGCGGGCTGTATACAAACTTCACGTTTGCTAACTTTTCCGTTTTTGCAATAATGGTTTTAATATCTGTTTGATCGGCTTTGATCGAAATTGGTTTATTTAAAAATTCCTGAGCATCGACATTTTTGGCAAATGCAGCGCAAGTAAAAATAGTTATTGCAAGTATTTGGTAAATCGAAACTCTCATTGCATATATCGCCAGCGAAATAAGTTGATTTTTTTTCATAAATTTGGTTATTGTTCATTAAATGATTGGATTTATTGGACATAGAAATAACATGAATACATTCTAATGTATTTAACTCGCCGGCAATGCCCCACATTGTCGGCTTTGTTTTTAGAAGATATTATGGGTAGGTAGCGGCGGCTACTGACTGAAATAGGTTACTGCTTTCTTCATAATTTTATATATTTGGTTAGTTTTTGTTTGAAACCACAATGCTGGTTCCTTGAATATAATACTTGCTTGAAATGGTTCCGCAGATTAAATCGAGCTGCTCATATAGCCCTTTTTTACTCAAATCTCCGGTAAAAGTATAGTTCGATATCTGCTCGTTATCAGCCTTTATTTCAATTCCGTAGGCTTCGGTAAGGGTTTTGAAGATTTGTTTTACACTTTCTTCCTTGAAATTATAACTTACGCTTGTTGGCACGTTATAAGCCTCGGCCAGTGGAATAGGCTTACTTACCAAGGTTTTGCTTAACTGATGATTGCTAAATACACCTTTTTGATTGGGCGTTAGCAAAATAGGTCGAGCTAATTTTTCTTTTGATAAACCAAGGAATGTGCTTTTCTCATTTTCCTGCACCTCCACTTTTCCAGTTCTAACGGCAACTTGCCCAGGCATTTTATCGGTTGATTCTTTTACCCAAAAGCTGGTTCCCAAAACACGAACAACCAACTTTTGATTATAAACATAAAATGGGCGCTTCGCATTCTTACTTACCGAGAAGAAAGCCGTTCCTTTCAAGTAAATAGTTCTCTTATTACCGGCAAAAACCTCCGGAAATAAGATATTGGCTTTAGGCTTAAGCGTTATGACACTTTTATCGCTAAGCTTTATATCCATTAAACTGTTTGTATTGTTTGTTTTGCTAATCAGCGCTACATTGCCATTTTCATTGATAAAGGCCTGTTCGGTAGGATTATAATTATAGAGATATGAACCCCCAAGAAAAAAAGCGATCATGATTGAAGCGGCTATTGCAAATTTCGGCCATAACCTTTTCATTTTTAGTGTATCAATTTGCTTTTCGCCAGAGTGATTGATGTTGAGCCAGATTTTATCCTGCATTTCATCAAGTTCGCTCGAAGAAAGGTCGTTGTAACTTTTATTGTTTAAATTATGATACCATTTGTCTACCCAAAGCTTTTCGGCATCGGTGCAGTTTCCGTTTTGATAACGGAGTAGTAAATCGTTGAATGATTTCTGGTTCATAAGGAAATATTTGGCTCTATAATATACGAGTAACATAACTAGCCAGTATCCCTAAAGTATAATCATAAAAAAATTAAAAATAATTGTAATATGTTGATTTTCAGGCTAAAAAAAGAGATAAAAATTTTTGATATACTCTTTAATTCTTTTGATAGAACGTGTAATATGGTATTCCACCGCCTTTTCAGATATATTCAAGTCAGTAGAAATATCCTTTATGGATTGGTGTTGGTAACGACTTAAACGGAATACTTCCTGGGTTTTTTCGGGCAATGAGTTAATGCCTTCTTCTATAATTGATGATAGATCATGCAGATCTACGAGGTTGGCCGTGTCTTGATGATTTTCGCTATATGTTAAGGTTTGGTACGCCATGTATTTATTTTCCATCACCAAACTACGTACATGGTTAATCACACTTAGCTTTAAAGCCCCGAAAAGATAAGCCTGGAGGTTTTTGATTTGTAGATCCTGTCGTTTTTCCCAAAGGGAGATAAAAATATTTTGCACCAATTCTTCCGCTACAACCTTATCACCAGTTTTTTTATAGGCTGCATATAACAGCTCTTTACTAAAAGTGAAGTAAATCTGTTCATAAGCCTGCTTATCACCTTGCTTGAGGCGCAAAAGTAAATCGATAGACTTTTCGGGCTCGTGGAGCGTCATTAATTCGTTTTGGTTAGCTAGGAATGAAGTAAATGTAGGAAATTATTTCCTTCTGAAATTCCATTTGTGATTAAATTTAGCAATAATCTTCCGTATTTATACCGGGGACTTTTTAAAGCATACGCCTAAGCGTAAATATTTTATATGCCTTTTGTCTCATTTTTTTACCTTTGCTCAATCTCTAAAAAATTATGCAGGAAAATATTATTGTTTTAGGCTCTAACGGGCAAATTGGAACCGAATTGGTTACCATGTTAAGAAAAATCTATGGTGATGATCATGTGGTGGCTTGTGATATTCGACGACCAGATTACGACATCAAAAATTCTGCACCCTTTGAGTTCGTAAACGTTTTGGATAAGGAGATGATTAACGGCATTTTCAAAAAGTATAAACCTACGCAGGTTTATCTTTTAGCTGCACTATTATCAGCAACTGGTGAGCAAAATCCTAAGTTAGCTTGGGATTTGAATATGAATGGTCTTTTAAATGTGTTAGATTTAGCTTTAGAATATAAAGTAGCAAAGGTATACTGGCCAAGTTCAATCGCTGTTTTCGGACCAAATTCTCCTAAAGATAACACGAATCAATATTGCGTGATGGACCCGAACACGGTATATGGAATAAGTAAACTCGCGGGCGAACGCTGGTGCGAATATTATAACCAAAAATATGGTTTAGATGTACGCAGTATCCGTTATCCTGGATTAATCAGCTGGAAAGCTGCTCCAGGTGGTGGAACAACTGATTATGCTATTCATATTTTTCATGATGCATTAAAAAAAGGAAGTTATCAAAGTTTCTTAAATGCGGGTACCGAATTGCCAATGATGTATATGGATGATGCGATCCGCGGAACAATAGAATTGATGGATGCTCCATCAGACCAGATTACCGTTCGTAGCAGTTACAACTTTGGTGGTGTAAGTTTTACGCCAGAAATTTTGGCAGCAGAAATCAGAAAACATATTCCAGATTTTACCTTAACTTACACATCCGAAACTGATCCTAGGCAACAAATTGCAAATAGCTGGCCACGTTCGATTGATGACAGTACTGCAGCAAAAGATTGGGGATGGAAACCGGAGTTCGATTTATCGAAACTGACAACCGATATGTTAAATAATTTAAAAAAATAAGGTAGGTGGTTTAAGGTGGAAGGTTTAGGGTGTTTTAACCCTATTCTTTATATCTGATCCTAAATACTTAATACTAAAAATGGGAAGAGCATTCGAATTTAGAAAAGAAAGAAAGTTTAAGCGTTGGGCCAAAATGGCGGTTCAGTTTACACGTATTGGTAAAGATATCGTGATGGCGGTGAAAGAATCAGGGCCTCACCCTGAAACAAACTCTCGCCTGCGTACAGCAATGCAAAATGCAAAGGCGGTAAACATGCCAAAAGATAGGGTGGAGGCGGCTATTAAGCGGGCATCCGATAAATCGATGGCCAATTACGAAGAAATTGTTTATGAAGGGTATGCGCCTCATGGTGTAGCCGTTCTAATTGAAACCGCTACTGATAATACCAACCGTACCGTTGCAAATGTTCGGAGTTATTTCAATAAAACCGACGGTTCTTTAGGTAAAACTGGTTCATTGGATTTCATTTTCAACCGTAAATCTATTTTCCGTTTTGTACCTGCAGAAGGTTTAGATTTGGAAGAATTGGAATTCGAATTGATTGATGCGGGCCTGGAAGAATTATATGTAGAAGCTGACGAGGAAGGAAACGATATCGCCGTAGCACAAGGTACTTTCGAGAATTTCGGTTCTTTACAAAAAGCTTTGGAAGAAAAAGGGATTGAATTGAAAAGCTCTAAACTAGAGCGTATCGCATTATCGCACCACGAAGTTACAGAAGAGCAAGCCGCTGATGTAATGAAGTTGATTGATAAATTAGAGGAAGATGATGATGTGCAGGCAGTTTATCACAATATGGCTGATTAAAAATTTTCAAAAATGAACACAAAAGGCTTGAAGATTTTATTCTTCAAGCCTTTTGTTTTTTCTGATCCTCATAGTAACCTCAATCGTCCTTTTGACCGCATTGGAGAATCCTTGAACAGAAAACAGATGGAAAAGATCTCTCCGCTACGTTGCACTCCGGTCGGGAAGACGATGGATTAATTTTCCTAATCCTTCTTATGGCCAAACAACCAAGGCAACAAGTATGGTTCAGCGAATGCACTGTCCCAGCTGTTGTGGTTTGCATTTGGATAGAGCGTAAACTTTACCTCTTTACCAACTACTTTTAGCCTTTCGGCAATCGCCATAGAAAATGCCGGATCAACAATGTCATCTTTTCCGCCATGAAAAATCCATAAAGGAATATTTTTGTATTTCTTAATATTGTTGGTGTTATCGCCACCGCAAATGGCAAAGGCAGCAGCAAAGGTGTTTCGCTTTCTTCTCAATAGTTCATAAGTTCCCATGCCTCCCATGGATAGGCCTCCCACATAAACCTGCTCCTTATTTACAAATGGTTTTTTTAAGAAATCCTTTACCATTCCCTGTAGAGCATGCATGGCTTTTGTCGGTTTTCCATTTTCAATGAAACTAAAATTCCTTTTGCCCTTATCGTTTGTAGTGATATTTACGTTTGCCCAATAGCTATCGGCCGGGCACTGTGGAAATACGATGATAGCGGGGAAGTTTCGCCTTATATCTTCGTTTAGAAATAATTTCGCCCCGTGTGTCAATTGTTTCTCGTTATCATTACCGCTTTCTCCACGCCCATGCAATACAAATAATATCGGGTACTTCTGTTTAGAATTGAAATTCTCTGGAAAAAGTATTCTATAATAGATTGAATCCTTTCCTTTGATAAAACTGCCCCGATCATATTTTTTTAAATCTTGAGCATTTAAAACGATCGTTGCAAGGAGCAAAAAGATGGTTAGAAAAATATTCTTCATCTAGCAAAAATAAAAAACCCTGCCTATTTTACAATAGTGCAGGGCTCATAATCAAACCTAACCTTGATTATTTTAGTGTAAATGATGCTGCTTTTACATCTCTGGAATTTGTGCCGATAAATACCTGGAATTCTCCAGGTTCAGCTACAAATTTTAAGTCAGAATTATAAAACTTCAAATCATTTTCTGAGATATTGAAAGATATTGTCTTGCTTTCGCCAGCTTTTAAATTCACTTTCTGGAAACCTTTCAATTCTTTAACCGGACGGGTAATGCTTCCAACCAAATCGCGAATATAAAGTTGAACAACTTCTTTGCCATCGTATTTACCAGTATTGCTTAAGGTTACAGAAGCTGTAATCGATTTGCCTTTGGTTAAGGTATTTGCACTCAGTTTAACATCGCTGTAATTGAAAGTGGTGTAGCTTAAACCAAAACCAAATGGATATAAAGGATCGTTACTCACATCTAGATAATTGGAACGGAATTTCTCGAACCATTTGCCTTCTGCCAGAGGGCGACCAGTGTTTTTGTGGGCATAATAAAGCGGCACCTGACCCACATTTTGAGGGAAGGTAGCACTCAATTTACCCGACGGATTTACTTTTCCAAAAAGTGCATCGGCGATAGAATTTCCAGCTTCGCTACCAGGAAACCAAACGTTTAAAATTGCCGGGATATTTTCCTGCTCCCATTTCAATGCCAATGGGCGACCAGTAAACAATACCAACACAATTGGTTTTCCTGTTTTTACCAAAGCTTTTAACAGGTTTTTCTGGGTTTCTGGAATTTGAATGTCGGTAACGCTACTGGCCTCACCGGTAAATTCAGAACCTTCACCCATAGTGGCAATTACCACATCTGATTTTTCGGCAACTCTCACTGCCTCTTTGATCATTTCTTCTTCTGATCTTGGATCGCGTTTATAGGTTGGGTTGTGAACGTTAATATAGCGGTGTTCTGCAAGAGAATCGGCTAAAAAGTTTGAGCCACGAGCGGTTAAAATTTTAGCATCATTACCCAAAGCATTTTTTAAACCTTGTAACACCGTTACCGATTGATCGAACAAAGCCGCAACGCTCCAAGTGCCATACATATTTGCCGTATTGTCAGCCAAAGGACCGATTAAACCAATAGTGCCGGTTTTTTTAAGTGGGAGCAGGTTGTTGCTGTTTTTTAGCAATACAAAACTTTCAGCTGATATCTCACGGGCTATCTGGCGGTTTTCTGCATTGAAAACCTCTTTTTCAGCTCTTGTTGGATCGCAAAATTTGTAAGGATCAGTAAATAATCCTAACTTATATTTAGCTTGAAGGATTAAACGACAAGCCCTGTTTATTTCATTGATGCTTACTTTTTTCTCGGCAAGTGATTTTTTTAAAGTTCCCAGAAAACCTTCTCCAACCATATCCATATCGATACCAGCGTTCATGGCCAAAGCAGAAACGGTTTGTAAATCGCCCATACCATGCGCAATCATTTCAGGGATACCCGTGTAATCCGTAACTACGAAACCTTTGAAACCCCATTGGTTACGCAACACATCCGTCATTAGCCATTTACTTCCTGTCGCAGGGATACCATCAACCTCATTAAAAGAGGCCATAATACTTGCTGCACCTGCATCTACCGCAGCTTTGTACGGTGGAAAATATTCGTTATACATGCGCACTTTGCTCATATCGGTAGTGTTATAATCTCTACCAGCCTCTGCCGCTCCATATAATGCATAGTGTTTAACGCAAGCCAATATTTCATTATTTGCCTGCAACTTACCTTGATAACCTTTTACCATAGCAGCGGCAATTTTAGATCCTAGATAAGCATCTTCGCCACTGCCTTCAGAAATTCTTCCCCAACGTGGGTCACGAGAGATATCAACCATAGGAGAGAAGGTCCAGTTGATACCGCTAGCGCTGGCTTCGATAGCTGCAACCCTTGCCGATTTTTCTACTGCCGTCATATTCCAGGTTGCGCTCATGCCCAGTGGAATTGGAAAAACGGTATTGTAACCGTGAATCACATCCATTCCAAAAAGTAATGGAATTTTTAGCCTGCTCTCTTCAACGGCAACTTTTTGTACTGATTTAATTTTATCAACACCTTTTATGTTGAACAAACCACCCACCTGGCCATCTTTAATCTTTTTCCCGATATCGCTACTATTGGCCTGACCAGTGGTAATATCGCCAGAACTAGGCAAGTTGAGCTGCCCGATTTTCTCGTAGATAGTCATTTTAGCCATCAGGTTGCTAATAAAAGTATTCATCTTGGCTTCTTCAGGAGATGCCGGTTTTTTGGTTTGCGCTGAAATATTCAGGGCTAAGGATGTTAAAAAAACAACTAGGATTTTCGCTTTTTTCATTATATGTGTGTTTTATGCTTTTACAATTTAGTCCACTTTTTTCACCTTGGTTTTGGCTGAAACGCCATTTTCATTTATCGCTTCAATAGAAAAATAGTAGGGCTTTTGGCTGTCCATTGCTTTAAACCAATACTCATTGAAGTCATGAATCATAATGCAGTTATACAATTTATCTGGAGCTGTGCCGTAATACAAATTATAGGCAAATGCATTATCAACAGGTTGCCACTTGATGTAAGCACTGCGTTTATCTTTCTCTGTTCTGAGTACAATTAGGTTTTTAACTTTCGATGGTTTTTCACCGTTTCCATTTCCAAAAACGCGGATGCCGCTAATGGCAAATTTCCCGGTTGGCATGTGGATGTTGACCATTTTGATATACCGCGTTTTAACAGATTTTTTCAATTCGATATAGTCATGGGGAACATCAGTTTTATTCTGACTTTTATCCACTAAAATTGTCCACTTTTTGCCATCTGTTGAGGAAAGTATTTTATATTGATGATAAATGCCGATTTGCTTGCCGATAAATTCAGCATCTTGATCGGCATAGTTTATTTGGATAGCGTTGACAGTGGCTAAGCTTCCCAAATCGGTTTGAATCCACTCCCCGTTATTGGCTGTTTTGGCGCTCCAATAGGTTTTTATGCTTTCATCAACGGCATTATTGGCGTGGAAACCCCCAAGTGTAGAAGAAACTGTAACTGGCTTTTTGTAATTAATGAGCATCCAGCCTGGTCCCGCTGGTCCATTTTCTTTTCTTTCTGATGGGAGATAAAGCGGATAATCACCGAAGGCGGTATTTGTCCACATCACATCATCTTTATCAAAACCAGTTGGCCAAATTCCCATTCTGCGTTCCCAGGTATTTTTTACACAAATGATGCTGGTAGAGATGTGCCAGTAGTTTTTGCTGTTATCCTGAAAAGTTGCTCCATGACCGGCACCTCGGGAAAACCCACCACCTTTATAGCTTAGTGGATCGGATTGTGGTGTAAATTGTGAATCGTAAAAAAGTGGCTTTGTGCCCACTACTACGCCATCAGAATAGCCACTGAATTCCGTTCCAGGCGCACCATACTGAAAATAGTATTTTCCATTGTGTTTGGTCATCCAGGCTCCTTCGGCAAAAGGATCAAGAAAGGTATTGTCCATATACTCACCAAAACGTTGCCAGCCATAACGCCAGCTTTCTAGCAAATACATCGGCATACGTGTGCCCTTTGGTTGAAATGTTTTTCGATCGAGCTCTACGCCATACATCGGATAGTTATTGCTACTGCCATTGTACATGTAGAATTTTCCATCATCATCTGTGAAAAATGCAGGATCCCAGCCACCAATTTCCAATGAATCGACCAATGGAAACCATTTATTACCTAGTGGATCTGTGCTTCCCCAAAGCGTGAAATTTTTGGTGTAAGTACTTCCGAAAACCACAACGGTATCGCCAATGATACCAACACCTGGAGCACAAAGTTCATCTTTCGTCTTGTTCCAGGGGCGGAGAAATTTGCGTTCTATAAATTTCCAGTTCAGCATATCCGAACTGTGCCAGTAACCCCATTGATTGGTACTGAACAGCAGATATTCACCTTTGTAATTCACAATAACCGGATCGGCCGTTGCCCTATGTTTGCCCCATTCGGTAAAAGATTCGAAAGGCGTATAACCGTAATCAACATTGATTGGGTTGCAATAGGTTTTTTGCCTTTGCGCAAGTAGGGCCAGAAATGATAGTATGAAGAAAAGTGTAAGTATGGTTTTTCTCATGATGTTGCTATTTGCCTTTTAGCCGCAGATTCGCAGATTATATATAATGCATTATAAAATTTTTAATCCGTGGCTACCTTATTGCTTTATCTCTGGACTTTCGAATCCTAACTTTGTTAATCCACTTTTTATTTCTGGTGCACTCATAAATAAATTCCACAATAAACCGGTTCTACCGTTCTCAATCATGACTACAATCGGTCCCTGATCTATTCCTATATATCTTTTAGGAAACCAGTTTTCCGTTTCACTATAGGCATCGTAAAAACCAAATTCTCCCCAAACCTTATCATTTAGGGTTTCATATAAATTTCTGATTACCTGCATACTTTCTTTTTTTGCATAAGGGTAAGATGAAAGTGCTGCGGTAGGCGCAATTACACCTAAATCTTCTTGCGGATTGTGTGCTGCATAACCTTTAACAGAATAGCTTGCCGTCAATCCCCATGAATTTTTTCCGTAACCTTTAAATCCTTTTGGGTTTTGAATAGCATAATCATAATTGATCAAAGTGTGGCTTTTATTCTCCTCCCAATAATTGGCGTACCTGTCTTTTAATCCCGTTGGATTTAAGCCCAGGTAAGAATAATGAGCCCAGAATAATGGGCCTACATTCTCGCCAACTACGTTGTGTTTCAATTTCACCGGATGTCCGTACAGGGAAAGATTTGTATTTATCTTTCCATTTTTAGCCCAGCCTTCGTGATAAACTGCAGCAGGTACGCCATGCGTTGGAGAACAGGCCGCCAATACATAGGTAATTAAACATTCGTTGTAACCAGTAATAGCAAAGTTCATCTTCCAGCCAGAGTTGGGCGACCAATGCCAGTACAATACATTCTCGTTGTCTTTTCTGTAAAAGTTCCAGTCAATACCTCTCCAGAGCTCATCAGCTCTTGCCGCCAATTCCTTTTCTTGGGTATTGCCCTTTGTATAATATTGGCGAACACAAATTAAAGCTTGTGCTAAAAATGACGTTTCAACTAAATCGCCGGCGTCATCGTTTTCACCAAATGCTTTTGCCTTGCCAGAAGGCAGCATCCAATGTGGCCATACACCATGAAAACGATCTGCTTTGCTTAAAAAACCCAAGCCTTTTTTCAGATGTTTAAATCCTTCTTCTCTGGTGATAAATTTACGTTCGATGGCAACAATTGTACCCATGATACCAAAGCCGCTGGCACCGGTAGCAATAATGTTTTTATCATTTTGCGGATATATATTATCGCTGTGATAGCGCTCTCTCGAAAGACCGGAAATGGGTTCTGCACCTTCATAAAAATATTTGTAGGTCTGCTTTTGTACCAGATCAAGTAACTGATCATCAGTTAAGCCTTTTTTGATCTTTACGTCCGGGTTATTGGTTTGGCTATCACCACTGGTGCAGGAAGTGAGCCACATGAAAACAATTGCCAGAAGCTTAAAGTAGAGAGGATTTCGGGATGTGAAGCCTTTTAGTATCATATCAAAAAAGTAAAAAAGGTTGCCAGTCAACTGGCAACCTTCATCAACTTGTTTAGTTTTAGTAACCAGGGTTTTGCTTTAATAAACCACCACTTAAATCTATTTCAGTTTGAGGAATTGGCCAAACTTCATTTTTGTTCGCTTTCCAACCTTTAGGTCCGAAAACCTGAAGTGCTCTTCCTTGTCTGATTACATCAAAATATCGGTCGTTTTCCATGGCTAGCTCAACCTGTCTTTCTTTCCAAATGGCATTTCTCAATGCGGTTTGGTCTGTCGTCGTAACATCAGGGAGGATGTTGGCATTGCTGCCTCTTGCCCTTCTGCGCACTCTGTTAAGCGAAGTTAGTGCCTGAGTTGGGTTTCCTAACTCATTTGCAGCTTCCGCATTCATTAACAGAATATCAGCAAACCTTAATACCCTGAAATTCTGCTGCGCACCTTCATTAAATTCCGAAACCCGCGTATTGAAGGGAACATAGGATTTCTGATTATAGCGTTCATTAGGAACCCTTGTTGGAACCAAATCACCTTGTGGAGTGGTTTCGCCTCTAAATAAAATGGTAGCATCTCTTCTTGGATCGCCTGTCTCATAGGCAGATGCCAGTTCTGCAGAAGGCGTGTTGAAACCCCAACCCATCTCTCCAGCAACACCTTGTACCTGGCTATATTGCGAATTCGAAGCATCACGATTACTTTGTAATAACTCAGCCTGGACTTCAAATAATGATTCTACGTTGTTTTCATTCTGTGTTCTGAAGAGTTTTTCGTAATCAGAAAATAAATCGTAGCCCAAGCCCATTACCTGATTGGTGAGCGCAAGTACATCGGCCCATTTCTTTTGATACATGGCAACTTTTGCTTTCAATCCTAATGCTGCACCTCTAGTTGCCCTGCCCAAGTCGGCGGCACCGTAAGATTGAGGTAAAACGGTAGCGGCTTCTGTTAAATCCTTTTCAATTTGTGCATAAACAGCAGCTTTGTCCGATTGCGGAATATTGTATTCGGTATTATCCTTCGGAACAGTCAATCTCAAAGGAACACTGCCATAGGCCCTAACTAACCTAAAGTAAGAATAGGCACGAATAAACTTTGCTTCAGCCAAAAATCTGGATTTCAATGCAGCATCCATTGTAATGTTTGGCACGTTATCCAATACCTGGTTACAAAGATTGATGTTCTGGTATTGACCGGTCCAGAATCCTTGCAAACTGCCTTGGGTTGATGTAACGGTAAACTGATCAAATAAGTTAAAGAAGGTTGCATCAGTAGGGGTGCTGCCTTTATCTGCTTCATCCGAGCCGGTACTTTCAATGGCAATTGCATTGAAAGCAACATTATCCCAACTTCTTAAATTCGCATACATCGCATTAACACCCTTTAAAGCGTCATCCTGAGTTTTCCAGAACGTAACGGAAGGTTGTTGAGCCTGTGGTGGAACATTTAAAAAATCTTTTTTACACGATGCTGTGAAGAGCATTGATCCCAAAGCGGTGGCAATAATGCAAGATTGTAAATTTATATTCTTTTTCATTGTGTGTCGATTAGAAAGTAACGTTAAGTCCAAAATTATAAGTAGCAAATAATGGATACACATTTGTGTCGATCCCAGCATTTGTTGGCGATCCACCAACTTCAGGACTAAAGCCTTTGTAGCCAAAAATATTGATTGCGTTTTGTGCATTTAAGAAAACTCGTAGACGCTGCATCTTCATTTTATTACTGATCGCTTGCGGTAAAGTATATCCTAATTGTATGTTTCTCAATCTAATATAATCGCCTTTCTCTACGTAAAATGAATTTGGAGCATTATTTAAGCCACTTGCTAAACTTGCAGAAGAATATGAGTTTGATGTTCCCGGTCCAGTCCAACGATTAGTGATGAAATCTTTGGTATAGTTTTCATTACCAAAACGGTTACTTAAATTTGCATTAAATACATCTACATCAGCAACACCTTGTATATCAAGAGTCAAATCAAAATTCTTGTAAGCAAAGTTAGTATTCACACCATAAGTGAATTTTGGATTTGGATTACCCAAAACAACCCGGTCTTTTAAATCAATAATACCATCGCCATTGGTGTCTGCGTATTTGAAATCGCCTCTTTTAAATCCAGGCCATGCAGCAGCTTCAGCATCCGACTGAAAAACGCCTTCTACCTGATAACCAAAAAACTCCCCGATGGGGCGGTTATTTACGGTTCTGGTGGAAAGATATCCACTTGTAAGACCTTCACCACCTCTGTAAATAGGATTAGAGCCAGAGGTAACATTTAATACTTTATTGTTATTCATTCCCACGTTTCCACTGATTGAGTAACTAAAACCACCCTCGGTTTTATCTGCCCATGTTGCAGAGAATTCGAAACCTCTGTTCTGGATATCAGCCTGATTAGCGATTAGTGAACTATTTTGTGTACCGATACTTCCAAGAACGGGAATATCAAAAATGGCTTGTTCTGTTTTTCTGTTGTAATAATCTGCTTCAACTGTCAATCTATTATCTAAGAAGCCCATTTCCAAGCCTACATCTGTACCGGCACTTCTTTCCCATAATAAAAATGGAGGAACAATTGAACGAATACTAGCACCTGTATATGGTAAACCACCAAAGAATGCAATTAATCCTGCAGATTGATCGACTGTTTGGGTTGATGGATTAAATGGAACCCCAGCGTTACCAACTTTACCCCAACTTCCTCTTAGCTTTAAATTACTGAAGATTTTTTGATCTTTCATGAAGTCCTCATTGGTGATCACCCAACCTGCACCAATAGAAGGAAAGTTACCCCATAAATTGTCAGAACCAAAAAACTGCGATGCACCGTCTCTACGAATAGAGGCATTCAATAAGTATCTATTTTTATAACTATAATTTATTCTGGCAAAATAAGAAGCAAAAGTAGAGATTTCGCCCTTATCCGTTATGTTTCTTGTCGCAGCATCACCTAAGGCCAAATATAAATCGCCTTCCGAAGTGTACGGTACATTTAATGCATCGGCATTAATTTCATACATTTTATTTCGTTGTGCTGTTTGTCCAACCAAAACGGTTACGTTATGATCAGTCCATTTTCTATCATAGGTTAAAGTGTTCTCAATAATCCAGTTTCTATTTTCAATACGATCAATATCTAATTTACTGTTTGTATTTTGTTGTGTATTGCTGGCTTTGTAAACAGGTACATAACCCCTAACTTCTTGCTGACCAAAATCTCCACCAAGACTTGTTCTGAATGTGAAGTTTTTTAAAAACTTTAATTCAGCAAATACGTTACCTGTAACTTTATATCTTGTAGTATTTTGGTTGAAGAAGTCTAAAGTAGCCTGAGGGTTCATATTGCTGCCATTACCTAAATTGAAAGCATTTGGATCGCCATAACTACCGTCAGCATTGAAAACTGGAACAACTGGTGAGGCAGCATACAAGGCTCTGAAAATTCCGGATGCGGGATCTTTTGATTTGCTTGAAGTTGCAGTTACGTTATATCCAATTTTTAATGGTTCGAACACCTGGAAATCGTTTGATAACCTTGCTGTGTATCTTTTGTAATTATTGTTTTTTACAATACCGTCCTGATCTAAATAACCCAATGAGAGGTTGTATGTAGATTTTTCACTACCCCCGCTAATTGATAGCTGGTGATTGGTAATTAATGCATCTCTCAATGCTACGTCATACCAATTTGTACCTTCTCCCAAGTTGGTGTTAGCAAATAAAGGTTGTGCACTTTGAAGCGCATATGCCTCATTCACCGCAGTAGCATATTCACTTGCATTTGCCATTTCTACCTGGTTGGTTACTTTCTGGAAACCCACCGTTCCGTTGTAATTAATAACGGCATCACCTCTTTTGCCTTTATTGGTGGTTACTAAAACTACACCATTGGCTGCCCTGATACCATAGATAGATTGCGCTGATGCATCTTTTAAAATGCTAATATTTGCAATATCGGCAGGATTTAAGAAATTAATGTCGTCATACCAAACGCCGTCAACCACATATAAGGGAACAGTTTTACCATATATCGTT
Source organism: Pedobacter sp. MC2016-05 (assembly GCF_026239735.1). Classification (GTDB taxonomy): domain Bacteria; phylum Bacteroidota; class Bacteroidia; order Sphingobacteriales; family Sphingobacteriaceae; genus Pedobacter. Next base: position 262,190 of record NZ_JAPIVT010000003.1, read on the forward strand.
CCTGAACCTCTAATGGTAATCGTTGGTGAACCTCCCGGAGTGCCTGTATTGGTAATAGAAACACCGGCAACTTTACCCTGAAGTGCGCCAACCGGGTTGGTGGAAATTTGCTTGGAGATATCTTCTCCCTTCACCGTAGCTACCGATCCGGTAACGTCGATTTTTCGTTGTGTACCGTAACCTACCACCACAACCTGCTCTAACTGTTGTGTTGAAGACGCTAAGGCTACGTTTATTGTAGTACGATTAGCAACCGCTTGCTCCTGGGCAGTATAACCTACGAAGTTAAAGACTAATGTTGCAGTTGATGGAACACTGATGGAGTAGTTACCATTTGCATCTGTTTGTGTACCGCCTTGAGCTCCCTTAATTAAAATAGTGACGCCTGGTAATGGAGTTTTATCGCCCCCATCTGTTACCACACCTTTTACAGTGATGTTTTGCGCAAACGCTACGTTAATTGCGAGTAAAAGAAAGACGGCCAGAACAGAAATTCTTGTAAAAATTCTTTTCATGCTTATTAAAAATTTAGTTTAATTGATAGGATAAATGTGGGGTTGTTTTTCTTTTTGTGCAAGCGCTTTTACCTCAACATTAATACATCATTTTTGCTAGAGAAGTTTTTTCAAAGAAAAACCAATTGGCATTTTGGGACAAAAAGTTAATTTTTAGGCTGTGTAACTAATTAATTACCCAAGTTAAGTGTCTAATTTACACTAAGGCTTTTGTAGGGGTGAAAAAATGGATATGAGAGGTAATGATGTAGTGTTTTTAACGTAATGAAGTTTAAAAATCTACACAATATCATTTTTATGCAAACGTTCCCGACGTTGGTTCAGCTTTGTTTTCTTTTTTGGAGTTATAATTCCATCAAGAATTCGGTTAGGTTTTTATCGTGTGGTACTTCTAATTTTTTACGCAAGCGATAGCGGCGAATTTCCACACCTCTTAGGCTAATATTCAGCAATGACGACATCTCTTTACTGCTCATGTTCATTCTTAAGTACGCGCAAAGTTTTAAGTCATTCGGCACTAGGTCGGGATGTTGTGCTTTAAGCTTTTTGAAGAAACTCTCATGAGCTTCATTAAAGCTATTTTCGAATAAATGCCAGTCCCGCTCATCATTCATTCCATCGTTAATTACCTTTTGAATTTTTTTAGTCTGATCGTCTGAAAGCTTTTTGCCATTTTCGTCTTTCAACTTGGCAATTTCATCACTGAGTTTTTGAAGCAGCTCATTTTTATAAACCAAGGTCATAGCAGAGTTGGCAAGTTCCCTATTTTTGGAGGCTAGCTCTGCCTGTAGCTTTTCTGTTTGCAGCTTTATGATTTGCTTTTCGTTTACTTCAGCCTCTTGCTTGAGAATTTCATCCTGCTGAGCTTTTAATCTCTCACTAATTTTATGACTATCGCGTTTCAGCTTTGCTTCATACAGCTTTTTGCCCACGATTAATACCACCACAAATAAAATTAAGTATAAAACAATAGCGATGTTGCTCAGATACCAGGGCCGGAGTATGGTGAACTCGAAAGTGGTGATCTCGCTGATCGAAGAATCATTGATTTTTGCCCGCACCTTGAATTTATACGTGCCGCTGCTCAGGTTGGTAAAATCTTTTTGGGTAGCTACACTCCAATCCGACCAGTCTTTGGAATATCCTTCTAAATAGTATTGAAATTTGAGCTTTGCCTGTCGGTAATAAGGTAGGGAAAAAGAGATTCTGATATTGTTCCTGTTGTTTGGTATCTCGGTTTTTTCATTTTGATTGCCCGTTTCGCTAATGGTGAAATACTTGTCGGTGATGTCTTCAATTCTTCTTATTAAAACCGCTGGTAGTTTCCTCTTACCAGGGGATTGACTAAGCATATTATTGTAAATGACAAAACCATCGTCAACACTGATCAGATAAATAGAATTTCCTATCTGGCTGATGTTTTCATAGTATTGAACCATCCTGCCATCTAAAAGGCTAAATTGATTGGAGTCAATTTCTATTTTCCCTGGTTCGGAAAAGTTTACCAATGAGGTTTTGCCATGATCGATAAACCAATACTTTTTGTTGCCCGCACTAATAATTTTGTTTGAAGTAGAAAATGAGCCGAGGCTTTTATTGAGTACATCATACAAAGTAAACTTATTACTCAATTGGTCGTAAGTGTAAAATCCTTTATCGGAGGAAAATACAATTCTATTCTCCAGATTGAAAATATTCACGTTATAGTTTCCTGGTAAGCCATTTTGTTCATCGAAATATTTTACGCTGGTTACTTTGCTAAAAGCGCTGTTTAGGGTGAGTTTGTATAAGCCTTTATAGGCATGCGCTACCCAAATATCGCCTTTGTTATCTTGTTCAATAAACCTCGAGGGTTCTGTAAAGCCTAAAACTTTACTGTCAAATTGCAGTCCCGAAGGGGTATTTTGATAAAGAGATAACCCGACATAAGTTCCCTGGATAAAATAGTTGGGGTTAGAATGAAGTTGTTTGATGGTCCAACCTCCACTTACCGAGGAAATCCAATTGATTTGATCGCCTAAAACTTTAAAAGTACCGCTATTGTGCCCACAAATTAATTCGTTGTTAACGATAGCGAGATCCCAAACCTGCCCTTGCGAACTCGGGATAAGGCGAAAATTGAAAGGGGTTAATTCGTTGTTTTTAGACCAATTGCTATAAAACAAGCCCTGGTTAGTTCCCAGATAAATTTTATCCTTAAAAATGATGCTGGAGTAAACGGTTCCGAACTGTCCGGTTTTATCGAAATAGAAATATAGTGGGGAGTTTAACTCAATGCGGTCGATCCCATTATCTAAACCCGTCCAAAGATTTTGCTCATTATCAGCAAAAATACTTAATACCGTATTGTTTTGTAATCCGCTGGTTTTATTGATGCGTTGCACTACCCGCCCATTCTCATCAATGATTATTAAACCGTTTAAAATGGTACCGTAAGCATAATATTTACTTAAAAGCTTTACGCCATTATTCAGTTGATAAGTTTTAAGGTAATCATTTGCTGGCGTAATAAGAGGTGCAAAATCTTTGCCATCGAAAGTAAATAAACCGTTTTTACTGGTGCCGATAATGAAACCTCCATTTTTATAGGGTAATATAGATAACACACCTTGTTTACCTAATTTTTCACTATTTGGAATAAACTTCAATTGGTTTCCTGCTAATTCAAATAAACCTTTATCAAGCACCTCAATGATGAATTTGTTATTTACCTGATGTAGAAAGAGAAAGGAAGATGGTGCTTTAATGATCTCAATTTTCCCGTTCTTATAAATGAATATCCTGGAGAAAGATTGAAAAATAACCCGATCTCTATCTACATATATTTTCCATATTTCATCACTTACTTTATTGTCTTTTGGTAGGAGCGGGGTGAGTGATTTATATTTTAACTTATTGTTGGAGTAAGCCCAGTATCCAAATTCTCCAAAAGCTCCGGTATATATTTTTCCACTATTATCAGCCGCTACCGAACGAACAATTTGTCGGTTTGGCATCTGGTACTTTTGCCAGTATTTGCCATCGAAAGTTAGCAAGCCCTCAGCATTTCCGAAGTACATAATGCCACTTTTATCCTTCGCAATGCTCCAATTTTGATTGCCTGATGCGTAAATCAATTTTGGATAATTTTCGATATACGGCACCCCAATGCTTTTGATCTCTGAAGCATAGCTGATTTGGGCAAACAGGGAAAGGAATAATAAAAGGCAAAAAAATCTATGCATATATAATGGATAATAGCACAATAATAGAAGAGTCGAGAACAAAGGTAAGGTTGGCTAAAAAAGACCTAAACCATTGACTCCCAACTCCCAGTTAGTTAACCCTAACATTAGTGCCTTAGCTTGTTACTGTAACTATCAAACAGCCAAGTTCAATACCATTGAAAGTGCCTTCAAAATATTGTTCAGGCTTGGAGTTTATCGCTAGTAGCCGAACTCTTAGTTGGTTGAAGCATGATAACATTGTCATTTTGCACTACCAGTTTTTGTTGACCAAACTATTGATATCGGAAGCAAAAATACTTTTTAATATGTGAAATAGAAAATTTATAAAGTGGAGAGCAGATATTGGAAATTAAACTCGTATATGTGAATTACCAAAGTGTCACTTAAGCGTTTCTTATTTTAGTAATTTACCACAAATTATTAGCCCACTCCTATTCTGAACTGCCAATGCTGTAGCCATATTAATTGTGCAGATTTTTGATTCGTTAAGGGGTTTTTGTATTTAGGTTTTGAAAAAAAATCATCCCTATGATTAGTAATTGTGATTTTCTTGAGAAGAGACAAAATACTTCCTTTAGAAAAGGTTCATGCAAAGATCGCTGCTCTTTTGTTTGTGTTTATCAAATATTATATTTTGTGACCATATTTTTGCGGTACCAATTTCACATTCATTTTTAATATCAAAATAAAGCGTATTTTTGCGCCTAAATACTAAATTAATGAGGCTGGCGATAAATGGTTTCGGGAGGATTGGGAGAACATTTTTGCGTTTGGCATTGGCCGAGGGTTTCGATGTGGTGGCAATTAATGATTTGGCTGATGCTAAGACAATGGCACATTTATTCAAATATGATAGCGTGCACGGGGTTCACTCAAGTGAAGTTTTTGCCAAGCCAGATGCAATTGTTATCGATAAAAAAATGGTCCCTGTTTTCGCAATTAAAAATGCTAACGAACTGCCATGGTCGGCGTTAAGGGTAGACTTAGTAGTGGATTGTACCGGGAAAAACTTAAGCCTTGAGGCTGCTCAAAAACACCTCATTGCGGGCGCCAATCAGGTGCTTATTTCTGCACCCGCTGCAGATGAAATACCGATGTTGGTTTTAGGGGTTAACGACGATAAAATCGATTTAACTAGTCCCATTCTTTCTAACGCAAGTTGTACCACAAATAACATCGCGCCAATGATTAAGATTTTAAATGATAATTGGGGTGTAGAAGAAGGATATATCACCACAATCCATTCCATGACAGGCGATCAGAACCTGCATGATTCCAACCATAAAGATTTACGAAGAGCAAGAGCAGCATCATCTTCTATCATCCCAACTACTACCGGGGCGGCAAAAGCTATTACCCATATTTTTCCAGAATTAGAGGGACGTTTAGGTGGCGCGGGTATCAGAGTGCCTGTTTTAAACGGTTCACTTACGGATTTTACTTGTCTCCTGAAGAATAAAACAACAATCGAAGAAATCAATCTAGCTTTTAAACGAGCTTCTGAAAATGAATTCAAAGGAATTTTGGAATACACTGAAGATCCAATTGTTTCAGTTGATATTATTGATAACCCGAACTCCTGTACTTTCGATTCTTTGCTCACTTCCATAGTAGGTGATATGGTTAAGGTGGTAGGCTGGTATGATAATGAGTACGGTTACAGTAGCAGGTTGATCGATGTGGTGAAGAAGATTAGATCTTTACGAGATTCTGCATAAGTTTTGAAATCCTTGGATGAAACTCTAGCATTACTTATCTCTAGATTTTTAAACGCTTTTTTACCACTATAGCAGTGTTTTAACATGAAACTAGATGCCATTATTTGGGTGGGTTGAAAAACACTGAATTTGCCTAAAAACAGGAAAAAATAATTCAAGCACTTTTTAAAAGTGCAGATTTTTGAAAAATGATCGTCATTTCGTTGATAATATTATATGTTCGAAATTGTTGTCTTCCTAGTCGCTGAAAAGAAAACTTTTAGCAAATGGCAGCTCCCAGATTTTGACTTCCTTATTGAGGGTTATATTCAGATTTTTTAAAAGCTTCAAAGGCTTGCTTGAAACCGAAGTCCTTACAAGGTGCACCGCTTGGCCAAATGAGCTTGAAGGGCTGAATTTTAGACTTTAATGCTAAAATTTATCTGTCGGTGTTGATGCAGGATTCTTATTTTTGCGTTAATTTTGAATGCACTGTCAAATGCTTTATTAACTTTGCAAACGTTTGCGAGGCTTATTCAATATCATCTTGACACCTGATATCTGCTACTCGCAACTAATGAGCTATGGTTAAATTTATTCTTCCGGAAGAGGTTCTGCCCTTGAGAAGTTTGGTCTTAAGGAATGGAAAACCTTTGGCCGAATGTGTATTTGAAGGCGACAGGAATTACGATACCTTCCACCTCGGTTATGTAGAAAATGATGAAATCAGGTCAATTGCTAGCTTGATGCGGAACGATTACTTCCCTGAAGAAGGAGAGGGTTACCAGCTGAGGGGTATGGCTACTCATCCCGATTTTGGGTGTAGAGGATATGGTGCAGCATTAATTAATTTCGCGGTAGAATACATGAAAGAATATCAAACCATTTATTTATGGTGCAATGCCCGAAGCAGTGCTGTAACATTTTATAAAAAATTGGGTTTTATAAACGAGTCGCCAGAATTTGATATACCCGGAATTGGCTTCCATTACGAAATGAGACTAAAACTAAAATAAATATAAACATGAAAACGATTGACCAATTAGATTTCAAAGATAAAAAAGCACTAATCAGAGTAGATTTCAACGTCCCATTGGATGACGATTTTAAAATTACCGACGATAAAAGAATGCGTGCTGCTTTGCCTACTATTACTAAGATTTTAAACGATGGAGGATCGGTGGTGCTAATGTCGCACTTAGGCAGACCAAAAGATGGTCCAACCGATAAATATTCTTTAAAGCATATTCTTGGCGATTTGTCTCGCATGCTCGATCTTGAGGTTAAATTCGCCGATGATTGCATTGGAGAAAGTGGGGTTAATCAAGCGAAGAATCTTTTCCCAGGAGAGGTTTTATTATTAGAAAATTTACGTTTTTACAAAGAAGAAGAAAAAGGTGATGTCGCTTTTGCAGAGAAGCTTTCGAAATTGGGTAACGTATATGTAAATGATGCATTCGGGACTGCGCACAGAGCACATGCGTCAACCTCAATCATCGCGCAATTTTTTCCTGATGCAAAATACTTTGGTTATTTGATGGCTTCTGAAGTAAAAAACGCCGAGAAAATTTTAAATCATGCTGAACGTCCGTTCACAGCTATTATGGGCGGTGCCAAGGTTTCAGATAAAATTTTATTGATTGAAAAGTTATTGGATAAAGTCGATAACATCATTATTGGTGGTGGGATGGCTTACACCTTTGCTAAAGCGCAAGGAGGAGAGATTGGTACATCATTATTAGAAGCTGATAAACAAGAACTTTCTTTGGAGCTTGTAGAAAAAGCTAAAGCGAAAGGGGTCAATTTAATTCTTCCTGTTGATACCGTAATCGCTGACAAATTTGCCAATGATGCTGATAGGAAAGATGTAGATTCTGGTCAGATCCCAGCTGATTGGATGGGATTAGATATTGGTCCAAAATCTATAGCTATGTTTCAGGATGTAATCAAAAACTCTAAAACATTATTGTGGAATGGCCCAATGGGTGTTTTTGAAATGGAAAACTTTCAGGTAGGTACAAAAGCTGTTGCAGATTCGGTTGTGGCTGCAACGAAAAATAACGGTGCTTTCTCATTAATTGGTGGTGGCGATTCTGCTGCGGCAATTGCTAAGTTTGGCTTAGAAGACGAGGTGAGTTATGTGTCAACTGGCGGTGGCGCGTTGTTAGAGTATATGGAAGGTAAAGAGTTGCCAGGTGTTAAGGCGATAAACGAATAAATAATAAGTATTACCTTATGTGAAAGGTTCCCTCGATTTAACGGAAGGCACTAAAAAAGTAGATATAAAATGGTCTGCGAATAGAAAAGCGGATGAATAGCTCTCTAAAGTTGTTCATCCGCTTTCTTTTTTAAGGCATTTCATTTTTCTTATTTGATAACGAACTTTACCTTCGATATTGAGAATTGGGGAACATTGTTAGTTTTTCCACGGAAGATTTTTTGAATTAACATCCTTTTTTTTTAGAATTTGAGAATTCTTTTAAGATTAACCACGAATTTCGTAAGCGCACCTTGCATTTTCATGCTTTCCAGGCCACAGAAGTTCGCTCTGCCATATCCATGAACATTTTTCAATTCACTATTTTTGGCCTCAATTTTATAGCTGTGTTTCGATTTCTATTTGAAGTATTTGCTCTGTTGAAATATTTCCTGTTCTTTATGCTCACCTGTTTTTATTGCGACCGAATACGTCCTGCTTTTGGCTTCCGGTTTGTAGCAGCCATGTCTTAGCGGGCATACTTTGCATTTTTCGATATTGAAATATTAGGTCATTAACTGATTGCTCTTATCTACCTTTTTGCCCTGCACCTGTTTGTACATAGCCAGGTGCCCTGCAGGGCATACAAACATATCAGCGTCTTTATTATAATCGAACTTTTCTTCCTCTTTTCTGGTGCCATAGGTAATAGTAGGGTTCATCTTGGCAACTATCCTTACTTTATTGCCATTCACATCGCTGAGCTTGAGATTATTCTTCCCGGAATAGGCTGCATCACCTATGATGGTAACTACCTCCATTCCATTGGCCTGGGCCTCGCTCAACAGCTTTGGCAGTTCAGGACCAGCTCCCTTTTCTGCTGAAGTAACAACAGCAGCAGTTATAATGCGCTCCTCTGTCATTGCTAAATGAGTGTTGTAACCAAAAAAACTGCTATCGGCTGTTTTGTGACCGATCCTCGCATCCACATCTTTGGATATTGCATAATTCTCCTGGTTATCTTCAACTGTTTCCTTCAATAGGTTCAGTTTCTTCCTTACTGCTGGGATTTCGCTTAATGCTTCATCAGACTCGATAAGTTTTTGTAGTTTACTGCAGTGTTCTAATATATAAAACTCAAATCTATAAGCTCATTAATCTTGCGCAGTAAGTTCTCTTTGGGGATAATCAGCGCATAAAGCCTGAAAAATTCACTAAACTGGATTTTTTGTTCTGAAGAAGTATCTCAAATCTTTTTTCCAAAGGACTTTTTCAGTGCCTTCATTCTCTCGAAGGAGCCTTTTTATTCGCTCACTGAAACCCTGTTTTTGCTAATCCAACTGCCAGCTTTACTCAGTATCAAAATTTATATCTCCAGGTGTGCATAGTTTAGTTCTTGAAATTAATGTGATCGAAACACAAATTCAATAAACTAAACTGTTTGACATGAAAACGAAATTAAATTTTAAGTTATTAGCCATACTGATGGTAGTGGCATTTTTTACATTTTTAGGTTGCAAAAAAGAGATTGCCCAACAAGGATTAAAAGGTGAGCCTGGCATAGCAGGGCCTGCAGGCAGTACGGTATTAAGTGGAAATGGTGGGCCAGATGCCACATTAGGTAAGCTAGGTGATTTTTATCTAGATCTAGCCGCAGGTAACTTTTATGGACCAAAAAAGGTTGAGGGATGGGGAACGCCGTTTTCGATGAAAGGGGCCGCTGGGCTACCTGGGGCTACCGGGGCGACTGGAGCAACAGGAGCCGCTGGCGCAAATGGTACTAACGGCACTAATGGAGCGAACGGTGTGCCAGGAAGTAAAATCTTAAATGGAACAGTTACTCCAGCTGCTGATTTGGGTGCAGTGGGGGACTATTACCTTGATAAGGTAAGCTATAATTTATATGGGCCGAAAACAGGAACAGGCTGGGGTGTTGCGCTTTCACTAAAAGGAACAGCTAATGTAATTTACTCTGGCTGGAATTATGCCAAAAACTTTAGAGATACTACAATTGATGCTTCATTGCTTCGAATCGGCGATCTTATGGCGCCGGCATTAACCACCTCAATTTTGAACTCTGGTTCGATACAGGTTTATTTGGATTTCGGTGGAGGTGTTTATCCTTTGCCATATACTTCCTATGCCGGCTCAAAACTCAGTACCATCAACTATATGCCAAGATTGGGTAGGTTTACATTTACCCGCTTCACTGCAGATAACACTAGATCAGTTGCGCTATCTACATTACTTCAATATCGCTATGTCATTATTCCTGGCGGTACTGCAACAGCAGTTGCCAAAGAAAATAAGCTTGATATGAAAGACTATCAGGCGGTAGCCAGATTTTACGGTATCGGCAACTAGATTACAAAAAAGGTTCGCTCTCATTTTCGCCCTGATTACATCCGTAGTCAGGGCTTCTTATTTTGTAAGGGATAAAAATTATCAGCCAATATTCAGTCAAGCTGGTTGGTCATTAGAAAATCTTAACGGGATTATAAATTCAATTATCAATTCTCGTGTGCTTTTTTTGTAACTTCAACCCCTCATGAACTGGATTGATGTATTATTTCTCCCACCGAATCATATTTTTTAAATTTCTTTCACTTCAGTGTTGCTAGCTTGTAATAGCCTAATTATCAGTTTTTAAGGTTTTTATTTATTAGACTAATGTTTGATTTAGTCTCATTTGTCAGGTTAAATGTAACAAAAAGGATGTGGAAAACTTTTTTGTGGTAAAAAGTGGTAAAAAGTGGTAGAACTATTTACTTTTACACTAGATAAAAAGTGTAGATACCACTATGACCCAACTTTTAGGAGAATTCGATTGTAAACTTGACGCAAAGGGACGCCTTATGGTACCCGCTGCGCTTAAGAAACAATTGCCTAATTCGGAGAATGAGGGTTTAATCATCAACCGTGGTTTTGAAAAAAATCTTGTTATCTATCCAAAAGCTGTTTGGGATGCTGTTGTTGCTGATCTTGCCAAGCTAAATATTTACGACGAAGAGAACAGGAGATTTGTAAGGGCCTTTACTCGTGGCGCAACAGAGCTTTCGCTTGATGCTGCCGGACGTGTTTTGTTGCCGAAATCTTTGGTGGAATATGCTGGCATTGGTAGTGATTTGGTTTTAGCATGTCAGCTGGATCGAATTGAGGTTTGGGATAAAAAATCTTACGAAGATATTTTTGACGATGTGCCGGCCAACTTTGCAAGTTTAGCTCAAAAAGTAATGGGCGATAAGAAAGGAGGTGTTGATGGTGAATAATTACCATGTTCCTGTAATGTTGCAGCCTTGTATTGATGGGTTAAATATTAAGCCAGATGGTGTTTATGTGGATGTTACTTTCGGTGGCGGCGGCCATTCGAAGGAAATTTTAAAACATCTTGGTCCGAAAGGAATTTTAATCGCTTTCGATCAGGATCCGGATGCGCAGGCAAATATCGTAGCTGATGATCGATTCATTTTCGTTGACCAGAACTTTGGTTTCCTGAAAAATAATCTTCGTTTAAAGGGTTTTCGTCAGGTAGATGGTATTCTGGCTGATCTTGGTGTTTCTTCACATCAGTTTGACGTGCCGGAGCGTGGTTTTTCCATCCGTTCTAACGCCGATTTGGATATGCGTATGGATCAACACCGCGATCTTAGGGCCGCACAGGTATTAAACACTTATTCTGAAGAAAAGCTTCATAAAATATTTGGGATCTACGGGGAGGTTAAAAACGCCAGATCATTGGCTCGAGCTATTGTTACTGCCCGCCTTGAGAAGCCTTTTACCGATATCGATAGTTTAAAATCAGCCATTTCAGAATATATCCCGAAAGGTAAAGAAAATAAATATTTAGCACAGGTTTTTCAGGCGCTGCGTATAGAGGTAAATGCTGAAATACAGGTTTTGGAAGATTTTCTTCTGCAAGCTTCTGAGGTGTTGACGACAGGAGGTCGCCTGGTTGTGATGTCTTATCATTCGTTGGAAGATAGGCCGGTAAAAAACTTCATGGCCAAAGGTAAATTTCAAGGTGAGGTAGAGAAAGACTTTTTTGGTAACCAGCAAAAGCCATTCAATGTAATTACCCGTAAGGCAATTGTGGCTACGGAAGAAGAGATTGCGCAAAATAATAGGGCTCGAAGTGCGAAACTTAGAATAGCTGAAAAAATATGAATAGGTTCAGAGAGGAGATAGAGGAAGAGGAAATAGGGCCTGAGCCGGAATTAAAAGCGGCGCCTAAAAGACCGAAAACAGCAGAAGAGAAAATGGATAGTAATTCATTTATCAGTAAGCTTTTTAATGACGGACTGATATCAAAAGAGGCGGCCACTGATGCTTTACCTTATTTGTGTTTTCTGGCATTTTTAGGAATGATATACATCGCCAACAGCCATTTTGCGGTAAACAATGTGCGTAGTATTGACAAATTAAATAAGGAAGTGAAAGAATTGAGATGGGAGTATAAATCTTTGAAAGCGGAGCTGATGTTTAAAAGCAAATTAACAGAAGTAGCGAAGAAGGTAGATACCCTTGGTATAAAGGAACTAATTGAACCACCAAAAAAAATAATTGTTAAAAGCGATGAATATTAGAGCAAACATCTTGCTTCGTGTATATCTGGCATTTGGCTTAATTGTGCTTTTTGCTTTTGCAGTATTTCTGCGTCTGGGTCAGGTGCAGTTTGTGCAAGGTAAAAAATGGAAGGCCATGGCCGATAGTCTTTCTACTCGTTATGTAAACGTAGAGGCTACTCGTGGCAATATTTATTCAAACGATGGTAGTTTGTTGGCAACATCTGTACCCGAATATGAACTTCGTATGGATATGTTCGCAGGTGGAATTGCCGACGATAAGGTTTTTAATGAGAAGGTTGATTCATTAGGGATGAAACTGGCGCAAATTTTTCAGGATAAATCTGCAAAAGATTACGCCCGTTATTTGCGAAAAGGTCGCCAGGATAGTGCCCGTTATTTGCTGATTCACCGCAAAGTAGGTTATTCAGATTTAAAAACCATCAGAACTTTTCCCTTGTACAATATCGGGAAATTTAGTGGAGGTTTAATAGCTGTTCAGCAAAATAAAAGAATTCTGCCTTTTCAGGCTTTGGCTGCCCGTACCATCGGCTATAAAAATGAGAACGTTGCCAATGGAGTGGGATTAGAAGGTGCTTACAAAGAGTATATCAACGGAGAAACTGGTAAAAGATTAATGCAGCGTATTGCCGGCGGAGTTTACATTCCAGTAAACGAGGAGGCAGAGGTTGCGCCTAAAGATGGAGCAGATATCATTTCTACCATCGATGTAAATATGCAGGATTTGGCTCAAAGCGCTTTGGAGAAACAACTCATCAAATTCGATGCTGATCACGGCGTAGTGATTGTAATGGAAGTAGCAACGGGTGAGGTTAGGGCAGTTGCCAACTTTTCAAAAGTCGAAGAAGGCGTTTATAAAGAGAAATTTAATTACGCAATTGCCGGAAATCAGGATCCGGGTTCAACTTTTAAGTTGGCATCATACATGGCGCTGCTTGAAGATGAATTGATCGATACGAACATGATGGTGGGTACCGGAAATTACAAGATTCCTGGTCACATGATCAAAGATTCGCATGGAAGTATTGGTGTAGTAACTGTTAAAAAAGCTTTCGAACAGTCATCAAACGCGGCTATCGCTTATTTAATCAATAGTAAATATGGCGCAGATCCTAAAAAGTTTACAGATCATTTATATGATTGGCATTTAAACGAAAAATTACAGTTGCAAATTCCTGGTGAAGCAAGGCCAACGATTAAAAATCCATCCAACAAAAGCTGGGGTAAAATGACTTTGCCGCAAATGGCTTATGGTTACGAAATGGAACTAACGCCTTTAAAAATGCTTTCGTTTTACAATGCGGTAGCTAATAATGGAAAGTATATCGCTCCGATTTTCGTAAAAGAGATCAGGCGCCTGGGCAATCCAATTGAACAGTTTAAAGCCAGGGTAATTAACGAAAAAATTTGTTCTGACGTTACGTTAAGCAAAGTGAAAAAGATGCTCGAAGGTGTGGTAACTGATGGAAGTGGTAAACAATACGTTCATAACCCACTTTACAAAATTGCTGGAAAAACCGGTACTGCTCAGGTTGCCGATGCAAATAAAGGTTACAAAGCTAAAAAGCAGTATCAAGCTTCTTTTGTAGGTTATTTTCCTGCCGATAAACCTAAATATTCTATGATCGTGGTAATCAATGATCCTCGAGGTGGTTATTATGGTGCATTGGTTTCAGGGCCAGTTTTTAGAGAGGTTGCTGATCGTATTTACGCTAGCGACATGCAAATGTACAACGATGTACCTACGCGTCTGGTAGGCAATACAGGCAATCCACCAACAAAAGCCGGACAAAGCAAAGCCACTCAAAAAGTATTCAAAGCATTTGGTTTTAAACCGCTTTTTGCATCAAAATCTGAATATTATAACATCGTTGATACCAGCGCAGGAGAAGTTTTTCAAGAGAATACGGAACGTAAAGGCATAATGCCAAATGTTTCGGGAATGGGCTTAAAAGATGCGCTTTATCTTTTGGGAAATGCAGGTTTAAAAACAAAAGTGATTGGGTCTGGAAAGGTAATCGCTCAATCCATCACCGCCGGTACAAGGGTTGGCAAAGGTTTGGGCGTACAAATAGAATTGAATTAAAAAAAAACAATGAATGATTGAGAGTATGACTGAATGCTAGAATGTTGCGATCGCTGTTAACATTCACTTATTCAAAATTCACTCATTCAAAATTTAAAAGTATGCAATTACAGGATTTAATTTACGGTATTACGATTAAAGAATTGGTTGGCAAAACCGATAGGGAAATCAACAGCCTAAATTTTGATTCTCGTAAAGTTGGAAAAGATGATGTTTTCTTCGCTGTAGTTGGAACGCTTGCTGATGGTCACCAGTTTATTGACCAAACCATTGCTCAAGGTGCTGCTGTTATTATTTGCGAAAGTTTGCCGGAAGTGCATGACTTTACGGTCACCTATATTAAGGTAGAAAATACTGCTGTTGCATTAGGTATTGTGGCAGGTAATTATTTTGGAAATCCATCCGCCGATTTGAAGTTAATTGGCATTACGGGCACCAATGGTAAAACAACCATTGCCACTATTTTATTTAAGCTTTTTAAAGATTTAGGATATAAAACCGGCCTTTTATCAACAGTTGAAAATTATATTAACAATACCGTTGTTGCCGCAACGCATACTACGCCAAATCCAATTGCTTTGAATCAGTTATTGCGTGATATGGTAAATGCTGGTTGCGATTATTGCTTTATGGAAGTAAGCTCGCACGCGGTAACCCAACATCGTATTGAAGGATTAACGTTTTCGGGTGGTGTTTTTTCAAATATCACTCACGATCACTTAGATTTTCATAAAACCTTCGACAGTTATTTAAAAGCCAAGAAGGCATTTTTTGATGTTTTACCAAAATCGGCTTTTGCATTAACCAACATTGATGATAAAAATGGAATGGTGATGTTGCAAAATACACAGGCTAATAAGAAAACCTATGCGCTTAAGCAACTTGCTGATTTCAAAGCGAAGATCATCGAGAATCAATTCAACGGACTTCATTTAGATATCGATAATAAGGAGGTGTTTTTTAAGTTAGTCGGTACTTTCAATGCTTATAATCTACTTGCAGTTTACGGAACAGCGATTCTTCTGGAGCAAGATAAATTGAAAGTTTTGACTTTGCTAAGTCGCTTAACAGGGGCTGAAGGGCGTTTCGACTACATTACTTCGCCAAATAAAATCATCGGCATTGTAGATTATGCAC
Organism: Pedobacter sp. MC2016-05; assembly: GCF_026239735.1. GTDB lineage: Bacteria > Bacteroidota > Bacteroidia > Sphingobacteriales > Sphingobacteriaceae > Pedobacter. Next base: position 277,632 of record NZ_JAPIVT010000003.1, read on the forward strand.
ACACACCTGATGCCGTTCAAAATGTTTTAAGCACCATTGCTAATATTCGTAAAGGGACGGAGCAAGTTATTACTGTTATTGGCTGCGGTGGCGATCGGGATAAAGCCAAGCGGCCAATTATGGCACAAGTTGCCTGCGATTGGAGTGATAAGGTGATTCTAACTTCCGATAATCCAAGAACGGAAGATGCGCAAGCAATCATCAGCGATATGGAAGCTGGCGTTTCACCAACTAACAAGCGTAAAACATTATCTATTTTAGATAGAAAAGAAGCGATAAAAACTGCTTGCCACTTAGCACAGAGCGGAGACATTATACTAGTAGCCGGTAAAGGCCATGAAAAATACCAGGAAATTAATGGTGTAAGGAACCATTTTGATGATAAAGAGATTTTACTTGAACAACTTAACCCTAATAGCTAATGTTATATTTATTATTCGAATACCTGCATAAGCATTACGACATTCCTGGATTAAGGTTGTTTCAGTATATCACGTTTCGTGCCTCCATTTCTATCATTTTATCCTTGATCATCACCACTGTGTATGGCCGTAGGTTGATTGATTTTTTACACAAGAAACAAGTTGGCGAAACGGTTAGGAACTTAGGTTTAGAAGGTCAAATGCAAAAACAAGGTACGCCGACAATGGGTGGTATCATCATTTTGCTGGGTATTTTAATTCCAACCCTGTTATTCGCCAATATCACAAATGTGTATGTGATTTTAATGATTATCACCACGGTTTGGATGGGTGCTGTTGGTTTCCTGGACGACTATATCAAAGTTTTCAAAAAAAATAAAGAAGGTTTAGCGGGTCGTTTTAAGGTCGTTGGACAAGTAGGTTTAGGTTTAATTGTGGGTTGTACCATGTATTTCCATCCCAATATTGTAGTTCGTGAAACTGTTCAGGATGATGTTAAACCAACCTCGACAGTGCCGATGGTTCTTCGCCAGAAAGGCGAAACTTTCTACTACACGCAGGATGTAAAATCGACTAAAACGAACATGCCTTTTTACAAGAATAATGAGTTCGATTACGCAAAGGTTTTTAAGTTTTTAGGTGGCGATTATCAGAAATATGCTTTTCTGGTGTTCATCATTTTTACTGTTTTTATTATCACTGCAGTAAGTAATGGCGCAAACATAACGGATGGTATCGACGGTTTAGCTACGGGTACATCTGCAGTAATTGGGATTACTTTAGGTATTCTGGCTTATGTATCAGGTAATACCGTAATGGCCGATTATCTGAATATTATGTATATCCCCAACTCTGGAGAACTGCTGATTTTTGCAGGCGCCTTTGTGGGTTCCTGTGTCGGTTTCCTTTGGTACAACTCTTATCCGGCTCAAATTTTTATGGGCGATACAGGGAGTTTGGCCATCGGTGGTATTATCGCTTCTTTCGCTTTAATGATTCGTAAGGAGTTGATTATTCCGATTCTTTGCGGAATATTTTTAGTGGAACTGGTTTCGGTAATTATGCAGGTATCTTATTTCAAATACACCAAAAAACGATTTGGAGAAGGGCGGAGAATTTTTCTGATGTCCCCGTTACATCACCACTATCAAAAGAAAGGTTATCACGAAGCGAAGATTGTCACCAGATTTTGGATTATCGGAATTATGCTTGCCATTATCACCATCGTAACATTGAAATTGAGATAGGGTGGAAGTTAAAAATTGAGGGTTAAAAGTCGAACGTTAAAAGTTAATGCAAAACGCGAACTGAATAAATAAATAAATAAAATTTCAACTGTATAGTCTTTAGCACTCTAAATACTATCTACCAAGTACCTAATACTAATTAAATAATGAGCACAAATCAAAATAACACAATAAGCAATCCTCAGTCAGCAATGGCAGGGCAAGCCCGCGTGGTTATTTTGGGTGCTGGAGAAAGTGGAGTGGGTGCTGCTAAGCTTGCTCAATTAAAAGGCTTTGATGTTTTTGTATCTGATTTTGGTGTTATTACTGATAAATATAAATCGGCATTAGAAAAGCTAAACATCCCTTTCGAATCTGAAAAACATACTGAAGAACTGATTCTAAATGCTACCGAAGTAATAAAGAGTCCTGGTATTCCGGCTACGGCGCCAATTATTAAAAAATTGGTTGCTAAAAATATTTCAGTGATTTCGGAAATTGAATTTGCTGGCCGCTATACAGATGCAAAAATGATCTGCATTACGGGTTCTAACGGTAAATCGACAACCAGTCTGCTTACTTACCACATCCTAAAGAATGCCGGGTTAAATGTGGGTTTGGCAGGCAATATCGGTCATAGTTTTGCCGCTCAGGTAGCCACAGAAAATTTCGACTATTACGTTTTGGAGATCTCCAGCTTTATGCTTGATGATATGTTTCATTTCAAAGCCGATATCGCTGTGCTCTTGAACATCACTCCCGATCATTTAGATCGATATGACTATAAATTGGAGAATTACGCTGCGTCAAAAATGCGCATCATCCAAAATCAAACTGCTAACGATGTTCTTATTTACTGTGAAGATGACGAAGAAAGCAAAAAAGCGTTAGCAAACAACCAGCCACTGGCTAAAACATATTCTTTTTCAATCAGAAACACATTAAAAAAAGGCGCTTACTTACACGAGCAAATCATACATATCCTTACTGAACCAAATAACCAATTCACCATGTCTATTTCAGATTTAGCCTTACAAGGCAAGCACAACATTTACAACTCTATGGCTTCGGGCATTGTAGCGAAGGTTTTAGAGTTACGAAATGCGACCATTCGTGAAAGTATGGGCAATTTCAAAAATATTGAGCATAGGCTGGAGCATGTGGCAAAAATTTCGGGAATTGATTTCATCAACGACAGTAAAGCTACAAATGTAAACTCTACCTGGTATGCTTTGGAAAGCATGACAACCGATGTAGTGTTAATTATGGGTGGCGTGGATAAAGGTAACGATTACAATATGCTTAAAGACTTGGTGAAGAGCAAAGTAAAGGCAATTGTATGTTTAGGTAAGGATAATAAACGTATCCACGATGCTTTCGAGGATGATGTTGAGGTAATTGTGAATACTTTTTCGGCTGATGAAGCAGCACAGATTGCTTTTCATTTGGCTAAACGTGGTGATGCGGTATTGTTATCGCCAGCTTGTGCCAGTTTCGATTTGTTCAAAAATTATGAAGACCGCGGTAATCAATTCAAAGCGGCAGTAAAAGAATTATAAAAGGAGGCTTAATTATATGTTTCAAGCACTACTTAACAAAACTAAAGGCGATAGATGGATCTGGTTGATCATCATCCTGCTTTCGCTTATTTCTGTAATGGCCGTTTACAGTGCAACAGGAACTTTAGCCTATAAAAAAGGTGAGGCGGTAGAAAAGCTGCTTCTAACCAAGCACTTAATTTTTGTTTTAATGGGGATTGGGATGATATACATTGCCCACTTATTAGATTACCGCTATTATGCCGGTATTTCGAAAATTTTGATGATAGTAACCATTCCGCTTTTGGTTTATACCTTAATATTCGGAACAAATTTGAACGATGCATCGCGTTGGGTTAAAATTCCGGTAATTGGACTTACGTTCCAAACCTCCGATTTAGCAAAGCTGGCATTAATTACCTTTTTGGCCAGAATGTTGACCAAGAAACAAGAAAACATCAAAAACGTTAAAGAGTCGTTTGTGCCAATTATGGGCTCTGTTTGTGTGGTTTTCGTTTTAATTGCATTAGCCAATTTGTCTACGGCCTTAATGTTGTTTGGTGTAAGTATTTTGCTCTTAATCATCGGGCGTATTAGTATTAAACAGATTGCAATTGTTTGCGCTGGTGGATTTGTATTGTTGTTGTTTGTGTTTTTTCTCGGGCCTAGAAGAAAGACTTATATGTCGCGTATCAATTCATTCATCCATCCCGAGATGCAACATTCAGATAAAACTTTTCAGGCAGATCAGGCAAAAATTGCTTTAGCTACTGGAGGGGTTTTTGGTAAAGGGCCAGGTAATAGTACGCAACGGAATTTCCTACCACACCCGTATTCCGATTTTATTTTCGCCATTATTATTGAAGAATGGGGGACACTGGGAGGAATTATAATCATGGTACTGTACCTGGTACTTTTATACCGATGTATAAAAATCGTGACCAAGGCCCCCAAGGCATTTGGGGCTTTACTGGCAGCTGGATTGAGTTTTAGCTTAACCATTCAGGCTTTTGCAAACATGGCGGTGGCGGTGGGTTTAGGTCCGGTAACAGGAGTGCCTTTGCCATTGGTGAGCATGGGCGGAACTTCGATGATTTTTACCAGCGTAGCCTTCGGAATTATATTAAGTGTAAGCAGAGACGTTGAGGAAAACGCAGGTGCCATAGCAAAAGAAGATAAAGAGAAAGTAAAGAATAAAGTGATTGTAGGAGAGATACCGGCGTTTGGGTAGCTATTTATCGTCATTGCCAGGAAGCATGACGAGGCAATCTTTTAAATATATAGCAAATGAGATTACTTCGTGCCTCGCAAAGACGAGCATAAAGAATGTCAATAATTAAATAACAAATGAATAATTCCCCAAAAATTATCATATCAGGTGGTGGCACCGGCGGGCATATTTTCCCCGCCGTAGCCATAGCCAATGCGCTTAAGCGCTTGGTTCCTGCTTGTGAAATTCTGTTTGTGGGTGCAAATGGCCGCATGGAAATGGAAAAAGTTCCAGCTGCCGGATATAAAATAATAGGCTTAAACATCAGCGGGATGCAGCGGGGTTCGATTGTTAAAAATCTTGCCTTGCCATTTAAAGTTATCGGCAGTGTACGCAGAGCGATGCAAATTATTAATGATTTTAAACCAGATGCCGTAGTGGGCGTTGGGGGTTATGCCTCTGGTCCGTTATTGTATGCAGCATCATTAAAAGGAATTCCATACCTCATTCAGGAGCAGAATTCTTATGCTGGTGTAACCAATAAGTGGCTGGGTAGAAAGGCTTCAAAAATTTGCGTTGCTTTCGATGAAATGGATCAATTCTTCCCTTCTGATCGAATTTTGAAAACCGGGAATCCGGTTCGCAAAGAAGTAGTTGATATCAAGGGAAAACACCACGCAGGTGCTGAACTGTTGAAACTCGATCCATTGAAGAAAACTATAATTGTTACAGGCGGAAGTTTAGGAGCTGGTACACTGAACAAAGCGATTGAAGAACATTTGCCAGAAATCATCGCACAGGATGTGCAAGTGGTTTGGCAAACGGGTAAATATTATTACAATGGAATTATTGAGCGTTTGGGCCTGGAGTATCATCCAAACGTACGCATTCTGGAGTTTTTGAATAAAATGGATTTGGCTTATGCGGCTGCAGATGTGATTATCAGTAGGGCAGGAGCGGGAACGATCGCGGAACTTTGTCTAATCAAGAAACCAGTCATTTTGGTGCCTTCTCCTAACGTAGCCGAAGATCATCAAACCAAAAATGCGATGGCTTTGGTTAAAAATGGTGCCGCACTACTTATTAACGACCGTTTCGCTGAAGATACATTGGTGAAGCAAGCGTTGTCGCTTTTGAATGATAAAGAACAGCGTGAAAAACTGGCTGAAAATATAGGTAAAATGGCTTTGCCAGAAGCAGATGAAATTATTGCCGGAGAAGTCTTGAAATTGATAAAAGCTTAAGATTAAAGCTGAATTACCAAAGCATAATTGACAATTCGTCATTGCGAGGTACGAAGCAATCTCAAAGCCAAGGAATATATAACCGATAGAAAGAAAAAGCTTTTCACTTTGGTCTTTCTGCTTTTAGCTTAAAAAAAAATGGAACTAAGTAAAATAAATAGAGTGTTTTTTGTAGGTATCGGTGGTATCGGCATGAGTGCGCTTGCTCGTTATTTTGCTAAACGCGGTCAAGTGGTTTGTGGTTACGATAAAACCAAAACGAAATTGACCGAGACTTTGGAACAGGAAGGCATTTTGATCACTTATTTGGATGAGTCAGCATCTCTGCCTTGCGCATTTTTAGATCATCATGATGATACCTTAGTTGTTTACACCCCTGCTATTCCAAAAGATTCCAAAATTTTAAATCACTTCATCGATAAAGGCTTCAGTCTTAAAAAACGATCGGAGGTTTTAGGCATCATCAGTAAAGGCATGTTTTGTATTGGCATTGCAGGTACACATGGCAAAACCACTACCTCATCAATTGTTGCGCATATTTTAAAAGATACAGGTTACGATTGTACTGCTTTTTTGGGCGGAATTACCAGTAACTACAACAGCAACGTATTGTTTGGGAAGAATAATGTGGTAGTGGTTGAGGCAGACGAATATGATCGTTCATTTTTAACGTTAAATCCTGATATTGCTGTGGTTACTTCAATGGATGCCGATCATTTAGATATTTTTGGAGATAAAAGCCATCTAGATGAATCTTTTCAATTGTATGCTGGCCAACTAAAGCCAAACGGTACACTTTACGCCTATGAGGGTTTGCCATTGAACAATAGCATTAGCTATGCAGCAAGCACAACTGCAACCGCTAAGGCCGTAAATCTTCGTGTAGAAGGGTCGAAATTTGTATTTGATTATATGGATAATGGTATCCAGATTAAAGACATCAGTTTAATGTTGCCCGGCAGGCACAATGTAGAAAATACTACGGTTGCCATTGCAATTGCTTTAAAACTGGGAATTGATGCAGATAAAATTAAGCAAGCAGTAGCAAACTTTAAAGGCGTAAAACGCAGGTTCGAATACATCGTAAATAACGATAGCCAGATTTACATTGATGATTATGCCCATCATCCTGAAGAATTAAGAGCTTGTTTCGATGCGGTTCGTCAGCTATATCCAGATAAGAAGCTTACCGTTATTTTTCAGCCACACTTGTTTACGCGTACACGGGATTTTGCTGATGACTTTGCAAAAGTTTTAAGCACAGCTGATGATTTGTTACTGTTGGAAATATATCCGGCTAGGGAATTGCCTTTGGAAGGTATTGATTCGAAGTTTTTATTAAATAAAATCAACCTGAAGAATAAACAGATATGTGGAAAATATTCTGTGGTTCAGTATGTTAAGGACACAAAACCTGAGTTAATTTTGACGGTTGGAGCGGGCGATATCGATACGATTATTGAACCTCTGAAAAATGCATTAAACCATGCTTAAAAGAATAAACTGGAGCGCAATATTTACCGGATTTGCATGGCTAATAAGCCTGGCTGGTGTGGTGGTGCTTTTAAGTTTCATCAACATTAAAAAGCAAACGGTTAAATGTACGGATGTTAAAATTTTAATACCGGGAGCAGATAACTTTATCGAGAGAGAAGAAATTGATCAAATTTTAAGAGAAGATCAGGGCGTTTTGCTGGGACGAAATATCGAAAATATAAATATCCATAAGATAGAGAAGAAGCTACAATCAAATCCATACATCGCCTTTGCGAAAGTGTACGTAGAAATGGATGGTGTATTGCACATAGAAGTGAAGCAGCGCCAGCCGGTAGTGAGGATCTTAAACAGCAGCGGTCAGGATTTTTATATTGATAACGACGGCTTGAAAATGCCAATCTCATCAAATTTTACTGCAAATGTATTGGTGGCAACTGGAAATATAACAGAGGTTTTTGGAAGTAGAGTTGATACCCTGCATACCAAATTGGCTCATGATATTTATAAAACTGCTTTATTTATCAAGAGAGATACTTTGTGGGATTCGCAGATCGAGCAATTGGTTGTAGATCAAAAAAATGATATTGAACTGATTCCCCGCGTAGGTGATCAGCGCATCATTCTAGGTAATGCCGATTCTTTGGAAAAAAAGATGACTAACCTTTTGCTATTTTACAAGAAAGCAATGCCACAAGTAGGTTGGGATGCTTACAGAACAATTAATATTAAATATACCAATCAAATAGTTTGCGAAAAAAGAGATTCTACAGCAATTGCCAGGAAGCGAAAAACAATTTCATCTTCAGATAGTTTGAGAATACAACAAAAGGTAGCCGATTCGCTAATCAGAAATGTAATCAGCGATGCTATTGTAGAACAAACTGCTGCTGTTGTTCCGAAAAAGACGGAAACGAAAACCGCTGAGCCGAAAAAGCCAGAAGTGAAAGCAGTTGCTCCAGCACAGACTGAAATCAAAAAACCAGTAATAACAGCAGCTGTTAAGCCAAAGGAACAAAAGCCGGCGACTTCGCAAACAACGGAAAAGAAAAAAACAAATACAAAATCTGCAGCCCAAATGAAGCTGGAGAGAGAAAAAGAAATCAGAGCCCTAGAAAAACAATATAAAACTCAACAAAATTAACGAATATGGACAAGGCAAAATTTACCAGTCAGTCTCCCATTGTAGTAGGATTAGATATCGGTACTACAAAAATATGTGTTATCGTTGGCCGTAGAACCCAACATGGTAAGATAGAAATTTTAGGAATAGGAAAGGCAGAATCGGCGGGGGTGACACGAGGAGTAGTTTCTAACATTCAAAAAACAGTGCAGGGCATTGCTCAGGCGGTTGAGGTGGCGAGTGGACAATCAAATGTAGAAATACAGGTGGTAAATGTTGGTATTGCCGGACAACACATTAAAAGCTTGCAGCACCGCGGAATTTTAACAAGAAGAGAATTAAATAATGAAATCGGTAAAAAAGATATCGATAAGTTAATTGATGATATGTTTAAATTGGTGATGCCTCCAGGTGAGGAAATTATCCATGTATTGCCACAAGAGTTTACCATTGATAACGAACCTGGTATCAAAGATCCTATCGGGATGGCCGGCGTACGTTTAGAGGCTAATTTTCATATTATCTCCGGGCAGGTTACAGCGGTTAAAAATATAATCAAATGTGTAAATAACGCAGGATTGCAAACTCAGGATCTGATTCTTGAGCCATTGGCTTCTTCTGAATCGGTGTTGAGCGATGAAGAAAAAGAAGCAGGTATTGCATTGGTTGATATAGGTGGTGGAACTACCGATATTGCCATCTTTCACGAGGGTATTATTCGTCATACCGCTGTGATTCCATTTGGGGGAAATAGCGTAACTGAAGATATTAGAGAAGGTTGTTCAGTAATGCGCAACCAGGCTGAGTTATTGAAAACACGTTTTGGTTCTGCTTTGGCCGAAGAAAATAAGGAAAACGAAATTATTTGCGTTCCTGGTCTTCGTGGTCGTGAGCCGAAAGAAATTTCGGTTAAAAACCTGGCTTATGTTATCCAGGCCCGTATGGAAGAAATCATCGAGCATGTTTACTATGAGATCAAATCTTCTGGTTATGAGAAAAAGCTAATCGGCGGAATTGTAATCACGGGTGGTGGTGCTTTATTGAAACACTTATCGCAGGCGGTAGAATATGTAACGGGTTTAGATTGCCGCATCGGTTATCCAAATGAGCATTTATCTAAATATGAAGATATGCCAAAGGCGATTTACGATGATCTGAAAAGCCCAATGTATGCTACCAGTGTTGGTTTATTAATTAAAGGTATTCAGAAAGCTGAAGAATTAATTGAGGAAATGAAACAGCCAGGTGTTTATGTAGAAAAGCCAAAAGCACAAAAAGAAAAAGAAAAACGCGGTCCAGGTTTATTTGATAAACTTCTAGCCAAAACAAAAACATTCATTCAAGATGATATGAATGTTAGCGATGAAGATTATCTGAAAAGCTAAGTTTTTTTCAACAACATGTGAGTTTTCCACATTCTTAACACTTGTGGAAAACGTCTGTTGAAAAAGTGTTAATATTACGTTGAGTAATGAACAGAATTTAAAACTTTTTAAACAACTGATTCATAAAGATATGCAGTTCGAAATGTTAAAAGATAAGTCATCAATCATCAAAGTAATTGGTGTTGGGGGCGGTGGCGGCAACGCAGTTAACCATATGTACCTGTCGGGTATTACTGGTGTAGACTTTATTATTTGTAATACAGATGCCCAAGCTTTGGAATCTAGTCCGATACCTAACAAGGTACAATTAGGCGCTAGTTTAACTGAAGGGATGGGTGCTGGTTCTATTCCGGAGGTTGGCAAAAACTCTGCGATAGAAAATATCGATGATATTAAAGCCATGTTGGGTAGTACAACCAAAATGTTGTTTATTACTGCTGGAATGGGTGGTGGTACCGGAACTGGTGCATCTCCCATTATTGCCAAAGCTGCTAAAGAACTTGATATTTTAACAGTTGCCATTATTACCACGCCATTCTCTTTTGAAGGAAAAAGACGTAAGCTTCAGGCTGATGAGGGCATGGAAGAATTGAAAAAATATGTAGATTCTTATTTGGTGATCTCTAATGATAGATTGCGTGAGATCTTCGGGAATTTAACGTTAGGTTCTGCATTTGGTCAGGCCGATGATATTTTAACAACAGCAGCAAAAGGTATTGCAGAGATCATCACGGTTCCAGGTTATATAAACGTGGACTTTAAGGATGTGCGTACTGTAATGAAAGAAAGTGGTGTCGCCATTATGGGAAGTCATGCAGCTGACGGTGAAGATCGTGCTTTACAAGCAGTTGAGGGTGCTTTAGCATCTCCACTATTAAAAGATAACGAAATTGAAGGTGCCCGATATATTCTATTGAACATCAGTTCTGGTGTTCAGGAAGTAACAATGGATGAAGTTTCCATCATTACTGATTACATTCAGGAAAAAGCAGGTTTATCTGCTGATTTAATTTGGGGGAACTGTACAGATGAATCATTAGGAGAGAAATTATCGGTAACTATTATCGCTACTGGCTTCCAAACATCTGAAGAGCGTGTTCATGAAGAGAAAAACAAAAAGAAGATTTCTTTATTAACTCCTGAAGAAGCGCCACTAGTTCGCCCAGTTGAGCCGATAAATTCTTTTATTCAGCCAAAAGCTGCTCCAAGTTACGAGCCGGTTTTGAAAGCTAAAGAGGAAGTTTCACAAGCTGATCTTTTCGGTGGAATGTTTGCGAAAGCTGAACCTCAAAAAGTTCAGGAGCCTGAAAATAATGTTGTTCGTCATACTTTAATTGAAGAAGAGCCTCAGGTAGAAGAACCACAGGAAACTGGTTTCGAGTTTGAAGTGAAATTGGCAGAAACCAATTTCGTGTTCGAAACACCAGCGGTACAACCTGCTCGGGAGCCAGAAGTGGAAATGTCTGTTGCGGGTTTGGATGATGACAAAAATGATGAATCAATGGAAGAGCAGTTGAAAAAATCTAAAGAACGTATCTTACGTCTGAAAGATTTAAGCATGAAATTGCGCACTACAAACGGCTTGCAAGAATTAGAAAATGAACCTGCTTACAAACGCAAACAAATGCAGTTACAGCAAGTTCAACATTCTTCTGAATCGCAGGTAAGTCGTTTCACTTTAAGTAACGATCAAGATGGTGGTACAGAGATTAGACCAAACAATTCTTTCTTACACGATAATGTTGATTAAATCAAACCAAATATAATTTTAAAGCCTCGATTTACTATCGGGGCTTTTTTGGCATAAATTTCGAGTGTTAGAAATCTTATTGACAAGCGGAAGATTAATCTGATTGATTTTAAGCCAAATAAACCGTAAATTCGCAAAATTTTTATTATCAAAAACACATAATACATTGGATATATTTGAAAAGATAGCAAAGCACATGGGCCCGCTTGGTCAACACCAAAAATGGTCTCATGGGTATTTCTCGTTTCCAAAATTAGAGGGAGAAATTGCACCTCACATGCAATTCAAAGGAAAAGAGCATTTGGTTTGGAGCTTAAACAATTATTTAGGTTTAGCCAACCACCCAGAAGTTAGAAAAGCAGATGCTGATGCAGCTGCAGAATTTGGTATGGCTTACCCGATGGGTGCCCGTATGATGAGTGGAAACTCCAAATACCACGAACAATTGGAGCAGGAACTTGCAGCATTTGTGGGCAAACCTGATGCATTTTTATTGAATTATGGTTATCAGGGGATGGTTTCTATCATCGATACTTTGGTGGATAGAAATGATGTGATTGTGTATGACGGCGAATCTCATGCTTGTATTATAGATGGTCTTCGTTTACACATGGGTAAACGTTTCGTGTACCAACACAATGATATTACAAGTGCGAAAAAACAATTAGAGCGTGCTACGAAATTAACCAAAGAATCTGGCGGAGGTATTTTATTGATCACCGAAGGTGTTTTTGGTATGAGTGGAGCGCAAGGTAAACTAAAAGAGATTGTTGATCTAAAGAAAGAGTTTGATTTCCGTATTTTGGTTGATGACGCTCACGGTTTTGGTACGATGGGTAAAACAGGTGCAGGTACGCACGAAGCTCAGGATTGTATCGAAGGTATTGATGTTTACTTCGGAACCTTTGCGAAATCGATGGCTGGTATTGGCGCTTTCGTAGCGTCTACTGAGGAGATTACCAACTTTTTAAGATATAATATGCGTTCACAAACTTTTGCTAAGGCGTTGCCAATGCCAATGGTTAAAGGATTATTAAAACGTTTGGAATTGTTAAAGAGCAAACCAGAACTTAAAGATAAGTTGTGGGAAATTGCGATGACTTTACAAAAAGGACTACGTGAAAGAGGCTTCGATTTAGGTGTAACTGATTCTGTGGTAACGCCAGTTTTCTTAAAAGGAGAGCTTACTGATGCTACAGCAATCACGTTCGATTTACGCCAGAACTACAGCATTTTCTGTTCGATTGTTGTTTATCCGGTAATTCCGAAAGGAATGATCGAGCTTCGCCTAATTCCAACAGCTGTACACACATTAGAAGATGTTCAACGTACCTTAGATGCTTTTAGCGAGGTTGCTGAAAAGCTTGAAAATGGCTATTATAAAGAGAATCAGTTTGCAATAGCTTAATCGATAATTATATTTTAAAAGCCCTTTAAACTAGTTTAAAGGGCTTTTTTGTGAGTGAGTTTTCTTAATATACTGTAAGTGAGCTTGTTGCTTTTTAATTTATAATTACTGATGTTCATAAAACGTTTCAGTGTGGAAAAAAACGGCATTAACGGCGATTTTTATTCAGTTAAAAATTTTTGTTTCTACAACAAACCTATTAAATTCGAGTTATATAATTAAAAATCAAACCTTTAAAATTGTAGGAGTACTAAAAAATGAAAAAATTTGAAGAAGTAAAAAGTCTGGTTGCAGCTTTAGAAGCTGATGCAGACAAATTTTATAACAAAGGAAACAGTGCCGCAGGAACAAGAATTCGTAAAGGCATGCAGGATTTGAAAAACTTAGCTCAGGCGATCCGTTTGGAGGTTCAGGACACTAAAAATAAAGCTTAAGCGATATAGATATTTAAAGAAGTCAAGTTTTTTGAACTTGACTTCTTTTGTTTTTTAAGCAAATTGACCTAATTTTTCAATCTCTTTGATAATGGATTGTTCTAGTGTTGAAGACACTTTAATCAATGGTAACCTTACTGTATCATCACAAAAACCCAAATGTTTAAGTGCAGCTTTTATTCCCGCTGGGTTTCCTTCTGCGAAAGCTAGACGGGTAAATTCTACCAAACTTAAGTGTGCAGGAGTAGCGCCTTTAAAATCGCCGGCTAAACATTTTCTCACTATATCAGAAAACTGTCGTGGTAAAGCATTTGCAATTACAGAAATAATTCCCGATGCACCTAAAGCAATCATGGGCAGGGTAATAGGATCATCACCAGAAATTAATAGAAAATCTTCTGGTTTATCCCTCATAATTTGATTAAATTGGTCAAAACTCCCCGAAGCTTCTTTAGTTGCAATGATATTTTTGAAATCATGCGCCAATCTGCAAGTCGTTTCCGGAGTCATGTTACTCATCGTTCTTCCTGGAACGTTGTATAGAATTAAATCCAAAGCTGAAACCTCGGCTAAATATTTATAGTGTTGATAAATCCCTTCCTGAGTTGGTTTGTTGTAGTAAGGACTTACAGATAAAATGGCACTATAGCCGGTTGCATCAAAGGATTTGATATCTTCTGCAACTGCCAAGGTATTATTTCCACCAATGCCAGCAACTAATGGTAATCTATTGTTGTTTATTTCAGCAGTATAGGCCCACACCTTCTTCTTTTCCTCCTTGGTCATCGTAGCGGTTTCGCCGGTTGTACCTAAAGAAACGAGGTAATCTATCCCTCCGTCGACCAAGTGATTAATCAGGTTTTTTAAACCATCATAATCAACAGATCCATCTGTGTTGAAAGGTGTAACCAATGCCACACCAGTACCCTGAAATTTGTTCATTTTAATTTATAATTATTGAATTTTGAATAAGAGATTAAATGAATGTGTTAAGCATTCTATCGTTCACTCATTCAATCACGCTCTTATTTTATTTTATCATTTCTAAAAGTTCTGCATCACTGATGATGGGAATATTTAGTTTGGTTGCTTTCTCTAACTTGGATGGTCCCATATTATCACCGGCTACCAAATAATTTAATTTACCTGATATTCCGCTCAAAATTTTTCCACCATTTGCCTCAATAATATCTTTCAGTTCTTCGCGGCCATAATTTTCAAAAACGCCCGAAATTACGAATGTTTTTCCAATAAGTTTATCACTGGCCAGTTCAATTACCTTTTCTTCAATTTCGAACCGCAAACCCGCTACTTTTAATAGTTGAACCTGCTCTAAATGCTCTTTTTTTGCGAAATATTCAACAATGCTTTCGGCAATGCGTTGCCCAATTTCATCTATGGCAATTAATTCGTCCATTGTAGCACGAGATAAGTTGTCAATATTTTTTACGCCAGCGGCTAGTTTCTTTGCTACCGTTTCGCCCACATAACGAATACCTAATCCGAAAAGCACTTTCTCAAATGGCATTTCTTTTGATTTTTCGATTCCAGCAAGCATGTTTTCAATGGAGCGTTCGCCAAACCGATCTAAGCTTTTTAACTGATCTGATTTTAAATGTAAAGTATAAAGATCGCTAATGTGATTGACTAAGCCATGTTTATAAAAAGTTTCAATAGTTTCATCACCGAGGCCATCAATGTTCATCGCTTTGCGTGAAATAAAATGTTGAATTTTTCCGACGATTTGTGGCGGGCAACCTTCATCGTTCGGACAATAGTGCACCGCCTCTCCTTCTTTTCTAATCAGTTCAGTTTCGCATTCCGGGCAGTTGTGTAGATAATGAACACGATTGGAGCCTTCAACTCTTTTATCTAAATTCACTTTTATTATTTTTGGAATGATTTCTCCGCCTTTTTCAACGTAAACCGTATCGCCCACATGTAAATCCAATCTTTCGATTTCGTTTGCATTATGCAAAGTAGCTCTTTTAACAGTCGTTCCTGCCAATAAAACAGGCTTTAAATTAGCTACGGGCGTTACTGCGCCAGTTCGACCAACCTGATAGGTTACCTTCTCTAAAACGGTTTCCACTTCAGCAGCTTTATATTTATAGGAGATTGCCCAACGCGGAGATTTAGCTGTAAAACCAAGTTCTTGTTGCTGGGCATAACTGTTTACCTTAATCACGATTCCATCAATATCGTAACTCAGTTTAAAACGTTCGGTTTCCCAATGGTGAATGAATGCCAGGACATCATCAATATTTTTGACCAAGCGATTGTGCTCGCACACATGAAAGCCCCAATTTTTAACCTCCTGCAGGCTATCCCAATGATTTTTAAATTCGTTTTTATCGGTGTATAGAAAATAGATGAAACCATCTAGAGGTCTCTTCGCAACTTCCTTGCTGTCTTGCATTTTTATCGTTCCGGAAGCAAAGTTGCGTGGATTAGCGTAAGGAATTTCTCCTAATTCTTCACGTGCAGCATTTAAACGCAGAAACGCGGCCTTATGCATAAAAATCTCTCCCCGAATTTCGAAATGCTCTGGTGCTTTTTCAGTTTTGATTTGATGCGGGATAGTATGGATGGTTTTAACATTATTTGTCACGTCATCACCTTTGGTTCCATCGCCACGGGTTACTGCTCTTAGCAATTTTCCGTTTTCATAAGTGAGGCTGATTGATAATCCGTCAAACTTTAATTCGCAAACGTATTCAAAGTTATCGCCGATTGCTTTTCGAATCCGTTCGTCAAAATCGCGAAGATCCTGTTCATTATAAGTATTACCCAGCGATAACATTGGGTATTTATGATTTACGGTAATGAAGTTTTTGGTAATGTCGCCACCTACGCGTTGAGTAGGAGAGTTTGGATCAGCAAAATCAGGATTTGCCTTTTCTAATTCAGCAAGATGCTTAAGCTTTTTATCAAACTCATAATCGCCAATGGTTGGCATAGCCAGCACATAATAATTGTAATTATGCTGGTTTAACTCGGCAACCAGCGCATCCATTTCTTCTTTAATTGCAAATAGCGACATAAGAGCAAATATAAAAAAAGGATGAGTTGCTTTAGGATTCGTTTGGAAAAATAATTAACTGCCGGATAATTGATCCGATATCTCCTCGAAAATTTTCATAAAATCTTTCTCCAGCGTTTCCTTAAATATTCCCAATTGAAATGTTAGCGCTGCCAATTGCTTTTCGTTTAAAGTTTCTGGCCACAAACGCATGCAAATTCTATTTAGCGCATAGCTGATGTTTTCTAATTTTTGATAGCTTAAAAGGTACTTGCTACTAATGAAACCTTCCATGAATTTAAAAAAAACCGACTGATCTTTCAAGCCACAATGCGTAAGGAAATCTCCTAGTGATTCCTTTTTCACCGCCGATAATTTGTCGTAAAAATGATTTACCTGAATGAGATTATGTTCTATTAGTAGGTGATCAAGTATCAGTTCTAACCCGATGTGTGCTAAAAACGAGGGTCGAACAGGCGTATCTTCGACAATTGGTTTTATAAGGAACTTCAATTCAGTAGTTTTTTCCAAGAAAAAATTGGAAGAGTGGAAAAGTAAATCAACTGCGAGATGTCTTTTCCAGCCTCTTAATAGCGATTCTTCATCAGGATTTCCTAAGAAAAGGAATTCGTTTTTTTGAGGGTATAAATTGGCTTCTTTGGAAGCGTTTTTTATTAAGTCAGGCAATACTGTTCCCAAAACCACATTGGCATCATCATTTGATTTATCGAAGTAGTAGTGGGACAGGAAATTCATGCTCACAAGTTAATGTTTTCTTTATTGCCTAAAAACTGAAATGGGTAAATGTTCGGGTTCGAACCTGTATTGTTTTGTAAGTTAATTATTTATAAATTTAATTACCATAATTGATCATCATGCCTCATCCCAAAACTTACAGGATTCTTTCTTTAGATGGAGGCGGATCCTGGGCGCTTATTCAAGTAAAATGTTTAAGAAAGCTCTTTGCAGAAACTTTTAATAATCCTGATCCAACAGGGCATGAGGTATTGTCAAAATTCGATTTGGTGGCTGCCAATAGTGGCGGGAGCCTCGTTGCCGCCGCTATGGCCGAGAACCTTCGTTTATCAGAAATTGAAAAGATTTTTGGCGATGAACAATTGAGGAGTAAGGTATTTTCCAGATTAAGTTTTTTTGAAAAAAGTTTGCTTTCCAGCGTAGCTCGAATTTTCAAAATAGGTGCAAAATATGCTACAAAACGAAAATATCAAGCCTTAAAAGATATTCTCCCAAAAATATCACAAATTGATCTGATGCACATTCCACAACATGTTGCGGTTAACGGAGATATCAAAACTCAGTTTTTAATTATCGGATACGATTACTATCGTAACCGGGCAGAAATGTTTCGAACAGATTGCGATAGCTTGGCATCTACATCGGTAATAGAGCGGAAACTTAAAAATTTGCCTGCTACTGCCAAAACGCCTTCAGATTGTTTAGTGAGTTTGGTTGAGGCCATTCACGCTTCGAGTACGGCACCCGTTAATTACTTTAACGAACCTGCGGCGTTCAAAGTAAATAATAAGCTCAAATTTTATTGGGATGGCGGCGTAACAGGTAATAATAATCCAGTTTTAGCAGCCGTTACTGAGGCCATTTGCAACCGCGAGCAGTATCAAATTGAGCACATTCAAGTTCTTTCAATAGGTACGGGATCGGTTTCGCAACTGCAATACGATGAAGAAATTCCTGTGCGTTACGATGAATTGAAAGCGAAACACGAAGCGCCTGGTTTGATCAAGGATATCCAAAAAATGGGAACCAGTATTTTGAACGATCCGCCTGATACAGCAGCTTTTATAGCTTACATGATTTTGAATTCATCGATGCCTGCAAAACCTATAGATTTTATCAGAATGAATCCTGTATTGCGCCCTATGATGGTTAATGATACAGCTGGTAAACATTGGGATTTGCCCGTAGGTATAAACAAAGATGAATATGTGGCGCTAAATGCCACTGATATGGATGCTGTTGAAGATAAGGAAGTATCTTTAATCATTAAATTGTGCGAGAATTGGTTGGGCAATTCAGGCGTTCCAAACCAGGCTATTCGCAGCGACATTGCGCTAAATTGTTTAATTGGCCATGCTGATTTTAACGCTGCCAAGGCTGATTTTAAAAGCTGGTTTACACTTACCAACTAATTTGCTTTAAACTAAGCTAAAATTTTATCTTTGCACGCACAATTATAAACGTGTTTGTACAATGACGAATTTTGTTGAAGAATTAAGGTGGCGTGGCATGCTGCATGATATTATGCCGAATACTGAAGAAAAGTTAAACGAAGGTATGACTTCTGGTTATATCGGATTTGACCCAACTGCAGATTCTTTACATGTTGGCCATCTCACTCAAATCATGACTTTAATTCATTTCCAGAAAGCTGGTCATAAGCCTTATGCTTTAGTTGGTGGTGCTACAGGAATGGTGGGCGATCCATCAGGAAAATCTGATGAGCGTAATTTGCAAACACCGGAGATGATTGAACACAACCTGAAAGGGATGAAGAAGCAATTGGCTAAATTCTTAACCTTTGAGGATGGTGGCAATGGTGCCGTGATGGTAAACAACGCCGATTGGTTTAAGGATATGAATCTTTTCACCTTCATTAGAGACGTTGGTAAACATATTACCGTTAACTATATGATGGCAAAGGATAGCGTAAAAAGACGCTTAGAAGGTGATTCTGGATTGTCATTTACCGAATTTTGCTACCAGTTGATTCAGGGATACGATTTTTATCATTTATGGAAAAACGAAAACTGTTTGGTTCAAATGGGTGGATCAGACCAGTGGGGAAATATTGTTACCGGAACAGAACTGATTAGAAGAAAAGATGCTGGAACAGCTTATGCGATTACTACGCAATTAATTAAAAAAGCCGACGGAACAAAATTCGGTAAAACCGAAAGTGGTGCGGTTTGGTTAGATCCCGAAAAAACTTCTCCATATAAATTTTATCAGTTTTGGTTAAATGCATCAGATGATGATGTTAAAAAATGGATCAGAATATTTACGCTAAAAACCAAAACCGAAATCGAAGCTTTAGAGGCTGAACATGATACAGCACCGCACTTGCGAATTTTGCAAAAAGCGTTGGCTGAAGACATCACCGTTAAAACGCACTCGGTAGAAGCGTTAGAAACAGCAATCAAAACTTCCGAATTTTTATTCGGAAACGGATCTCTTGAATTTTTGAAAACCCTTTCGGAAAGACAAGTATTAGAGATGTTCGAGGGAATTCCTCAATTCAAAATTTCGAAAGCAGAACTGGCTAATGGAATAGATGCTGCTACATTACTGGCTGAGAAAGCTTCCGTATTTCCTTCAAAAGGAGAAACCAAAAAGTTGATTCAAGGTGGCGGTGTTTCGGTAAATAAAGAAAAGGTTGGTGAAGCAACACAGATCTTCAATGCCGATCATTTGATTAATGATCAATTCATCGTTGTTCAGAAAGGTAAGAAAAACTATTTCCTGCTGATCGCGGAATAAGATTCAGTAAAATATTTTGTTTCAAAAAGTCTTAGATCATTCTAGGACTTTTTTTTGAGGCTTTTTTATTACCAGACAAAATGCATATATTTGGGTAAGATTGTCGGTTATGAAAAGGAAAGTTGAAGAGTCAAAAGTTGTTGAAGAGCGAATAATAGCTTACGGAAACGTCATGCATACACCTATGGTGGCCATGATGGGTAATTCCTTCGCCAATTATTCTGATTATGATTTGCTTAAACTCGCCCGTAAAGGGATTGCCAAAAAATCAATAACTGCTCTAGCAAAACAGATTTCTTTAACGATAGAAGAAATTGCAGCAGTATTACACATTTCGGATAGAACTTTACAACGGTATACGCCAGATACATTGGTTAAAACGGAGTATGCCGATCGGGCCATTGAACTTGCAAGGTTATACGAAAGGGGCATTGAGGTTTTAGGTAGTGCCAAAGCATTTAACAGTTGGATAAAATCTCCCAATTATGCATTAGGTGGCGAAATTCCTTTTGATCTTTTAGATACACATATTGGTTTCACCATCGTATCAGACATTTTAGGCCGAATCGAGCACGGGATATTTAGTTAATGTTAATCTATAGAATTTCATCTTCAAAATATATTGAAGATTTAAGTGGCGCTGGTGCTAAACAATACGGCGGCCGGTGGAATAATAAAGGAACAGCTGTTGTGTATTTGGCGGAAAGCAGAGCCATGGCAGTAATGGAAGTACTAGTGCATTTAAGTCCAGAGCAAGTAGACCGCCCTTTTGTTCTTGCTACATTTGATGTACCAGATGATAAAATATATGACATCAGCATTTTTGATTTGCCTGAGGATTGGAGAGATCCTCAGACAGCGGATGAACTAAAAAAAATAGGCGATAAGTTTGTTCGCGATGGAATTTATCTGTTGATGAAGGTTCCATCCATTATACTTGAGGAAGAATTTAATTTTATTATCAATCCTCACCATCCAGATAGTAAAAAAATTAATCTTGTAAACAGAAGAGACTTCGTTTTTGATAAAAGATTTAAAACTTAGTTACTGCACCAACAAATTACAACCTCTAATATCGGCATTATCAAACCTACCTAAAACTTCAAAACTGCCATCGCTGTTGACTCTGCCTAAATCCTGCGTAGCAATAAAAGAGCATGAATTTATATTTGCTAAATCGATTACATTAATGCCACCGGTTTTTCCGTTTTTTACTAACGATAATGGGTCATTCGTATCACGAATCAAAACTTTCATCCACTTGGGGCAGTTGAAAACCCCATCACCTAAAGAATAAGCCTGAGAGAGCAATTCCGTCATTCCGTATTCGCTATGGATGGTGGATACGCCAAAACCTTGAGTCAATTGTGCATGCAACTCTTCCCGAACCATTTCTTTGCGTTTTCCTTTCATTCCACCGGTTTCCATTACAATTAAATCAGGGAAATCGATATCGAAATTTTCAATAAAATCAAGTAGGGCATAGGTTACGCCAATTAAAACAGTTGGTTGGTTATTCGTTTTAAGGGCAAGCAAAGTTTGGTACAAATCATCATGATTATAAAGGAAATAACCGCTTTCAAGATGATTGCTTTTTTCGATTAAATCGTTAACCATATAAATTAAAGAAGAGCCCGACCGCTGTTGGTAGGAGGGAAGCAAGGCTAAAAAACAATAATTGCGAATGTTTCCGTAAAATTGATCAAAAGCTTGTAGATAGCTTTGCTCGTAAAGTTTTACATTGGTTACGTGATGACTGCTTTGAATCATTCCAGTGGTGCCCGAACTGCTAAAGGTGATTTCAACAGGAAGTTGACTGCTTAAAATACTGTGCGTTTTAAAAAAGCTGATGGGAAGAAAGGGAATTTCTTCCAGGCGCTTTACTTCCGCCACATCAACTTTTAAATGATGAACGTATTGCCTGTAAATTTCACAATGCGTAACCTGGTGGTTAAAAACGGACAAAGCATGAGCACTAAACTCATCATCATTGTGTATTGAAAAGATATCTTCAGTAAGCAGCATCACCCTGCAAAAGTACGAAGCATTATGCTAACTTCTCGTCAGTTTTTTTAGCAAGCATGGCCATTCTAAAATGATAGCCACAAAAACCGCTGATGCCGGCAACCAATCCGCTTAATATTCCGGTAACTAATAGTAGCGCCCACCAAATTTTAATTCCTGTCATTACTGCAACGCGACCCGCCAAAACGTTGTCGTTAGGTAAACTTTTAAATAAAGCATAGCCAATCCACAGTAAAAAAATGGCAAAGAAAGATTGCCAGAAGGCAATCTTAGCTGTTTTACCGATAATGCCACAGGTGGCAAACGCAACTACAATAATTACCCACCAAGGCGCAATCATTTGAAGTAAAAAACAAATTATGACGATAACGATAAATACCATTTTAAACTATTTTGAAATTTTTAAACGAGAGATTATTTTTCCGGATTTATCATCAGGAGTTTGCATGTAAAACAAGTCATACAGCTGACCACTTGCCCAGGTATCCACCATATTATCATAAAATTTACTGCCCGGATTTCCAGATTGACCGCCTGGGTAAACACCATGACCTTTTGGCGTTTTACCTAGTTCAATCACCATCCTCCATGATGGTCCGTTGGTTTCACTGATGGCATTAATGGTGCTTTTTGCTCCACCAATTTGGAGAATTTTAGAGCCGAAACCTGGAATTTTCGCAAGGTGTGGTACATTCGTTTGCTTTACATTGCTCCATCGCCAATCTTTATTTATCGGGCCAAAACGGCGTTCTAAACTATCGCAACTGTATTTGAAAGCTTCGTTTACCAAATCAGGAAGTGTTTCTTTTTGCTTGGTGTTGATGTTGTCATACCACTTGGCATTTGGTTCTTTCAAGATCATTTCCACGGTACGGTCTCTCGAAGGATAACGCATCGGAATGCCTTTCACTACAAATTCATCATTCCAGATATTGAAAGCTAAACGCTTGGTCCAGATTTCAAAAACGCTGGCTGCAATTTCATCCGCATCGTAACGTTTGCTCCACTTGTTTATATAGCTCAAGGCTTCTTTTTGTGTCGCATTTAAACTTTCTGGGTTTAACAACGGTACGACTGCCGGCAGAACGTTTTGAGCCAAAATGCTGTAGTTATCGGTTTGCATTAGCCTAATGCTGTCCATCGTTGCTTTGCTCATGGCACCTAAGCGATCATTAATTCTCTTTCCTCTTTCGTAGGGCGCAAATTCCCAATTGATGTAATAAGGGTAAGTTGGGTCGGTTGAGGATTGATTTGCCGAACTTACGAAGCCACGTGGTGGGTTTTTGACTGTTGGGTTTTGAGCCGCTGGAATCCATCCCTGCCAATCATAAGCCGGATCGGTTCCATTTAAAATAAACTTACCTTGTTCTTTCCATTTTAGTGGAAATTTTCCATTTGGTGTAATGGCGATATCGTTATCTATACTGGCGAACACAAAATTTTGAGCTGGTGCGGTATAAAATGTGAGTGCCTTGCGGTAATCGTTATAGTTACTTCCTCGATTCAGATAATAAAAAGTCATTAACTCGTTTGACCGATCGTGTGCAATCCATCTCAATGCATCTCCAACGGGCACGTTATCGGCTCTGCCATATTTAGGTTTTTGAAAGTAAACTACAGGACCATGGTGCGTATAGTAAACCGTATCGATTTCATCTTTGCTTCCACGGATTTTGATGTTTTCTAAACGCCTGGTTGTTTTGTTCCATTTGTTATTGTACCAATATTCATTGTGAGATGAATCCTTGAATTTAATCTGATAGAAATCCAGCACATCGGCAGCAACATTGGTTACGCCCCAGGCAATTTTTTGGTTAAAACCTATAATTACTCCTGGTGCACCAGGTAAAGAAACGCCATAGGTATTTACCCCAGGTGCATGTAGCTGAATCTGGTACCAGATAGATGGAAGCGTTAAATCCAAGTGTGGATCATTGGCTAGAATTGGATATCCAGAAGCCGTTTTCGAGCCAGAAAGTGCCCAATTGTTACTTCCAATACCTTCAATTTTTTCTTTTGTTTTTACATCGCCCGTGGTGGCATCGCTAAAGCTTTGAGGCGTTTTTGGAGTTGTTAAAGGGGTGAAATCCCACTTGCTACCCACGGGAATGATTGGGTCTTCTTTAAAAGGATAATCAGGAAAAAGATCTTTAGTGACTTCAGGTCCAAATTTTTTCAGAATGTTAGTCATGTAAAACTCGTCGGAACCCATTGCCAAAACGGCCGACATTTGTTTCAATAACAGGGCGCACTTAATAGGCGTCCAGTTTTCAGGTTTAAAATCCAGTAACTTATATTCCAGCGGGTAATTAGAATGAGAAAGCGTTTTGATATAAGCATTGATGCCTTCGGTATATGCTAAAATCATTTCTTTGGCTTTTGGGTCGGCCATCATTCCTTTTAGCGAATGTTCAGCGCCATAAACCATGCCCATTCTACGTTGGTAACGATCAACTTCAATTGCTTTTTCTCCAACCACTTCACTAATTCTTCCTGCGGCAAAACGCGTTTGAAAATCCATTTGCCAAAGGCGATGCATGGCTGTTACGTAACCTTGTGCCAAATAAAGATCGTGATCGTTTTGGGCGAAAATATGAGGGATCATTCTGTCATCAAAAACGATTTCGATTTTATCAATTGCGCCTTTAATTTTTGCTTTATGATTAAAAATAAAATGATTGTTTTCAGCATTTTGCCAAAACCCCATAAAAGGGTTCAGAAATTTCAGCAGCGGCGGATTTTGGCCAATTTTCGTATTAAATAAAAAGGCGAGTGTTATGGGAATTATTACACAGAATAGAGCTTTAATTTTATTCATAAATAATGGTTAGCTGAAAACTATCAGGTGACTAAGATAAAGTAAAATGGTGATTTTAATTGAATGAAAATACAACAAACTGATTATCAATCCAAATTATAAAATGAATCGAAATTATTATGCAAACATAATTTGTTTAATTCAAAAAAAGCATTTAAGTTTATCCTAACTAATAATACAACTAACCAAATTTTAATCATTTATGAGTAGGAACTTTACACAAATCTTATATGTGTTATTCTTTGTATTTGCAATAAATATTGCGGCAAAGGCACAGAACATCACGGTTAGTGGAACCGTTAAAGATAAGGAATCAAAACAAGGCCTCGCTGGAGTAAGTGTAACCATAAAAGGTCAAACTGGTGGTACTGCATCATCTGGTGATGGAAGTTTTTCTTTCAGTACATCTGCCAAAGTGCCATTTACTTTAGTGGCATCTTATGTAGGCTATGGCACAGTAGAGCGTCAGGTAACTGGCAACACTGCTGGAATTAACATCGAATTGGAAGGCGCTGTAGTTTTAGGAGGTGACGTGGTGGTTTCTGCATCGAGAACTCCGGAACGTATATTAGAATCGCCTGTTTCTATAGAGCGAATGAGCGCTGCTTCAATTAGAGAAATTGCTGCACCATCTTTTTATGATGCCTTGAACAACATGAAAGGTGTAGAAAGTAGCATGCAAAGCTTAACCTTTAAATCCATTAATACACGTGGTTTCAACTCAAATGGTAATACCCGTTTCAATCAATACATCGATGGAATGGATAACCAGGCGCCAGGTTTGAACTTTTCAGTTGGTAATATTGTGGGTATTACGGAACTTGATGTAGATAATGTAGAACTTTTACCAGGAGCTTCATCCGCTTTATATGGTGCTGGCGGTATTAATGGTACTCTACTAATGACTTCTAAAGATCCATTCAAATATCAGGGTGCTAGTTTTCAATACAAAACAGGCATTAACCACGTAAATGATGATAACAACAGCGTACAGCCTTTTAACCAATTGGATGTTCGTTTAGCAAAATCATGGAACAATAAGTTTGGGGTTAAAGCGGCTTTCTCGTTTTTACAGGCGAAAGATTGGATGGGTACCAACTATTCGAACTTTGATCGCAATGCAAGAACGTTCAAATCTGGAGACCGCAATAGCGACAACAACTACGATGGAATAAATGTTTATGGCGATGAGGTGAGTCAGAACATGCGTAATGTAGCTTTAAGCGTTCAAAATGCAACGATATCAGGAATCAATGCTGGTTCTGGTGGTGCTATTCCAAATATTAAAGCTTTGATGGATGGTGCTTTTGGGGCAGCTATTCCTAATGCGGCACAACAGGCAGGTTTTCTGGCTGGTTTGCCAGCTGGCTTACGTCCGGCGGTACAAAATTATCTTCCATTTTATGTGGGCTTAAAAGCAAACTTAATTCCAGATCAAAATGTATCGAGGACAGGTTACAATGAGCGTGATTTGGTTGATTATGATACCAAATCGTTGAAAGCTTCCGGTGCGGTGTATTACAACATCACCAATACCATTCAAGCAGTTGCACAGGCAAACTGGGGCACAGGAACTTCGGTTTATACAGGTTCCGATCGTTACTCTTTGCGAAACTTCAATATTGGTCAGTACAAATTAGAGGTTAAAGGGCAAGATTTCTCTATTAAAGGGTACACCACCCAAGAGCGTTCAGGCGATTCATACATTTCGTCTATTTTAGGAAGTTATATTAATGAAGTATCTAAAGCATCAACCACTTGGTTTCCACAATATATTGGAAATTACGTAGGTGCAAGAGCCGCCGGACAAAGTGATGCTGCTGCCCATGTAACTGCAAGAGGTGTAGCTAACCAGGGTAGATTTGAGCCAGGTAGCCCGCAGTTTGAAACCGCTAAACAAAATATTATGAACACCAACATTAGCACCACTAATTTCGGTTCGGGTGTTTACGGTGCTAAGTTTGACGACAAATCGAATTTATACCACTACGAAGGAATGTACAATTTTACCAATGCCTTTAACAATGTGGTAGAGTTTCAAGTGGGTGCTTCATATCGTTTGTACGATTTAAATTCGGCAGGAACAATCTTTAACGATTTAACCAGTTCTATCGACATTAATGAATATGGCGCTTTCGCTCAAATAGGTAAAAAACTATTTAATGATAAAGTGAAATTTACTTTTGCCGGTCGTTATGATAAAAGCATGAATTTCGAAGGCCGTTTTACCCCACGTATTACCGGGGTTTTCACCGTAGCTAAAAACAATAACATCAGGGCTTCTTACCAAACTGGTTATCGCAATCCAACCACTCAAAATCAATACATCGATTTATCAGTTGGAGGTGGATCGCAACGTTTAATTGGTGGTTTGCCTGAAGTTATGTTCGGTAAATACAATTTGAATACTAATAAAGCATTTACCGATGTGAGTTACCGTGCTTTCTTGGCATCAGCCGCAACAGGCACGCCAAACCCTGCTTTATTGCAGCAATATACCTTTGATGCGAGAGGTGTTCGTCCGGAAAGTGTGCAGTCTTATGAGTTAGGTTACAAAGGATTAATCTTGCCGAACCTATTGATTGATGCTTATGGTTATTATAATATTTACAAAGATTTTATTACCGCTGTAGATGTTTACCAGAACGTGGGCAATTTAGCCAGTCCAACTTTTGTTAAGTTTGGAGTTCCGGTAAATGCTGAAGGAGAAGTAACCTCTTATGGTGCGGCGTTAGGGTTAGATTATTTAGTGGGTAACTACAATTTTAGTGGAAACGTTTCATACAATCAAATTGGCGATCTTCCGGTAAATTATATTAACGATTTTAATACACCAAAAGTTCGCTTCAACCTGGGCTTTGGAAACAAAGAAATTATTAAAAACGTAGGCTTTAACTTGTCTTACCGTTGGCAAGATAAATTTTATTGGAACTCTTCATTTGCCTCAGGCGATGTGCCAGCTTATAGCTCTTTAGATGCGCAGGTGAGTTACAAAATACCATCAGTAAAATCGTCTATCAAATTGGGAGGTTCTAACGTGATGAACAAATATTACATTACATCTTATGGTAACCCAGCAGCGGGTGCTATATATTATTTGGCATTCTCTTTCAATCCATAGGGATTAAAAATGTTCGCGTTCGTGAAGCCCCCGGATATTAATATTCGGGGCTTTTTATTTATTATTTAATACCCCCCTTTTATAAAATATTTGTATTATAGTACTTTCTTAAGCACATCCCAGTTTAAGAGCTATTAAATTAAATTTTTGAATAAATAAGGATGGAAGAGAATAACGACAAAATAAACGAGGTAAGTGATCTGATCGATAAGGAACAAGAAATACAGCATCTAAATAACCCAGTTGATATATCTGTTAAGCCTATTGTTAAACAATATCTTGGCACAGTAAAGAAAGTTAAGAAAGAAGGTAACCGTTTTTATTTTTCAGATGGTGATGCTAAAGTAGAGATTCGGGTAGTGAGCGATGAAATTATTCGCGTTCGCCTGGCGCCACATGGTGTATTTTTGGATGATTTTTCTTATGCAGTGCCTGAAGTAGATCAAAAAGTTTCTGTATTTAAAATGCAGGAGCACGAAGATCATTACACCGTATCAACCCATTCGGTTACCTGTAAAATAGAAAAAGCCAATTTTCATGTTTCATTTCATGATAACATTACGAACTTGGTGATGGTTGATGAGGCGAATTCTATGCACTGGGAAGAAAACACCGATTTTGGAGGCTACTATATTTATGCCACGAAAAAATGCCATCCCGAAGAAAACTTCTTTGGCTTAGGTGATAAATCGGGTAATTTCAATTTACGTGGTCGCCGTTTCGAAAACTGGAACACCGATGCTTATTCTTTCGGCTGGAACCAGGATCCACTTTACAGAACAATACCTTTTTACATCGGGCTTCATAATCAGGCTGCGTACGGAATCTTCTTTGATAACACCTTCAAATCGTATTTCGATTTTGGTGGCGAAGATGTTTCTAAAACGAGTTTTTGGGCAGATGGGGGAGAATTGCAATACTATTACATACATGGTCCACATATCATGGATGTGGTTAAACGTTATGCAAGTTTAACGGGTACGCATCCTATGCCTCCAAAATGGACTTTAGGTTACCAACAGTGCCGCTGGAGTTATTACCCTGAGACTAAGGTTAAAGAAATAGCGAAACAATTTAGAGACCGTAAAATCCCATGTGATGCCATTTATTTGGATATCGATTATATGGATGGTTATCGTTGTTTCACCTGGAATAAAAAATATTTCCCAGATCCACGCAGAATGATCAAAGAACTGTCTGATGATGGTTTTAAAACTGTAGTAATGATCGACCCGGGAATTAAGGTGGATGATGATTATTGGGTTTTCAAAGAAGGAAAGGACAATAAATATTTCTGCCGCCGAAGCGATGATTATTTTATGGAAGGCCATGTTTGGCCGGGCCGTTGCCAGTTTCCTGATTTTACAAATCCTAAAGTGCGGAAATGGTGGGGCAAATTATATGAAGAATTAGTTGATATGGGTGTTGCGGGTTTCTGGAACGATATGAACGAACCTGCAGTTTTTGGTTCAGGCACTTTTCCTAACGATGTTCGCCACAATTACGACGGTTACCGTGGCTCGCACCGCAAGGCACACAATGTTTATGGCATGCAAATGGTGCGTTCAACCTACGAAGGTTTGAAAAAGCTGATGCGCAATAAACGTCCTTTTACCATCACCCGAGCTGGTTATTCAGGTATGCAACGCTATGCCAGCGTGTGGACAGGTGATAACATTGCCACTTGGGAACATTTAAAAATTGGTAACATTCAATGCCAACGGTTATCAGTTTCAGGCGTTCCTTTTTGCGGAACCGATATTGGCGGTTTTAGTGGGGAGCCTGATGGCGAATTATTCACCCGCTGGATTCAGTTGGGTACTTTTTCTCCTTTTATGAGAGCACACTCTGCAGGTGATACCGCAGAACGTGAACCTTGGAGCTTTGGCGAATTCTTCGAAGATATCAATAGAAAATTTATTGAGTTGAGGTATCGTTTAATGCCTTACCTGTACTCCGTTTTCTGGGAGCATCACCGTTACGGATTTCCGATTTTGCGTCCATTAGTGATGCTTGAGCAAGAAAATATCAGCAACAGTTTCCGCCAGGATGAATTTTGTTATGGAGATAAATTATTGATTTGTCCTGTTTTAGAGCAGGGGGCAATTTCAAGGAAAGTATATCTTCCAAAAGGAACCTGGTACAATTTCTGGACAAATGAAGTGTTAGACGGTGGCAACGAATACACGGTGGAGGCGAAGATTGATAGCATGCCAATGTTTGTAAGAGCAGGTTCGGTTATTCCAGAGTATCCGGTGATGCAGTATGTGGATGAGAAATCAATCACAGAAGTAACTTTAAATATTTACCAAAGCGATTACGAAGTGAACTCATACATGTATGAAGATCACGGCGATACTTTTGCCTTTGAGCAAGATATTTACTTGGAAAAAAAGTTTACTGTTAAAGCAGATAACCAACTTTTGAAAGTTAATCAACGGATAGAAGGCTTGTATACACCTAATTATGAGTTTTATGCTTGTAATGTAATGGGCGTTAAATTTAAGGTGAAAAAAATTATAGTGGATAATAAAGAGGTAACTGATTTTTATACTGATGATAAAAATGTTCTTCACTTTAAGTGCCTTAAAACATTTGCCGAAATACAGATTCTAAGTCTTTAAATCTTTTAGCCCCAAATGCTGTTTAGTTTTTGGGGCTAATGATTATTTGGGAGTTTTTAACTCCGATCTCACATCTAAATACGTCTAGCCAAAAAGATTATGTCAAAAACAAAGAAAGTTTCAGATACAAAAGCAGCTTTAACAAAAATCGACACCAGTAAATCAGTTTGGGTACACAGTTTGTTTACCGATTATGATATTGATCTTTTCTTGGTCGGAAAGCATTTTAGGTTGTATGAAAAAATGGGTTCTCATCTTGTTGTTCTGGAGAAAACCGCTGGAACTTATTTTGCCGTTTGGGCGCCTAATGCTACAAGAGTAAGTGTTGTTGGAGATTTTAATGATTGGAATAATACGGGTCATCCATTAAGTAAACGGTGGGATAAATCGGGCATTTGGGAAGGTTTTCTTCCTGGCTTGGCAAAAGGCGATGTATATAAATATTTTGTTAAAGGATTTGATGAATCTGAACATTTAAAAGGCGATCCTTATGCCCGTAAATGGGAACATCCGCCCCAAACGGCATCTATTGTGTGGGATACCGATTATACCTGGAAAGATAAATCATGGCTGGCAAAGAGGCCAAAGCTTAATGCACTCGATCAGCCTATCTCGGTTTATGAATTGCATTTAGGCTCTTGGGAACGCGATCCGGGCAATCCTGAAAGGGTGTTAACAGCCAGGGAGGTTGCGGGCCGATTGGTTCCATATATTAAGGAAATGGGTTTTACCCATGTAGAGTTAATGCCGGTTATGGAGTTTCCATTCTTTCCAAGTTGGGGATATCAAATAACGGGCTACTTTGGTGCAAGCTCCCGTTACGGAACACCTGAAGATTTGATGCACCTTATTGATGCACTTCACAAAGCGAATATCGCGGTCATTTTAGATTGGGTTCCATCGCACTTTCCTGGAGATAGACATGGCCTTTATGAATTCGACGGAACGCATTTATATGAGCATGCCGATATGCGTAAGGGGTTTCATCCCGATTGGAAATCTTATATTTTTAATTACGACAGGCCCGAAGTGCGCTCATTTTTAATCAGTAACGCGATATTTTGGCTGGATCAGTATCATGCCGACGGATTGCGTGTTGACGCGGTGGCATCGATGTTGTATTTTAACTTCTCTCGTGAGGAGGGTGATGCCGCAACAAATGATCAGGGCGGCCCTGAAAACTTCGGCGCAATTAAATTTCTTCAAGATCTTAATGTGGCTGTATATGGTGATTTTGAAGGGGTTCAAACCATTGCCGAAGAAAGTAGCACATATCCTGGCGTTACCCATCCGGTTCATGCGGGTGGTTTAGGTTTCGGTATGAAATGGATGATGGGCTGGATGAATGATACCTTAAAATATTTCAAGGTTGATACGCTGGGTAGAAAGCACCACCATAATCAATTAAGTTTTAGCATGACTTATGCTTTTACCGAAAACTTCATGCTTCCTTTTTCGCATGATGAAGTGGTTCATGGTAAATCGCCTATGCTTTATAAGATGCCTGGAGATGATTGGCAGAAATTCGCCAATTTAAGGGCACTTTACGGCTACATGTTTACCCATCCTGGAGCAAAGTTGCTTTTTATGGGCAATGAGTTTGCAGATACCAATGAATGGAACTTTACTAAATCATTAGATTGGCATTTGCTTCAATATGCACCACATAAAGGGATGCAAGAAACTGTTAAGGCATTAAATTTTCTGTATCGGAAAGAGCCTGCCTTATATCATTTTAATTTTAGTTATGAAGGTTTTCAATGGTTGGATGCCGATAATGCAAGCGAATCGGTTTTTGCATTTATGAGGAAGGGACCAAAGGCGAAAGATACTTTAATAATTGCCTTGAATTTTACCCCTGTAGTAAGGGAAAACTATCGTATCGGTGTGCCTTTTAAAACCAAATGGCAGGAAATATTTAACTCTGACGATATCATCTATTACGGAAGTGGCATCAATAATAGGGGAGATATTGTGCCTAACGCTGTTGGCTATAATCATCAAGAGTATTCGATTGATATTACGCTACCACCGTTGGCTGTTACCATTTTTAAAAGTAAATAGGAGCATCTAAAGCTTTAGATGAAGAAAACGTCTAAATAAGAAAAGCCTTTCATTGCTGAAAAGCTTTCTTAATCCTTGGAGTGGAAGCTTCCAAGGAGGGTGCAAAGATACGATAAGAGCTGATAGTTACAAGTTTATTTCTATAAATAAATATTATAGTTTAAACTTGATGCCGCAGTTGAAGGTTCTACCTTCTGTATGGGTCCAGATGTCGTCGAACGTAGGGTTTAGGTGCGATCCGTTAACTACACTTTTATATCTGCTTTGCCTGGTGTCGGTAAAATTTTCGGCGTTTATAAAAATTGAAAACTTTCCAAAAATCTTTTCGGCCATAAAACCAAACTCCCAAAAAGCGTTGGTTTGCTGGTTATTGTATAAGTATTGTTTATCGGTAAAATAACCTTCTAAACCCATTTTAAAGTTTCCTTCCTTTTCATAAAGTAAAGCCAGGTTAAGTTTATTTTTTGGTAGCAATCTAATATTCTGGATTACGGGTAGATAATCGGCCTTTGCATCGGTAAATGTATAACCGGCAAAAAGTTTAAAATATTCATGGAAAATTATTTTCGCATTGGTTTCAAACCCTAAACTTGTAACAGGTGCTTTGGTATTATCGAAAAAGAAACTGCCGTTTGCTTGTTGAAGTAAAATGGTGGAGTTATTAATTCGGGTATAAAAAAACATTTGATTGAAGCTAATTAGCCAATCGTCACCTATGCTTGTTCTATAATTTACATCGGCTGTCCCACCGTAACTTCTTTCTGCTTTTACATTATTTAGTGCTTGCAGGTTTTGGTATTGGAAAGTTTCTGTTTGCTCTGTAAAAAGGGTAGGCGTTTTATAGCCTAATCCACCCCCAATTCTCGAGCTCCAATGATCATCAAATTTATATAGTGCAGACACACGGGGTAAAATGAAGTTCTCATCTTCACTATAATTGGCGTTAAAGTAGTTAACGAAATCGGCTCGTAAACCGCTTTCCAACTTAAACTTATCCGAAATATCCCAGGTATGTTGTGCATAAACGCCAGCTGTTCTGGTTGTGAAATCCTTTTTAAAAAGCGTTTGGTCTTGCTCATTAAATTTATCATAAACCACATTACCGCCAAAAATTAAACTTTGATCTTTCAAAGTTCTTAAATAACTAATGTCAGTGTACGAGTTATAGTTCACCCCATTAAAATTATAATCGGGAATGGCTATTCCACGTTTAAAATAATTGAAACTAGTTTTTACTTTTAGCAAATCTTTTTCTGCAGTTTGATAGCTGAAATCTAGTGTGGTGGTGTTTCGGATGGTATTATTAGCCTCAAAGTAACGGTGATTCGCATCAACTCCATCGTTTACTACAAAAATGTCCCCTCCAGTTCTTTCACTCTTTGTAAACGCATTGCCAATAACAATGGTGGTTTTATCGCTTGGATAAATAAACAGCTTAGGGTGAATGGTGAAATCACTGGTTTTTGGCAGCTCGGTAAAATCGTCTCTGTCTACATCGTATGCCTTTTGAAAATTACTAAGTGCAAGTAGGCTGTAGCCAATTTTTTTGCTTCTCTGCATGGTAAAAGCTCCAATATTGGTTTGCCCAACGTTCGATTGGTTAAGGATGAAATTGAGATCGGCCTTTTCTCTCGGAGACCGTGATATAAAATTGACCACACCTGCAATTGCACCAGCACCAAAAAGGGTAGAAGATGGACCTTTGATAATTTCAACCTGGGCTAGATCCAGCGGCGGAATTTCTAAGATGCTCAATCCGCTGGCAAAATTTCCAAAACTGGCGTAACCATCTTTTAAAAGTTGGGTGTACCTCCCATCCAAACCCTGGATCCTAATACTGGCGTTTGCACTTGTTGCTGAAGTTTGTTGTACTGCAATACCGGTGCTTTCATGCAAAATCATGGACACATTTGCGGGGCGCATGTTGCTTTTCTCGTCTATTTCTTCCAGTTCAATGGTTTCTACTCTAGTAGGCGTATTTTGGATAGTTCTGCTTGTTCTGGTAGAAGATACAATCACCTCTTCGAGTTCCTCGTCAGCTTCTTCCATTAAAATTTCCAATGGTTGATCTTGATTATTAGGGAATAGAAGTGCTAATTGTTGTTCTTGAAAACCGACATTTCTGATAATCAGTGTTTGCTTTCCATTTGGGATATTGTTGAGTACTGCTATGCCATCGGCTGAAGTTTTAGCAACAATAGTGGTGTTTTTTAATAAGATAGTTGCATCACTCAAAGTGCCTTTGGTGTCCTTATTCTTGACTATTATTTTAAATGAATTCTGTGCATAAGCAGCTGTAATGCACAAAACTGTGCAGAACAATAAAATTATTTTTCGCATTGATGTATTTGTAAAATTGAATAAATGGATGTAGTCCTGAATTCAACGGTTACCCGTTAAAGTGATTATTCAACTTTGGCGGTTGCCAGATATTTTGTACGTAGCTGGAAATGAAATTACTGTTGTAAGCGTTTGACTCTTTTTTCGGAATTGATCTTTTCAGTATTTTAGGAATAGAAATCGGAACGTTTGCTATCAAAAGCTGACCACAACAGTTGCAGGTACATAATGGAGAGCAATTATCTTGCTCGGTTATGCCTTTAGATTTTTCTATACTGGCGCTCGATATTTCAGAATGACTAACCATAGCCATAACATCCTCACAATTGATGCAGGATAAACTGATGATTATAAAGCTTAATAAGTAGATTAAGATCTTCATTCCAGGCAAAGGTACAAATCATCTCTAAATACTTCTGGATTTTAATTTGTTTTAAATTTAGTAACAAATAATGCGCTCCATTCAACGAAAAATTTACTCGTTTAGGTTGTATTCCAACCAGTTGTTTGATTCTCTGAGCAGCAAAGAACAATATAGACATCGCTGTGTTATCAGTTTATTAGCCCTACAAAATGCAGTTGTCAACCACGGAAATTCAGGATTGCGAATCAGATCAAATCTTCAAAGTTTGGTTATCCGATGAAGTGGCATTCTCAGATCAGTTAAGAGCAAAAGAAGATGGTGCATTTAAGATGCTCTATGATAAATATGCTTCTGCTATTTACGGCAATATACTCAGAGCTTGTGTCGATCAAGATAAGGCAGCGGTGGTTTTGGAAAATGTTTTTATTGAAGTTTGGTATTCAATCCCGGCTTATGATGAAAACAAGATCAAGCTGTTTACTTGGATAAATCAAATTGCAGCAAAACATATCAATCTTTCAAAAGCTAACTCTTAGTTAAAGCTTATCAAAGCTGTCCAAAATAATAATGTTGAACAAAATTAAATAAACTTCTCAACTCCCCAACTTTTTTGCTTGATCCTCAATCTGTTCTTGTTTATAATCCTAAACGATTATTACAACTATTGTCTGTTGAAAAAAAAATCAATCAGCTATTTGGAATTTGCTGTAAAAGAAAAAGGAGACCTCATCCAAGCGTCTCCTTTTTTTCTAACCAAATATAAACCTGTTATGAGCCAGGCTTTGTCTTAAATCCTATTCGAAACTTAAGTTTCAGTAAGGATGTTTTTATCTTTTTTATTGTGAACAAACATCGTTCCGTTTATTACTCTACAAATATAGTAAAAAAATTCATAGTGTAAAAAATACACTAACAAATTTTTAAATATTTTTTTTGTCATTTTTTATTTACAATTGATTTTTTGAAAGATTGAGGCTTTAAAAACGACTTAAATGCAAATATAAGCTGAAATTATGTTAAGTAATTGTTAAATCGTGATTTTTTAAATTTGTTTAAGCTATCAAATTGTTAATTAAAGGTTAAAAATTAAGGATGAGCGAATTTTTTGGCCTTTTTATAGTGTATTCTTCATTTTTAAACGGAATAATAGGCTAAAAAAAATTTTATTAGCTAAAATTCGGGCAGAATAATTTTAATTTTATTAGTGAAATATTTTTTTATATAGAAAAAGCGGCTAATGTTTGAGACATTGCCGCTTTCCTAATTTTAATATTTATTTAAATTTATTTCAAGCTACCGTAGTATTCCACGAATTTAGCCAGGGCTGATGAATATCCCCATTCGTTATCGTACCAAGAAACAACTTTAACAAAGTTATCATTCAATGAAATACCAGCTTTTGCATCGAAAATAGAAGCATGATCATCGCCAATAAAATCTGATGATACCACTTCGTCTTCAGTATAGGCCAATACACCTTTTAATTCACCTTCAGAAGCTGCTTTCATAGCTGCCTTAATTTGCTCATAAGTTGCTGGTTTTTCTAAACGTGCTGTTAAGTCAACAACGGAAACATCGGCAACAGGAACACGGAATGACATACCGGTAAGTTTTCCTTTTAACTCAGGAAGTACCATACCTACTGCTTTTGCAGCGCCGGTTGATGAAGGGATGATGTTTGAGAAACCACCACGGCCACCTCTCCAGTCTTTAGCAGAAGGACCATCAACAGTTTTTTGCGTTGCGGTAACTGCATGGATCGTGCTCATTAAACCTTCTACAATACCGAAGTTATCATTTAAAACTTTAGCAATTGGCGCTAAACAGTTTGTAGTACATGATGCGTTTGAAACGATAGTTTGATCTGCAGTTAATTTATGGTGGTTAACGCCCATTACATAGGTAGGGATATCAGCATCTTTAGCTGGTGCAGAGAAAACAACTTTTTTAGCACCTGCAGCGATGTGTTTTTCAGCATCTGCACGTGTTAAAAATAGGCCAGTAGATTCAATTACTACTTCAACACCTACAGCATCCCATTTCAAATCAGCTGGATTTCTTTCTGCTGTTACACGGATTGTTTTTCCATTAACAACTAAATTTCCATCAACAACTTCAATTGTTCCGTCAAACTTGCCATGAGTTGAATCATATTTTAACATATAAGCCATGTAATCTGGCTCAATTAAATCGTTAATTGCTACAATATCTAATCCTCTTTTAAGGGCAGCTCTGAAAACCAGTCTGCCGATACGGCCAAAGCCGTTTATTCCAATTTTGCTCATTGTTTTGTTAATTAGTGTAATGTTTTAATAAATTTAGTATTGGTTCTTTAATAATCGTTTTTATTTTAATCTGATGCTTCGCTGCGGTAAGTAGCAATCTGTCTTCTAATTCTGCAGCAACTTTACCCACAAAATGGATATCTTCTTTTCCATATTTTTCTACCGTCGGTAAAATGTAGGTTTGAAAATATTTTTCAAATCCATTATCAATTAGCTTGATAATATATTCATGTTCAATATTTTGAGTGAAAAAATCAAAAAATGAAGTTAGAAAAATATTCGCATGTGGCTTATTGTATATTCTTTCTAATATCTGAGGGCGATCTAAATTGTAGTTTCCAATAAATTTTGCTTCCAAATCACCTGGCAATTTCTGACTCAAGAAATCTTTCAGAAGCATTTTTCCAAAATAATTTGATGACCCTTCGTCTCCAAGGATGTAGCCTAATCCAAAATTATTCATTATTGGTTTTTTGCCATCAAAAAAAGCACAATGTGAGCCGCTGCCCAACATCCCAACAATTCCTGGCTTATCATAGCATGCAGCTTTTGCCGCACCGAATAAGTCATCCTCAACAAAAACTTTACTATACCTAAAAAATGAAGATAAAGTTTTTGAGAGTTCTTCTTTACGACCAGGCGATGAAGCACCAGCGGCAAAGAAATAAATTTTCTTTATGTTTTCAGCGTTGTTAACTAAAACTACCTTTTTATTCAAAATCTGCAGCAGCATTTTCGAATCTACAAAAGTTGGATTAATACCAGCGGTATTGCAATGTCCTACAATCTGCCCATTTTGGGTTAATTTCCAAAATGCTGTTCTCGATCCACTGTAAACTACTGCTATCATGATTATATAGATAAAACTTCAGTCATTTCCATTAAATCTGGTTCCAGTTTGAAGCTGTGTGCTGTTAAAGCTTCCGCAATGCTGGTTAATTTTATCTCATTGCCTTTTAAGCCAACCATTTGCTCTGTTTGTCCAGCAATCAAGGCGTTAACTGCTGCAAATCCCAGTCTACTGCCCAAAATCCTATCAAAACTACTTGGACTTCCGCCACGTTGCAAATGGCCGAGGATGGTTACTTTGGTATCGTAATGATCAAAAGTTTCCTTCACCTTCTTGGCAATATCGTAAGCACCACCTTGCTTGTGACCCTCGGCAACAATAACAATACTCGATGATTTTTTTGTTGCAGCGCCCAAAGCGAGTTTATCAATTAATTCGGTTACGCTGGTTTCTCTCTCTGGTAATAAAACCGCTTCTGCACCACTGGCTATCGAGCTTCTTAAAGCAATACAGCCGGAATCTCTTCCCATTACTTCGATAAAAAATAAACGATCATGAGCATCTGCAGTATCCCGAATTTTATCTATTGCTTCAATAACGGTATTAATGGCGGTATCATACCCCAGTGTAAAATCCGAACCCACTAAATCGTTATCAATAGTACCAGGGATACCGATTACTTTAACGCCGAAAGTTTCTGAAAACCTCTTAGCACCAGTGAAGGTTCCATCGCCGCCAATAACCACTAATCCATCGATATTATTTTTCTTTAAGTTATTATAGGCTATTTGTTGTCCTTCATCAGTTTTAAATTCAAGGCAACGTGCGGTCTTTAAAATCGTTCCGCCCAAGTGTAAAATATTGCTTACAGATCGGGCATCCATTGGTTTTATATTATCGGTTATCAGTCCTTGATATCCTTGCATAACACCAAACATGTTAATGCCATGATATATTCCGGTACGAACAACAGCTCTGATTGCGGCATTCATTCCTGGGGCATCGCCACCAGAAGTAAGTACAGCTATATTTTTAATATTTGGCTCCATCTATGATACGAATATAGTGTGTAATTTTTACACTAAGTAATTTTTTTTATTTTTTTTACTTAATATTGAAAGTCATACCTTTATCTGCTTAAAATAACTAAATTTTACCTTGGAACAAATTTTACCTCATTTAGATTCAGTATTCTCGATAGATTGCGTTTTGTTTGGATTTGATGGAAAGGAATTAAAAATCCTTCTCATTGAAAGGAATGAAGAACCATTTAAAGATTGGTGGGCACTGCCCGGTAACATTGTTGGTGCCGATGAAAGTTTAGATCAATCAGCCTCTAGAATTTTATATGAACTTACCGGTCTCCGTGGCATTTATATGGAGCAATATTATGCTTTTGGCGATCCTAATAGGCACCCGCAGGGTAGGGTAATTACTTTGGCGTATTATGCTTTGATCCGTTTGGGGGGCGATAAAGAACTTCGTCCCATCAGTACTTATGCAAAAAGGGCAAACTGGTTACCCATTACTGATTTGCCAAAACTAGCTTTCGATCACCAAAAGATCTATGATAAAGGTTTAGAAAAAATTAAACGGAGAATTAAACATCAACCAATTGCTTTCGAGCTTTTGCCAGAAAAGTTTACGCTGACGCAACTGCAGCATGTTTATGAGCTGATATTGGGTAAAAAGCTTGATAAAAGAAATTTCAGAAAAAAAATTGTAAGTTTTGGTGTTTTAAAAGAATTGGATGAAAAACAAAAAGGGGTTTCATACCGAGCAGCTACTTTGTATCGTTTTGATAAAAGAAAGTACGCTAAACTTTTTGGTAAGGAGATTTCTTTTTAAGTTAAGAGTTGAAAGACAAAGTGTCAATAAAGAGCTCTTAACAAATAAGCCAGATTTGAAATTTCAAATCTGGCTTATTTGTTTTATAAAGATTGACTCTCGAGTCTGAACTCAAGACTCCCAACTCCAAACTATTTCTTTGGAGCTAACTCTAAGTGATAATGCACTAAATCATCTATAGGAGAGCGAATGATTTTTCCAACACCCATTTCGTATCTATCAGCTACAATACTTAAAATATCACGGAAACTATAACCTACTGATCCTACGCAGTTCAATTTGTGATCTTTATAGTTTGGATAGTGAATAACCAACGCCTCAAAAAACGAGGTAAAAGCATAATCGATTGTGCTAAATGCATAATCTTCATAATTATCTTTAAAATCGTATAAGAATTTACTAAAGCTAGCGCAGAAACGATTTGGCAAGGGCCTGTTGTAGATATTATCGAAAATATCCTCGTTTGTTAAAGCATAATTATCGTAAAATGCTTCACGCAATCCTTTCGGCATATACCCTTTCATGTAATCGCTCAAAATGCGTTTACCGATAAAAGAACCACTTCCCTCATCACCTAAAAAGTAACCTAGTGAATCGATGTTCAACGTAATGTCTGTTCCATCGTATAGACATGAATTGGTTCCTGTACCTAAAATAGCAGCAAATCCCGGCTCGTTTCCAAGAAGTGCTCTGCAAGAAGCAAGCAAATCATGACCAACGAAAATCTCGGCATTAGTAAAAACCTGTTTCATGGCATCAGCCACAATTTTTACATTGCCCGGGGTAGAACATCCAGCACCATAATAGTAAACTCCTGTTAATTTTTCTCTTTCCAAGTGGTCTGGAAGAGTTTCATTCAAAGACTTAACAATGTATTCTCCTTTGGAAAAATATGGATTGTAACCCTCGGTGTTAAAGTAAATTTTTCTGCCGGCCTCGTTAATCAAGCACCAATTTGTTTTGGTTGATCCACCGTCTGCAATTACTATCATTTTATTTATTTTTGGTTTTAGCACGATAAAAGTATAAAAACTCTTATATTTTGTATCTTTTTTTTTAATAATTTTTTAACAATTTGATGTTGGTTAAAATTAAGTGTGTAAAAAATACACTATATACATCGCTTGATGGGCTAAAAACCTT
This sequence comes from Pedobacter sp. MC2016-05, assembly GCF_026239735.1. Taxonomy (GTDB): domain Bacteria; phylum Bacteroidota; class Bacteroidia; order Sphingobacteriales; family Sphingobacteriaceae; genus Pedobacter. The sequence goes on from NZ_JAPIVT010000003.1 coordinate 318,826, forward strand.
AAAATTATACCAGAAAAGGCATTGGTCTTTTTTTATAACCGTAAAAAATATTTACATTTCATACAAAAATGAAAAGCAGATTTTTAGATTTTAGAAGTGATACAGTAACAAAGCCAACTGCCGGAATGCTAGAGGCGATGATGAGCGCCAAAGTTGGCGACGACGTTTTCGGGGAAGATGAAACGGTAGCCGCACTCGAGCAGAAATTGGCATTGATGTTTAATATGGAGGCAGGCTTATTCTGTCCATCCGGAACAATGACCAATCAAATTGCTATTAAATGTTTTACGCAACCTATGGATGAAGTGATTTGTGATCAAACCGCTCACGTTTATCGATACGAGATTGGTGGCATTGCCTATCATTCGGGCGCATCTGTGAGGTTACTTTATGGCGATCGCGGGATTCTTACGCCTGAATTGATTGAGCCAGAAATTAACGAAGATAATATTCATTACCCAAATTCGAGCCTGGTGGTTCTGGAAAATACGGTCAATAAGGGAGGCGGGAAATGCTATACTTTGGATCAAATTGCGCCGATCCATCACTTATGTAACATAAAAGGACTAAAACTACATTTAGATGGTGCCCGGGTTTTCAATGCGCTCGTAGCCACCGGCGACAAGGCGAGTGCCTATGGAAAATATTTTGACGGAATCTCAATTTGTTTATCAAAAGGGTTGGGTGCGCCTGTAGGGTCAGTATTATTGGGATCACAAGATATGATTACCAAAGCCCGGAAAATCAGAAAAGCTTTTGGTGGAGGTATGCGTCAGGCAGGGTTTTTAGCTGCTGCAGGTATTTATGCGCTTGATCATCATGTAGAAAGATTGAAGGAAGATCATGCTCATGCAAAAGCATTGGCGGTTGCCTTGGCACGAACCGGTTTCGTTAAATCGATTATGCCGGTAGAAACCAATATTTTGATTTTCGAGGTAGCGAAAGGAACGGCTCAAAAAATCGTTGATCAGCTGCAAGAAAAAGGCCTTCACTGCAATACCACAAGTGCAAGCACCATCAGGTTGGTTACACATTTGGGCCTTAATCAATCGATGATTGATGAGGCTATCGAAATAATTTTACATTTGTAATAACAGATTGATTTTTCTTTAAGGATACTAAAAAATAACTTAATAAATTCTAGCCAGATGTCGATACCAGATAAAGAACAGCTTAAAATATCCAAACTCCTTATCGCCAATCGCGGTGAAATTGCCTTGAGAATCATGCGTTCGGCAAAAGAAATGGGTATCCAAACGGTTGCTGTTTTTTCAGAAGCTGATCGCAATTCATTGCATGTTCGCTATGCAGATGAAGCAATTTTTATCGGACCTGCACCTTCTAACCAGAGCTATTTGGTAGGTGAAAAAATTATCCAGGCTTGTAAAGAAACAGGAGCTGATGCCATTCATCCTGGTTATGGTTTTCTTTCTGAAAATGCAAGTTTTGCACAACAGGTTGCCGAGGCGGGGTTAATATTGGTTGGCCCTTCGGCGAAAGCGATGGAAATTATGGGAAACAAGTTATCGGCAAAGGCGGCAGCGCTTAAGTATAATATTCCAATGGTTCCTGGTACAGAAGAGGCCATAAAAGACGTTTCGGAGGCTAAAGCAAGAGCTGTTGAGGTTGGTTTTCCGATTTTAATAAAAGCTGCTGCGGGTGGAGGGGGCAAAGGCATGCGAATTGTAGAATCTGTAGATGCTTTCGAAGAACAAATGCAGGTGGCCGTAAGTGAAGCTACCTCAGCTTTTGGAGATGGAGCAGTTTTTATAGAAAGATATGTTACCTCACCAAGGCATATCGAAATTCAAGTATTGGGCGATGAGCATGGTAATATTGTTCATCTTTTCGAACGTGAGTGCTCAGTTCAAAGGAGACATCAGAAGGTGGTAGAAGAAGCACCGTCATCCGTGCTAACTGCTGAAATTAGAGAAAGGATGGGCAAGTGTGCGGTTGACGTAGCTCGATCTGTAAATTATACCGGTGCAGGAACGGTTGAATTTATTCTGGATGAAAACCTCGATTTTTTCTTCTTGGAAATGAATACCCGCTTGCAAGTAGAGCATCCGGTTACAGAATTGATCACTGGAATAGATTTAGTAAAAGAACAGATAAAAATCGCCTCGGGCGAAGCCCTTAGTTTTAATCAGGAAGATTTAACAATAAACGGTCATGCAGTTGAATTGCGCGTTTATGCCGAAGATCCTAATAATAATTTCTTACCAGATATTGGTACGTTGCAAATGTACAAAACGCCGAAAGGCAATGGCGTAAGGGTAGATGATGGCTTTGAGCAAGGCATGGAAATACCTATCTATTACGATCCTATGATTGCAAAACTAATTACTTTTGGAAAAGATAGGGAAGAAGCTATCCAAAGAATGATCAGGGCAATTGACGAATATGATATTACTGGGATTGAAACTACTTTGGGTTTTGGTAAATTTGTGATGCAGCATGAAGCGTTTAGAACTGGAGATTTTGATACTCATTTTGTTGGCAAATACTTTAATGCCGAAAGCCTGAAAAGCGCCGACGAGACAGAAGCTTTGATAGCGGCCCTGGTTGCAGTTAGGCTTTTTGATAATAAGAAAGAGGCTGAAAAGTTGCATAGCACAGTTGCAGAACCCTCCAATTGGAGAAAAAATAGAATTAAACTTTAAGTAATGTTTACTGGAATTATAGAAAACCTGGGCGAAGTAAAAGCCATCAAAACCGATCATACTAATATTCATTTCACTATTTCTTCGGCTATTAGCCACGAGCTTAAAATTGACCAGAGCGTAGCACACAATGGGGTTTGTCTTACCGTTGTAGGCTTAACAGAAGATACACATACTGTTACTGCAATTGATGAAACTTTAAGTAAAACCAACCTCGGTTATCTAAAGGTAGGGAGTAAAATTAACCTGGAGCGTTGCATGCAAATGAACGCCCGTTTGGATGGGCATATTGTTCAAGGCCATGTAGATCAGACTGCCGTTTGCGTGAAAAGGGAAGAATTGGATGGCAGTTGGGAGTATCGTTTTAAATATGATGCATCAGCTGGAAACGTTACGGTTGAAAAAGGTTCTGCCTGCGTAAATGGCATCAGCTTAACGGTTGTCAACTCCCAAGCTGATGAGTTTTCGGTTTTCATCATTCCCTATACTTTTGAGCATACCAATTTACATCAAGTTGAAGTGGGCGATACCGTAAATTTAGAGTTCGATATTATTGGTAAATATGTAGCCCGTTTAATGAATAAATAATTACGAACTTTTATAACATGTATAGTAAAGAGGAAGCGGCGAGGTTAAGGCAACAATTTTGGATCAGCTTTGGGCAGTATATGAAACCTGTTCCGTCGGCAAGCGGATCAACTGTACATTGGGTGAATTACAAAACTGGTGTAAAAAACATCTTTTTCAAAATGGATGTGACCAACAAACAGGCGATTATTGCCATTCAGCTTACTCATTCCGATCCTGATATCAGGCATTTGATTTTCGAACAGTTTGAAGAATTTAAGCTTATGTTTACTAATATCATGAATGAAGAATGGGATTGGGCAAAGGATTCTACCGACGATTATGGCAGAACAGTAAGTCAAATTTATACTTCGTTAGCCGCTGTAAGTGTTTTCAACCAACAGCATTGGCCAGATCTTATATCATTCTTTAAACCTCGTATTATTGCTTTAGATGAATTTTGGGATCATGTAAAGCCGGTCTTCGAAGATCTTATTTAGTTAAATCCATTTGCTCAATCCTTGCCTGTGCAAATTTAATCTCCTGCTCGTCTATCTTAACATCGGGTTTGCTTTTTAAATAAAGTTTATAATAATTTTTGGCGGTTTTAACCTGTTTTAATTTTGTATCATAAAGTATCGCAAGGCGATAATACAAAGTAGGGTGGGTATCAAAAAAAAGTCCCTTTTTATAAGCAACATTTGCCAATGAGTATTGCTGGTTCTCTTCGTAAGCCAAACCCAATAGTGCGTAATAGTTAGGAATATTGGGCGAAATGCCCTCCTCAATTGTTTTCTTCGCATACATTGCTGCCATTTTAAAGTTTTTTAAATAGCGATAACATAGAGTTGTATAATATAAAGTATTTTCATTCTGCATCTGCATTTTCTCCAATTGGGTAAACAACGCAATTGCTTTATCATATTTTTTTGTGAAGTAGTAAGCTTTTGCTACATCTTTTATCACTGCAGCGTCCGGGCCAATCTTTAATAGTGCTTCGCCAGCAACAATTACTTCATCATATTTCTTCAGATAATTAGCTATCGGCAGTTTTGTTCTCTGTAAAACAAAATTTTCACTATCGGCTTCAATAGCAACATTTAAAACATCGTAAGCTTTTCCATAATCTTGATATAAGGCATGAACTTCTGCCAGATCTACGGCAACATCGCCGTCATTAGGCATAAGTTTATTTGCCTTTAGTAAATAAACACGCTTTAAGGAGTCTTTATTGGAGTTATACAGGTTTGCCAAAAGCTTGTAAACGATAAAATTATTGCTATCAATTTTCACAATTTCGCCATAATACTGTTTTGCTTTATCGGTATTGCCTCTTCGGTTATTAATGCTGGCCAAATTAAAAAGGATAGGCAAACTTTTAGCTTGTAGCGAATTGGCCTTCAAATAATATTTTTCTGCGTCTACATTATTACCTGCCATTAAAAAACAATAACCCATTTGAGTTAAAGCTTTTAAGTCATCGGTATTTTCTCCGTAATTCTGTTTGAGGTATTCCGCAGCTTCTGCATAACGCTGATTTTGATAGAAATCGAATAGTTTGTCTTTATCTAACGCTAGTTGTTGGCCGAAAGTAAAGATGTTACATATCAATCCCACAGCAACCAAAGTGAATTTTTTCATACTCGAAAAGTTTTAAACTAATTTATTAGTTGTTTTTTGTAATTCCAAATAAATTGAATAAAAACAAAATGGACAGGTATGGGTTTATTAGGAAACAGTATAAAATCAAAAGCTATGAATACTTTAAAGAAGTTTGAATTAATGGAAAAGATTGTGCGTGAACTTGAGGATTTACAAAATTCGCAACAGGCACTTATTCAAAAGATTGGTAAAATTGAAGTTGATAATATTGAACTTGGCGATACAAGGTTAGAAAAAGATGCTGGCGATATGCATCAAAGACTGGCAGACAATTTGGATACTATTGTATCTATTTTAGACTATTTTGCTAACAACACAGAAAATTTTGGCAATAAAAACAATGTTGATGCTTTGAAAGAACAAGAAGCTATTAACAACGCAACAAGCTAAGAACTCTAAATCATCCCTATTATGAAATTTTTATCTTTAACAGCAGCATTCTTATTGGTTTGCTTTTTTGCAAGTGCGCAAATTTTACCCTCATTTCAGTTTGGTTTAAAAGCAGGAGCTAACTTCTCCAAGTTTGATTCGGAGAATACTTTTAGCAGTGATAACCGTGCTGGATTTTACGGAGGAGTTTGGGCCAGGATTGGTGCAGCGGGAATCCATTTTCAACCAGAACTGTATTTATCCGGCAAGAAAGCTGATTTAATTAGCGATGCAACGGGAGAGGTAAATAAAGTTCGCTTCACAAGCTTAGATGTGCCTTTGTTGGTAGGCACAAAATTCGGCGCTGCTGGTATCGGCGTTAGATTAAATACCGGGCCAATGTTCTCTTTAATTATTGATGAAAACCAGAGTTTCGGGCAAGCTGCGGGGAGCGTATTTAGAGCCGATTTTAAAAACCAGGCTTTGGCTTGGCAATTTGGGGCGGGAGTAGATATAAAGAAGCTTAGTTTGGAAGCAAGGTACGAACTTGGTTTGTCAAAAATTAACAAATCAGGTTATCCAGGAACGAAATTAAATTTGTTTACTGTAGGCCTTGGTTACAGATTATTCTAGAAAAAAGCATCCCATGTAAGAAAGCAAATCGAAAGGTTTGCTTTTTTTTATTCCGGTTTCTCTGTATCCACTTCTGTTAACTCGTAAGCGTAAGAGCCATTTTTTGGAATAATTGGTGTTTCTCGACCAATGCTTAAAGCCTTTATGTAAGATGCTCCGAAGTAAAAAATCAAGGAAGAATAAAATACAAACAGCATAATTACAATGAGCGACCCTGCAGAGCCATAAATGTTGCTGATATTACTGAGTGGCAACAAAATCCGCAAAATGTATTTTCCCGCAGTAAATAAGCAGCCTGTAAGTAAACCACCAGAAAATGCCGCTTTCCATGTTGGCCTTCCATTGGTTAAATACCGAAACAGCATGGTAAACCAGGTTGTAACGATAATTACAAATACAATCTGATTTAAAATTGATGTTAAAATCAATCCGAATGATGGAGAATTTGTTTTTAAATAAGCACCTATAATGGCTTGAACACTATCGGCAAGCAGGCCGATAAAAAAAAGAATGCCCGCCAAAAGGATAATTATCACAGAAATTGCCCGAGACTTTAATGTATTTAAAACTCCTTTTTTCTCTTTTTGTCCGATGTTCCAAATTTGTTCCAGCGAATTTTTGATCACGTTGAAAAGGGTAGTAGCTACGAAAAGAAAAAAAATAAAACTGAAAAGGGTGATGTACCAGGCTTGATCTACCCCCCGAATGTTTCTTAAGGTTGATCTAATTTGTTGGATACTGTCATCATCAAGAATGTTTGCCAAACGCTCAAACAGGTTAGTTGCCAACATTCTCCTATCGGTAAACATCCCAAACAACCTGATTAAAATAATCAAAATGGGAGGAAGGGCAAAGTTGGTGAAAAATGCGGTTGCCCCTGCTAAACGTAATGGGTCGTTTTTTTGAAACAAAGAAAAAGCATTTCTAGCAGTAGCAAAAAAGAACTTAAAATCCAGGTTGATTTTTAATGGCATTGTTTCAATATAAAAACTAAAAGCCCGAAAATACTAAAAAAGGTTTATTTCGGGCTTTTGAATTTTTAAAATGTTGCTAATCTATTTTTCTAAAAACCAACAACTTTTGTGTCCCGTTTAATAAAGTAAGTTGGTTGTTTTCAATTTTTGCGGCATTAACCTGATTAATTGCTTGTAAATAAGCACGTTCTGCAGCATCGGTTTCCTGACAAAACATTTTGGTGCTAAATAAGTTTCTAAGCATAATTTTATTATCAACTACCTCTGCCTTACCGCCATAGTTATTGCAAAAAGATTTACCAGTTACTTTTAAACTGTCGCCGAAGTTCAAAGTTGCCTTTGCGGTGGTTGGTAAAGTTAAACCTGGTAGTTCAGTGAGTTCCCATTTGGTTTGAGTCAATTTATTTTGGTCAAATTTTTCTAAACAAGCACTAAATAGGCACACTACCAGGCAACAAATAAGTAAATTTTTCATGGATTTTTATTTTTCAAAATTATATCAAAAACTAAACCAAGATCATAATTACAAAAGTAATATGGTTTGGTTTAAGAAAGCTGGATTCTAATTTGAAGCATACAAATCTGCAAAACCATACTGCGCAAAGATTACAGTTGATGTCGTTGCTTTAGGGTTGCCCAACAAACGGCTGAAATGATAAGCCTGCTAATCCGAATAGCCGTCAAGAATTTGTGGATGTTCCAGCTGAATATCTAAAATTCACTGCATTATAATTTCAAACTATAGAGAGATTAATTAATTTTGAGCTGATAAGGGTTGGTTCGAACATTTTTTAATTATACCCTTCAAAGCGCTCATTATAAATAATAAACAGTGATCGACATTAAATATATTTTAAAAGAAGAGGATTTTTTACAGGCCAATCTTTACTTCTTCAAAAAGGAAGGAAAACTAAAGCAAATCATCCTGAGAACTTGGCTAGCCTACTTGTTTATTATTTCAATTATCAATGGGTTTCTTGTTTGGAAAGAAGAAATGATGATGGCTTTAGTGCTTGTTTGTATTTTGGCAATCATTACATTTTTTCATTCGGGTAGGATGAGAAGACATTATTTTCACTATTATAAAAAGAAAGTAATGGTGTATGAGAGTAGATTTTTTAAGGAAGTAAAGTTGAAAGTTACGGATACTCACTTAAATAACGAAAGCGTTGCTGGGCAATCTAATGTGTTTTTAGCTCAAATCAGTTCCATCGATGAAACTCAAAATTATTTCTTTATTAAATTAAAATTTGAAGGGATAATCATTCCGAAAAGTGAACTAAAAAATGTTAGCGATTTCAGGAGTGATTTAATTGAGCTTGCCCGAAAAGTGAATGTACAATATCAGGAAGATCTAAAGTGGAAATGGTAAGCAATTGATTCGCTTGAGAAAGATTTTTTAGATAGGAAGTCAAATTAGTTTCCACTTATTTAAAAAACCTCAGTTGCAAAAAAATCAAGAGGCCTGATCCGATCACTACCATTATTATAAGCATGGTCAGTTGAACTTTTAATCTTGCATAATTCTTCATGTTATAGGCAGCCCGAGCGTCATTTGCTTTCTTCGCCAGCAGGATAAAAATGAATGGGATTAAAAGCAGCATAACAGATAAAGGTATTTAAACTAATATAGTCAGAATTCAAGAAATCTATCTTATCTATGACGCATAAATTTTTCAAGGGATATTTTAGAAACTTCATGGTTGTTCCACTTTCAACCAGTGATGCGCTCTCCCATGGTAATCAAAAATATTGATTTTTTGCAAGCCTAATTTTTCTAAAACTTTTATTGAAGCTATGTTTTCTGTATCGGCAATACCTATAATTTCGTTTAGTTTTAAGATATCAAAGCCGTATTTCATCGATGCTTGAGCAGATTCAGTAGCATAGCCTTTACCCCAAAACTTCTTGATGAAACGATAACCAAGATCATAATAATTGCAATGGTTATTATAAGTTTCTTTAATTAATTTTAAACCGCTCCAGCCCGCAAATTGATTGGAATCTTTTTCAATTACTGCCCAACGGCCAATGCCGCTTTCAATATACTGTTGCTGAATGTAGGCAATATCGGCCAAACTTTGTTCGATGGTCAACACTGGTTTGTTGCCTAAAAACTGATGTACGGCAGGGTCGCTGTCTAAGTCAAACATTCCTTTTGCGTCAGTTTCTTCCAATTCGCGAAGAATTAACCTTTCTGTTTCTATCGTAACACTCATTTTTCTGAATTTAGTTAGTTTTCAATAGAATACAATCATGTATTTTTTTTGTTAATCAGAAATTTATTCATTGGCTTTTTAATTTTAAAGCAACAAAAGATGATAAATTAGCCAAAAAATTAAAGGTATTCCTTTTTATGAAAAACACACTATTTGCTCTTTTTCTATCGGTTATTTTATTTGGCTGTACGGGCGGAGGGCTCGAAAAAACCCTAACATCAAAAGCATTTGCTGATCAAGATGATTTTAATGAATTTCCCAAATTCAAGGATAAGATTTTGTCTGTTGAAGATGTTTACGATAAGAATCCGGATAGCTCTGGTGGTTTTACGGTTAAATTAAAAGATACTGCGTTATACATTCAAGATGGATCGAAACCTCTGGCCAAAAAATATCAGGACGCCAGATTTATCAACTCACAAAAAACTGCAGTTTTGGTACAAATAGCAGATGGTGCCGGAAAAATTTCGCCATTCTATATCATCACACTTAAAGATGGCTTGCCAATGGCGGTAGCATTATCAATGCCATCAAATGGTGCTAAGGATAAAGATTTTGCCAAAGGTTTGGAAGAAATCACCCGGACAACGGTAGTGGTAAATAACGATTTTGTGGTGGCTACTGTGCGTGGAAAGGTTTATCCTATTAAAAGACAAAATCCATCAGAATTGATTCAGGGTAACTTCATTTTATATTCTGCTGATAAATCGACACTTGTTTTCGCAGTTGATAAAGGGTTATACCAGGTAAATTATTTAACGGGTGAAACCATGACTTTACCAGTTCCTGCAAAGGTGTTAAACTCTAAAACCATGGTGAGAGAGATTCAACAAAATTATAGTTGGGAGAAAAACAGTCGTGGCACTTCGTTTTTGAAAGCAAACCCAGATGATGACCGCATTGTAGACATCAGAGAATTTAAACACTAAGTTTTAATGGTTTCATCTGATGAAATAGATAACTAGTAATTTTTTATCAGATGATTCATTAAACAACCATCGTTCTAAAAGTTAAATTGATTCGGGGCTTAGTTACTTTCTTACTCGGAGGTAAGCGGTGTAACCAAAAGGTTTGGGTTTCGTCCTTCATCACCAGTAAACTGCCGTGTTCCAAAAAAGTAGTGATGGTTTCTTTGGTCTGCTTATGCTTAAATAAAAATCTTCTTTCGGCACCAAAACTCATAGAGGAGATGGCGGTATTTTTTCCCAAAGTTTTTTCATCATCGCTGTGGTAGGCCATTCCTTCATCACCATTATGGTATAAGTTTAACAGGCACGAATTAAATTTGGTGTCTGTTTTTTCTTCTGCAATGGCTTTAAGCTCCAATAAAGAATTAGTCCATGGAAGCGCATGTTTAGTGGCATTTGAATAGGTGTAAGCGTAACCCTCATCGCCATACCAAGCTACCTTTCGTTTGGTAATAATGTGTTTGCCCATAATAAAAGCTTCGTCATTTCTCCACTCGATGGTGTGCATTAACTCGCTAAAGTATTTGTTAGCAGTTTCAGGCGTAAATAACTTGCCGAAATAATTTACGGTACCACTATGGGGCAATAAATTTTGATCGGGATCGCTCTTGGTATTAAATAAATCCATTAAGTGCCACTCAGTTTATTTTTTAGATTTTAGCTTTGCTTTTGCCAAATTTTGGATAACGCTAAACTTGGTTATTCTGCTAATTAAATCCAAAGGTAAGGGTTTATCCAGAGGAAATTGAACTGATCCTTTTGCGCTTTTGTAGATTGAGATTTCCTCCTTAAAAGCTTCAATGCCACCATTTCCCGGATAAAAGCCTATATGGTTTTTATAACCTGCATAATGAACAAGATTTCCATACAGATCGAAGGTAGGAATGGCGTAGCTGATTTTTTCTTTGGCTTCTGGGGCGGCTTCCTTTATGGTTTCTCTAACTAGCTGTAGTTTTTCCTGGGTTTCTGTGGGAAAGTTAGCGATGTATTTGTCTATTTCTGGGTTAACGTTGCTCATTCTTTGCCAAATTTAATAGCTGAAGTTACAACCAATCGTAAATAAATAGATGGTGTAAAAATGGCAAATTTTATTGGCGGTTGCGACAAATTATACGTGACTTAAACCCTTAGCAAGCCACGAAATCCTCTGGCAGCATAGTACGATTCTGCTCCGTTGTGGTAGGTAAAAACTTTGTTGTATCGCCTATCGCAAAAAAGGGCACCACCAAGTTTTCTGATATCTTCAGGCGTTTTAATCCAACTGGAGGTTTTTAAATCGAAATTGCCCAATTCTTGTAACCGGCGATATTGATCCTCAGTTAATAATTCTATTCCCATTTCACTAGCTACATCCAAAGCGTTGTTTTGTGGCTTGTTTTCTTTCCTCGATTTCCAGGCTGTTAAATCATAACACAAACTTCTTCTTGCTTTCGGGCTTTCAGTAGCACAATCGACATAAAGGAACTCGCCAGTTTCTTCCTCATATCTAATAGCATCTGGCTCACCGCCAGTAACTTCCATTTCATTAAGCGACCATAGTTTTTCAGGTTGTGCATCAAGTTTCGATCTAACATCTGCCCATGATAAACCTTCATGTCTATTCATATTCTTTTCGAAGCGTAGTTTTAAAATATTTAAAAGTTCGTCACGCTGTTCTTCGGAAGGCTTTCTAGTCGAGGTGCTCATTTTATTTGGTCGTAATAGTGATTAGATTACAAATAAAATTAGTTAAATTATTATTTAGTGCAAAGGGGAAAATTCAGATGGTTAATAAAAATGAAGAGAACCTAAGAAAATAAAAAGTCCAATAGTTACACCTACCATTGGACTTAAAAACACTACTAAATGATGTTTACCATGGGCTTATGCCTTTTTCATTTTCAATATCATTACTGTAAAACTGACCAGTTGGTGCATCTTCATCGGTAAGGGTATGTTTAACAATAAAACTTGCTGCGCTTTCTACTGTACCTGGCCCATTATGATGGTTAAAGTCGGTAGCAGTATATCCTGGGTCAATTACATTTACTTTGAAAGGCAGGTCCTTTAATTCGTAAGCCAATACAATTGTGTAGGCATTTAAAGCAGCTTTCGACGTGCCGTACGCAGCAGTTTTTACCGGATAGTATTTCCAAGTTGGGTCGCTATGAAGGGTTAATGATCCAAGACCGGATGTAATATTGCTGATCCTCGGACCATCCGATTTTTTAAGGAGTGCTAAAAATGCTTGTGTAACCTGAATCACACCAAAAAAATTGGTATCGAAAACATCTTTGATTTCCGAAATTGAAGTTTCTGTGGCTGTTTGTGGGCTTACACCAAGAATGCCGGCATTATTGATCAAGATATCCAATTTGCGCTGTTCATTTTCTATGAGATCTTTAGCCGCAATAATAGAATCTGTATCTAAAACATCTATCTCGATGGCCTTAATATTTTGAAAGCCGTTTTCCGCAAGTTCATTTGCTATTGCTTCTCCTTTTTGAAGGGAGCGACTTCCTAAATAAACGAATATTCCTTGTTGAGATAACTGTTTAACAGTTTCCAATCCTATGCTTCTATTCGCTCCTGTAATTAATGCTGATTTCATTTTTATCTTTTTTAATTTGATGATGTAAAACTGCAGGTTTTATTGATGAAATCATTTGCCATTTGGCAAAAAGTAGCTACCGTATATGTTTTCTTATCCTACTTAGTGATGATTGGGTTATGCCAAGGTAGGAAGCAATATAAGAAAGCGGTACGCGGTTAACTAAAGTTGGGTAAATTTCCATAAATTTTAAATAACGGGTTGTACCGTCTTCTGATACCAATGGACTTCTTCTCTCTACTTTTAGCATCAGCGCTCTTGCAATAATTTTATGTACGATGGTATCCCAGCCCACAATGGTTTGTAGAAGTTCTAACCAGTCTTTTCTTTCAAAAACCATCATTTTACAATCTGTTACTGCCTGTACGTAAGCGCTTGAACAAATCTGATTATCAAAACTCTCCAAATCTACAACCAGATTATTTTCTTCGATGAAGTATTTGGTTACTTCTTCGCCCTTATTGTTGTAATAGCAAACTCTTAAAATACCCTCGGTAATAAAACCTACTTGTCGGGAAATTTTGCCAGCTTCAGAAAAATAATCATCCTTTTTGATTTCGACCACCACCAATTTTGATGCTATAAAATCTATTTGTTGTTGGTTCAGGTTGCCAAATCTCAAGATAAAATCAAAAAGTTGTTTCATGTGTGCAAGATAGATAAATCATGGTTCACAAGAATTGCCATTTGACAAAAATGACTGCCAGATATGGTTATCTTTTTGTATAATGACATTCTTAAATCCCGAAAGGGAAATAATTGGCTAAGGAACAATGTTCAAACTAATCTTCAATAGCATCTATTCCCTTTTCCTTCAAAGCAGCCAACGCTGTTTTCATTGCCACAACCTGCTCTTTTGGATGGCTTTGCCAAGTGACAACCTCTCCAACCACTTTGAAGGGATGTTTAGAACGATAGGATTTGGTTGTATTTCCCTTGAATTTTTTATCGGTTAAATTTGGATCATCTTCAATAGGTCCAGTTGGTTCTACCAAATAAATCATTTCTTTTCCATCACCTAAAGCAAGCTCTGCCCCCAAACCGCTGCATTTAGCGTAGCGGATAGATAAATGAACCTGGCTTCTTTTTGCTGGCCGTAATTGGAATTTAACCCAACTTTTATGAGGTCGCCAAGTTTTAAATCGCCCTTGGTTCCATGAAAAAATGTTTGTATAAATTCAGTATTAATAGTTTCAGATTTGATTGTTTCCATATAGTGAATGGCTTAAGCTAATTAAAATTAAAAATTTTTAATCTATTTAGTTAGTTTAAAGTGCTGCCTTAAAACGCACAGCTAACAATTTGGTACCTGCTGATAAGAGGCCAGCCTTACTGCCGCTACTTATGGATGCACAAAGCCTTGTGTAAGTACTAGGTTTTAATTAAAAAGATTCCGTTGAGCTTTCAGAGTTTTCTAGATATTTTTAGCTTTGTGCCGAAATATTAGCACAGCTAAACAAGGAAGTGAAGATTAAAATAATCAGTCTGTCTACATTTATTCAAGTTGGATTAGACGTTAAATCTTAATACATTTTAATTTTTTGAAGTATAGGACCGTTCATTTCAGCAAATTTTTGATACTTGTCCGATAAATTCTGTGTATCAATTCCTTTCATTGTATCACTTATTTTTTCAGACCATATTTGCCGATGACGTATTTGTCAGTCATACGATAAGCACCGATATAATCGTAGGTGTTAGTGCAAACGATTAATGTGTCGTTTTCTACTTTATACGAACCTTCAATAATAATTCTCCCGTTTCTTGTTGCATACTTTGTAATTTCTATTTCACTTGATTTTAGCTTATCAAAAGTGATTTTGTATACTTCTAACGTATCACCCTTGGCTTGTCTTAAATTTTGACTCAGATACTGATAACCTAGATACACATTGAATTTTTTCTTTTTAATTGTAAAGTTTTCTTTCCATTTGTCGGTTTTAGAGATATCGGAAGTTCCAACTGTTCTTAATTCCAATTTTGGTTTTTTTTGTGAAAACGCATTTGTAAAAAATGTGGTAAATAATATAAGTGTAAATATTTTTTTCATTGGTTGATTGTTAATTACGGTCGGTTATAAGTGTCGGCCAGGATTTTTCGGCTTTGCGAGGGTGTAGTAATCCCTGTCGGCAGGCGGATAGGCAGCGAAGCCCAACTATTCAGCGTGCACCAGGAATTTCTGAAATTGAAAAATTTGTTAGCATTTGCATCTCCACACAAGATAGCAAAAAGATATTCCACACTTTCTGTTCCGATGAATTTATGAGTGCTTTCATTTTCGCTAATCAATGTTTAGGCAGGTTCGTTTAAATTCAGTTCCAATAAATCTATTTTTTCTTGGCCACTTTGTTCAATTTTGCCATCAGGCGGCCTGATGCGAATCCCTTTTTGTGCAATTGTGCTTTTTCAAAATTTCCGTTTTTATCAAGTTCATTTTTTTTGTGGGCTCGGTTTTTTTATTAGTACTCACTTTTCTCTTTTGCATAAATAAAAGCATAACTAGAATCTTTTTCACTGCTTTTAGTTATCCGTAAAAACTTATCATCAATGTTTATCACTGTAAGAGTATCGATTTTCAATGTTTTACTTTCTCTTAATATGATAGTGTTATTTTTACCTTTAGCAAATGTTCCCGTGCTTTCAATATTACTACGTAACGTCTCTTCAAAAATGTTATCATTTTTGAATGATATTCTCATTTTCGAATTATCATATTTTACACTTTCGTATAATTGTTCCCAATTATAACTGTAGTTAATGTGTGAGTATTTTACGAAACACCAAGTGCCTAATAAATTTTGGTTTAATCTGGCCTGCAACAACTCTTTAAATATATAATCAATGTCGTTTCCACATATATACATCTGTTTTTTTTAGAAAACAGAACATGATATGACACTAAATGTTAACAAAAGGAGTGAAGTAGTTTTAAATGTTTTTTTCATCTGTCTTATTTCGTTTCATTTTGTGCAAGTGTTGTTTTAGCATATCGCACAACGTTCCGGGGCTTGGCGATGTGGCGGGATTTCGAAGCACAAAGACTGGTTTTATTACTAACGTTCATTTGAAAAACTGCTGTTGAATTTTGCACTTCAGCCCGCCTGACGCAAAGCACCCATGTAAAAGCAGTAATCCTGTTCCATCCAAAAAAGGTGTAGTCTAACGTTAACTAGCTACCAAAACAATTGAAATATTGCAACACAAACTACTGCTTTACCGAAGTTATACATTGGTATCGACATCCACAAGAAAAGTTGGTCCGTCCACATCCGTAGCGATATCATCGACCACAAAAGTTTTACCGTTCCGGCAGACGCTGCTGTGGTTTACGATTACGTTGAGCGGAACTTTCCCAGCTACGAGGTTAGTTTAACCTACGAGGCCGGCTGCTGTGGCTTCAGTGGCGAGGTATTTTATGCAGATGGGCTGGGCTGTTAGGGTTGTTAACCCTGCCGATGTGCCCACCAATAACAACCGGTACTATCAGAAAACCGATGCGCTGGACTGCCGTAATCTGAGCCGACAACTATCATTGGGCTAACTAAAGGCCATCCATGTTCCAACCGGGGCGGAAGATGAACTCAAGAGCCTTTTGCGTCACCGTGCAGCCATTACCCGTCAGCTCCGTAGTGCAAAAGCGCACATCAAGAGCTTATTGCTTTATCATGGTATAAAAATTCCTGCGGAGCACGATAACCCTAACTGGACGAAGGCTTTTATAAACTGGCTGAAAGAGGTGAAATGGTGTTCAATTACAGGCAAACTTTGTCTGGAGAGCAAGTTGAGGGTCTACGAATTTATCCATACAGAATATCTTCAGCTGGCCAATGAACTTCGTGCCCACTGCAGGAAGCACCATAAAAAAGATTATTACCTGTTGAAGAGTATCCCTGGCATTGGTGGCTATCTTGCCGCTGCACTCTTGCCGAACTTGGGGATATTAGGCGTTTTGGTAACGAGGTGAGCTTTGCGAGTTACGTCGGTCTTGTGCCGATGATGCGCAACAGCGGAGGAACAGAAAATGTATTTGGTGTAACGCCCCGTTGCCGTGGGCTGTTGCGCAGTTACATTATAGAAGCTGCTTGGGTTGCCCTGCGTTTGGACCCACAGCTGCAGGCCTATTACCGGAGCCATATCGGCAAGAACCCCAAGAGTATTGTGGTTAAGATCGCCAGAAAATTACTGAACCGTATTTTATCGGTTATCAAAACAGAAAAGCCATATGAGATCAATTATCAAAAACCACGGGCCATGGCATAAAAAAGGAGATTTATAAAAGAAAGCGTAATTGTTAAAAGCTCATCAAAAAAGAGATCCAGACTACAAAACATGGGTTGTGAAGCGTCAGGCTGTCACACCGCAAAGCAGGTAGCTGTATTTAAATCAATAAAACCATAGGGGTGCTTGTGGTGTCCTAAAAATGGGCAGCCACACATAGGAGCCTGAGCTTAATGATTATGGAGGTGTTTGAGGAGCATTAATTTAGCCCCCAAATGTCCATTTATTGGAATATTTAAAAGGATTGATTAACTTGGTTCTAGGAAAACTGCTTTACATAGGAACCCTTGTTAGCGGTTCGGCTTTATTTGTTGAATAGTTTTTCAATTCCATAAACTTTATTTTTTGTCAATAAGTCAAGTATTTCATTTTGTAATTTAATTATTTCATTTATGGAATTGTTTTGGTTGATGAAATTGTCAAGTTTAATAAAACTGCTTTTTAATTTTTCTATTAAATTGTTGTCATTAAATTTTGTGTTCAATAATTTACTTTTAGCTTCTTGGAAAATTAATCGTCCCTCTTTTAATGTCATATGATTTGGTCCGCTTTCTTCATTTTCTTCAAAGTCATCAATTCCATCGTCTTCCCAAAAGCAAATGCCACAAATATCAAATGTATTTCTTTCGTCCAATGTCAAATAACCGCAAACTGGGCAAGAGTTTTTTAAAACTTCAGCGCTATTCACATCTGTTCTTTGTAAACCAATTTTTAAGTCAAAATTTTTCTGAAAAAAGTCTCGTCGTACTCTAATATTGTCAATATGTTCTTCCGATTCTTTCATTTTGGTGTCGTCTTTTAAGCTGACCGCTAACATTTATCTTCACGCACCTTAAGCGTTTGTAAACGTTTATAATCGGTTAAATTAATCGGGTTGAGTCTTACTTCCTACATTGGATTTTCATCAAAATTCACCATCCAATTAATGCCAAATTGATCAGTAAACATCCCAAAATAAGCACCCCAAAAAGTGTGGTTCATTGGCATGGTTATTTGGCCAACCGTAGATAGTCCTTCAAAAAGTTTATCGGCTTCCGCTTTGCTATCTGCATTTATAGATATAGAATAATTGTTGCCCTGTTTAAAGCTCGCTGCCCATTCGCCACCCGTATCGCTACCCATTAAACAAGTTTCTTTACTTATCGGAAGCATAACATGCATCACTTTGTTGCCATCCGCTTCGTTCATAGCGGGTTGTCCTTCTTGTTGGGGCATCTCGTTAAATTTGCCAATGTATGCAAAATCGCCCCCAAAAACGGAGCGGTAGAAATTGAAAGCATCTTCACAATTGCCATCAAAAGTGAGGTAAACATTTACTGTTGCCATAATCTGAATATTTGATTGGATTATTAAATTAAGAGCTTAAGATAACCACAGCTTTTCTTCGCGTTTTACCAACAAAAGTTTTTCTTCGCTCAGAAATAAAAAGCCATACTCATAACAAAAATGATAAGTATTGCCAGTTTGGGTTTGGTAAGTATGGGTATGGTATTCGAAATTAAAACCTGCCGATGCCAGTTTCTTTTTCATAGTTTTTACTTTGCCATTTGGATTAAGTGCGGCTAAAATGGTTCGATTTTTTTTTAAAATCAGGTTAATTTTTTTAATTACAACCGTATCATCACTTTTGGTGTGATTATTATAATTATTTCTGCAAGCATCGTCGCAAAATTTTTTATCGGCCCTACCTACAAGAGGTTTGCCACAATCTAAACAGGAGCGGTCCATAATAATTTGTTAAGTTTATTACGGGATGATGTTTTAAAAGTACTAATTAATTACCTTTTAAATAAATAAATAATCCATTTCGATTGATTTCTATTGACACTTATCCATTTTTAAGCGTTTATAACCGACTATAATTATTTAAAAACCGAATAAATTTTGAGCACCTTCTCACCTTTGTTCTGTCGGTAGTCGTGGTGACTATTGTTCGTTAAACATCAATACTTAAATTTTATTATTATGGAAAGTGCAATTACCAAAGTAGTATTAAGCGGATTTGCAGGAGCAGATGCAGACTTCAAAAATTTATCAGGAAATCAAAAACTAGCAAAAGTTAACTTAGCTGTTAATGAGTACTTCAAAAATTCCTCAGGTGAGGAAGTGAAGAAAACGCAATGGTTCAATCTTACTTTCTGGAATGCAAAAGCAGAATTGCCTTTAGCTCAAATAAAAAGGGACTAAGATTACCGTTGGAGGTAGGTTGCAAACGGGAAGTTATGAAGCAAAAGATGGTTCAAAAAGATTTACCACCGATGTCGTAGTAAGCGGTTTAATAGTACAAGAAATAGAAATAACCAATTAGCATACAAAGAACTGAAATGCTGAGCTTAGCAAATCGGCGTTTCAGTTTTAATTTGCTACTAAAGTTTTAAAGCGGTGCCGATATAGAAATTTATGCCAGCAGCCGGGTTGTAAAATCGGTTACCTACTGCGTTTAAATCATTTCCTAGACTATATTTTTCGTTAAACAGGTTATTTATTCCTACAAAAAGATCAGAATCCAGTTTGCCAATTTTTAATTTATTGATGCCGGTTTTTATTTCTACGAGGTTATATTTTTCTGCAAAAGCAGCATTGCTATCGTTAAGCGGTATGGCGGAAGTGTAGTTATGTTGAGCAAAAAGATAAATTCCCTTTTTGAACTCCATCAGCAAACTGCTCACCAATATATTAGCAAATACTCCAGTCAATCTATTGCCAGAAAAATTTAAATTTCCATTTTGAAAATCCCTAAATCTGAAATGGTTGTAAGTATAATTGCTTCTAAATTGAATGCCGCTAACCAATGAAATATCGCTTTTCCATACCCAAAGTGATGTTTCCAATTCAACGCCTTGTTGTTTGGTTCCTCCAGCGTTAATAAAGTATTCCATATCATTTGCGTTTAACCTTCTTACGATGGCATCCTGTAATTCGAAATGAAAAATATTTGCACTGGCATAAAAACGGTTGTTTTTGCTGTTAAAGCGCATACCAGCTTCATAATTCCAGCCTAGCTCGGCTTGGAGGTTATTATTTATATTAGTATCTGATGCCCGAACTTCGGCAATAGTAGGTGGCGAATAACCTTTACTAACGGATGCTCTTAACGAAACTGACTTACTTAATAAATAGGAGGCTGCAATTTTTGGCATTACCTGGTTACGGAATTTACGTTTTTGTAGTTCTACAGGAATTGGGAAAACGCTTTCGTACTCATAATTGAAGAAATTAACACTTGTAGCCAGCTCCACCAAAAGTTTTCTCTTAATGTCAAAATTTATCCTGGCAAAGGCAAAATCCTGGTTCGCTTTTAACCGGTCAAATGCTTGCAGATTTGAAGGCTCGCCTGCGCTATTGTCAAAATTTTTAATTTGTGTTTTAGTTCCTGCAGCTTCGGCACCAAGCTGTGCATTCCATTTAAGGTCGTTTTCCGATTCTGCATATTCAACGAAAGTTCTTAATCCTAATGTACTTTCATAACGTTTTTCATAGTTAGTTATAAATGGGTTTTTGAAATCGGTATAAGAGGTAAAAAGGGAAATGACATGTTTAAATTTTGATGCAATTTGATAGCTATTGGTGAGGCCAGCTAGCGTTGATTTATTAAATATACCTGCTTTTTGGGCAATCGCTCCGGGTAATGTGGCTGTTGCGGGTCTCGCCGATCTGGGGTTTTGCTCCAGCTGCTGAAAGGTAAGTCCGCCAGGAGTATTGTAATTTAAGTCGCTGTAAAATGCAAAAACTTTTAAGCTCCCCTTATTGTAATTTAATTGATGTGCCGTTTGAAAGTACTTCCGGCTCATGTCGCTATTTTCTCTATATCCATCGCTCCGTTGATAACCCTGGAAAATATTGAAACTGTATTTTTTGAATTTGTGCTGAATTTGCGCAGTTTGATGAAATAAGCCATAAGACCCGGCAGTAACTGTTGCTTTAGCCTTATTTGTATTTTCATCAGTTAAAGAAATTAATATTGCCCCACCTGTATTGGCACCAAAAATATTGGCTTCAGGCCCTTTGTAAATTTCAACTGATTGCAAAGCCAAAGGATCAATTGAATTTAAATAAGTATTTCCTCCTGCATCTGTGAGTGGAATTTCGTCTAGATAAATTTTGATGTTCCTGATCCCAAAAGGTGAACGCAATAGACTTCCGCGTAGCGATAAGCGATAACTGCCAGGCGATCTTTCTTCCATCCGTACACCGGTAACGGAATTGAATGCACTTACCAACGAAGAATGTTGCTGGTTCTTCAGTTGGTTGCTATCGAGTAAATTTACCGCTGAAACCGATCTTAACAAGGGCTGCTTATTGTAATAGCCTTTTACAACAACTTCTTCAAGTTTTTTAGCGGTATCAATTGGAATGTTTTGTGCGCCAACTTTTAAGCTAAAAACTACTAAAATTAAAAATGGAAACGATTTCAATACGTGATGATTTGGAATAAAAAGCAATTCGCAGATAAAGCCTAATGTAGAACTTTAATCTGCGAATTGAAGATCAATACTTAAATTACTTGGCTGCAACCTTCCAAACTACACCGCTCACATCATCAGCAACTAAAATTGCACCATCTGGTGTTTGGGTCACGCCAACTGGTCTGCCATAAACTTCTGCTTTTTCTACATCAGCGATAAAACCTGTTAAAAAATCTTCTGGTTTCCCTGTAGGTTTACCATCCTTAAACGGAACAAAAATTACCTTGTAGCCTGCTAAAGCCGAACGGTTCCACGAACCATGCTGACCAACAAATGCACCTCCCTGGTATTTTGAAGGGAATTTATCGCCCTTATAAAATGCCAAGCCAAGTGAAGCCGTATGTGAACCAACTGCCACATCTGGCACAATTGTTTTCTTTACCAATTCTGGCTTTTGCCCTTTCAACCGTGGGTCTTCATTTTGACCGAAGTAGGCATAAGGCCATCCGTAAAAACCACCTGGTTTTACGCTGGTAATATAATCAGGAACCAAATCGTCGCCCAAACCATCACGCTCGTTAACCGCAGTCCATAACATGTTGGTGCCAGGCGCCCAATCTACGCCAACAGGGTTGCGCAACCCGCTTGCGTAAATTTTTTCCCCTGTCCCATCAGGATTTATTTCTAAAATATTTGCTCTTTTTACCTCATTTTCCATGCCGTTTTCGCCGACGTTACTACCAGAACCTACAGTAATATAGATTTTGCTTTTGTCCGCATTGGTAATTAAATTTCTGGTCCAATGGTTATTATATCCGCCAGCAGGAAGACTCAAAATTTTCTTGCCGGTGCCCGTAATTTTGGTGTCACCAGTTTTATATGGATATTGCAAAAGACCATCGGTATTCGCGACATAGAACGAATTTCCAATGATGGTTACGCCGTAAGGTTGATTGAGACCTGTTAAGAAGGTGGTTTTCAACTCTGCAACACCATCTTTATCCGCATCGCGATACAATAGAATGGTATTGGCACTTTCGCCAGCAACTTCAGATTTTGCTTTGCCAGTAACCGCATTTGCCACTTTTTCTTTTGTGCTGCGTTCGGAGTTGCTCAAAACAATTAACACATCTCCATTAGGAGCAATATAAGTGTTCCGCGGACTTTTAATATTTGATGCGAATTTGCTTACCACAAATCCTTCGGGTGCTGTTGGCATTTTATTCTCTGGCCAACCTATCACTTTGCTAAATTTATTTTTAGCCGCTGTTGTATCTGGAGCTGGTAAATTTACCTGTTGATTTTCTGTGCTTACCGTAGTGGAGTCGCCCTGCTTTTCTGATGTTTTGTTAGATTGGCAGCCGAATAATATTGTGGCTGAAAATAAAGTAGTGTAGAGAATCTGTTTTTTCATAATCTGTATTTTTGAGAAAGGGATGTGTTTCACGCAAAATATAACAGAAAATTAAAGCAGATGTTTTGCGGTGCTGGTTTAGCGTATTGCCTCGATAAGCTATTTACTTATCAAGGCAACTGTACTGCATGTTTTATTGAAGATTTTAACTATTGCAAACTCTTATAGCAAATATCACTATCCCTTTAAAATCTTTGCTTTTTCACCATCAAATTCTTCTTGCGATAAAATTCCAGCATCCAACAATTCTTTCAAATCAAGCAAGGCTTGCTTTTTACTTGCCATATCATTTTTGGCCGGTTCAGCCGTTTCTTGTAAAGGTGTTTTAGTGGCTTGCGGAGAAATGTTTGATGGTCCAAATTTCAATAATAACTCGGTAATCTCGTTAAAGCCTTTAATGTTTGAATAATCGATCGCTTTTTGCTCCTTAACATTTACAATGGTAGGATCGGCAGCTTTTTCCAGAAGAAATTTTACCACATCTTTCTTGCCATTTGCAGACGCATAGTGCAAAGCAGTGTTGCCGCTTTCATCTTGAATATTTACATCGGCACCCTTCTCTAAAAGTAATTTCAACATATTTAAATGGCCACTCTTAGCGGCAACATGTAGCATACTTTCGCCACCATATTCATAAGAACCATTGAAAGAAAAACTCGCCAAGATTGAAATATTGTTGGCGGTTTCCACCCAGTCGAGGTAAGAATACATCGAATCATCATTGTTGGTTAATGGCTTTGCATAATTTACATTTACACCATTGTTTAAAAAGAGCTCAACAATTTCCTTTTGATTATTGGCACAGGCATACCAGATAGGAGAGAGGCCGTTTTTTGAGGAGACAAAAATATCAGCACCTTTATCGACCAAAATTTTAGTTAGCATTCTGTTCGAATCGTAACAGGCAATTAATAAAGCAGATTCGCCCTGGTGATTTACGTGGTTAATGTTGCCGCCATTCTCCAAAATCAATTCTACCATTGGCGTGTTTTTCGATTTTACTGCAAAAAGTAAAGGTGAGTTTCCTTCTTTATCGGTGGTGTTGATATTTGCGCCATGGTTTAAAAGCATTTGTACCACGTCTTTATTTCGCCAACTGGCAGCAATAAGTAAGGCAGTTTGCGCTTCGTTGTTTTCTTTATCAACCTCCAAACCTTTTTCTAATAATTTTTCCAAAACCTCTATTTGTCCGTTTTGAGCGGTAATGTGTAGCAGACTGTTTCCTTTATAATCGTTAATGTCGATTTTTGCGCCTTGATCTAAAAGATACAGCGCCGTTTGTTTCTGCTTTTGTAAGCAAGCGAAGTAAAATGGTGTTTCACCTGCGTGATCGGCATAATCCAAATCAGTTCCCTCATTTATCAAGATCTGCACTAAATCCAAATAGCCGCGGTGGGCTGCATAGTGCAGCGCAGTTCTGCCCTTTTCATCAGTATAACCAACTTCAACTTCTTTGTTTGCCAATAAAAGCTCGGCAATTTTGCGCTTACCGCTTTCGCAGGCAATTATAAATGACATCGACATAATTTTTTTCTATTAAGCTTGTTTCATTAAAAGTTCTACTGTTTTTATTTTGTAATTATCATTCGATGCAAGCATCATTGGCGTTTGGTCTTGATCATTACTGATACTTGCATCGGCACCATTTTCGAGCAAAAGTTTGACCTTTCGGTAGGTTTCTTTCGCTTTTTCATGATCGTCATTTACATCATAAGCGCAAACCTTATGCAATAAAGTATTGCCTTTTTCATCTTGAGCATTGATATCAACAATGCCTGCGTCTAAAATCGCATGAATAATTTCGACAGATTTTCCTGCAGCCATATCTAAAGCTGTTTTTTGCTCTCCATAACGGTTACATGCTTTTTGTAAATCTGCACCATCATTTATCAACTGCTTAATGATAGCCTGGTTGGTTTCCAAACTATCAAAATTAATTTCTGTGATATAATTGAACAACGCTGTTTGGCCGACACCGTTTATCTCATTTAAATTTGGCGATGCATATTCGCTAAGTTTTAAGTAAGCATTAAGGTCGTGATTCCAGATGATGGCGTAGTAAAATGCGTTGTTTCCCTCATTGTCAACATGGTTTGGGTCAGCGCCATTGGCTAAAAGTACGTCGATAAAAAATGGCTTTCGAAACCTTAGCGCAGAAATTAAGGCAGTTTCATTTTTGATGTTTGGCGCATCTACATTTAATCCCATTTGAGCCAATGGACTGATATAATGATGCATGCGTTGAATATATTCATCGCCACCCAGCCCATGTGGTGCATTCGCTTTCACCAATTGATGAATGATGTTTTCATCCTCATGATTCATGAAATTAATGTCGCAACCATAATTAACTAAGCTTTGGATACAGCTTAAAGTAGCACCACGAAGAAATGCGAAGCTGAGTAAAGTTTCACCTTTTATCTCATCGTTTATATTCGTAAAATCACTGATGAACGTGTCAAAAAAAGCATTTATTTCATCATCAATTTTCCTGTAATTGAACAAAACATCGAAGAAGCTATATTGGAAACTGTCGTATTCATAAATATCAGTTTCGATTATTTTATTTTTTACAAAAAGATGTAGGATGTCGAATTGCTTTTGTTCAATTAAAATCTCCATCAGCATAGCTTTCACCTGAATATTTAGATCAGCTGGCAATTTTTCACCGTTCGCAAGTGCTGCAATTGTGCTGGCAAAATCTCTGTTTCGTATCGATTCTTCTAACATTATTGAGCGTTTTTCATTAACAATTCTACTGTTTTTATTTTTAAATTATCATCAGAAGCCAACATTAAAGCGGTTTTATCCTCGTCATTTGTAGCCTTGATGTCAGCACCATTTTCAATTAATAGCTTTACTTTTCGATAAATTTCTTTTGCTTTTTCAGGTTCATAATTGACGTTTTGCGCACAAACTTTATGCAGTAAACTGTTCCCTTGATTATCATTTCTATTCATATCCACTTTACCAGTTTCTAGAACGGCTTCTAAAATTGCCGCAGGTTTTTCAGCAATTAAATCCAGTGGTGTGGTTTCGGTACCGTAATAAACGGAAGGCTGGTAAAGATCTGCCCCATCTTCCAACAATTTAATCAGGAATGTACATTCAGTATCCGAATTGTACATCATTCTTACATACTCAAATAATAAAGTGACTTGATTTTTATTTATCATCTCGAAATTCGGTAGTGTAAATTCTCGCATGATATCGTACATCTTCATGCTTTGCACATGTGCTACCGCATAAAAGAAAGCCGAATTTCCTGTTTTATCTAAAAGGTTTGGATTGGCTCCATTTTCTAGTAGAAATGAGAGAAATTTTATTTTGTTAGATTCAACTGCATTTATCAATGGCGTTTTTTCCACTATATTTTGTGCATCGACTTCTAAGCCTTCATTTATTAATAAATTGAGATAACTTATTTGGAGTTCATGTAGTTGCTCCTCATTTAAATCAAATCTTTTTTGGTTGTTTTTTACCACCTGGTGGATGTAGCTTTCTTCTGCATTGGTTTTGAAGTTTACATCGCAACCAGCATCAATTAAAATTTGGATCAGCTCAAGAGGCACTAGCTTTTCAAAAAAATAGCCCATTAAGGTTTGTGCAGAAACCTCGTCATTTAGGTTGTCGAATTTTGAGATAAAATCCTTGAAAAACTCCAAACCTTTTTCATCGGTTTTTAAATACCTTACTACGGTTTGAAAAATGCTTCCATCAAAATTTTCGAACTCATAAACATCTGTTTCGATGGTTTTATCCTTAATCAAATGAAAAATAATTTCGTATTGCTCACCACGGAAAAGATTATCTAATATTTGGGATTTCTGATGGGGTTGCAATGTTTTTGAAAGTTTTTCGCCAGCTAAAAGTTTAGCATATGCATCTGTGAAATTTGCTGAATTAAAAAGTTGTTCTAAAGTCTGCTCACTCATATTAGTTGTAGTAGTCAAGTTTTTGTATACATGTTTTCTAAATAATAAACGTAAATGAGTCGGAGATTGTTCATTACTCAACCAACGAATATTCATTTATCGCCAATTATTTAGGGTAAAATAATAAAAATATTTAGGGCTGATTTTTTGGAGGGAAGTACTGAAGTAAGTGTAGAAATTTTATTTTGACTCGTCAATTCTGATGTTCTCTGGTTTAAAATAGAAATTGTTTGTCTCCTTTTTTAATGTATTTTTCAAAAGGTAAACCATTGGTTTTGTCAGGTACCTCTACTACAACATATTTACCAGTATCTTTGTATTTAGAATAAACAATATCGAAGGATAGTATGATTTTGTTTGCTAAAGGAATATGCTTTCCATCATTACCGATAGAGAACGATTTTTTTTAATCATAATCTTCATAGTGCAGATTATTTTTCTTTTCTGAATCACCTGTTTTGCCAAGGTTGATTGAATTTTTCTTGTCATTTTTTACATTGATGAAAAGAAGGTGCTCGCCCTTTTCATCAACCAGTTCACCGTAAATTTCGTCGCCTCTTTGTCTCCAGTTTTGAGTACTTAGAAATCCTTCGATGGCTATCCTTTGTCCATCATGGTTGTTGTTGGCATACAGTGTTTCGTAAACACTTTTAGCATCTTTGTTAGGAAGCAATTTTCCTTTGCCCAGTTCTGCTTTGCATGAAATTAACAGGAGTAGAAGATAAAATAAGGAAGTTGTAAATCTCGTTTTCATCAATTTTAAATTAAGTTCATGGAGGTTTAACTTTTGTAATTACGCAACATTTTGCAGTAGACAAATTGAAAGTTAAAAACTAAAATCATTAACTAGATCATTTTAGAAAAAATAGTTGCCACAATCTTATCGATGCTATAAATAACATTACAATGTTCCTTAATTCATTCGATTATTTTATCTTTAGGCGATTTAAAAAAACTCGGTTTGCAATCTTAATCGAGGTAATATTTAACTTATTAAAGCAAAATCAATTTAAACATGTCAAATACATCAAAAATTATCTACACCAAAACCGACGAGGCGCCAATGTTGGCTACTTATTCACTTTTACCTATTGTACAAGCTTTTACCGCATCAGCAGGTATTGATGTAGAAACCAGAGATATTTCTTTAGCAGGAAGAATTTTGGCAAACTTTCCTGAGTATTTAAACGACGATCAAAAAATTGGAGATGCATTAGCTGAACTTGGTGGATTGGCAACAACCCCGGAGGCGAACATCATCAAATTACCTAATATATCTGCATCTATCCCGCAATTGGTAGATGCCATTACTGAATTGCAATCGCAAGGTTATGCATTACCGAACTATCCTGACAACGCACAAACTGAAGAAGAAAAAGCCATCAAAGCGAAATATTCAAAGGTTTTAGGTTCAGCAGTTAATCCCGTTTTACGTGAAGGAAATTCTGATCGGAGGGCACCAAAGGCAGTTAAGAATTATGCAAAACAAAATCCTCATTCAATGGGTAAGTGGTCTGCAGATTCGAAAACTAAAGTAGTAAGTATGACTGAAGGCGATTTTTACGGATCGGAAAAATCGACCACAGTTGCAGAAGCTGCTCAGTTTAAAATTGAATTCGTGGCCGAAGATGGTGCTGTAGCTGAATTAAAAGGTTTATCTCCATTAAAAGCAGGGGAGGTGATCGACTCATCAGCTTTGAGTTTATCAGCCCTTAAAGCTTTTGTTGCCAAAGAAATTAAAGAGGCAAAAGCTGCGGGTGTATTATTATCTGCACATTTAAAAGCTACAATGATGAAGGTTTCTGATCCGATTATTTTCGGTGCCATTGTTGAAGTTTATTTTGCTGATGTATTCACTAAGTATGCTGATCTTTTTAAAGCATTGAATGTTGATACCCGCAATGGTTTGGGCGATGTTTATGCAAAAATTGCAGGCAATCCGCAACAAGCAGAAGTTGAAGCTGCATTAGCCGCGGCAATTGAAAATGGTCCGGCTTTGGCCATGGTAAATTCTGATAAAGGAATTACAAATTTACATGTGCCAAGTGATGTGATTGTTGATGCTTCGATGCCGGCAATGATTCGTACTTCGGGACAAATGTGGAATAAAGAAGGTAAACCTGAAGATACGATTGCGGTAATTCCAGATCGCTCGTACGCTGGTGTTTATACTGCTACAATTGATGATTGTAAAGCAAACGGCGCTTTCGATGTAACCACAATGGGTTCGGTGCCAAATGTTGGTTTAATGGCTCAAAAGGCAGAGGAATATGGATCGCACGATAAAACGTTCCAGGCTGCCGCTAATGGAATAATTCGCGTTACTGATGCTGATGGAAAAGTTTTCTTTGATCAAAAAGTTTCAACCGGAGATATTTTCCGGATGTGCCAAACCAAAGATGCGCCCATTCAGGATTGGGTTAAATTAGCGGTTAACAGAGCTCGTTTATCTGAAACACCTGCTGTTTTCTGGTTAGATGAAAACAGGGCGCATGATAGAGAAATCATCGCTAAAGTGAATAAATATTTAAAAGATCACGATACCGAAGGTTTGGATATTCGCATTCTTGCGCCAATTGAGGCTACCAAGTTTACTTTAGAGCGTATTCGTAAAGGCGAAGATACTATCTCAGTTACTGGTAATGTTTTAAGGGATTATTTAACAGATCTATTCCCGATTTTGGAATTAGGAACTTCTGCTAAAATGTTATCTATCGTTCCTTTAATGAATGGTGGTGGTTTGTTTGAAACTGGTGCGGGTGGTTCTGCTCCGAAACATATCGAGCAGTTTATTCACGAAGGTTACCTGCGTTGGGATTCTTTAGGTGAGTTTTTGGCTTTACAAGCTTCATTAGAGCATTTATCGCAAACACAAAATAATAGCAAAGCACAGGTTTTAGCTGATGCTCTAGATGAAGCAAATGCGAAATTCTTAGCTACAGATAAATCGCCAGGTAGAAAATTGGGAACAATTGATAACCGTGGTTCTCACTTTTATTTAGCCTTGTATTGGGCAGACGCATTAGCCTCACAAACGAAGGATGCCGAGTTGCAGGCAAGATTTGCGCCTTTGGCAAAAGCATTAACTGAGAACGAAGCGAAGATTACAGAAGAGTTAATCAGCTCTCAAGGTAAAGCGCAGGAAATTGGTGGCTATTACCATCCAAATGATGATTTGACTAGTAAAGCAATGCGTCCAAGTCCTACATTAAATACTGCATTAGCATCGTTATAAAATAAGCTTTTAAACATTAAATCCCCAGCTGCACCTTTTTCAGCTGGGGATTTTTTTTATCATTTTTTGCTGTGAAATTTATCGATCTCCCACTTAGTTACATTGTTTAAAATGTAATTAGAAATGTTTTCGAAAGCCCGGTTATCGCGGATTATATTGTCGTAAAAGCGGGTTTGCCATCCAAATTCAATGCCCAGTCTGTTGCAATGTTTGGTAATAGCAGATTTATAGCCCCCGACGAGAGAAGATATGGAGTTTTTGCCCTGGTTTTGAAAGCGTGATTGTCCGGGAGATTTTGGGATATCAACGGTGGGATGGGGGTTGTATTGTGGCGCTAGAGACAAGGCATGCCTTGTTTGTACCTCGGAGCCGGGATGAGACGCACTATTCCCATCCAAAATCAAAATCCCATAAATATGATTAGGCATTACGATAAATTCTCCCAGTTCGATATTGATGTTATATTTCATGCCACAAAATATCGGCAATTACGCCCGCATTTGTTAGTATCATTTTCCCACTCTTCACCTGGCCAAAGAAATGATGAAGGTCCATTGTACAAATGGTTATAAAATATGCGCCATCATTGGCATAATTCCAAGTTTGCAATCTTGCAGAAGGACTTCTGTATTTGTTCAGGTACTTTTCGTTCATCGGAGCGTTAAATCATCCTATGAATATAAATAAAATCAGGAGCTAATTTGAAATGTAAAAGGATTTAAATAACAAAACAGGGCAACCATAATGATTGCCCTGTTAGAAATAATTTAGTTTCGCTAGTAAGCACCCAGATAAAAGCTGCCCGATTGATTCTTTAATTTGGCACCCTTAGTAACTGTTTTGGTTTTGTAATTGATTACATATAAATTTCCATCAACACCGTTTGGCGTCATTGGAACATACACATTATCGCCTGCAAGGCCGATATTTTGAAACTGACCGAAGGTACCAGTTAATGCTGTTCCGCCATTTTGAGCAGCAGTTAAACCTGAGTAACCCCCATCAGTTTGTTTTTCTGTAGTTAACCGGGTTGCAGTTTTAGCATTTAAATCGATCAATGCCAAGTATCCGCCCTGAACGCCAGTTTCAGTGAATAATACGATGCCAACACCATCTTTAATATATCTCCATGCACTGATAGCAACATTATTGCCTGTACCTAAAGCAGTCTTTAAATTGAAATTATAAGTATTATCATATTCGTTAGTAGAAGCATTGATCCGCAAAATCTGAGAACCAGAAGTTGCTGTAGCCTGATAAACGTTTCCATCGGTACCCACATATTGCGTCATGGTGCGATAAGAGTGGTTGTTTACTTTACTGATATTAGGGTCTACAAAGATCAATTTAGGGTTGGTTAACGATGGGTAATCAACAACCAAGGTTGCTGTACCCAATTCTCTTACGCCTGTTGACCAGGTTTGCGCAGTACCAGCAGTATTTACACCAGATTTCTTAGTTACATCTGTTCTCGACACATTACAACCAATAAAAATTTTAGTTTTCGCAGCATTTAAAACCGGCACATCGATTCGGCCAATTTGATAACCTGCTTTGGTTTGCTCAGCAGTAAAAGGTATAGTAAACTCTGTTTGACGGGTAATTTGCGGATCATTTAAGTTAAGCACTGCAATTTTAGCAGTACTTTTTACATCAACAAATTCAGCTCCTGCG
Source organism: Pedobacter sp. MC2016-05 (assembly GCF_026239735.1). Taxonomy (GTDB): domain Bacteria; phylum Bacteroidota; class Bacteroidia; order Sphingobacteriales; family Sphingobacteriaceae; genus Pedobacter. The sequence goes on from NZ_JAPIVT010000003.1 coordinate 350,413, forward strand.
CCGGTAGCCGGAGCGCCAGTAATCACAGATGATGCAAATACACCTATGCCAATGCCGTCGCCAGCCACTACCCAACGAGGAGACGATCCAAGAATTGGCTCAGTATTTACCTCTTCACGAGTGTCTACAAAGTTTTTATCGCCTTCTACTTTATATTTATTGAAGATACCACCATCTGTACCTGTATATTGAATGTTATATAAAAAGTTTCCGTTTGGAGAACTTTGTACCCGGGCAGTACGTTGAGACCTTAATCCGTATCCATTCGCAAATACATTTACTTTGAAGTTAGGGTCAATAGCTTGTGCAAGCGTAATAGCAAAAGCTCTTGTACCACCATTTCCAGCGGTACCTTCAGCATCTGGAAAAGCAGCAGTCAATGTTATAAATTTTCTATCCCAGATATCTGGTCCCGAAACACCAGTTTCTGGTGAATCTCCACCATCTTTTTTACAACCTGTTAAGGCACTGATGGCCAATACTGATCCGAATAAGGCGGTTTTTAGTAAATTAGTTTTCATGTTATACTTATTTAAAGTTATTTATAGTGTAATTCAATTTGAAATAAAATGCCCTTCCTGGTCGCTGCACGCCAAAATTGTCGTATACTTCAGCATTTAGCAGGTTTTTACAATCTAAGCTCGCAACCAGTTTCCCCGTAGGGAAACGATAACTTGCTCCTAAATCATGAGTAAATTGATTCGGGGTAGTAAACCATTCTGATTCAATCCAAATGGTACTAAAAGCGGCTACATATCCGGCATTGTAGTAAACGTTCATTACAGATTTCTTTTGAAACAGGTTATCGAAGCGATACTGAATATTCCCGTTCACTGTAAAGAAAGGTTCATTCGGAACCTGTTTGTTGTATAAGCTGTTTGGATTTCCGCGTTCATCAAGCTCGACTTTGTATAGTGAATTGAATTTTGAGAAATTTACCATAACATTTAATTTGTTGTCATAGATGTAATTAAACTCGGCCTCAAATCCAATAGATTGTGTTTTTGATAAGTTAACAAACTGAGTGACCTGGATGTCTTCTACCTGATTTTCACGTCCTTCAATTACAGGATCTACACGAGTTTGTTGAATAATTTTATCGTAACCATTTCTCCAGAAAGCATTTCCATACAACGAGAATTTATGCTGGTTTGAGGTGTTGAAGTTGTATCGTCCACCCAAATTGGAGTTAATGGCCAGTTCTGGCAAAATATTTGGGTTAGCTAGCAAGTTGTTTTCTGGTTCACCATATATATGTCTATCAGTAGGCATGATAAATGATTTCTCTGCGGATAGAATCAAGAATCCGTTGCGAATTGCTTCATAAGAAACCGTACCGCCGAAGCCTTTATTATCTCTGGTAGTGCTGCTGTTTTGATAATTTAGTACACCATTTAATTCGCTTATTGGTCTTTGCTGGTCAGTTTTGTAGATGGCATACTTTCCAAAAATGTTGGTTTCTAATTTCCCACGAAGAAGTTCGGCCTCATAATTCATGGCAAAAATATTCGTAGTTAATCCGTTAAGTGTAATCCACTTACTGCGTTCTGGAATCAGCAGATCCTGGTCGTTCCGGTCAGATCGCTCGAATTTATGATTTAATGAGACACGGTGGCCAGACACGATGGTGTAAGCTAAATTCGAGCGTATGTTGGAAATTTTACGTTCGATATTACTCATTACCGCCACACCTTGCTGCCCCATGCCTGGGCTATATCCATAGGTTTCTGGCGGACCTTCGGAATTCTTAACCAGCAGCGTTCCATCCCAGTTATATTTTAAACTTACCGTATCTTCCAGATAAGTGCTTCTTCTGCTGTGAACTGCATTAACAGTAAGTGCTAAACCATGCAACAAAAAGTTATTCTTATTATAATTCAAGCTTAAAACATGCGCTTGATACTCGTTAAATCTGCCGAAGTAGGGCTTAGTCATCGTTATCCCATGTGGAATTTGTTTATATGAATCTGAAATGTTGTAGCCGATAAAAAATTGATCTGCCCATTTTACATTGGTGAAACCCGCTTCAAATCGGCCACCAATGGTTTCAAATTCATCATTAGGACGTTTGGTGCGATAGTTTCTAACAATTCTTCCGCCAGGCAAAGTATATTTTGAAAACTTTCCCCACATTTCATAATTATTGTCCGAATGACTATAAAATCCTGATGCTCTTGCTGTAAAGCCATTTTTCTGATTGCGGTATAATGCACTTACATCTGCTCTGTAGGTATTAAATGATCCATAAGAAACTGCCGCAGTTATGTTATTTGCTGAGGCATCTTTTTTCATGATCACGTTGATGGCGCCGCCGATGTAATTTCCACTTAAATGCGATGGAAGTACGCCTTTGTAAACCTCAATGCGTTCAATCATCGATGGAGGAATGTTATTCAGATTAAAGGAAGAGCCGTAGGTTGATATCTCAATTCCATCTAAGAACAAACCAATGGTACTGCCCGACATACCATTCAAATTATATTCAATCGGCGATCCTTCGCCACCATTCTGACGAACTCTGACACCAACTGCCCGGTCTAGAAGTTCATTTGTGGTGAGGTTTCTTAATGAAGCTTCTTTGGTTTCGATAATCGACATTGCAAAACCGCTGGTTTCCATTTTGCGTTTTTCGGTTTTGCCAGCTATACTCACCTCCTGCAAATCGCGATTAACATTTTCCTTCACTTTGGTATTGAATACAATGCTTGGTGAATCGATGTTTATATTTTGCGTTTTCTTTTCAGATACTATTGAACTGATTAACAGCGTGTAACTACCATATTTAACGTCTTTAAATTCATACCTTCCTTTGTCATCAGTCATTGTGCTTCTATTAAGCTCTTTGATAATAACTGTTGCACCATCCATCGGCTGTCCGCTATTATTAGTGATTTTCCCGGAAAGAGTGGCTGTTTGAGCGATAGCAACTATAGAAAAGCAAAGAAAGAATAGGGATAGCAGCGATATTTTCATCGATCATGTAACTTTTTTAAATTCTTCTTTAGAATAGGTCTTAATAAGAATAACTTTGCGCAAAGATAAAATCTGAATATGACGCAATCAGAAGAAATTGTAACGCAAAAAGGAGAATCTCGACAAGCGGTGGAGAACGTATTCTTGTACAATCAAAATATGGAAGTGAATTACAGCACTTCAACTAATGATAGGAATAAAATAGAAATCAGGTTGAACCATCCAGATGAGTTGGAAAAGGAAACCTATCAAATGATATTTGTGCTGAAGGGAAATATAAAGGTTACTAAATCTGGGTCTAACCATGAGTTTGTCGAAATAGAAAGTCAACAACATAATCTCTGTCGATTGCCTTTTAAATCTACGAGAATACTGGTTGATACTTCCGATGATGTGTTGTTCATCAACCTAAGTAAGTCTTTTTTAAAACGATTTCTACCTCATGACCACCCAGCCTTTAAGCTGCTGTTGAATGAAGATTTGGATAGTCAAATGGTATTATCAACCATTAATATGCCTATTACGCCAGAAATCAGTGCGATTTTGCAGAAGTTAGGCAATTCAGATCAATCCACATTTTCAGATCAGTTACTGCTTGAATCCAAAGCGATCGAGCTTTTTGCTCTATAAATCTCACAGTTTGAACAGCTACAGAATAGCGCCGCGCCGACAAAGCTTAAAAAGATAGAGGTGGAGAGGATGCACGAAGTGCGGGAAATTTTAATTCAACAATCTGGAGATCAGCTTTCGCTAAGAGCGCTTGCGCACTTAGTGGGCACAAATGAATTTAATTTAAAAAGAGATTTTAAAGCCTTGTTTGGAAAAACTGTCTTCGCCTATCTTAATCAGCATAAAATGGAAAAGGCCAAAAATATGTTGATTGAAGAAGATACTACAGTTTCAGAAATCTCTAAAAGAATGGGTTACAAACATGCCACTCATTTTACAAGTGCGTTTAAGAAATATTTTGGCTACTTACCGAATAAGATTAAAACCGGTAAATTATCACTATTAATTTTCTTTGAAGATTTTATTGCACTATTGGAAAACCTAAGTCTTTTAACGATTTAGATTTCAAATTATAAAACCCTGTTTTGCAAACCATCTCTTTGCATCTTTGTTGTATATTTATAAAACAATAGGAGACAACAGCCATGGAAAATAACGAAAATAAAGGCTCACAAGATAAGATACATAGCACAACGGAAAACGCTGAAATCAACAAAGAGAATTTAGCCTACGATGAGGTTAAAGGCAGTTACGAACTAGATGTTAATGGAACCGACAAAGATTATGATCACCCGATGGGCTATGAAACTGTGGCAGCAGGAGCGAAGGATGACGATTCTACCTATGACGAGGCGAACCCTTATATTGGTGATGAATATGCTAGTAATGAGGATATTGCCGAGGACAATTTAGAAGAGCTCGGCATGCATGTGGATAATGGAGAAAGCGTAAGACTGAATGCAGAGGATGAAATTTTAGCCCGTACACCAGAAGATAGCCGTGATGATTTGGACGAAGAAGGTTATCCCATCAACGATACGCCGCTAAAATAGCTTAACATAAAAATGGTTGATTGACTTAACAGTCATAATCAGAAAAGCAGGATACATATAATGAATCCTGCTTTTTTTATGCGGTTTGTGAATGGGGTTGATCAATTAATATCTGGATATTTTTTTTCCAAATATCTCGATGATTTACTACGAATTTCTCTTCCGCTCCGTCTTTTAAAATAATCTTCAAACCGTTTGGAATCAAGCCTAAAGTATTATAAGAAATAATATCCTGAATATCATTAATATTGATGGCGAAGGTATGGTTTTGTATATTGAATTGGTGTGATTTAAATTCTAAATGATTACTCAAAAGGTACAACTTGCCGCCAACGGCTTCCGCATTTTTGAAATGATTTGCCCCGCCAGAATAAATAATATCGTTGGCTACCACACCTTCAATTATTGTTTGTTCTTTTACTTTTTTAGAGTTAATAAATAGGTACATCAGCAAACCCCAAAGTGCACCTGTAATGGGGCCAGCAATTAGCGCATACCAAATGCCATTTGTAAATGCTATGAAAATGCCAAATAGCAAGGCAAAACCGATGGAGGCATAAACTAGACTTTTTATAGTAGCTTTTTTTTCAGCGATGATCATATTATGGATTAATATCTAAATTAAATCTTTTGCGCAATTCGTCGAGTTTTGGATTTTTGTTCACCAAATAATCATATTTTTCACGATTGCCATACAGTCTGTTTTCAATTTTTCGCTCCACTTGTTTAAAAGTGATATCAACAGCGAAATTTTGAAGTTCATTCCTCAGGTAGTTCATTAATTCTACTGACTCCTGAACAATTAACTGTTCTTGTGTTTTGCTTTCTACAGAGATTTCAATCAGCGTTGGATTGACAAGGGTAGGAGCAAAATTATTGAGAATTGTAAACAAATTAATTTTATCAGCTTTCTTAAGTATCTGAATGTAGCTGTTCCAAACTTCTAATAGTCTATCGTAGCTAAACTGTTGCCTGGCTTCACCGGTTACAGTTTTTGGCGTTCCATCATCTTCTCCTGTAGCAAGTCTTTCCAAATCATTTAATGAGGGAATTAATGTTCCAACATTTTTTTTCGGGATATTAATGCTAATGGAAGTAGCGGATGGAATGTTGGGTTTAGGAGATTCTTTCGGTTTTTCGTTTAATGAAATACTTACAGGAATTTCAGCTTGAGGCTTATCGGAAACAATTGACGAAGGATTTTCAGCCTCCACTTTCAACTTTGAACTTTCAACTTCAGGAGCCTTTTCGGCTACGACATCAGTTTTTTTTTTATCCTGATCTCCGTCAGTTGCTGTGTTACTTGTGTTTAAAGGTTGCTGTGCTAAATGAACTACTGATCGAATATGGCACATTTTAATCAATGCCAGTTCCACCTGTAAACGCTGATTTTTGGAGTTTTTATAATTTAAATCGCAGGTATTAGCCAGGTTTAATGCAGTTAACAAAAATGAAAGCTCGGTTTGCCTGCATTGATCTAAATACTTTTGTTTGATGTTCTCACTAACCTCCAAAAGTTTGATCGTTGCTGCATCTTTACCTACCAGCAAATTACGGAAGTGTGTAGCTAAACCATTAATAAAGTTGTTTCCATCAAACCCATTATTCAGAATTTCATCAAACAATAATAATGTTTCACTTACTTCTGCTGCGGTTAGGTGCGAGGTAAGCTTAAAGAAATAATCGTAATCTAATATGTTTAAATTATCAATTACAGCCTTATAAGTGATGTTTTTGTTTGCATAACTTGCAATCTGATCAAACATCGATAGAGCATCACGTAAACCTCCATCTGCTTTTTGAGCGATAATGTGTAAGCCATCAGTTTCAAAAGCGATGTTTTCACGTTGTGCAATTGCAGCCAAATGGCTCGAAATATCTTCAACCTGAATGCGGTTGAAATCAAAAATTTGACAACGTGATAAAATCGTTGGCAGAATTTTATGTTTTTCTGTAGTAGCTAAAATGAAAATAGCATAAGATGGTGGTTCTTCCAATGTTTTCAAAAATGCATTGAATGCACTTTGAGATAACATGTGAACCTCATCAATAATATAAATTTTGTATTTGCCAGCTTGTGGCGGTATGCGAACCTGCTCAATTAAGCTTCGGATATCATCAACCGAGTTGTTTGATGCCGCATCCAATTCGTGAACATTAAAAGAGTGTCCGTTTTGGAAAGAAAGGCAATTGTCGCAAGTTCCGCAAGCTTCCATATCTGCTGTAGGATTGGTGCAGTTAATGGTTTTCGCCAAAATCCTGGCGCAGGTAGTTTTACCAACGCCCCGTGGACCGCAAAAAAGAAAAGCTTGGGCCAGCTGATTGTTTTTGATGGCATTTTTTAGCGTGCCAGTAATATGCTGCTGCCCAACAACGGTTTCAAACGTGGCCGGACGGTATTTACGGGCAGAAACAATAAAATTTTCCATCGGCACGAAAATAGGAAAAATTTAGATGGAGTTTTATTGAAAAATGTGAATGTTGAAAAGTTGACTATTTGCTTAATTGCATCACTTTATCGAGCAACGGCGGTAATCCATTCTCCAATATTTTATCGTTATCCCAAAAGCTCATCACGCAGCTCACATAATTGTCTCTTACTTTATCGGCAACATAATACGCGATTAGCGTTTTGCCTCCAGATGTTTTTACCGCTAAATTGGTAAGCCCTGTGAAGCCATAAACCACTTTTAATGCGGTTGTTGGTGTGTTTTCAAAAATGACTTTTACCTCCGTCTTGGAAATAATTTTTAAACCTTTTCTCAATCCAGTTACAGTCAGTTGATTTTGAATCGCCTTTGTTGCACTTTGCAGTGTTTGGTGTAACGACCAATTCATTTCTCCTAAATAAGGACACTGAACGGTGTTTACATTGGTCCAATAGCAGCTGTTACTCAACTGAATTTTTCTGCCAGCAAAATCAATGCTGTCAATTTGATTGTCTTCAAAAACATTGGGAAGTAATTTATCTTCTACAATGAGGTTAATAAGTTCCCGCTCAAATTGCTGGTTAGGGGTATCAAAATAGGTGAAGCAAATTACAGTAGTCAGTTTTTGTTTATCCTCTATAAAATAATACGACGAAATTGCATGTAAACTATCAGATATTTTTTCGCGTTTAGTGATATGTACATTATTATAAGCCAGGCTATCATCTTTCGATTTGAGATCGTCGTTTGTAATGGAATATTTCCGGTATGCAAATTTTAAATCTTTATCTGTAAAGGGACTGGTAAAAGTTTGGCTGGTGAAATCAATTCCGTCTATGTTATAATAAGTTACAGATCTGTTTTTAACAGCTTTAAGTCTTTTTAAGTAATTGTTTTTCTCTTGAGATAATGCAACAAAAGGTATTATTAGGAGCAATATAATATATGCTTTTGTCATCTTGTAAATATTTTATTAAAGATAAGAATTCGAAATGGTTTATCTCTGCTGATTATTTTATTATCGATTTTAGTTCATTTCTGTATTCTGATGCACTTTTCCCTGTAAACTCATGGAAAATTTTATTGAAGTGACTAAAGTTATTGAAGCCACTCTCTAAAGAAATGGCGGTAATGCTAATGTGTTTTTCGGCCAAAAGCTTAGATGCATGTACAACGCGATATTCATTTACAAAACGGGTAAACGTTTTCTTAGTAATTTTTTTGAAATAGCGACAAAAAGAGGGTACCGTCATTGCCGACATTTCTGCCACATCTTCCAGGTTAATTTGTTCCTGGAAATGATCTTTAACATGATTGAATATCATATTGATTCGATCGTTATCCTGAATTTGCATTTCCATTGCAAAGCCCGAAGCATTCAAAATGGTTAAATCTTTCGATCCATCCAGCGTTTTTAAAACGGAGAGCAGTGTAACCAGTTTTTCAAATGGTTGTTGATCTTCCATAGCTTCTATATGAACACCAACAGCCTTTTTGGTTTTCTCACCGAAGGCGATGCCGCCCTTTGCTTTTATAAATAAGTCTCTTAAGAATTTATTCTCTTGTAGCTCAAGAAATTGCTGGCCTAAAAAATCGGCTTTGAACTGGATGACGGTTTCGTTTTTGTTTCCCGTATTATTATCCGTAAAACCGCAATGTGGCAGGTTACTGCCTACTAAAATCAAGTCGCCATCGGTATAATAAGAAACGTGACTACCAATTTGTCGCTTCCCCGAACCTCCGTTTACAAACACCATTTCTATTTCAGGGTGATAATGCCACACATGTGCTTTGTTATTTTCATTTTCCACATATTTGGAATAGTAAAATGAACTTCCAAAGGATGGTTCGACAACTTCAAAGCTTGGTTTTAAAGTTTTCATGACAATTTGATGTTAATTCTGGGTTAAATAATGTGCTTAATTGATGGTTTTCTATAAAATTAATTATAATGAGGGTAATTTTACATATATATCTGAAAATATAGCGTAATTTCTGTGTGTTTTCTTGAAGTAATTTAGCAGTATAAAATAATTGTACACACATTAAATGATTTAGTTATGAAAAAGTTCTTTAAAATCGGTTTAATTGCTGCCTTGTCATTCACTGTTTCGATTGCGCAAGCAAATGACAATGAATTTTCTTTAAAAGTTAAAAACGAAAAGCAGAAATCAATAAGTTTCTTAATGAGAAACAATAAAGAATTCAGCTTTTCTGTTTTTTCTGAGAATAATGACTTACTTTTTGATCAGAAGTTTAAAGGAACAGCTGGATTAACTAAAACATATGACTTAAATGCACTTCCTGAGGGGAATTATACGCTTAAAGTTGAGTCGGGCACTACAGTGGCAGAATATGCAGTTAAAATAGCATATGATAAAGCTCAAATTTTGACCAGCAAAATAACAGAGGTGATCAAGCCTAAAATTACCAAGGTAAAAGATTTAATTACGCTTGATTATCAGGTTAAAGATAATATGCCAATTGAGGTTGCCGTATTTAACGAGCGTAATGATGAACTTTATTCTCAAATTTTCAAAGATAGATCGAAACTGATCAAAAAATTTAACATCGGTAAAGCTGATGGAGACTCTCTAACATTTGTTGTAAAACATAACAATGAGTCGTTTACAAATACAATACAAACTCGCTAAAACAAACAACCAAACAAACTAATCAGGGAGATACTCACAGTATCTCCTTTTTTGTTTTCATAGCCTTTTAGTTCGAAGTGTATTATTCTTTATTTTTGTTTGACAATAGATTACTAAGCGGCTATTTTTGGATATGGACAATGAATTTTCTGATTACAAAGGTGCTGCAGTAGTATCAACGTTTGATCAATTAATTAACTCAGATTTTCAGGGCATAAAAAATGCAATCTGCTGGTACAGAAATTTAACTGGAGATTTTGTTGAGATAGTATCAAAGCTACAATTGGAGGGCAACTTGACAGAAGTTTCTTTAGAAACAATTAAATCGTTGGAGCTTTCCGAAGAGGGAAGTAGGGCAAGGGAGATTATTATAAATGACTTCAACTTATTAACGGCTTGTGGTGCATTGCCTTCACTTAATTTGATTAAAAATTACGAACGCGATGAAGAGTTGGATTTCATTTCAACAGATGTTTATTCATTCCATGTAGATCGCTCACCCGTTGGTATTAATACTTATTTATGTACATATTATGGTGCGACCAGTGAAATTGTGGCTAATGGTGAAGCAGAGCAAAAGATTTTAATTCCCGAAATTCGGCAGAAACTTAAAGCTATATATGATGGACCAGAGGAAGAATTTGAAACTTTTTTGATTGAAAATTATTTTGATTTGCACTATCAGCCTAAACCAAATGCGCAGCCACTAAGCCTCGGGCTAGGTCATATCTGGAGGTTAGCAGTAGATCATCCTGAAAAACCAGTTCCGCCGTGTATTCATCGGGCACCTGTAGAGAAAGATGGTGAATTTAGATTGCTAATGATTTGCTGAAAAGGACGTAAGGATAAGGAAGCTAAATCAGTCTAATTTTGTATTTAATGATTAAGAATATACTCCAGACTTCCGACTCTTTCTTATTAATTTTTTCTGCTCAATCATTTGATTTTAAGAAATATATTGCTACTTTTGCAACCCCGTAATATACCTCGGGATTAAAAAATTAAAAACATAATTTATAACAATGAATCAGTACGAAACTGTTATCGTTCTAACCCCATTGTTATCTGAAGAGGCTGCAAAAGAGGCATTAGCTAAATTTAAAGCAGTTCTTGTTGATAACGGTGCCGAAATTATCCAAGAGGATAATTGGGGTTTGAGAAAATTAGCGTATCCAATTGAGAAAAAATCAAACGGATTCTTCAATTTAACTGAATACAAAGCTTCAGGAGATTTGATCGCAAAATTAGAGCTTCAATTAAAACGCGATGAGCGTGTGTTACGTTTCTTAACTATCCGTTTAGACAAACACGCTGTTGCTTACAATGAGAAAAAACGTAGTGGTGCGTTTAACAAAAAAACTAAGGAGGTTGCAGCGTAATGGCAAGAGAACAAATTCAATACGTTACTGCCCCTAAAGTAGAGGATAACCGTAAAAAATATTGCCGTTTCAAGAAAAACGGAATTAAATACATCGATTACAAGGATGCAAACTTCTTGTTGAAATTTATTAACGATCAAGGTAAATTGTTACCAAGACGCCTTACTGGTACTTCGTTAAAATTCCAACGTAAAGTTGCTCAAGCTGTTAAACGTGCTCGTCACATCGGTTTGTTACCATTCGTTGCAGATCAATTAAAATAGGAGGCTCAGAGATATGGAAATTATTTTAAAACAAGATATTAAAGGCCTTGGTGAGAAAGATGATGTAGTAAATGTAAAAAACGGTTATGGCCGTAACTACTTAATCCCTCAAGGTTTTGGCGCTTTAGCTACTTCTTCTGCTAAAAAAGTTTTAGCTGAAAACTTAAAGCAAGCTGCTTTTAAACAAGATAAAATTAAGAAAGATGCTGAAGGTATTGCTGAGCGTTTAACTGCTGTTAAACTTTCTATCGGTGCTAAAGCTGGCGAAAGCGGAAAAATCTTTGGAGCGGTTAACACGATCCAAATCGCTGAAGCATTAAAAACACAAGGTTTTGATGTTGATCGTCGTCGTATTACTTTCGAAACTGAACCTAAATTTGTTGGCGAATACGTTGCTAACTTAAACTTACACAAAGAAGTTAAAGTTCAGGTTCCTTTTGAAGTAATCGCTGAATAAGCATTCTTAAACGAGTCATAGAAAAGTCCTTTCAGTTTTCTGAGGGCACTGAAAAAGTAGACATAAATTGGTCTTCAAACTCAACAGCGGATGAATAGCTTTTAAAAGTTGTTCATCCGCTTTCTTTTTTGAGACATTTCAGTTTCTTATTTGATAACGTACATTCCATTCGATATGGAGAGCTGGAGCAAACTGTTAGTTTGATCTATAGAATTATATAGATTATTATCCTTTTTTTCAAAATTTGAGAATTCTCTTAAGATTAACCACAAATATCGCAAGTGCACCTTGCATTCTCATGTTTTCCAGGCCATAGGAATTTGCTCTGTCATATCCATGAACATTTTTCAATTCACTATTTTTTGCTTCAATTTTATATCTATGTCTTGATTTTTCCCTGAAGTACTCGCTTTGCTGGAATATTTCCTGTTCTTTATGCTCATCTGGCTTTATTGAAACCGAGTACGTTCTGCTTTTAGCTTCTGCCTTGTAGCAGCCATCTCTTAGCGGGCATGTTTTACATTTTTCGACGTCGAAATAATAGGTCATTGCCTGGTTTCTCCTGTCTACCTTTCTGCCCTGTACCCGTTTGTACATAGCCAGGTGCCCTGCAGGACATACGAACATATCGGCATCTTTGTTATAATCAAACTTTTCTTCCTCTTTTCTTGCGCCATGGGTAATGGCAGGGTTCATCCTGGCAACTATCCTTAACTTATTTCCCTTCACATCACAGAGCTTGAGATTGTTCTTCCCGGCATAAGCTGCATCGCCTATGATGGTATCCACCACCATTCCGTTTGCCTGGGCCTGGTTCAACAGTTTTGGTAGTTCAGGCCCGTCTCCTTTCTCTGCTGATGTGACAACAGCAGCCGTTATAATACGCTCCTCTGTCATTGCCAAATGAGTTTTGTAGCCAAAAAAGCTGCTGTCGGCTGTTTTGTGGCCAGTCCTAGCATCCATATCTTTGGATATTGTATAATTCTCCCGGGTGTCTTCAATTGTTTCCTTTAACAGGTTCAGTTTCTCCTTTACTGCAGGGATCTCACTTAGTGTTTCATCAGACTCGATAAGTTTTTGCAGTTCGCTAGAGTATTCTATTTCCCTTAGGATATCGTTTGATTCATTCTTCTGGGGCATCCGGGTTTTGAAATCATCATCCATTGAATATACTGCTCTTCGAAGCAACTTCGAACGTTGTCTTAATACCTCAATAGGTGAATATGGGTTGGATCTGGAAAGTGAATGCGTAGCATCGACAATGATGGATTTGGATTTTATAATACCCTTCTCTAGGGCTAAAGAAACGGTTTTTCCAATCAACAGGTTTAAGAGATCCATATCCTTAAGACGAAGCTTTCGGAACTTGGTCAGCGAGCTTGGATTGATCACGTCTTCTTCAGGGGACATCTCCAGAAAATATTTAAAGGACATATCATAGCGGGAACGATCCACGACATCAACATCAGAAATGGTATAGATGTCTTCAATAACAAATATTTGAACATGCGCACCGGACTCTCAGCATTACGGCCATTGTCCGGGCAGTATTTGCCTATTAGCTCATCATAGATAAAGCTAAAATCTATTAGCTCATTAATCTTGCGAAGTAAATTCTCCTTAGGAATAATCAGGTCATAAAGCCTGGAAAACTCGCTAAACTGGATTTTTTGTTGTTGAAGAAGCATCTTAAAGGCAGTAATTATATAACTATAAAATACAAAAAAAGGAGCAGAAAAACTAATTTTCTACTCCTTTTATCCTTTTTAAAAAGGGACTTTTTCAGTGCCCTCAGTTTTCTGAAAGGACTTTTTTCGTTAATATAAAATTTAAAAAGAAGGGTTAGAATTGGATGTTAGACTTTGATTTTCACTTATCCATTTTCCATTTTCTTTTTCCTATTTTCTCCTCCTCAGTTACAACCTATCCTTTTGGCGTTGTTGGCCTGATTTCGATCTTACTTGGTAAAGTTCTTGCTGGCATGGCCAATAAATCGACAATCAACTTACCCATATCCTCTGGCTGGATTTTCCAGGAATCGTTTTCTGCATCTGGATGATGATCGTTAAAATGCGTGGCTACCGATCCTGGCATAATCGTACTCACTTTTACGCCGTACTTTCTTAAATCGAGCATAACCGATTGTGTAAAACCAGTTAAACCAAACTTACTGGCATTATATGCAGCACCGCCGGCAAAAAAGTTAGTTCCAGCTAAGCTAGAAATGGTAAAAATACTACCTTGAGATTTTTTAATTTCCTCTACACTGGCTTTTATACTGTAGAAAACGCCTGTTAAGTTGGTATCGATGATGTCTTGCCAATCTTCTATCGCCAGTTCATCAATAGGTGCAAAGCTACCCACACCGGCATTTGCAATTAGTGCATCCAATTGTCCCCATTTTTCTATTACCAAATTCACAGCCCCAGCTTGCGACTGATAATTTTTAACATCTGCCTCAATGGCGAGTACATCACCAAATTCAACAAGCTTGGCTGCAGCATCATTTGCAGCAGCTATTGTTCTGCTCGTAATGGCTACCTTGTATCCGTTTTTTAGAAGTGCCTCGGCAATACCGAAACCTATACCTTTACTTCCTCCTGTAATTAATGCAACTTTCATATTTTCTAAACGCAAAAAGGGTAGAAATGTTTATTTCCTTCGTTCAGCCTCTAGCTTCAAAATTTCGATATCTTTAAAATCTACCGGTTGTCCTTCACTCTGCAATGCGATGAACCCTTGTTGTAGTCGTTTTCCATCTATCTTTATTCTTGGGTTAAAGCCATTTGCAACGCCGCCACCAATTTGCGGCTTGCTATACTGAAGCACAGTATCGCCGTTGATGATATGTTTTACCAACGAATCGCCCAATACGATAAGCTCTGCCGAAACCCATTGGTCTCCATCGTAGGTTTTTGATTTGGAATCAAGGCAGTGGCCATCGTATAATTTGCCATTATAAATAATTTCCGTTCCTGGTGAACACATGTTTCCTGTCGGACGCGGCTTCCCATCACTTAAGCCACCCAAAAACTGCATCTCTACCGAGATAGGCCAATCCTGTTCTTTAAGCATAGTGGCAGGGTCTTGTGAATGAAACATGATGCCACTATTTCGTAACGTATAACTTGGTGCCCCTTTGTGTAAATCGCCAACAAAACGGTATTTCAGTTTCAAGTGATAATTGGAAAAAGGCGTTTTGTAGTAAAGATGACCAAACTGATCATTAAAATCACCGTATTGATCATATCTTACCTTGATTATTCCGCTGTCCACCCTAAACGTATTTCCGAAATTTACATTGTAATCGTGGTGATGAATTTTTACATTCCAATCTTTTATGTCTTTTCCATTAAATAGAGATATCCATTTCTCTTGATGCTGATCAGCATTTTTAATGCTGCTACAACTCAAAAACATCACGGCAGTAAGAAGAAAAAGTGTGGTTCTTATGTTAGTCATTGTAAATTCTTGTTTTTAGCAGGCTCCATATTTCTGAGGATGAAAGATAAGAAATGATTGATCGATAGCAAGGGGAACATATTTACAGTTGCTAAATAAAAATCGCCTCCATTACAAAACTGCTTTTTATTACCTTTGATGCATGGCTAAATCGCGTTCTACAAAAACGAAAACTAAACGTCCTTTACTTAAAAAGATTACCAATATTGCTACAAAGGTTTTTTTGTATTTCTTGATGGTTTCGGTACTCTGGGTTTTAGCCTACCGTTTTATAAACCCACCAATAACGCTGCTAATGGTTTTACGGAATATTGAACGCAAATCTGACGGAAAGCCTTTTAAGACAGAGAAAGAGTGGGTCGATTTTGAAGATATGTCTGATAACATGAAAAGGGCAGCGGTGTCTGCAGAAGATCAGCTGTTTTTAAAACATATTGGATTCGATGTTAAAGCAATAGAGAAAGCTTTTGCTGCCAATGCAAAAAGTAAAAAGGTAAAGGGGGGAAGCACGATCTCGCAACAAACAGCAAAAAATGTGTTCTTATGGCCGGGAAGATCGTGGATGAGGAAAGGTTTCGAAGCTTATTTTACGCTCCTAATCGAATTATTTTGGAGCAAAGAGCGGATTTTGGAAGTTTACCTAAACGTAATTGAAATGGGCGATGGTATTTACGGAGCGGAAGCCGCTGCCCAAGCTTATTATGGCAAATCTTGTCATAAGCTAACCAAAGCTCAAGCCGCACTTATTGCTGCTTGTTTTCCAAACCCAATAAGATGGACACCCAAAAACCCAACCCGCTATATCAGGCACCGACAATATTTAATTTTGAGAAATATGAATAGGTTGGGCCCGCTTGATTTTTAGTCCGTAGTTCCAAATCTTTAGTGTTCAGTCTATAGTTCAATAAATAGCATTAAAGACTCACGACTAATCATGATCCTTATTCCATCTAATTTTTATTCCACCTTTATCGTCGTCTATCGCTTTTAAGTGTAATACGATACCTTTCATTCTGGCCTCACGTTTTTCCTGCCTGGTTAAGTTTTCATCGCCTTTAGGATTGCGAAGCGGAATATCCAATTCTACGTTGGTACCAGTGCCAAGTGCATAAATTCCTTTTACGTTAAAATTCATGGCGCTGGAGTTGATCTGCATTGGGCTAATATCTACTTTATCGCCACGGATATTTAAGGTGCCGTCAAGATTTTTAATTTCAACATTTGACAGGTTTCTGTTAGCGAAGGCAAACTTTCCGACTTTAACCATAGGATCGAAATTAACAAGAGCTGCATTGCTTAAATTAAAAACCACTTTTCCATTTATGGAGCGGGGTAAAATTTTTGCAGAATGAGAAATCTTTCCTGCAATATTTACTGTGGATGATAAATAGCCTTTCAGATTTTTATTCGTGATCGTTTTCTGGCCGAAATTATCAAAGGAATAAAAAAAATCTTTCACACTTACATGGCTAATTTTTGAATTGATTTTGAAGCTATTTGAACCTGGCTGCTGAATGACACTTCCGTTTAATGAAAGCGTTCCGCCAGCATGGGCTACACTAATTTTATTAAAATAGATTCCTTCGCCTCTTAACGAGATATCAGCAATTAGGTTTTTGGCTAAAAATTTTTCGTAAATCGCTTTATCTACCCGAAGGTTCATGTTCATTTTAGAAAGTTCCAAAACATTACTTAATTGTTTTGATGCTGCTTTCATTGAGTTGCTAGACGGAGATTTCTTTTTGGTACGTGGACCTAAAAATGGCAGAAACTCGTTTAAATACAGTTGTGGACTGTGCATTTTAAGATTCACCAAAATTTTATCAGGATCGGTATAGTAAAGTTTAGCAAAGTTCTCAATGCTACAACTCACATTTAAAATGCTTTTACCCAGTTGGAAACGGCCATTTTGGATAGATAAATCGTTTTGATTGAAATTGATATTCAATGCACTTTTTACTAAGTGAAGTTTTCGAGGAATATATAGAATATCAGCATTTGCAATATTTATCTTTCCTGATACCACGGGTTTCGTAAACCTAAAATTGTCTATGTCGGCTTTGCAATATAGGCGCAAATCTGCAGTACCTTGTTTGAATTCAAAATCTTGTGTACCTAATGAATTATTCAGATTTGTGAGCGGAAACTGCGAAGTAACCAATCCTGTAGCGATGGGCCGCGATAAATTGGTCACTGTAAATGTATCTATTTTTAGGGGGGCATTATAATATTTAGCCGTTAAGCGGTGAAACTTAATGGCCGAATTTTCATCGCCAATAATGCCTCCAACAGTATCCTGGTTGGTAAATGATCCGTCGAAGTTTGCTGAAGTTAATTGTCCTGCAGGAATCGAAATTACATTATCTCTCACGGTAATCCCGACTTTAATTAAAGGGTCGCCGAATTTACCTGACCCATCATCCACTATATTTCCTCTGATATCAATAGGTTTCTCAATGCCAAACTTCAACAACTTCGAAGAAATATTGGGCGATAGCAACATCGCCACATCCTTAAATAAAATATCATCAACGGCAATGCTAATGGCAAATGCTGATTTATCTAATTCTATTTTAGCACCGATTTTGAATGGATGACCACCAATTTTCAACACTTCGGGATCAAGAATTACGGCATCCATATCCCTGCTATAATGTGCTGAAAGCGTTCCTTCTAGCGATTTGTCTTTCAAGAAACTTCCTTTCCGGGTATTGAAGGCAAAACTATTTACCTGTGTTTTGAGCTTAATTTTGCCAGTCCAGCCACTATCAGGATATTGCATCCTGCCCTGGATTTGGTTGATGTTAAAGTTAAAGAGCTTATGTCTTTTTTGGTTATCAATAATGAGGGAAACTCTATTGAAATCGATTTTTTTAACGGCAAGATCTGGCGATTTTGATGGCGATTCATTATCCTCAACTGCTTTTTTCTTTTTGAAAATGCTGGTATTACTATATCCTGTCGAATCTGTATAAAGATAAATAGATGCATCATTAATCGCGATCTGGTTGATGTTAACATTCCCTACAATTAAGGAAAGTACATTTAATGAAACATCAATATCCTGAGCTTTTAATAGATTATGCTTGTGCTGAATCCATAAACTATCGCGTAGCAATACGCCATTTAAAGAAACAGAAACCCCTGGAAAACTTTTCAGCAAGGTCGGCTCCATGCCTGTAGCTGTAATCTGGCCATTCAAGTTTTTATTTAACTGAGCCAATATCGTACTTAAAACTTCCTTTTTATTTCTACTGATGTAAAATGCAGCAGCCAACCAGGTTATAATTACCAAAATAATTAACCCTGATAGAATACCTAAAGAAATTTTGAGCCAGCGTTTCATAAACATGATTGGTTTGAAGCAATATAATGTTTTTTAACGCATAATTGTTTTAGCCTAACTGAAAATAAATAGGCTTAAAAGGTGTAAGTGAAAGCATTAGCTCCCTATTCTTTTAAAAAGAAAAACTATAGCAAATGTGCAAACACCGTTGAATGCCAACTTTGTTTAAATGGTACTTCCCATTTGGTTTCCAGTTCTGCTAATGTTTGTACCATGTTATTAAACACAATAGTATCTGGAGTGATTTGTTTAATATTGACCAAAGTTTCAAAGTCTTCTTTACTGTTCACGATTACTTCATCGCCAACTTTGTAGGCCATATTAAAACGGTTAAAAAGATCAACATTGAATTCTTGTTCAATTTCCTTTATTAATCTTACAGAGCTGTCAATAGAGCAACCGGTAACATTTGCTTGTGACTCATCAACAGTTAGGATAATAAAAAAACCATATCTAACCTCAGCTTTAGCAAGCAATTCATTTCCATGCGCCTTCCACTGGTTGGTAAACGAAGCCAGCTTACTTAAAATGTCACTTTGCTCAGCGGGCGTAAATTTGCGATTGCTTTGGTAGACCCAAACTCGTGATTGTGGAGAAAAACTCATATACAAATTTAGTATTTTAATTAAATTGGTGTGTTTAAAACGTCATCCCCATGAAAAAGTTTACAATCGGCTTGAAAATAGTGCTTGTTTCAGCGCTATGTACGTTATTTTGTGCTTTTTCCGATCCCGAATCTATTGAACAATACGTGGGATATTTACAAAAATCGCTAACAGATCATTACGATTTTAGTCAGGAAAGTAACCAGATAAAGCGCTATGAACTCAATATTACTAACAATGGTTTCTGCCGCTACAAGCGATATTTTAACAATGGAAAAACAGAATACTTTGCTTTCAAGTTGGCAAAATTTAAGGATATGGATTACCTGGGCAATGCGACTTCGGGTAAGTTATTTTTACGCACAAAAGGCGATGACGTAATCGTTCAAACTTATAAGGATAGGGGTGGAGATGTAGATTCAATGGCTACTCAGGTAGCTATTCCGCTTAAAAATATTGAGCCGGAAGAACTGAATCTGATCAGGGAAAATTTCACGAAGATTAGCCCTCAAACTCCCAACTAGTAAATCTCCTACAATCGCCTTGAATAAACGTTCGCAAGGCGATGTTTGCTTTAGGGGTTTAAAGACCATTTGCCCTTACCGTAATCTCAGCAATATCTAACACTTTAACTTCTTGTTCTTTGTCTTTTAGTTTTACACCATCACTTAACATTGTCATACAGAATGGACATCCCGCTGCGATAAACTGAGGATTGGTCTCCAATGCTTCATCAATGCGTTCTACATTGATATCTTTTTTGCCTTTTTCAGGTTCTTTAAACATTTGTGCGCCACCCGCTCCACAACAAAGTCCATTGCTTTTGCACCGTTTCATTTCCACAAGTTGGGCATCTAACACTTCTAATGCTTTTCTCGGCGCCTCGTAAATTCCATTTCCACGACCCAAATAACAAGGATCGTGATACGTTATTTTTTTGCCTTTGAAACTTTCTCCACCTTCAGCTTTTAGTTTGCCTTCATTTATTAAATCCTGAATCAATTGGGTGTGGTGAATAACTTCGTATGTTCCACCTAAACCTGGATATTCATTTTTAATCGTATTGAAACAGTGCGGGCAGCCTGTGACTATCTTTTTAATATTATAAGCGTTCAGCACCTCAATGTTAGTCATCGCCTGCATTTGAAAAAGAAATTCGTTTCCTGCTCTCTTTGCCGGATCTCCTGTGCAGCCTTCTTCGGTGCCCAAAACTGCATATTTGATTCCCACATGATGTAAAATTTTACAAATATCGCGGGTAATTTTTTGTGCTCTTTCATCGTAACTCCCAGCGCAGCCCACCCAAAATAATATTTCTGGTTCTTCGCCAGCGGCCATTAACTCGGCCATTGTAGGTACTTTAAATTCCATGTTTTAAGTATCAAGTATTTAGTATCAAGTCACAAGACTTGAATTACTAATTTTTTGTTTTCAGTAATTTAATTAACGCACTTAAACCATTAAAAGTTCCAGTGTAATAGTCATCCTTTTTGAAATACGGGATGATCGTATTCTCAATAATTTCTTTCGTTTCCCGATCAGAAATTAGCTTTTCTATTCCATATCCATTCACAATTCTTATCTGTCGATGCAATTTGGAAAAGGCAAATAAAATTCCATTATCCTTCACTTTCTCTCCAACACCCCATTGATTTGCAATCTTTAAAGCAAGATCATTAAACTTTTTTTTGCTCGTCATAAGCGAGTCAACGGTTACAATTGCAATCTGGATGCTAGATTCTTCCATAAAATTTACAATTGTGCTATCCAGCGAAGCAATCTGTTTTGGAGTAAAATCTTGTTCATAATCATTAACCCAACCTTTTGGTTTGGGTATGCTGTCCCAAAACTGTTTTCTATAATTTTCTACACTTTCTTTTGATAATTCTGTCTTTACTTGCGCTTCTGCTTTTGCAGTACATATTAGCGTAATCAATAAAACGAAAATATGAAAGATCCTAAACTTCATTCTCAAATTAATTTCATTCATTTGCCCAATTGAAACGATCTGCCGGAGAATATTTCCATGGCGCCTGGTTATTTTCGATATTGCCAAGCATGGCATTGATGCTTGCAGGCGCCTGAGATTCTTCCATTACTGCATATCGACGCAATTCGGTTATAATTTGTAGTGGATCGATATTTACAGGGCAGGCCTCTACGCAAGCATTACAGCTGGTGCATGCCCAAATTTCTTCCCTGGTGATATAATCGTCTAGTAAAGCCTTTCCATCTTGATGTTCAGGGCCATTCTTATCCATGTTTTTTCCGATTTCTTCAATTCGATCACGGGTATCCATCATAATTTTCCGTGGCGATAAAAGCTTACCGGTAATATTTGCAGGGCAAACCGATGTGCAGCGCCCACATTCAGTACAGGTGTAAGCATTCATTATATTTACCCAGGTAAGATCTGTAGCGTCTTTTGCCCCAAACTTACCAGCCTCTGTTTCTGCAGGAACAAACGAAGGATCCAGCATGGCTTTTACCTCGTTCGTAACAGATGCCATATTGGTGAATTCCCCCTTCGGTTCTAAATTTGAAAAGTACGTATTTGGGAAAGCAAATAAAATATGGAAGTGTTTTGAGTATGGCAAATAATTCAAGAAAGCCAGAATACCGATGATGTGAAACCACCAGCAACCACGTTCAATCATAACTAATGCGCCTTCACTTGAGGGTAACAAATTCATCAAATATTTGCTTACAGGGAAAGAGCCAGCAACTGTATAATGATTGGCACCCAGTATTTGTAATTTTGCATCAGCAGCATTCATCAGGAGAAACGCACTCATTAGTAAAATTTCCACAATGAGAATATAGTTCGCGTCTGATTTTGGCCAATTGGTCATTTCTACACCTTTGAAACGCTTTAATTTTAAAACGTTTCTACGAATAAGAAAAATAACACAGGATACCCAAACCGTTAAGGCTAGGATTTCAAAAGAGCCGATTAAAAAATTGTAGAGACCACCTAAGCCATTAAAGATTCGATGTGTTCCGAAAAGGCCATCAATCATGATTTCCAACACCTCAATGTTGATGATGATGAAGCCAATGTAGACAAAAAAGTGAAGGAATGCAGGGATTGGGCGTACCACCATTTTCGATTGTCCGAATGCAACACGAAGCATCGTCATTAACCTTTTTTGAGGCTGATCGCTTCTATCAGCAGATTTTCCTAAGCGGATATTGCGAATAATTTTGCGAAAATTAAAGGTAAACAGCGCAATTGCTGCAAGGGTTATTACTAGAAATAGGATCTGAGCCACCATGCAATATTATATTGTTTATGCTAAATTATGATATTAATCGAAATAAATTACTATGCATGCATAAAAAAAGTATAAAAATTTTTAGTTTGTATTCATTCTAAGCCATGCATTCATGCGTTTTTTGGTTGCTAAAAATTTAATTAATTGATTATCAGAGTTCAACTAAAATAATGAGAAAAAAGTTTTGCTTTTGGGAAAAGAACACTACATTTGTGCCTCCAAAACGGGTTATTTCATTGTAAATTATCCTAATGTAGGAGGTGCCATAGCTCAGTCGGTAGAGCAAAGGACTGAAAATCCTTGTGTCCCTGGTTCGAATCCAGGTGGCACCACTTCCAAAAGCCTTTCAGAGATGACAGGCTTTTTTGATAAAAAGATTCTCTGCGATGGGGAAATAAATTAAATTGGGTTGTTGCATTTGAAGAAAAGAATACTACATTTGCATTCCTAAACGAATGGTGCCATAGCTCAGTCGGTAGAGCAAAGGACTGAAAATCCTTGTGTCCCTGGTTCGAATCCAGGTGGCACCACAAAAAAGCCTTTAGATGAAAATCTAAAGGCTCTCGTTTTTTATCAGGTTTCGATGTGATCTTTTGCACTTCCTTCGGCCAAGTCTTTAACATTTTGTAAGGCTTTAGGCCAGGTTTCCTCAAAATAGCCTTTCCATTCGTCTATGATACCCATGTCTATCTTCAGCTCAGTTTTTCCGTCTTTTTCGCTAAGCGAATAATTTTCTAAAGGTTCTCCCCAGTCTTTAAGTTCCTCTTTACCATCTTTCACTTCGCCTAAATGTTTAATAGACATAAATTTGTTAGGGATATTGTCTTCAATAACAGCAAGCATTCCGTTTCCCGTTCCATCACCAAATATTGCTTTGCTGCCTTTTTGCCAATCGGTTTCTACTGAAGAATTTTCTGCAAAGGCTACAGTCCATTTTGGATAGGTATCCCCACCAAAAAGTACATTCCATACCTTTTCTGCGCTGGCATTAATTTCCGTTTTGAATTCAATCTTTTCCATATTATCTGAATTTTAATTAAGCGTTTTCCAGCAATGTTACCCAGGCATTAACCGCTTTTTTCAATCCATCAGCATGCTTTTCTACGTCTTCCATATTGTAAAATTTAGCATAAGCTTTGCCCTTAGTCTGTTCTTCCAACAAACCAAAATCATCATTAAAAAGTGATGCCTTGTGAAATATTACAATAACATATTTTTTGATTTTTGGATTTATCGTTGCCATATCGCCTTTGAAGCTAAAACTCGGTCCGCCCCATTTTATACTGCTTTCAATTTTAGGGTTGGCATTTTGTATAATCGTGATCACTTTAACCATTTCCTTTTTTAAAGGATGATCGATTGTATCAATCACCTGCTGTATTTTATCGTTCATCATTAAAAGTTCTATATTCAAATATGAGAACATGAAAATTTAAAGTTGCGGTGTAATAGCGACATTTTTCGGGTGTGATTTAAGAATTTCCTGAGTCAACCATTTTATAAACAGAAATAAAATTGTTTCCTGATAAAAAAGTAGCATAAAAAAACTCCCTTCATTATTTGAAGGGAGTTTCTTGTTTAAAGCAATATCTTGCTGCTAATATCTTTGTTGATGGTGATGTAACCAGGATATTTGACTGGCGTATTGCCAAGCATAAAAGTCGGTTTGATTTTTATCGTTAATAATCCCAACTTCTCATCTTTTGAAGAAGACCCTTTTTGAGCAGCCTTCACAATATCATTGAAAACATTTCCATTTGAAACTAAACCATAAATGTTGCTGATCAATTGAACAGGTACAGTCACGGTTTGTCCTTGCGCAATGCTCACATTCTGGTTCACAATTCCTTCTGCCAAATCGGTGTTATTAACTAAAATTTTATATTCAAACTGGTTAATTGCCGCCAAATTCGCTGATGGATTTGTAATCTCCAGGTTTAGATTTGCTTTTAACGGAATATCTTTTCTTAATAAACCCAAAGCCACCCCAGGCAAGCTGGTTAAACTAAAACTTTGCTGATCAATTAATTTTTTAACATCGGAACCGGCAATGGTAATCTGTTGAACATTTGTTATTTTATAAGTACAGTCTTCCAGCGCCTTTATTTGTTGCGCCTGCCTGTTTATGCCGCAACTAAAAAGGGTAATAGTTACCAGGCAAAGCAATAGTGTGTTTTTCATGTTAATCATAACGCCAATTTAGGCAAACTATTTCAGGAACAACATTTCTTTAACTAAAATTAGCATTACGGACTTACCGTTTCAATGTCATCACGTTTATCATCCCGGTTGCTATCATCTTGTTTTTCAGTTGCCTCTTCTGTAGCCTCTTCGTTTTCGCTAATTTCTTCCTTGATGGATTGTTCGCTTTGATCAGCGGTTTCTGCGCTTTTTTCACCTTCAGTTACTGGTAATCCTTCACTTGCTGGTGCTTTACTTTCAGATCCAGTTTGCGCTGCTTCAGCACTTTTTTCAGCTGTATCTTCGGCGTCTTTAGGCTGTTCTTGCGCCTCATTGGTATTTTCATCTACAGGCTTTGATGGATCGACTTCTTCTTTATGGGCCGAGGGAACAACTGTTTCAATATCCAATTGAACATCATCTGTCGGTTTCGGCTGTGTATTTGTGTTTTCTTCCGTTGTTTTATCTTTTTCGTTTTCCATGGTAATATCTTTTCTTTATTAAATGAATTCGACCACAATTTTGTTTCAAATTTCTTCAATGCTTTAGTCTGCGATTTCTACCTTTGAGGAAAAAGCTATGGCTATTACATACCGAAAAATAGAGGAGCGGGACGACGAATCGCTTGCAGATTTAATTAGAAAAATATTTAGAGAGTTTAAGATTGATAAGCCAGGTACGGTTTATACTGATCCAACAACTGACCATTTATCAGCAGTTTTTACTGCAGCGCAATCTGTTTACTGGGTTGCTGAAGAAGATGGACAATTGCTGGGTGGCTGTGGCATTTATCCCACCGCTGGTTTGCCAGAAGGTTGTGTAGAGCTGGTGAAACTTTATGCATCGGCTGAAGCACGGGGTAAAGGCGTAGGGAAGGCATTGATGCAGAAAAGTATAGAATCTGCTCAACATTTCGGCTACAATGAAATTTATCTGGAGTCGTTTCCGGAATTAACAACCGCCATTTCGATGTATGAAAACACTGGCTTCAAGTATTTATCAGCACCACTGGGCAATTCTGGCCACTTTGCTTGCAACGTTTGGATGCTACTTGTACTTTGATAAAATTATCCTCGAAATAGCCAGTTGGGATAATTTTTCAGCCTGTTGGCATAACAAAGTTTATCACTGATCAGGGTTAAACTACTTTTATTTATGAAAAGGACAAGAATCGTAATCATACACATTGTTTGCTGGCTAGTGGTATTGGCCTATCTGTATGGTGGGGCGCTGATAAAAGGGGTAACCTTGAGGCAATCGGCATTTGATATTTCGATGAATTTTATTCAAATAGTCGAATTTTATATCTGTTATCTATGGGTATATCCATATTTTTTAAAAAGAGATAAAATCCCTCAGCTTATTGGAGCAATGTTTTTTACCATTGCTGTTTTTATTGCTTCGCGATACCTCATTGAGCAGGTTTTTTACAAGCATTGGTTTGATATGCAAAACTATACAGATGATACACCAATATCGAAATACATTGCAGATAATATTTATTACAGTCTGGCATTTTTAGTTATGCCAGCAGCCGTTTACAGCGTGGAACAAAACTTTAAAACCGAAATTACCAATCGGAAGCTGAAAGCAGAAGTGGTTAAATCGGAATTGGCTTTTTTAAAATCGCAGATTAACCCACATTTTCTTTACAACACTTTAAATTACGTTTATTCGCTGGCCATTCCAGTTTCTGATCAACTTGCAAATGCGGTTTTGCGTCTTTCAGATTTGATGCGTTATACTTTAAATGAAAGTGTTGATGGCAAGGTGACGCTAAATAAAGAGGTTGAATATTTGGAAAGTTATATCGAGCTTTTTAGAATGCGTTTCGAGCCTAAATTCTATGTGATTTTTATTACTGAAGGCATAGCAGAACAAAAGTTAGCCGCTTTAATGTTAATTCCTTTTGTAGAAAATGCATTTAAGCATGGCGTTTTGAATGATGAGCAACACCCAGTCCGTATTAAGCTAAAAGTGCAGGCTAAACGATTGAGTTTTGAAGTGAGCAATAAGATAAATCGGGGGCAGAAAGACCATTCGAGTGGTGTGGGATTGGTTAATATTCAAAGGCGATTGGATTTAATTTATCCTGATCAGCATGAATTGCTGGTATCAAATAATGGGAATACTTATAAAACTACTTTGATACTGAATATATGATCCTGCAGATATTAAATAGACGAGCTAGCAAATTGATAGGTTTGGTCATCTTAGCTTTATACTCGTCTTGTGCTCCTATAAGAGCGGTGCGATGGTGGTCGCCAGATTTAAATGATAGTAGCAAATTTAAAAGTGCTAGGGTACGGCCGTCTAAATTACCCTTTCGATTTATCAACGGAAATGATCCTTCCAAATACCATGAATTAAAAATCTATTTAGATACATTTCTTAATCGCACAAATACCAATTCTTTTATAATAATTAAAAATGACACTATTGTATACGAGCATTTTGCAACTGGCGTAAATCAAGAGTCTTTACATCCAAGCTTTTCTGTTGCTAAATCGTTTGTAGCTACACTACTGGGTATCGCAATTGATAAAAAAGACGTTTTTTCAACAAAAGATTTAGTGATTAGATATTTACCAGAACTTGAAAAGAATGATGAGCGTTTCAAGAGGTTGACTATTCAGCATGTATTAGATATGCGCTCCGCTATTGATTATGATGAACACAAAGAGACCCCATTTTCTCCTATAACAAAATTATATTATGGTGCCTCTTTAAATAGTCAGGTTTCAAAACTCAAGATGAAAGGGGAGCCGGGCTTAAAATTTGAATATCAAAGCATAAATACTCAAATTTTGGCTGCAATTTTAGAGAAGGCAACAAATAGGAAACTGCAAGATTTACTAGCAGAATATTTATGGCAACCTTTAGGGGCAGAATCAAATGCCATTTGGAGTTTAGATAATCAAAAAACAGCAAAAGCATTTTGTTGTTTAAACGCAACTGCTCTCGATTTTGCGAAATTAGGGAGGCTTTATCTTAATCAAGGAAACTGGGAGGGCAAGCGCATTCTCTCTGCTAAATGGATTGAAGACACTACAAATCCCGATACACTCGAAAAACTTGGATATAAAAATCAATGGTGGGCTTGTTATGATTATCGTTATTTTAAGGATTTGAAAGGTGCCGAAGCTGCACTTAACAAGTTGAGTTTAAATACCGCTATTAAGAAAACTAAATACAATGGGTATTATTTCAAAGTGAAAGCTTTTGATTATACGGCTATTGGTATTTTAGGTCAATACGTATATGTCAATCCAAAAAATAATGTAATTATTGTGAGGATGGGTAACTATTCAAATAAACGAATTAACCTTGAAAATTTTATTCCTAAAATAGGGAGGCAACTTTAAAAACTACATATGGTAATCCGCTGTTTAGCTGTTGATGACGAATCTTACGCATCAGATATAATTGCAACCTTCATCTCTAAAACGCCATTTTTAGAATTGGTAGGAACCACAACTAATCCGTTTGAGGCACTAAGTTTAGTTCAGGAAGGCAAGGTTGATCTTGTTTTCCTTGATATTCAAATGCCAGAACTAACAGGTATACAGTTTTTAAAAATTTGTGGTGGAAAATGTAAGGTAATTTTAACCACTGCCTATCCTGAGTATGCATTAGATGGTTTTGATTTGGATGTTGTGGATTATCTGCTGAAACCAATATCTTACGAACGTTTTTATAAAGCGGCGATAAAAGCGCAACAAATTATTTCGCCTTCGCGGTACGAAGTCATCAATACCCCATCGCAAACAAGTGGAAACGATTTTGTTTTTATTAAGGGCGACACGAAAAATAAATTTATCAAAGTAAACTACGATGATATTTTATATATAGAAGGCCTGAAGAATTATGTGTCGGTTTACACCGCTACACAAAGAATCATTACTTATCAGGCCCTCAGGGAATTGGAAGTTGATTTGCCAAAGCCGCCATTTTATCGGGTACATAAATCGTACATCATTTCTTTGGAGAAAATCAAAATGATTGATGGAAATACAATTTACATCAATGATCAATCGATTCCGATTGGTGACACTTACAAAGAAGAATTTTTCAAAATTATAAAGGATCGAAAGTAGAATTGGACCCTGGATAAATAATTGACTGCGAATTTTCTAAAGATAAATTGAAAGCTGATGTTCGTTGGTATTGTGCGCAATTGACAGGCTAGCTTTAACAGGCCATTTAAGAATCGAACAATATTTGTTAAGTTTGCCGATACTAAATCAAACAAAAAATGCAAGAAACCAATTCGCTAAATCAGGTTGCTGAATTTCATACTACGTTTAAACATCCAATCTTAGAATCGCCTGTTATTCCTGCTAAACAAAGGGCAAACCTGCGTGTTGCGCTTCTGGCTGAAGAATTAAAAGAATTGCAGGAAGCAATTGAGAATGATGATTTGGTAGAGGTTGCCGATGCATTATGCGATTTGCAATACGTTTTAGCTGGAGCCATTCATGAGTTTGGTTTAGGTGGAAAGTTTAAAACGCTGTTTGATGAAGTGCATCGATCCAATATGAGCAAAGCTTGTAAAACTGTTGAAGAAGCAGAACTGACCATCAAACATTACTTCGATAAAGATCAAACAGAATCCTATTATAAAGAGGTTGATGGTTTGTTTTTAGTTTTTAGAAAAGCAGATGATAAAACGTTGAAGTCTATTAATTACTCTCCAGCTGATTTAAAATCACACCTGGTATAACATCTGAACATTGAAGATACTAAAACAGATAGTTGCAGATATTAAGACATCGGTTGTTGAACCAGGAGAAAATCGAGATGCACTGATTCGTAAATTCGTGCTTTACTCTCCAAAAATGCCGCTCCGATTACATCAGGAGCAGCTTATTGCCGAAGCGAAAAAGTTTAACTTATCTGTGTATGACGAATACTTTAAGTCAAGCGACATTGCGATTAACTGTTTTAGCTGGGGCGATGGCAAGACCAAAATATTGCTTACTCACGGTTGGGCTTCTAAAGCACTCGATTTTTACGAGCTGATTATGGTGCTCCGCAAATTAGAAGATGTAGAAATAATTGCTTTCGATGCACCCGGAAACGGAAGTTCGGTTTCAGAACTTTCCAATCTCATACTTTATAAAGATTCGGTTAAGGCGATTATAGAAAAATATGAAGTTGTCGATTTCGTAATTGGCCACTCCCTGGGCGCTATGGCCAACATTTTGGCGTTACAAGATTTAGCTATTCAACCAAAATTGTTAATGAGCATTGCTCCTTTAATCAAACTGAAAGAAAATTTTGTGCAGAGCTTGGAATCTATAGGTGTGAATCAAGCAGATCAGGATATTTTCTTTAGCAATTTTGAGCTTGAAGTGAAAGTCCCTGCCAACCATTTCAATCTGTTAAATCTGTATCATTTGGATGCGTCGATTAAGCATTTAGTAATTTACGATCCAGAAGATCACATCTCACCTTACCCTTATCTGCAGGATTTTTTAACTCAGAACAAAGAGATCACAGCAATTAAATTTGAGGATATGGGTCATTTCAAAATTATTAAATCGCCGGAGGTAATTTCATTAATTGTTGGCGAAATTACGACGAGAATAAATTAAAGGTTGGTTCGGAGGTTGCCCATACCGCCATCAATATTGATAATCTGACCAGTTACCCAGTTGCTTTCATCGTTTAATAAAAATGAAATTGCTGCGGCTATATCTTCTGGTTGCCCATATTTTCCAAGTGGATGTCTTTTTGCCGATGCTGTTTTTTTGTCGTCAGTGTTTAATAAGCTAGCTGATAAACGCGTATCGGTAAGTGACGGTGCTACTGCATTTACCCGAATGTTTACAGGCGAAAACTCTGCTGCTAAAGATTTTGTCAAACCTTCAATACCTGCTTTCGCAGTCGAAATACTGCTGTGAAATCCCATCCCCGTTGTTGCCGCAACCGAACTTATCAAAACAATTGAAGCAGAATTGGCTGCTTTCAGATTTTTAAACGCTTGCTGAATTACTTTAGCGGCTCCAACCACGTTTAGGCGGTAGTCATTCAAAAAATCATCTTCCGAGACCCTACCAAAAGGTTTTAAAGTAATGCTTCCTACAGAATACACCAAACCATGCAATGTTTCAGGTAAAAAATCAGCTAACGCATTTACGTCTTGCAAAACGTCTAATTCCTGATGTTTAACTTGTGCTGGCCATTCCTCGCTTATTGTTCTGGATGCGGCGTAAACTGTTGCCCCTTTTTCTGTCAGGCTTTTTACCAAAGCCAATCCAATTCCTGAGCTTCCTCCAACCACTAAAATGTTCTTATTATTAAAATCCATGATAGCTATACTTCAAAAAGGCCATTTTAGTTTGGTAGTTCGAATATTATAGCATAATGGAGAGGTTATGCTCTAAAAATCTTCACAGATGTGGATAAAGTAAATCACGTAAACAAAGCGACGAAATTTCCCGGAATAGAACTTTTGAAGTGGGAACAGGGAAATATCACTTCGAATACGAAGTAACAAATAAGTTGCTACAGATATCTTGCAAATGGGCACTATTAACCGTCGTAAGTCTACCCGAATAAACGATGGATTGTCGCCTTCCGGTTTAATCGGTCAGGTTTGAATTTTCAGCGATTAACATGACAGTGCATAACAGTAGAGGTATCCTTATTTTCTATTTTAGACCAACCAAATATTTAAAATTAGAGCATGCAGGCATTTTTAGGCGTTATTTTTCACTTCATCGGCGGTTTCGCCTCCGGGAGTTTTTACATACCATATAAAAAGGTAAAAGGTTGGGCCTGGGAAAGCTACTGGATAGTTGGCGGCATTTTTTCCTGGCTAATTGTTCCACCTTTAGCAGCTTATTTAACCATTCCGAACTTTGCTGATATTATTGCCACAGCGGAAGGAAAAACTTTAGCATTGGCTTATTTCTTTGGCATTCTTTGGGGCATTGGAGGTTTAACTTATGGCCTTGGTGTTCGTTACCTCGGCGTTTCATTGGGTAGCAGTATTATTCTTGGGCTTTGCATGGTGCTCGGTTCAATTTTGCCTTCTATTTATTTCGATGTTTTTCCGCAGGAAGGCAAAGATACTTTCACGATGTTTTTGCAAACCGATTGGGGCCGAATGGTATTGCTCGGGCTGATCGTTTGTGTACTTGGAATCGTGATTTGCGGTAAAGCCGGAATGATGAAGGAAAAAGAAATTAACACGGGTGTTACCGATCCACATGGTTTGGAAGTAAAAACGGAGTTTAAATTCGGGTTGGGTTTATTCGTTGGTATCGTTTCAGGTGTTTTAAGTGCTTGTTTTAATTTCGGTATCGAAGCCGGTAAGCCATTGGCTGATGCCGCAAATTCTATCTGGAAAGCAGCAAACCCATCAGAAACCGGTAATTTTCTTTTCTCCAATAATGTTACTTACATCATTGTACTTTGGGGCGGTTTAACTACCAACCTTATTTGGTGTATGATTTTGAACGCCAGAAATAAAACATTCGGCGATTATACCAACGCAAAAACACCACTCTTAAAAAACTATATATTTTCAGCACTTGCAGGTACCACCTGGTTTCTACAATTCTTTTTTTACGGAATGGGAGAGAGCAAAATGGGCAATGGCGCAAGTTCATGGATATTACACATGGCCTTCATCATCTTAATTGCCAATGTTTGGGGCTTGGTGTTAAAAGAATGGAAAGGCGTATCCAGAAAAACATTCATTACGGTGTTGGCTGGGATCATCACCATCATTGTTTCCGTGCTAATTGTAGGTTACGGTAATTCACTTAAAGGATAAATCACAAAAAATAAAAAATACGATAATGTCGATCGAAACGAAAAATTATAAACACGTAAGCTATTTGTGGAATGAAGAGGAAGCCGCGAAACTAGCTGGCGATGAAGTAGCTTTACTAATTTACCGTTCAAATTTATTAGGTGCCGATTTGCGCTTAACCAACTATGGTGGTGGAAATACATCATGTAAATTGATGGAGAAAGATCCTTTAACAGGTTCGGAAACCGAAGTAATGTGGGTAAAAGGTTCCGGTGGCGATTTGGGCACTTTGAAAAAAAGTGGATTAGCAGCGCTTTATGTTGACCGCTTGCGTAGTTTGAAAAATATTTACCGCGGTGTGGAGCATGAAGATGAAATGGTTGAATTGTTCAATCACTGCATTTTCGATTTGAGCTCAAAAGCACCATCAATTGATACTCCGTTGCATGGCTTTTTGCCTTTTGCACACATCGATCACTTGCATCCGGATGCAGCGATCGCGATAGCGGCAGCAAAAGATGGAAAGAAAATTACCGAAGAGCTTTTCGGCGGTACAATTGGATGGGTAGAGTGGAAAAAACCTGGTTTCGAACTGGGATTAACACTGAAAAAATGTTTAGATGAAAACCCAGGTATCCGCGGAATTATGTTGGGTTCTCATGGTTTATTTACCTGGGGAAATACTGCTTACGAAAGTTACCTGAACACTCTTGATGTAATCGAAATTTGTTCAGAATACCTGGCGCAAAATTATGGCAAAAAAGGTCCGGTATTTGGCGGACAAAAAATAGAAAGTGCTGATGCGGAAAGCCGTAAAAAACAGGCTGCTAGTTTAGCTCCAATTTTACGTGGATTATGTTCGTCAAAACAACACATGATTGGTCATTTCACTGATGACGTTCGTGTGTTAGAGTTCACCAATTCTAATGATCTTTCTCGTTTGGCGCCAATGGGAACAAGTTGCCCTGACCATTTTTTGAGAACGAAAATCAGTCCGCTGGTTTTGGATTTAAAAACTGATGCAGATTTATCGGATACAAAAGCAGTAAAAGAAATGCTTTTGCCGGCTTTTGAGGCATATCGGGCAATGTATACTGATTATTACGAAACTTGTAAACATGATAACAGTCCAGCTATTAGAGACACAAATCCGGTGGTAATCTTATATCCTGGAATCGGAATGTTCACTTTCTCGAAAGATAAACAAACGGCAAGGGTAGCTGCCGAATTTTACATCAATGCCATTAATGTAATGAAAGGTGCTGAAGCCATTTCAGAATATACTTCATTACCGCATCAGGAAGCTTTTAACATCGAATATTGGTTATTAGAAGAAGCAAAACTGCAACGCATGCCGAAGCCAAAGCCCTTAACTGGAAAAATCGCTTTGATTACCGGTAGTGCTGGTGGTATTGGAAAAGCAATTGCAAAAAAATTCGTTGCTGAAGGTGGCGTTGTTATTTTGAATGACATGAATGCCGAGCGTTTAGCAGAAGCCGGTGCTGATTTCGAAAAACAATTTGGAAAAGATTCATACAGTACTGCGGTTCTAAACGTAACCAGTCAGGAAGATATCGATGGCGCATTTGCTGCTGCAGCTTTGGCTTTTGGAGGTATCGATATCGTAGTGAACAATGCTGGTTTATCCATTTCTAAAACAATCGGCGATCACACTGAAAAAGATTGGGATTTACTATACGACGTATTAGTTAAGGGTCAGTTCTTTATTACGCAAGCGGCTACCAAAACGATGCAAAAGCAGGATATTGGTGGCGACATCATCAATATTGTAAGCAAAAACTCATTGGTGAGCGGACCAAACAATGCAGGTTACGGAAGTGCGAAAGCGGCGCAATTGCATTTAAGCAGATTAAATGCTGCTGAATTGGGTGCTGATAACATCCGTGTGAATGTGGTTAATCCTGATGCTGTAATTAGCGATAGTAATATCTGGGCTGGCGGATGGGCTGAAGGTAGAGCAAAAGCCTACGGAATTACCGTTGCCGAACTGCCTGCATATTACGCAAAACGCACGTTGCTAAACCAGATTATTTTACCTGATGATATTGCAAATGCATGTTTCGCATTTGTAGGTGGCTTGTTAAGTAAATCTACCGGCAACATGTTAAATGTTGATGGTGGCGTAGCAATGGCCTTTGCCAGATAAAAAAGACGCCGTTATTGCGAGGTACGAAGCAATCTCATTCTGGCTAAAATTTTAGTAAATATAAATTGCTGCCCCTCGATCTGTGTCCTCAAAGACCGAAAAAAGTAAGTGAAGTAAACGATCTTTGGAAACACATATCAAGAATCATATTTAAAATTAGTTTTAGTAAGTTGTTCTCTCGGTCTGTGGTTCGCCACAGACTGGAAATGACTTTAAAAATTCTCAATCTACATTGAGGATCAAATCAAAGCGATTTATCGCTTAATTATTAACCTAACAAAACCAAGTATTCTCATGAATATCGAGCAGAACCAAATAGAAAAACACAATGATTCCCTTATTAGTTCACATCAGCGCAAGCTCAACTTTCTAAAAGAAGATTGGTCGCATGTTGATTTAGAAAGTGTAATCCAGAAATTGATTGATTTTCAGATTGCGATTCCATCATGGGCTTTAGGTACTGGTGGTACACGTTTCGGTCGTTTCGCCATTACAGGCGGCGAGCCCCGCACAATTGAAGAAAAAATTGAAGATGTTGGTTTGCTTCATGCATTAAATGGGGCAAGCGGTGCTATATCGCTTCACATCCCTTGGGATATCCCGCAAAATGCAGAAAGTTTAAGAAGCCTTGCAGCGGGCTACGGACTGAAGTTCGACGCTATGAATTCAAACACTTTTCAAGATCAGGCTGGTTCGGCACATAGCTATAAATTTGGTTCCTTACAAAATGTAAATAAAACCATTCGCAAGCAAGCAATTGAGCATAACATCGAAGTAATTAAGCATGGTGTGGCGCTAGGTTCTGATGCATTAACAGTTTGGCTGGCCGATGGATCTTGTTTCCCTGGTCAGTTAAATTTCCGTAGGGCATTCGAAAATATATTAGAAAGTTTAGAAGAAATTTATTCGGCTTTGCCGGCAGATTGGAAATTGTTCGTAGAATATAAAGCATTCGAACCAAATTTCTATTCCACAACGGTTGGAGATTGGGGTCAGTCGCTGCTTTACGCAAGTAAATTAGGTAAGCAAGCTTATACCCTGGTAGATTTGGGTCACCATTTACCAAATGCAAACATCGAACAAATTGTTGCCTTGCTTTTGATGGAAGGAAAGTTAGGTGGTTTCCATTTCAACGATTCCAAATACGGTGATGATGATTTAACTGCCGGAAGTATCAAGCCTTATCAATTGTTCCTCATTTTTAATGAGCTAGTTGAGGGTATGGATGCAAAAGGAATGAACCATGCTAAAGATTTAGGATGGATGATAGATGCCTCTCACAATGTGAAAGACCCTTTGGAAGATCTACTACAATCGGTAGAAGCCATTATGATTGCTTATGCTCAAGCCTTATTGGTAGATCGTAAAGCTTTAAATGCTGCCCAGGATAATAACGACGTGGCAAAGGCACAGGAAATTTTACAAAATACTTTCCGTAGCGATTTAAGAGCTTTAGTGGCTGAAGCAAGGTTAAGAGCTGGAGCAGCTTTGGCTCCGATAAGCTTGTACCGCGATTTGAGTGTGAGATCAAATTTAGTTAACCATAGAGGAATTACTGTAGCAACAGGTTTATAAAAAAGGGAGCTAAAGAGATGCCAAAACCGGTTATTGCAATATTTGACGTTGGGAAAACGAACAAAAAACTTTTTCTTATTGATGAAAATTATCAGATTGTTTACGAACGTTCAGCCCGTTTCGTAGAAACTGTGGATGAAGATGGTGAGCCATGTGAAAATCTGGAGAGCCTGAAATCCTCGGTTTACGATTCTTTGCATCAGGTTTTGCAAATGAAAGAGTTTGACGTTAAAGCTGTCAATTTCTCTACCTATGGCGCCAGTTTTGTGTATCTCGATGAAAATGGATCACCCTTAACACCGCTTTATAATTATCTGAAGGAATATCCAGAAGAATTAAAAAAAGAATTTTATGCAAAATACGGCGGCGAGGAAAAGATCTCTTTAGAAACTGCCTCGCCAATTTTAGGCAGTTTGAATTCTGGAATGCAGCTTTACAGACTTAAAAAAGAGCGACCTGCTTTATTCGACAAAGTGAAGTATGCGTTGCATTTGCCACAATACTTGAGCTTCTTGATTACCGGTAAAGCCGTTAGCGATATCACCAGCATTGGCTGCCATACACAACTTTGGGATTTTAACCAAAATCAGTATCATCAATGGGTTACTTCAGAAAAAATTGAGGAGAAATTTGGTGAATTTACGCCTGCCGATTCAAGCATCGCAACCACGTTTAATGGCGCAACGTTTCAGGTTGGCGTTGGTTTGCATGATAGTTCAGCCGCCCTAATTCCTTACCTGGCAAACTTTAACACGCCATTTATTCTAATCTCAACGGGTACCTGGTGCATCAGTTTAAATCCTTTTAATCAAGGGCCGCTTACTAAAGAAGAATTGAAACAAGACTGCCTTTGTTACATGCATTACAAAGGCAAACCGATTAAAGCTTCCCGAATCTTTGCGGGCTACGAACATGAGGTGCAGTTAAAACGTATTGCTGAGCACTTCGATAGAGCCGCTTATTTATTTAAGCACCTGAAGTTTAATCCTTCCATGATTTTAAAGCTGGCCAATAAAGTACCAGAAAACTTAACTGCTCAAACAGAGTTTTCTGCCAATTCCGCGTTCCCGGATCGTGATTTGAATCTTTTTCAAACTGCTGAAGAAGCCTACCATCAGCTTATTTTTGATCTGGTAAAGCAACAGATTTATTCTTTAAACCTGGTTCTAAATTCAGGCGTAAAAAGAGTATTTGTCGATGGAGGATTTGGTAAAAATGCCATCTACATGCACTTGCTGGCCACCTCTATTCCTGATATTGAGGTTTATGCATCTTCGGTTTCGCAAGCCACTTCCATTGGAACTGCACTCGCGATTAACGATGCCTGGAATGAAAACCCGGCACCAACTGATATGATTCAGCTCAAATATTACTCTGCAATTCAACGGACGATATAGAGGCATCTCGGATGCGAAATCATTGGGGATGCAAATGGGTATCTAAAGCTCTTTAACACAGTAAGCTGAGTGGCTTAATTGTGTTAGGGTTACAAAAATGAGCGGAATGAAATAATCTCTAATTTACCCGACCTCAAACCACATTAATTTGCTATATTCGGGCTTAGAGCCAGCATATAGTGAAAACAGACGACCTAATTTCCTTAATTCAGATTGATGAATATTCATCAACGCCAAAGTATAAGCAACTTACTAATGCGATACTAAGTGGCATCGAATCTGGCAAACTAAAAAAAGGAAGTTTGTTGCCATCAATTAATGAGCTCAGCTTCAGTCTGGAAATGTCGAGAGATACGGCAGAAAAAGGTTATCG
The DNA here is from genome assembly GCF_026239735.1 of Pedobacter sp. MC2016-05. Lineage (GTDB taxonomy): Bacteria > Bacteroidota > Bacteroidia > Sphingobacteriales > Sphingobacteriaceae > Pedobacter. Next base: position 388,276 of record NZ_JAPIVT010000003.1, read on the forward strand.
TAATTTACGTAAACTTGGCGTTGTCGATTCTGTTCCTGGTAAAGGATATTTTATTACCAACATAGATTTTTCCAGAAAACTCAAAGTTTGTTTGCTATTCAATAAACTGAGTACCCACAAAAAGATCATCTATGATTCGTTTACGAAAGCAATTGGAGAAAAAGCAGCTATAGATTTCTATATCTATAACAACGACTTTGCATTCTTCAAAAAAATGATCATCTCTAAAATTGACGACTACACCCATTTTGTCATCATACCGCATTTTTTAGAAGGGGGTGAAAATGCCCACGAAATTATCAACACCATCCCAAAAGAGAAATTAATTATTTTGGATAAGTTGCTACCAGGGATTACCGGCGATTTTGCAGCTGCTTATGAAAACTTCGCTCAAGACATTTATGCTGCCTTAGACCAGGCCTTGCCACGATTATCTCAGTACAGTACAATCAAAATTATTTTCCCAAAAAACAGTTATTTTCCACAAGAAATTTTAACGGGTTTCTATCGATTTTGCCAGCAATATGCTTTTGATCACAAAGTGATTCATAATATTAAGGAAGAAGAAATAAAGCCAGGCGAAGTTTATATCAACCTGATGGAAGATGATTTGGTAACGCTAATAGAACGATTAATTGTCCTTAAACTAAAAATCGGACGAGATGTTGGTGTAATTTCTTACAACGAAACCCCTCTCAAACGTTTCATTCTAGATGGAATAACCACTATCTCTACAGATTTCCATGAGCTTGGTACACAGGCAGCAGAATTTGTATTAAATGGAAAAACCGAAAAACTCGAAGTTCCATTCTACTTAAATCTTCGTAATTCACTTTAATTTTTTTGGTTGATTATTTGCTTAAACACGAAGAAATTTATGCTTAAAGTATATTTATTAAGGCACGGAGAAACTGCTTATAATGTAGATGGAAACCGCTATTGCGGTAGAACTGATATCGAATTGACGACAAAAGGGCTCAGGCAGGCAAAATTTATTTGCGATCAGCTGAGCGATATGAAAATTGATGCAGTTTATTCTTCTCCACTGCTTCGTGCAAAAAGAACCGCCGAAATTGCATCTGGAAAAAGAGAGGTGTTTGTAGATAATCGATTAATTGAAGTCGATTTTGGCAATTGGGAAGGCAAAACGAAAGCAGAATTCATTGCAGAAAATGCTTCATTGTGGAGCAATTGGATGGATGCTCCCGAAATCAATAAAGCAGGTGGAACCGGAGAATCGGCTATAGAGATTGTAGATCGGGTAACCAGCTTTTTTGATGGAATGATGTTGAAACATCGTAACCAAACCATCATGGTTGTTGGGCATAACGGCATCAACCGCATTTTTATGGCCAGCAAACTCGGAATGCCCTTAAAAAATTATCGCCAGTTGGCGCAGCAAAATTCATCGATAACGGAAATTGAATTTGATGATGACGGCGTAATGATGCTTAAACTTTTAAACAGCAAAATATAGTTCGAAATGAAAACTACCATAAAAGCAATCCTTTTGACCAAGCTTGTTTTTGCCACAACTATTTGTGTATTTGCACAAACCAATATCAACACGCTAAAAATTAAAAACGTAAACGAACTGCGTGAATTTTTTAAATACACAGGAAAAACTATACCCATTATTAGCGGCCACAGGGGTGGTACGGTTAAAGGTTTTCCAGAGAACTGCATTGCCACTTTTGAAAATACGCTGAAATTTACACCAGCTTTTTTTGAGATTGATCCGCGGCTCACTAAAGATAGCGTTTTGGTTTTAATGCATGATGCTACGCTTGACCGAACTACAAACGGTACTGGTAAGGTAGCGGACTATACTTTTGCCCAGCTTCAAAAATTTAGATTGAAAGATTCAGAAGGGCATGTTACGAAGTACAAAATCCCGACCCTGAAAGAGGTAATTGATTGGAGTGCTGGTAAAACAGTGGTTAATTTAGATCGTAAAGATGTGCCTTTGGAAATGCAGGAACGAATCTTAAAGGAAAATCCCAATAAAGTAATCATGATTACTATCCATGATGCCCAACATGCTAAGTTTTACTACGATCAAAATCCTGACCGGATGTTTTCTGCTTTTGTGAAAACTAAGAAAGCTTTATCGGAATACCAGGCTGTAGGCATTCCCTGGAAAAGCATGATTGCTTATATCGGGCCAACTAACAAACCTGAAAATAAAGAGCTTTTTGATATGCTGCATGCCCGCGGCGTGATGTGTATGATATCTGCAGCACCCACTTACGATAAGTTGGCGACAAAAGAAGAACGGGCTAAAAATTATAGAGAAACCTTTGAACAGGGAGCAGATATTTTAGAATCGGATTTGCCCATTGAAGTGGCTGAGGCCATTACAACGCTCCAGCCAAAAAATAATCCGAAAGCCAGGTTTATGGGCAAAGTAAACCTTAAAAAATAATTACCAATACATTGTCCCAGAATTAGCAAAACCCGAATGCGTAGATGTAAGCCCTAATTAATTAATCAGCAATGATGACTTTGACGCCCTTTTCTTCAATTTGATTCACGATAAATTCAGAAATGCCGTTATCGGTGATGATGTAATGAACCTGTTCGAAGCCACAAACCTTGCCGAGGCCACGCTTATCAAATTTGCTACTATCGGCCATAATTACAACAGTTTGGGCAGTATCTATCATTTTTTGGTTAAGTGTGGCTTCGGCTAAATTGGTAATCGAGAAACCAAAATCCATATCGATGCCATCTACTCCTAAAAATAGTACACCACAAGATATTTCACTTAGTACCCGTTCTGCATATGAGCCGGCTACTGATGAGGAGTTGGAGCGAATTAAACCGCCGAGCTGTAAAACCTCAACGTTAGGGCGTGTGCTCAACTCCAAGCCCACTTTTAGCGCAGGAGTGATGACCGTTAAATGCTGATTTGGGTATAGACATCTGGCCAATTCAAAAACCGTTGTTCCAGAACCTATAGTGATAGAATCATTTTTTTCAATTAAAGAAAGGGCTGCTTTTGCAATCTTTTGTTTCTCATCAGCGTTGATGAATGCTTTTTCATTAATCGTCCGTTCGTTTGCATAGGGATTGTTAATCGATCCACCTCCACGAGTTCTGAAAAGTAAATTTTTATCTTCTAAAAGTTTTAAATCTTTTCTAATGGTAACTCCAGAAACTTCCATCAAATCGGTAAGCTCGATGATGCTTACTTTTCCGTCTTCCTTTAATTTTTTTAAGATGAATTCGTGTCTGTCGGTAATGTTTTTCATGGACAATATTCGGTTTGGAGCTTAATTTATTTAATGTGAACAAACATAATTTAAAATCAGAGGATTCAAAATTATATTTAGTTAAATTACCTTTCAATGTGTTTATGTTAAATTAACTTTCGAACAGGCTGTTGGTAAAAACTTCCCAGCCTATTGCGTCATTATCGCAGGGTAAATGTATTTTTATCCATTATTTCCAATTTAAATGAGTGAAGAGAATCGCAGCGATCAAACGATAGAAGTAAATCCTTACGACTATATACTTGAGAATTTTAATCTCCAATATTTGAGTGCCATCGTAATTTTAAAGCATTTAAATCAACAGATACATACCGATGTAAAAGGGTTTTACGGTTTAGTTGCAGAACAAATTGAAATTGATTTTGCCGCTTTCAGTAGCTACGACTCTGCGGCAGTTTTCCCCATTGTTCAGGTTCAGCAGAATGAAAAAAATGTAAAACTTTCTTGCCGTTGCGAAACACCAAAAACTAAGTTATGTGAACATCAGGCGCAGGTTTTATACAACATTTTGTATCGACAAGAATTATTGATTTTTTTCGATAAAAACCTCAGAAAACAGCAGCTGCTCAAAATTGCAGTAAATTACGGGTTAGAATATGAGAAAGATCTGGAGTCGATTTTTAATTTGACTTTACAAGATGGTGAAATAAAAATCAAACCGAAAATTGAAGCACTGCAACCTTTCAATCGCGAAGCGAAAGAACAACTCGAGCAAATGTTGTTGCCAAAGGAGACAGGTAAAAAGCCGAACGTTGATGCTGGTAATCTGATTTTAGTTTTGGGGCAACACCGCTACTACAACAATTTAACTTTAGAGCTTTTTGAGGCGCAGATTACCAAAAACGGAAAGGTAAAAAATCCATTAAAAAGTGTAAATCCCAATACCCATATTTTTAAGGCGGAAGAAGGCGACGTATTAAAATTTTATAGTGGAGTTGCTGCTTTTCAACAAAATTATAACAACGAACAAAGTGAAGAAGAAATTAACGCTTTAAAGGCCGTTGTTAAAAATCCTTTAAATTTACCTTGCTATATTCAAAGCAATAAGCAATCTTCAGCCATTCAGGCATCAACAATAGCTGCCGTAACTGTTAAAGCAATGGAAGTTGATTTGCGCTTAACTGTTAATCAAAAAGGCGATTTCTTTGAAATTACCGGGCGCTTAAGCATCGAAGGGAAATCCTATGAACTTGATCAGTTAACGATGGTCCATCAATATTTTATCCAGCTCAAAGATCAGCTTTACCTCATTACCCGGTTGGATTTGTTGCGGATAATTGGATTTTTCAAGAAGCAAAGTAATCGCTTAATCCTTCATAAATCGAAATATCCTGAGTTCCAAAAAACAATTTTAGTGCAGTTGGAAGGAAGCATTCATGTAGATTATTCCTACTTAAAGCCTGCAACAAAAAAACAAATTGAAGAAAAGGGTTTTGATTTAGAAACCGAGCAGCTGATTTACCTATCCGAATCGGAAGATTTTATTCTCATCACTCCGGTAATGCGCTACGGAAATCAGGAAATTCCGGTACTTTCGAAAAAGCAGATTCAGGCACAAGATAAATTGGGAAATGTTTTTACTGTTCATCGTGATGATCATGCTGAATTACAGTTTATTGGCAATTTGTTAAAGCAGCATCCCTTTTTTTACGATCAGGAGAGTAATGATTCCTTTTACCTTCATCGGAAAAGATTTTTAGAGGAAGCCTGGTTTTTAGATGCATTTGAAACCTGGCGGAATAAAGGAATCCACATTCTGGGCTTCAATAAGCTGAAAAATAATAAACTTAATCAACACAAAGCAAATATTAACATTGAGGTTTTAAGCGGAACCGATTGGTTTGAAACCAAAGTGGAAGTAAAATTTGGAAAGCAAAAAGTCGCCTTAAAGCATTTGCATAAATCAGTCAGGAACAAGAGCAAATTTGTTACCCTCGACGATGGCACGCAAGGTATTTTGCCGGAAAGCTGGCTGCAAAAATTTACCGATTACTTTAACGCTGGTGAATTAACTGAAGATGCTATATTGACGCCAAAAATTAAATTTGCCACCATTAACGAGCTTTATGAAGATGCTTTGCTTGATGGTGAAGTTAAAAATGAGCTTCAATCTTATCGCCAGAAGTTTGAAAATACCGATTCGATAACGGAAGTTGAAGTTCCAGTGACTTTACAAGCCACTTTAAGGCATTACCAAAAAGATGGCTTAAACTGGCTCAATTTTCTGGATGATTTTAATTTTGGATCTTGTCTGGCCGATGATATGGGCTTGGGTAAAACGATCCAGATTCTCGCTTTTATCCTTTCTCAGCGAGATAAAGTAAAGCACAATACTAATCTTGTTGTTGTGCCAGCATCTTTAATTTTCAACTGGAAAGCTGAAGTAGAAAAATTTGCCCCATCAATAAAGGTAAAAACGATTTATGGCAGTGAAAGAACTAAAACTACCGATACTTTCGATCGCTTTGAGCTGATATTAGCCTCTTACGGGACTTTGCTTTCTGATATTCGTTTTTTGAAAGATTATCGCTTTAACTACATCTTTTTGGATGAATCGCAAAACATTAAAAACGCTGAATCGCAGCGATACAAAGCAGTTCGGTTGTTGCAATCGCGGAATAAAGTTGTGATGACCGGTACACCGATTGAGAACAATACTTTTGATTTATACGGGCAATTGTCTTTTGCCTGCCCGGGTTTATTTGGCAGTAAACAGCAATTTGCTGATTTATATTCTACCCCGATTGATCAGTTCAAAGATAAGCGACGAGCAGAGGAACTTCAGCAGAAGATCAGGCCATTTATTCTTCGAAGAACCAAAGAGCAGGTAGCTACAGAACTTCCTGATAAAACAGAAATCATTTTATACTGTGAAATGGGAGCGGAGCAGCGAGAAGTTTATGAGGCAAACAAAAAGGAAATTCAGGATTATATTTTAAATAAAACTGAAGACGAGCTGCCCAAAAGTTCCATGCACGTGTTAAAAAGCATTACTCAATTGAGGCAGATTTGCAATTCTGCAGCCTTGTTGGCCGATGGAAAATCTTACTTACAGGCATCATCAAAAATCGATGTGCTTTTGGAACAAATAGAAAACAAGGCGTTAAACCATAAAATTTTAGTGTTTTCTCAGTTTGTAACCATGCTCGATTTAATTAAAAAACAACTCGAAAAACGTCATATTAAATATGAGTATCTGACTGGACAAACCAAAAATCGGGAAGAAGTTGTTCAATCTTTTCAGCAAAATAATGATATTCCTGTGTTTCTGATCAGTTTGAAAGCAGGAGGAACAGGTTTGAATTTAACCCAGGCAGATTATGTTTATCTCGTTGATCCATGGTGGAATCCTGCGGTTGAAAATCAAGCCATTGATAGAGCTTACCGCATTGGGCAACATAATAATGTAATGGCAGTAAGGCTAATTTGCCCGGATACGATTGAAGAAAAAATTATGAAATTGCAAGCTACAAAAAAGGATCTGGTTAAAAATTTGATTCAAACCGATGGTGGATTTTTTAAGAACTTAAGCAAAAAGGAATTATTGGGGCTGTTGAGCTGATTAAATCTCGATCAACGCTTGGTCATTCTGAGCGCAGCGAAGAATCTGTTAAATCAAAGATCCAACATTAATAACTTATAGATTTTGTTTCAGGTGTTGCGGCAAGTTGAGATAGCGCTTTGTGTAGGTTAGGGATTCTTCGCTGCGCTCAGAATGACAGGTTTTTTGAAGCGTGAGCTAGAAACTAAATTAGAATCTGGAAATCGTATTTTAACCACTCAGGAACGTTAACACTTTCCACAACCTTCCAATCTTTCATTTCGTCTGTAAAAAAGGGTTCCATTAAACCAGATGTTTTCGCCGTCTCGGTGTAAAACTCCTTTTTTGTGGGATGGTGAGGAGAGCAAGCGTTATAAATCCGTCCGTAAGCCTGTTTGTCTAAAATTGCAACCGCAATACCAACAGCATCAGTTTGATGGATGAGATTAACAGGTGCTAAACCATTTGGAACATCAGTTTTGCCAGCAAAAAACCTGCCGGGGTTTCTATTAGGCCCAATCAATCCCGCGAAGCGAATAATGGTAAACTGATCTGGTAGAGAAGACTTTAAGATGTTTTCTGCAGACAATACTACCTTCCCCGAATCGGTATCGGGATGTGTCTCGCTGTTTTCGTTTACTGTTTTATTTTCATCAGCATATACACTTGTCGAGCTGATTAATACGACCTGTTTCGATTTATCTTTGGCGGCTGCCAAAATTGATTTTATCTTTTGAGGGTAATCAAGAAGTTCAGTAGAGTTTCTTTTTGGAGGAATGCAGATAAAAAGCGCATCCGCATCAAAGAATTCGTTGTCGGCTATAATTTGCTCAGCTGTGAAATTGATTAGGAACGGATTAATTTTCTCTTCTGCAAGTAAATCAAGTTTTTCGGCCGAAGTGGTAGATCCTTTCACTTCGTAACCAAGCTCAACTAATTTCTTTGCAAAAGCAAAACCAAACCAGCCGCAACCTAAAATGGAAATCGTTTTCAATTGAATTTTAGTATTTAGTATTGACTAACAATCGGATAAGAAAACAGTTTTGAAATCGGTTATCCCTTACCCAAATTGTAGCAAGCCCTGCATCGTGGCTCATAACTTTCTTTTTCGCCGAGTAAAACGGTAGCTTCATCAGCAACTGTCCGGTAACTGTAAAGCGCAGGGTTGCCACAGCAAACACAAACGGCATTTACTTTTGTAACATGCTCGGCAATGGCCATCAAAGCGGGCATGGGTCCAAAAGGTTTGCCCGTAAAATCCATGTCGAGCCCGGCAACAATAACTCTGATGCCTTTGAGCGCTAACTTATTACAAACATCCGGAAGTTCATTGTCGAAAAACTGGGCCTCATCAATGCCTACAACCTGGGTATTGGTTCCCAATAGTAAAATGGCCGAAGCGCTATCAACAGGAGTGGAGTTTATGGAATTTAAATCATGAGAAACCACTGCACTTTCATGATAGCGGGTATCTGTCCGAGGTTTGAAAATCTCTACATTCAGCTTAGCAATTTGGGCTCTTTTTAGTCGGCGGATTAGCTCTTCAGTTTTTCCAGAAAACATAGAGCCACATACCACTTCAATACTTCCTGAAAATTCTCCCCTTCTTCTAAAATTCTGTTCGCTAAATAACATGCCTTATTTTTTATAACCCGGTGGATTCTCTTTAATTTTAAACCGAACAAATATCATAAGATTGTACATATCGAGGTTATTACTATATTTGAGTCACATTGAGTGATAATTGAGTGACAAAATAAATAACGCTAAATATGGAAAACTTTAAATTTACTGCTCCGTTTTTGAGCAGTAAAGATAGTAAAAAATGGATGGTCAGGTATAAAATTGAGTACCCAAACCAGAAGCCAGAATACAGAAAAGAGTTTGGAAAACGCTACAATCTAAGTATCAACGGAAAAGATTTAAAACTATCTCAAAGAAAAGAAAATGCTGAACTTCTAATGGCTGCAATTCTTTCAGAATTAGAACTTGGGATTGACCCAGAAAATTCATCAATCGGCTATCAGCAGGTGAAATTGAAAGCACTTGAAGCGGAAAAGAAATACACGTTAAAGTACAATTTTGATTTCTATTTCTCAAAGATGGGATATGATAAACCCACCGAGAAACAAAAAGATAGTGCTAGAAATATCAGAATGTTTTTTGAAAACCAGTTTATCCCGTATTTCACTTCAATTAAGATTAATGATGTTAGGGAAATAACAAAGCAATCTTTAAGAAATTATTTAGACTATCAACATGCTACAGTATGGGAAGCATCCAGTGTGAATGTCAGAAAGGGTTGGATTAGTGCATTTTTAGGTAAGCTTGTTGAATTTGATATTTTACCCATCAATCCAATAGCTGGAATAAAAAACTACAAAACCAATGGCGTAAAGAAAACTAGATTCCAAACTTTCAGTGAAAAAGAAATTGAAACTATTTTTAGCTACTGTAAAGAAAATAAGCTAATTAGACTGGAATTATTTTTGAAAATCATTTACTATGCCTATATCCGTAAATCAGAAACCAGAAGATTAACATTTGAACATTTAAATTTAGTTGGAAAACAATTTGAAATTTCTGGTGACATCACCAAGAAAGGTGATGATGATAAAATCTATAAAGTCAAAATGCATCCAGAATTACTTGATGTATTTGGAAGATATATCAAGCACTATAACTTTAATCCCAATGACCCAACTAAGGTATTAATGAGCCTTACCAAGCGCAACAAACCTTTAGCAGTAAACTTTATCCAAGGGGATTTTGATAGTATGTTAGAAGCAGTTAAAATCGCTAATCCTAGTCTATTTAATAAACAAGGTCAAACAATTTATTCATTTAAGCATTCTGGTGTGCAGCACCGTTATAACAAATTGAAACCGGAAATAGGTGGTTCTAAAGCATTAGATTTTGTAAGGTCGCAGTGTAGACATCAGCATCAACATACAACAGAAATCTATCTACAAAATATAGGTTGTGACATTGCACCCGATGATAACACTAATTATTTTTTATAGCTGAATCTAAAGCCCTTTTAGCTAATATTCCATTAAGCCTTTCTTTTTTGGAAGGCTTTTTTGTTTTAGGTTCTTTATTTTTTATAACAGTTGAAGACATTGCTATTGTATGCAAATCATTCATCTGCTTCTGCATAAGACCTATCTGTAAACCTTTTAGTAAATTATTTTCAATTTTTAATCTATCTAATTGTTGAATTAATTCCTCTGAATTTCTCGATAGGTAGTCATTTTCAAAGATGTTGCCGACTAGGTAGTTTGGTTTCATTATAGTACTAATTTAGTTAAATCAATCCTTACTGGTTTGTTAGCTATGTCAAGCTTTTTTTGTGTTACTTGAATATGGTTATGCATCATGCCACATACTTCATAGTTTTCATCGATTTCTAGTAATTTTAAGGCATGTTGTAGTCCTGTTAATAGTTTTTCTTCAATCATTATTTTAAGTTGTTTGTGTTGCTGCAAATGAGATAATAAATGTGTGTGGAAACCAAATAAAAATTGAAATATCTTTTATCAACTATATGAATTTCAGATTTGCCTGACAAAACTGACCACAACCTTAGTGAAAAAACTAAGACTAGTGTAGTATCAATAAGTAATAAAAGATTGAAGAAAGAGAAAAACTCATTCAATAGTAATAAATACAATCATAGTAAAATCACTAAGACTATAAATTATATACAATAGCAATAGTAAAATTACTATGATATGGACATTAGTAAATTTTTTAATTAAAAAAACTACGATTAAGAATTATAAATACAATGGTCTTAGTGATTTTACTATGGGTGGGTGTGAACGAGGTTACGAGTGAATAATCTTCTCAACTTCTTTTATTACTTATTGATACTACACTAGTCTTAGTTTTTTCACTAAGGTATGGGTATTAGTAATTCTGCTTTTCAACTTGACTTTTCTAATCCTTGATATATACTTGATAAATAAGATATCAAAAATATTATTAAATAATCTGGTCACTTTTCAATTTGACTACTATTTATCAATATAAGATTACTTACAAATTTTTCTGGTAATTCTAGTTTTGGGTTGGTTGCTACCAAATTGACCAACCCAGAACATTAGTTGGTAGCTAATGAATGACCCAGAGACTAATAGAAATTATTAAGAAAAAAACAATGACAATTACATTAAACACACCGACAAATTTTGATTTAGCACTATGTGGTACATTCAATCACACAAAACAGATTCACAAGATAATTTGGTTAATCCATGAAACAAATTACCAAACAATACACAAAGGGAAGTTGACGATGCACAAAGAAACTTATTTCAAATTTTTAGGTCTTTCTGGTGCAGATTTAAATAAGATGTTAGCACTGCTAATCAACCAAAATATAATTACCCAAACCACAATCGGTAACAACGTAAAACAAACCTTATCCCAATTTATAATCAATAATCCCTTCAAAGCGGAAGATGCAAGAAAGCATCTCTATGATACAGATGATACCAAATGTCCTTTATTCATCAAACGCTGGGCTTTTGATAATTGCAGAGTAAAAGTAGATTCAAGTTTTGTAAAGCCAGAAGTGCAACCAAGAATAAAAAAATATGTGACCGTTGGCGGTAATGTAGATGAAAAAGATTTATTAATTCAAAAACTTCAACAAGAAATAGAAGAACTAAAGGCAAAACTAAAAGCTACAATTTTACCTAATGTAGAGCCACCAGTTCAATTATCTTCAACAAAAGATGTAACTATTTCATTAACAAAAATAATTGCAAGGAACGGTATAGAATTGAGTACAGACTTAACACTGGATGCAGACACTATAGACTTGATTAAAAAAAAATATTCAAAAGCACTACCTCATATCTTTATAAATGGCAAAATCTATGAAGTTAATGATGGTGTGTTGTCTCTTTATATGGCAAAAACAGCCTAGCTAGAAGTAAGCTTTGTCATATTAAATTACTATTCAAAGCTAATTTTAACAATAAAAATTTTGTCATCATTCTGGAATTCCAAGGTAAATTAAGAAAAATGCCTTGGCAAGCTGGAATCAAAGTTTTAGGTAATTGAAAGTTTGTTTTTACTTTCATTAAGATATTGAAAATTTGAGTACTTCCAAGTTTATTTTGATAACTTTTTTTTACACAAAACCCTAGTTATGTTTGCATTATGAAAGGAAAAAATATGAAAACATTACAAGAACAAGGTGTATCAGTTATCACCCAAACCAGAACTATTTTAAGTGCAAAATATGGTTACATCATCAATGCCCCATATACTGATGAATTTACTGAATTAACGAGTAAAGATAATGCAACCAGTATTTTATTGTATGAAGCCGATGGTGCTATATCATATAATGTTGGGTTACAAAAACCAAATGAAAAGAAACAAGCCGAGGTTATGCAATTAGTAAATGATGTATTAGATATTGTTCACATTTTAAATTAAAAATTATATGCAAAGTAAACTTACCTACGTGCCAAAAGACGAGATTAATACAATTGAAGAAACGTTTCAATTGATAAAGAAAATTGAATTTGAAGAACTGCAAAAAAGATGTAAAAGGTTAAGTGGTTCTTATAAGCTTGCCAGTGCTGGCTTAATAAACAATGAAAATACATTTGTAAATCGAGGTTTAACTATTAAACACTTTGCTGGATTTGTTTCAATTAGTGGTACATCTTTACAAGAAATAATTGAAGCAGCTTGGATTATTGATATAGGTATGAGTTTTGAAGAAAACCTACTTAAAGATATCAGTTAAATAACTTAGTTTCTTCAACTTCCAAAGCATTTGCAATACGTGCGACCATAGTGACAGTTGTGTTAACTAAAGCCCGTTCAATTCTGCTGATGGTTGTGTAATCAACTAAACAGATTTCTGCCAGTTGTAAGATAGTTAACCCTTTCTGTTTACGGTAAAGCTTAACATTAACCCCAAATTTTTTTATTGTTATTTCATCTTGTGGATTCATTAACCACAAAAGAATACAAAAAATACAGTAAAAAATATGGCGCATGTGCAGAAATTAGCAGAAATTATTATAGTTTTGTTTCCATAAATTAATTATCAATCGAGGGAAACAAAACCTGATTTTAGCCCAAAGGGGTGTTTAACCTTATTTTTATTCTTTGGTACAGCTTTATTGCTGTTTTACCTCTATTTCAAGAACAGTAATGATTGTATTAGGTCAATTCCAGATGGTACGGTGCGCTGCAAGTGTGATATGCCTAGTGAAGCTGCATGGGATGAATACATTGAAAATGCTAAAGGCAGTTATGAGTCGGTAATAGTAGAAGGGAAAGAATGTGATTAATAAAAAACTATGAAGAAGATAATATTAAGTATTTGCATTGCTACAACAATGTTAGCTTGCAAAAAAGAAGACCAGAATGATTGTGCTTTAATCCAACGTAAGGATGTTGTATATGGTAAATATATCTTATACTTGAAGCAAAATAATGTAAGCAGCTTTAGCTAAAAGGTAACATCAGACATCTACAATAGTCATGACGTCAACAATACTATTTGTGGTGTTGGCGATTTGAATAAACTTTATGACAGCAGAAAAAAGTAATGTACACGATTACTACTATCTACAAAAAGTGGAGGTTATCTAAATCAAAGATTATTGCATTGCTGGCAGAAAATAACGTTACACCAGTGCATGAAGCTTATGTTGAGTTATCTTCAGTGGTTTACCTAAAGAGATACAGCTTACAAGCCAAATACTATGATGCAGAAGTTGTTGAAGATTTATTTAAAAATATCGAGTTAAGAAGTTAATTTGGTCAAAAAATCTAAATTATGACAGAAGATATTATAATTAGCAATGTAGCTTATGATAAGGTATTTGAAGCCTTGTATGAAAAATATAAGTGGAATGCTACAGTACTTAACAGCTATGGTACAAGCAAGAAAATTCAAACTGAACTTCCAGTGTTAAAAGAAATGAAAGCTACTTTTCTATCTCATATTGAATATTTAAATCAGTTTATAACGCTGATTGATGAAAAAATAGAAGGATAAAATAAAATAACATTTACATATCTATTAAGCTATGGTATCATTACCATAGATGACCCTTACTGGTAAATCGGTAAGGGTTTTTTATTGGTAAAAAATGTTGATAACTTTTTAGGTCAACTTGCTACCAGCCCGATATTTATAGATATGAAAGCAATAGAAAATGGATTTTTAAAATTTGATAAGATTGGTTTAGACATCGTTAGCCAATTAATAAAATGGGATAGTTTTAATCCTAATGAAGCAGACAAATATGGTTGGTATGATGCCGATGCAACACGAGGTGATAAGAAATATAAAATTGAAATTAAGTGCAATGATAGTGTGCAATTGCAACACATGACCACCATTATAACTAAGAAAGACTTTGATGATTTAACCACTAATTCAACTGATGGTACACCGCTTTATTTCATCGTAACCAATAGATGCACGTTTGCATATAACCTAGCAGCAGTAGCAAATGATGCAGATGTATTTGAGGTAAAGCAAAAAGAAAACAGAAATACAAGCATGGGTAATAATGGATATTACAGGCTTGAAGAATGGGTATACATTGACAGAATAAAAGCCAGAAATAAAGGGTACATGAAGTTGATAAAAAGAGGTGGGAAGCACTTCAATTATAACATTGACTTATTACTTAAAGGAGGTTAAATTATGATACAGACGATACTAATAATTTTAATCTGCATTACTTACTGGAAATGGCTTGATGAAAATGACAAAAAGAAAAATTGATAAAATAAACAATAGGCTAGATGAGGTTTATGAAATGATGCTAAACGCTGGATATGATAAGGGAAAGTTAAACAGTGTCATTCTGGTAAATAACATCAGCACGTTATCAGATGAACACAATGCATTCAATGAAGCAATAGATTATTTACTAAAAATCAATGAACGACTTGAATTTTTTGAAATCTGTATTTACTTAATAGATATACAACATCAATTAAACAATAAAAGGACAAAAGAAAAAGTAAATGAGTAAGACTGCTTTTTGGTCAATGTTGACCATACAATTACTAACAACGATACTAATAATAGTCTCTGCAATTGCAGATTAAAAAATAAAGGTGTATTGATAAAATGACGATGGCAGAATGAGGGTTAAAGGCTTCCAAACCCTTGACAGACCACCAAAGGTAGCAAAAACCCCCGATTCAATATCTGGTAACCCATTCTCACTACACTTTTAAACAAGAAACATAGCATGGAACAGAAGCTACTAGAACTATACACATATTGGTGTAAAGAAACCAAACGCAGTGGTGCAATATTGGTTGGTGGTTCAATACGAGAGTTTCTAACATGGTGTGCAAATAAAATTTAACAACAAAAAATTGGAACAAAAACAACTAACTCCCCAACAAGCATTTGAGGTGCTTTATTCATTGACTGGTACATTAACACTTAACCGCCATGATGGTCAAGTTTTGGATAACTCACTTAGAGTATTAGCGCAATTATTGCCACAAGAAGAAATAGCACCAGAAGCCTAATGAATATAACAGCTTATGAAGGTTTAAGCAACAAACAAATACAAGATAAAGTATTGACTGAACTTTATTTAACTGGTAAGGTTGGTGGGGTTTACATGAAAAAGTTTTCTAAATCAAAAGAAAACCCTATTAAATTTTACATCCGAGGTTGGTTAAGATTATACCAAATTTATACCAACCAAGATGATATTCTTGATGATGTTTATCAACTGACTTTCACAGAACTATTTGCAATTCACCCAGACAAATTTGTTGAGGGTGAGAAAAATAAAAAAGGTGTTTTTGTGAAAGGGTTCTTTAAAAAGAATGGTGATTTAAATGTGCAAAAGCTAACTGCAACAGCCTGCACCATTATCTTCAATAAAGCCATGTACAAAAGAATGGCAATTGATAAGAAGACAGGTGAAGAATATGTGATGGTCAAACACTCATACATTACAAGGCTTCTACATGCATCTAGCTTGCAGGGCGCAATAAAAATCAGTCATACTGAAAATTTGAATGAGGTGTATGAAGACTATAATGAAGGTGATGGTATCATTCTTTATGATGAAGATTCAGAAGATGGTTTTTTCAACCGCTACAACTTCACACCTGATGACATATTGAAATACCTAACATCAGAAGAAAAGGAACAATTTAGAAAACACCTTTCAAGAAAATTCAACCCAGATAAAACGAGCCATGCAATGAAGGCTTTACAACAAAGAATCATTGAAATTAAAACCAAAATACAAAATGACAGAAATAGATTTATATAATTTAATGAAACCTCTCAATCACATTTTTGAGGGTTACAAAAATAAAACAGTGCATCAATTAACACCTGATGAATTAGAGGAAATGAAAGAGATTTATTCAGCAGTGCAAAGGGTTTACCCAAATGTATTACCACCAATATTTGTCACTACATGCCCTTCATGCGTTATTGAAGCCCTAGAACAATTCATCAGCATTTATGATAGATTATCTTCAACGCTGGCTGATGTGGTATTGGTGATGAAATTGGATGGTGAACCCGTAGCTATGAAAAATATAGTTGATGGTAAAATTGAAGCTTATAATTCTGATGAATTGGTTGGCGATGGTGATAACGATGCTGATGAAATGATTAAAGCTTATAATTCTACTTTAGATAAACCAGAGCCAGTGAAGAAAGGAAGGAAGAAATAATGGAAATTCTAAATGAAAAGGTAGTTACCATTCAATATGATGTACTAGCTAAAGAGTATTTCAAGCTGGCAATGTCATCGTTAAACCCGTATACACGAGAATCATTTACACCAAAGGAGGTGCTTGACAAAACAGTAGAACAATATAAAGCATCATTTGTGTCGGAAACTATAGATAAGCACATGAGAGGTATAAATAATAGATTACGGGATTTACTTATTCCATCATTAGAAAAATTGGTTCTTATTAAAGACTTCAACTATAATGAGGATAGCCTTAATTTCTATTTAGGAATATCATTATAAATATAAAAAGGTTTCAATTATAATAATTTTAGAGGGTTAGCACTGGATGGTGTTAGCCTTTTTTAGTTACTTTACAAAATGCAAAAATGGATAAGTTTAGCCGATGCAAAACCACCTTGTAGTGGTTTTTACAAAGTTGAAACTGAATATTGTGATTTTGATGATGTCTATTATAATGATGAAACTGAAATCTTTGATTACGCTTATTTAGTAAAGTATTGGTTGTATGATACATCTTGTCATCTATTAGCCAATGTTAATGGTTATTGAGAAGCATCTTTGCGAGAATTTGTCTTTAAAATTTCAATATTTTTACTAATTACAAAATCTGCTAATTCAACTAATAAGTCTTTTATAAGTTCAACATCTTTATCCGTAATTCTAATTTCTTTGTTCTTATTCAAAAATTTATTGAAGTAAACAACCTTATCACCTTCAGTATTTAATCTAATTGAATTTTGTAAACTTGTTGAATCCGGTTCAAATATATGTGCATTGGTCATATATGCATGAGCGAGGATGTTTCTTTGTTCAACTACATAGTTTAAATCGTGAACTATATTAAACGGTTTTTTATCATTCTTTCTAATTGATACATAGCTCTCCAACCAGTCTTTGTATTCAGATTTAGCAAGTGCAATAAATACTTCAAATTTACTCTTTGTATTCATTCTACTATCACCAAGAATTAAGAAGTGTAACAATTCCTGTTTGTGTCTAGTTTCACAAAAAAATCTTGTAATAAATACTTCAATAGCCTTTTCAAGATGAATCACATCATTAATTATAGTACCTCTATAATTGATACCGTTTTCATTTCTACGTTCTGTTAAACTCTTCTCTTTTTTATCCATTCAGCTAATATAATATCTATCTGCATTAAACAGATAAATACAGATGGCAAGATTTAAAAAAGGTGAAAGTGGTAATCCAAATGGTAGGGCTAAAGGTGCATTAAATAAACGTACCAAGGCGGAGAAAGAAGCATACGATACTATCATGAATTTGATAGAAAAAAGAATGACCGATGGTGATGACGTAATCAATAATCTATCACCAGCCAGAGCAGCAGAATTATATGTTAATCTTGTAAATTATAAGAAATACAAATTAAATGCTTCAAAAAATCAAAATGATACTACTTTAAGCGGTGGATTAAACGTGACAGTGAAGTATGATGATAAGTAATGCCAGATGTTTGTATAACATTACCCAGACCACACGCCCACCAACAAAAGATACTTGATTCCAATGCAAAGATTAAGGTATTAAAATGTGGTCGCCAGTCTGGGAAAAGTACCATAGCCAAAGTAAGTGCAATCAAAGCAATGTTGAAAGGCGGTAAAGTTCTTTACATCTGCCATGATTACGGATTATCTAAAAAGTTTTATGCTCAATTGTTAGAAGTATTACCAGCAGAATTAATTGAAAGTAACAATGCATCAACATTAAGTATCAAACTTAAAGGATTAGGTAACATTGAATTTTATTCTGGTCATGCAACACTAGCAATGCGAGGTACTGATAATGTTGCTTTGATGATTTGTGATGAATTTGCCTTTTGGAGAGACCCAGAGAATAGTTATTACAATGATATTCAACCAACGTTGGCAAGAAGTAATGGTGATACAATTATTCTATCATCGCCTTTTGGTAGAAATTTCTTTTGGCAATTATGGATAGAAGCAAGCCAATGTACAAATGGGGAGATGGAAGCATTTTACTTTACCATTTTAGATAACCCATTCATATCACAAGAATTTATAGAGCGTACCCAAAGGACTGTACCAGCAAATACTTGGTTACAAGAATACCTAGCACTTGAAACAGCCAGTGAAGATTGTATTGTTGAAGCTGATGTAATAACCAGAAATACAATTGATGAATTAGCTACTGGTGAATGTGTGGTAATCGGTATTGACCTTGCAAAATCACATGACTATACTTCAATTACTGGATTAAACAAGCAAGGTGAAATGGTCTTACATCATCGTTTTCAAAAGGATTGGAATAGTACCATTGATTTTATTACAACGCTACCAGCACATGTATTAAAGGTTATTGATAGTACAGGCGTGGGTGATGTAGTCTTTGACCAGTTATGTTCTAAAGGTGTACAAAACTTAGTTGGTTTCAAGTTCAATTCTCAAAGTAAGCCAGAACTAATTAAAGAATTAATACTTGCTTTAGAACGGAATGAATTAAAGTTTACCAAGACTACAGCCGATGAATTGGGTAATTACCGTTTTCATTATTCATCCAAATCTGGTTACATTAAGTATGAGGGTTTACCCTTTGACGATACAGTTATATCATTGGCATTGAGTAATAAGTATAGAAAGCAAGTAATCTATAATAACAACTTTGCTAACTCATTTGCAGTGTTCTAAATAATATTTATCGTCAAAAATTGAAGATGAATTATATTAAACTATTACCTTCCAACTGGTCAGAAGTAACTTGGAAAGACTATCTTAAAATTGAATCACTAAAAGAAGATGATGAAGTAGCCAGCAACATTGAAACTTTATTCTATGTATTTACCTCAAAGAATATCAATGTATTAAAGCCTGTTGAATTTGAAGCAGTCATGAGGCGGTTATCATTTATGTATCAACTACCTACCAAGAATGAATCTAAGCTATCATTTAAAACAATCAGGAAGTTAAATTTCCAAGAATACATCAATTATCAAAAGCTAATTGAAAGCCCTGATGACCTATTAGATAATCTTATCCATATAGTTAAGATTTTTGCACCTGATGCAGATGAAGATTCACTAACCGTAATTGATGTTATGGGGTGTTTTTTTTTGCAACAGAAGAAAATGAAACCACGATTAATATTTTCAATGGCTTCTTTGACTTTGAAGATTCTGAAAGGAAAAGTGGAAACATTTTTGAAGAAGAAGCTAAAGCTTTTGAAGCGGAACACAACAAGAAATTTGCATGGTTAAAAATTTCTAAAGAGGTTGCAGAATGGTTAAGAGATTCAATGTTAACTGTTTTAAATATGGATTGTTACAGTGTGCTTAAATATGCAACAATCATCAAGGGTGATGTTCAAATCGCCCAAAGTAAAAGCTAAGACTTGATTTTTTTAGGTCTTGGTATATAGTTGTTTAATGTGGTACTTTAATAACAAAGAATGTGATAAGATAGAAGATACTAATGCAGTAGGTTTCATTTATAAAATAACCAATATGTTGACTGGTAAGATTTATATTGGTAAGAAAATTCTTTTCAATTCCATAAAAACCAAGATTTCAAAGAAAGAAAAGCTGGAAACTAAAACCAGAAAAACATTCAAGGTGGTGAAGAAAGAAAGTGACTGGTTAAGTTATTACGGTTCATCCAAAGAACTAACTGCTGACATTGAATTACTAGGTGTAGTTAACTTTAGGCGTGAAATAGTACAACTATGCTATTCAAAAAAAGAAATGTCCTACATTGAATTGGAATGGCAAATAAAGCATGATGTATTACGGAATGATACTTATAATGCTAACATCTTATGTAAGTTTTTTAGAAGGGATTTATTGCATGGCAGGTAATTTAAACAGTGCATCTCGAGCATCACAGTTTCAAAACCAGATTGACCAAATAGGTTCATTGGGTACAAGTGTAGATGAATTTATATATGATTTATCACCAGTTGAAATTGTGGTTGGGGACTTTATAGAATCAGTAAAAAAATCAATACAAGAAGCAGATTTACCAGTAACTGGTGCAATTGAAGATTTATCTATGAGTATTGAAGATAATAAAATAACCATATTTGGAAACGAGCATTTAATCTATACCGATAGGGGGGTGCGTGGAATGGAATCATCAGCATTAGCTCCAGACAGCCCACATACCTATTCTGAAGAGGGCGGACATCCACCTGTAAATGTCTTTGTGGAATGGATTAACCGTAAAAATATCAACCTAACAAATAATGAATTTTTCTATGGTAATCCATCACCATTTCAAGACATTGAAAACCAAAATGATTTAATTCAAAAAGCTGCATGGGGAATGGCAATCAACCGCCAAAAGTATGGGGTAGCACCTGTTCCTGTTTTTTCAAAGCATATACCTAAACTTTTAGAAGATGTAAAGACTATTCTGAAAACAAGCGTTAAAGCAAATATTATTTCAACGATAAGAAATAGATATGGTCAAGATGTTTACAACAAAAAGAAATAATTAAAATGGTTCAGTCTTGAAATCAAAATTATCCTTGTAATTATAAATATCCTTGGTTGCCTGCTTTATACGCTCAATTATTTGGTTGATTTCAATTAAATTATAATTTATATACTCAAAAGTATCTCGATATCGTGTCAGTGAAACGACTGTATCATCATTTAAATTAGTGGCAAAATTATTTGATGGGTAATGGGCAAACATATTTCTCAAGTCATTAAGAAGTGTCAATTCATTTATCAAAGTTTTACATGGGTAGCTTTTCTTATTAGTTTTTATAAAACCTGCTTTTCTAAATTTATCTTCAAGCAGTTTCCTTAAACTTTGTCTTTTAGCTTCAAAAGTTAATCTATCTAAGATAATTGTTTGCATCTCATAACCACATAATTCAACAATCTTTAAATCCTCTAAAATAAATGATTCTATTTCCTTATCTAATTTAGCAAACTCATTTATAATCCATCCTCGATAATAATGTGATTTTTTAGTAAACCTTTCTAATTCTACTTTCTTCATATTAATTAAAAGTTTTGCAAATATAAACAGTTATGGTCAAGACATCTACAATAAGCAGAGATAACAAATAAATTAGCAAGTTTAATTGACCAATCTTAACAAATTAGTTATTTTTAATAAAAAAAAATATGGACTTATCGGAATTAGAAGAATCTCTTAAAGGCAAGAAAGTAAATGTTAATAATTTAACATTGGAAGGATTGTTTATTACAGTAGAAAATAAAGCTTTGCTGCACACACTACTTGATTATCAAATTGAAATTTTATCAAAGCTAAGAAATGAGGATTTAGAGCAAGTTAAAAAAGAAGTTGATAGTAAGTTTTCAGCAAGATTTAAGGAATTTTCAACGCAGTTATTAGCAGAAATCAATAGCAAGTAACTATTAACACAAAACATTACTAGCATTATAGAATAAAACCTATAATGCTTTTTATTGACATTTTATTTATTTAACAATAATAAAAATTCATAATAAACTGATTTCTACAGAATCTTAATTAACATTCTTATGATATGAATTTATTTCTCTCAGCATTAGTATTGGCAATTGGTGCATTGCCGTTTGCAATCGTATATTCATTTGCTATTTATTCAATAATGAAATGGCTTATAGGATTAACTACAATTAGTTGGTTTAGAACCTTTCTAACTGTTTGGATTTTACAAACCATCATTAATGGATTTCTATTTCCAAAACATGTAAATGATTATAAAGAAGTAATAGCAATCTATGGATTTATCTTAATTCTAGGTTTGGGTGGTTGGATTAAATCTTTGTTTGGTAAAAAGACTTCACAACTTAAATAAACCCCACTTATAATATTTATCTGGCAAATAAACCCAATGATAAATATTGTAAATGCACCTTTTCCTTATCAACCAGTAGGTAATACCAACGTATTTCAAATTACGTCATCAGATGAAAGAATTGTTTATTTTCTGGTTGAAGTTATAAATGCAGTTTCCAACCAAATCATTGCATCTTTAAAATTCCATGTAAGACCAGATACACCAAATGGTGTAAGCTTCAACCTATCTGATATTTTATCATCACAAGTTGAAACTAAAATCAATAATTCAAATGAAGCTATTGCGCTGGCAATTGATGATGCTTCAATCACCTACAGGTTAGCAATAACAGAATATATTAACGTTGATGGTAAAATCATTCAGGGTGATTTTTATTCACATACTAATGATAAATATACAGTTTGGGATGCTTCATTTGACAGATTACTATTCACTGCTTACATTCAAGATAAGCACGTTACTAACTCTAATTTCAAGGCTAAATTCTTATCTCTAAAGGAACAAATATCAAATCAAACTGGTACTTCATCCGAGCATTTATATTTCATCAACCAGAATAATTTAGCGGTTAAAACAAGGATAAGAGTATATGATACTAATGGTACACAAATCAATTTATTTGAGGCTAATTTACCATCTGGTGTAGTCATCCGTTTGAATGTTTCACCCAAAACTATCTATCATTTATTCAATGCTGATTTTTCCAACGTAGGTCATTACCGAGTTGATTTAATTGATATTAATGGTCATGTTGTTTCTGAAGAAAAAGTGTATAAATACACATCTGATGCTTGTAATCTTCAACCTATTAATTTATTGTTCACAAACTCATTAGGTGGTGTTGAAAGCTTTACTTTCTTTAATCCCATTGAAAGTATTCAAGTAACTAAAACAAGCCTTAAAACTAATGTAATACAGTTGGTTAACGGGGTTTATAGTGATAACCAGAATGGTTTAGTTAATCCAACAGAAAGAATTATTTCATCTTCAGCAGTATCTACATTCAAAGTATTTAGTGATGTGTTATCAGATAATGAAACAATCATGCTGAAAGAATTAATCACAAGCAAATCAGTGTGGGTTGAACTGAATGATAATAAAACATTAATTCCGATTACAATTACCAATTCTAGTTATAACGTTAATCTACGCAGAACCAACGGTTATAAACTAAATCGCCCGGAAGTATCATTTACAACACAAACTGGTTTTATTCCATCTTCATCAGATTTATTTGGTGAGGGTAACAACAACGTAATGATACAATTTCAAGATATGCCATTAGCACCTACTTATAACAATGGTGTAATCTATCATAGTGGCGATAATGGTGTAATATCAATTTAAGGAAGGTAATGAACAGAAATCTACATAAAGTAATTTTAACTCGAGATACTACATTAACACAATCTGATGTATCATCAATATTAAAGCGTAAACAGCTAATTGTCAAACAAAATGCTGTTGGCGGTTGGAAAGTACTATTAGGTGCAGGGATGGTGGGTGATGTGCCGATTAATTTAGAACCCAATTCTGAGACGTTGATAGTTACATTAGTTACTGATACTAATGTTTACGTTTACTCAGAGTTATCACCAGAATATTCAAATAATAATGGTGGAAGCGGTGAGGTTAATCTCGATAACTATTTCACTAAACCACAGAGTGATACTAGGTACGTTTTCAAAGATGCTCTTAATGGATATGCAACACAGAATTGGGTACTAAATTTAGGTAATGTTACAGGCGATGGTACTTCAATAATAGGTTTCATTGCTGATAATAAAGACCAACCTTATTTTAGGCATAAAACATCTAATGACGTAATTGGAATTGCTAGAACTAGTGGTATCAACATCGATGTTGATGCTTATAGAACAAGGTTAGGATTAGGTTCTAATGCTTATGAAAGTAAAACGTTACTATCTCAATTTACAAATGATAGTGCATACGTTACAGCTTCAATTATAAATGGCTTAGCAAAGAGTGTTGACGTATATACAAAAACAGTATCGGATAGTAGATTTCAACCTATTGAAAACCAAAGATTATCTTCTAACAATGAAGTAACCTTCAGCAAAGTTAAGGCGGTAAATGAGTTGGTAATTCCTACAACAAGCTCAAACGTAAATGGCGCAGTATGGATAGGTAATGCTAATACCACTGGTCATACAGCGCCAACAGTAACCACTTTATCTAGTTTACAAGATGTTGCATTCTCCAATTTACAGAATGGTCAAAGCATAGCCTTTGATTCAGCGTCTGGTAAATGGATAAATAGAAGTTATTTAACTAGTGTTACTTGGAATGATATATCTGGAAGACCTACTTCACTATCTCAATTTACTAATGATTTAGGTTTTGTGAATGGTGATGGTACATCAACTGTTGGATTTATAGCCAACGATAAAAACCAACCTTATCTAAAATATAATAGTACAGATGAAATAATAGGTATAGCTAAAACCAGTGGTATTAATATCGATGTTGCTGCCTATCGTAACCGATTAGGGTTAGGTTCTAATGCTTTTGAAAGTAAAACAAACCTTTCACAATTCAATAATGATTTGGGTAATTATGGAGGTTACTTATTATCAGATGGTGCAACATATGCTGGATTTGCTGGTAATGAAGTTTCATTCCCATATATGAGACATACCGCAAGTAATGATATTGTTTATTTATCTCGATGGGATGCTGCAAATATTGATGTCAATGCTTACAGAACAAGGTTAGGATTAGGTTCAAACGCTTATGAAAGTAAAACATTACTTTCTGAATATAGTAATGATTTAAAATATATTCAAGCTGAATATAATAATGGTGGTTCAGAACTACCTAGTTATTTTGGGTCAAATAAATTGAAGCTTAATATGCTTTGGGTGAATAATGAATGGATGGATGCTTTGTGGGTGTCATCTTATGCAGGTGGTGATGTAAAGGTTAGTAATCAAATATTATTTGGTAAAACTAATCCAAATGTTGCTGGATTCAGAAGTCAGGATTTTGACTCAAATACTTGGGGTACATTCAATGAATTTTATCATACTTCATCACCCAAAATTGCAGCACCTATTTTGCAAGCTTCAAATAAACTAATCATTCCAACATCTATACCAAGTTCACCAGAAAATGGTTGCATTTGGATTTCTTCATAATATTTATTTAAAATGGCAGCACCTAGTTCAAGTTTTCTTAATAAAAATATACATACAATTAATGCATCTGGTCAACAGGTTGGTAACAGCAGAGCGATACCAAATGATACACCAGAAGTTTTGAAGAAACGCTTCTATCTTGATGATTTACTAATCACCAAAGATTCAGATGGTAATGAAGGTTTTACTGGCTTGGTTAACTTCAATGGCGCAAATTATAAGTACCACAATCCTAACAGAATGGGTTCATTACGTTCATTTAATGGTGATTATCAATGTAATTACACAGATGCAGGATTGAATACTTTTGCTCACGCAAAAGTTTCTGAAACAATAACAACACCAGCTAACAGGATTAAATTATTAACCAATTTCAAATCAAGTTTTTACGATAATTCAACTTTACGGGGTTACCAATGGAGGGCAATTGGTGGTACTTGGTTTACCACCACTACAACCGCTGATACACTAACAGCACAGCAAACACTGGATATAATTGATACTATTTATACATCACTGGGTGAACCGCAATTGGTTGAAATTAGACCTTGGATAGAAAATCCAGAAGGTAGGTTTTATGGTGATATTCATATTGTTTCCGTTAGTGAACCAATTGAACCATTGAGAGTTGAATTTAGGCAGATAAGTAGTGGAGCGTGTTCAAGTGGGGGTGAATTAAGAGATATATTTATGCGGATTCCAGAGTTTAATAGGCTTGAAACTGATGTGCAGGAATTTGCTACCTCTACAGGGATTTTTGCATATGCAAATGAAGATATGATTTTACCTGCAACAAGTGGTTATTATGCATCTTTAACTGGCAACATCAACAAAGTATTTTATTTAACACCCGATGGTGAGTTTGTGCAGTGGATTTATTGTCAACCAACATCTGTTATTAAAGTTTCAATCTTGGTTCAAGTGTTTGCATCTGGTTACTATTCTGTTAGTGCCGTAAGAACAGCGCAAGCTGGATTTAATCAATCAATCACAATTAGTGGTGGTGCATCTGCTTTTATTGGAAGTAATCCAAATCCAATAGGTTCAATTTTTTTCAGCGTAACTATACCAGAAAATGAATCACAAGGTACTTATGTTGGTAATCACAGTATTGACTATGTTGACCAATTAAGCTGGGAAAAAGGAGTTTTCTCAGTTACTGATGGTGGTGATAACCAGACTACAAATGATAACATTTCCGTAAACGTTTTTTCTGCACAGGAAAGTTAATTTATATTATAAGTAAGTATTCTTGAATAGAATAAATCATATTATCTTTACAATGTTTGATTTATAATTTGTTAGTACTTGTTAAAGGCAATCATTTATTTGGTTGCCTTTTTTATTATGCATAACCTATAATATTTATTGGTTAAAAACATGAATCAATCTATATACTTATTAGGTAATGATGGAAGCTGGGGTAAATTGGATATTGAAGATTTATCCCTAGCTGAAACAACATTCTCAATATCTGATATTAATGACATCACAGCGAGAAAAGATACTGTAACCACTAATATTACAATCAAAGCAACTAAAAACAATAATAGAATACTTGGTAATATCTATAATTTAAACGTTACCAATAATCAGAATAATCCAAAAAACATTTATAACAATTTCAATTTAAACGGGGATGTTGAATGCTTATTATTTGAAAACGATTCTCTAATCTGCAAAGGATTATTTAAAATAATTGAAGTCATGTTTAAGGGTGATGTCATCAGTTATGAATGTATGATAACTGGTTACAGGAATAACTTTTTCTCAAAGTTAGGGGATAAACTTTTATCTGATTTAGATTTTACTGAATTTAATCACCAATATTCTGTTGCCAATATTTTAAATAATTGGGGTGGTGACGTTGAAACGGGTAAAGGTTACGTTTATGGTTTAGCAGATTACGGTAATTCAACTTGGGTTGATGAAGCCACTGTTAACAACATTGAGTTTAAAAATCTGAGACCATCGTTTTTTCTAAATGAGTATTTCAAAAAAATATTTGCTCAGACTGATTATTCTTTTGAAGTTGTTGGAAGTAATAAATTTAAATCATTTTTCAATTCTTTAGTTGTACCCAATAATTCTGATGTACTAGCTAATTTCTTGAAAAAAGAGAAACTTACATCTGCAACAAAAACATCTACGCAAAGATTCAGAACTGGTAAATATCAAACCGTTAATGATAGTGTACTTGTTCCTAACATCAAGTGGGATAACGTCACCAAGTATTCCAATGTTATCAACATGAATGATTCAGCGTATTTGGATTACACCAGTAATGTGTTTTTAGTTGATAGAGATTTAAATACCTCAATTGAAGTATCTGCAACTATTCAAGGTGATACTGATTTTTTAAGCAATGGGAGGTCACAGGATGTTTTGGATACAACAATTACTATGCATGTAATGACCAGACCCAATGACCAAACAGCATGGAACAAAACAGCTTCATCTACACCGCAAAGAATACATACTGATGGTATGAATTGGCGTACTGGATTACATAAATTCAAATTGAAATCTAATTTGGTTTTACCAAATGGTGGGCAAATGTATATAGCATTTGAATGTACAGATTATCACACCGAGTATTATGACTTTATGAAACGTCCTAAAGATGATATGTTTTATGTCTCAATTTTACCCAATGATACTTTTATCAATATAGGTGATGTTTCAACTGATTCTAAAATCACTTTAGAACTGAATGATACAATTGATTTCAAGAATAACCAAAGCATAAACACTTATAAGCAACAAGATTTTATAAAGTCAATAATGGCTTTACTGAATCTAATGATTTATACCAAAGCAGATAACCCAAAGCATATCATATTTGAAACTTACAATGATTTTTATAGTAAATGTTTAACTACCAATATTAAAGGTAACGCTGTTGACTGGTCTTCAAAGATGGATTTTAAAGAACTTTCAACGTTACCATTTGCAAACAATTATAAATCCTATAATTTCACCTATAAAGATGATGCTGATTACCTTAATAAGTACATCAAAGATAGTTATGGTGTAAATTATGGCTCTTTTAAATATAAGAATGCCAATGGCAGTACTGATAAATCTATTGAGGTAATATTTGCGCCAACACCTATTATGGGTGATAAAGGGAAAAAACAATTTCCAGCATTCTATCAACTAGATAATAATAACAATAAAGTAGCAAAACAAACGGTAATTAGGTTATTAGCTTACAATGGCACAAAAAGTTGTGATACATTCAACGTTGGAAAATGGTTTCAAAATCCAAATGATAATAATAACTGGACTTTCCAACCCTTTATTACTGACTTAAACTATTACATTCAGTTACATCATACACATGATGTGACCAATATGGATTTAAATTTCAATACACCTAATGAAATTTTCTACACCCAAAACCAAACACCAGATTATATTTATCCATCATTATATTTTGACCAGATACGAGAATTTAATGATAGCAATACTGCAATTGTAGATGCTCGAGTGCTTGTTAATGAAATTGATGTAGCTAATCTAGATTTTAAGACACCAATTTACTTTGATTCACCTACTGGTGATGGCTATTTTAAATTAATAAAACTTGAATATGGTTCATCGGGTACATCTTCAATAGCTAGTTTTCAAAAGATTTTTCTTGCTGAAAGTTATGGTCAAAATACTTTTGAAAATAAACCATTATCAAAATATATTACCAATTCAAACTGTACAACATCCGAGAGCAGATATATTACAATCCCTGCTGGAAAATACACTTCATTGATATCTCAATTGGATGCAGATAATTTAGCGCAAGCAGAATTTAATGAACTGGAAAATACATTAAGTCCTTTAAACATTTGTGTAAATACTGGTAATTCATTTCAATTAAGCTATAGCGATACTAATGCGACTGCATGCTCAATAGCTGTTGATGGATTTGAATACTATACCCAAAATGGTGGGTTAGCCAACGGTGATATCTTATTTAAGAAAACCAGTAATATATACTTGAGGTGTAATAAGGGTTTTTACTCTAATAGTACCAACTGGTATGCTGCTGATGAAAATGGGCAAATTTATAATTCTGGCAGTTGCAATAATGTTGGTTTAAATGAAGTAACTATGGCTTATTCAATAACCAAATCATCTTCATGTAACTATGCAAACCAAGGTATTCAATTGGATACATTCTTTTTCTCAACGTATTTAAATATAGGTGAGAAAATTTATTCAGATAATGGGAATACACCAGTTGGTGAAGGGTGGTATAGCGATGCATATTACAGCTATCAAACAGATTCAACTGGCACTATAATAAATCAGCAATACTGCTAATTATAAGGGTAATCATTAAGTTGGTTAC
This sequence comes from Pedobacter sp. MC2016-05, assembly GCF_026239735.1. Lineage (GTDB taxonomy): Bacteria > Bacteroidota > Bacteroidia > Sphingobacteriales > Sphingobacteriaceae > Pedobacter. The sequence goes on from NZ_JAPIVT010000003.1 coordinate 418,134, forward strand.
CCTTTCTGCTTTATAATATTTATCGCCAAACACCCAACATGGCAGATAACAACCAAGAGAGAATTTTATTTGATATTGAAGTTCAATCAAATAACAGTCAAGTCACTCAAACAATTGAATCTATTGACCAATTAAACGATAAGTTACTTTATTGGAAAGACCTTCAAAAGGCGGCAGCAAACCCAAAAGACCTAGCTGAAGCAAACCAAAAAATAAAAGAGATTAAAGGAAGTATTGACCAGATGAATAAGTCTGGTAATGCTGCACCTTTCAAGTCTTTTAAAACCCAAATGAGGGAAGCGAGGGAAGAAGCGTTAAGGCTTTCAATGGCAGGTGATACTACAAGTGCAGCATATCAAGCAGCAGCACAAAGAATTGCAGATTTGCGTGACCAGATGGATGTTCTTAACAGAACAACAGCGAGTTACGATAGTGGGAATAAATTTATGGGTGCATCCAAAGCAATTGGACTTATAGCATCTTCAGCACAAGGTCTTCAGGGAACTATGGTCACATTAGGTTTAAGTTCTGATACGGCTGCTGATTCCATAAATAAACTTATGGCACTTCAAAGCATTATTGAATTGAGCGATACGTGGGCAGATTCAGTGGAGTTCTTAAGACCAATGTTAACTAGATTAGGCATTTTAAAAGCAGTTCAAGCTGAAGTTACAGTAGCTACAGAAGCATCAACAGCAGCCACAATTACACAAAGTACAGTTACTACAGCAGCTACAACAGCAACAAATACATTTTCAAAAGCATTAATAGCTATTCCTTTACTGGCAATAGTTGCTCTAATTACTTATTTGGTCGCAAACTTTGATGATATTAAAAAATCTGTTAAGTCATTATTACCAGAAATGTCTGGTGCATCTGACACTTTTGATAAGTTCAAAAATATCTTAGTAGGCGTTGGAAATGTGATAGTACAATATTTCTTAATTCCAATTAAAGCAGCAGTAGCATTAATTAAAGGTGATTTCAAAGGTGCTATTAATGAAATGAAAAATGGTTTGAACGTTGTTAAAAACTTCAAAGATGGTCAAGCCAAAGGTGAAGCAAACGACAGAGCAGCAGCAAGAAAAAAAGAGCTTGAAGATGATATTAAATTATATGATAACAAAATTGAAATCCTCAAAGCATCAGGTAAGAAGACAGAAAAGTTTGAACGTGACCAGTTAATCAGAAAGTTAGCCCTAGCTGCAGATGATACAGAAGCAACTAAGAAAGTATTACAAGAAAGAGCGGTTTTTGAGGCTTCAACCGCTAAAAAGAATGCTGATGAAGCTGATAAAATAGCAAAGGAAAAAGCAGCTAAAACTAAACAAGCTGCTGAAAAAGCAAAAGCAGAAAGAGATAAATTAAAGCAGCAAGAAGATGCTGAAATAAAGAAAACAGAAGAAGCTATTACTGCTGCAAACAAAGTAATTGAAGATGCTTCCAGAACTGCACGAGAGAAAGAAGTAAATGAGGTTTATTTGAAGTATTCAACATTGATTGATGGTGCAATGAAGCATGGTCAAGATGTTATTGCTCTTCAAAGTGCTCAAAACACTGAAATTTTAGCACTTAATAAAAAGCATGATGAAGAGCAAGCTAAAGCAAAAAAAGAAGCTGCTGATAAAGCCTTAATTGAGGAAAACAATAGATATAAAGCATTAGCAGAGGCAAAAGTATTAGAAGTTGAAAATGCTAATGTCATCAATGATGGTGATTCACCCGATACTGTCAGAGGTAAATTACAAGCTGTTGCAGATGTTAAATTCTTGGTTTCAGAAGCTATTTTTCAAAGAGAATTAGAACAATTAAAAGGTCAGGATGAACAAATTAGACTTCTGAAGGCAAAACATGAAAAGGAATTAACTGATAATGAAAAAGCCAATGCAGAAGCTAGGGCTAATATAGCTAAGGGTGAAAAAGAATCAAAGTTGTTAATGGCACAAGCTGTTGGTGATGGTTTATCAGCAGTAGGTGAAATAGTAGGTGAGCAAACAGTCGCTGCAAAGGGATTAGCAATTGCATCATCAGCAATTAATACATATAGTGCAATTGCAGGTCAATTGGCAGCATTCTCAAAAGTACCAATTCCTGGTTATGCGATAGCACAGGCAATAGCAACTGGTGTATTTGGCTTGGCAAATATTAAGAAAATTGCATCAACAAATGTACCTACTAAGGGTGGTTCTGGTGGTGCAAGGGTTGCCATTCCACCAACCATCAATTCTACTGTACTTAGACAAAGTGAAAATGGTACTACGGCAATGGTTGGTGCAATTACTGATTCAAAATCTGGACCAGTAAGAACTTATTTGGTTAATAAAGATTTGCAAACACAAGCGCAAAAAGATGCTTTAAAAGAAAAGTATTCAAACGTGTAAACGATATAATATTTATGGGGTAAAAGTATAATGATAAAGAAATTACCCCTTATTGAATTACTTATTGACCCCGACAAAGAATCATTTGTATCAGCTATTTCACTGGTTAGTCAACCAGCAGTAGAAAGTTCTTTTATTGTTTTTTCAGATGATAAAACAGGATTCAATAACTATCAGCAATTCAAATTTGATAGTGATGAGAAGAAAGAATTGATGGGAATCGCAATGAGAGCCGATACACCAATTTACAGAAATGACCCTGCAATGGGTGAATTTCTAGTTACGTTTTCTAAAGATACTATTAGACTGATTACACAAACATTTGCTAAAAAAGGCTTTAACAATAATATGAACCTTGAGCATTCTACAGTAGATGCAGAATCATTTGTTTTTCAATCGTATGTAGTTGATGATGAAAAAGGTATTACAGCTCCAAAGAATATTGATGCAAAAGATGGTGATTGGATAGTTGGAGTTAAAGTAGAATCTGATGCTGTTTGGAATGACATTAAAGGTGGTTTAAGGTCGGGATTTTCTGTTGAAGGAATTTTTGATTTGATTGATACTAAAACCATTATTGACTTTCAATTTGCGACTTCACAACCTCTAACATTTGAGCAAGAATTGGATGCTTTAATCTCAAAATACAACCTGTAAAACGTGAATAATATTTATCGCCAAACAACGATAAAACATGTTCAATAAAAACTTAATCACCAAATTTTTCAAAGTGCTGAATTTCCATGCAGAAAATTTCACTATTGAAAAAATTAAAGATTCAGACCAAAGTCTTGAATATGCTGAATTAGTGGTTGGTGCTGATATTTTGATTAGTGGCGCAAACGGTAGTGAAGTAGCACCTGATGGTGATTACGCATTAGCAAATGGCGCAGAAATCAAAGTTGCAGAAGGTAAAATTGCAGGAGTGGTTAAGGCTGCTGATGAAGAAAAACCAGAAGCAGAACAAGAATTAGCAGAAGAAGAAAAACCAGAAGATGCACCTGCAAAAGATGAATCAAAAGAAGCTGAATTACAAGCTAAAATTGATGAATTGGAAGCAGAAATCAAACAAATAAAAGAAGGTTTTTCTGCATTACCAACCAAACAAGATTTAGCAAAATTCCAAAGCGACTTAGAAGCTGAATTTAAAAAATTAGAAAAAATTCCCACTCAATTCTCGACAGTGGATAAGCGAGTTGAACTACAAGATTCAACCCCAGAAGACAAATTCAAAGCAATCGCTAAGAGTTTCTCAAAATAATTAGAATACAAAAATGGGATATAATATTTCTCAACTACCTGAATATACCTCTGAACAGTCACGTGAATTCATGGTTAAATCAATTTTAGGTGCTCAAACTTTAGATTTATTATCAAGTGCTGGTTCATTCAACCCTAATGCTAAAGGTTCAGAAGCAGTACAATTAATGGCTAATGATGTTGTTTTTCAAGATGGAAATGCACATGGTCGTAACCCACAAGGAAACACAACTTTATCACAAGCAATTTTGACTGTTAAACCTATCAAGATGCAAATGAATCTTTATCCAAGAGATTTGGAAGCTACTTATGGAGTTGAAGATTTAAAAGCAAAAATGAAAGGTCAAGTTTACGATGATGCTTTATTTGTAGAATCAATAGGTAATGACGTAGCTGAACAAGTTAAACATGAAATTGAAAAATTAACATGGGTTGGTGATACTACTGCAACTGGTAACATGAAATTTGCAGATGGATTTATCAAAACTATCAAAGCTGGTACACACATCGATTTAGCATCAGCAACTGGTACAACTGTAACTAAAAAACTTCAAGGTGTTTTTGCTAAAATGCCAGTGGCTATTACTTCTAAGCCTGATTTCAGAATCTTCATTGGTACTGATATGTACAACGCTTATATAGCAGAACTTGCAGAAAAGAATTTATTCACTGCACAAGCAGAAGGAGTATTATTTGGTACGACTGCAAAATTAGCTGTTGTAGATGGTTTAATTGGAACTAACACAGTTGTAGCTTCACGTTTACGTAACCTCCGTGCTGGTGGAGAATTACAAGATGCTGCACTTGATAAATGGTACAGTAAAGAAACTGAGTCAGTGAATTTAGATTCACGTTTTTCAATCGGTTATACTGTTGTTTATCCATTTGAAGTAGGAATTGTAACCTACGCTTAATCAATCATCTAAAAGGATATAATGAGGGTAATCAATCGGTTGCCCTCTCAAAAATAATTAATACAAACAAACATGGCATGTGAATCAATTGACCCTTATTTAAGGGAATGTGGTAAGGTAGATGCAGGTATTAGAACTAACTATTTAATTGCATTTGCTGACTTAGCTAAAATTGATGCAACTGGTGAGGTTTATTCAACATCTGTCAATGGTATCGTTTCCAACATTGCTTTAGCATCAGGTAAGAAATTTGTGCAGGTAGATAATACATCTAAAACTGGTGCATTCAAAGCTAGTTCAACCAGAGCGGATAATGGTGTAATCACTTCAACACAAGAATACACAATGGGAATCGACAACTTTTCAGCTAAATCAAACACCTTCATTGATAAATTATTGGGCAATCCGGTAGTGATTTTAACCAAGATGAAATCTGGTAAATATGGTGCTTTAGGTCTAGATGGAACGTTGTTTTTATCAACTGCAGAAACAACTGTTGATGATGCAACAAATGGTACATCTCTAACCTTTACTGGTGACAGTTCTAAACGACCAGCAGAAGTTGATGCAACTATTGTAGCGTCTTTAATCGCTTAATCAAAAAAATACAGTCTTCATTTTTCAGCCTTTGCCGTTCTGGTGAAGGCTTTTTTATTGGCTTATAATATTTATTCACCAAAAAACAGATGATTTTAATTGATAAAAAAGCCAGCATTCAAACGATAATTTTTTACACTGATAAGTTTAGTGATGACTTGGTGTATCTATTAAAAATCAACTCAGATTCTACTAATGAATCACATCAATTTGAACTTCTTGAAAATAATAGTACTGATAAATATAGGTATTTAAAATACACTATTCCAACGACTGATTTTAACGAGGTTTCCAATGGCTTTTATAACTATTCAATGATTAATCCTGATACCAATATGGTTATCAGGCAGGGTAAATTATTGATTAGAGATGAAGCAAATGACGATGTGATTATTCAACCAGAATCTGATGGAAATGAGAATTGGATAGAATACAATGGATAGAAATAATACAGATTTAGGTCTTGCAATAATGAACTTTGCTAAGGAGGTAACACCGATTTTCAAAGAGATAATTAACAAAGATTCAGAGAAATTTACAAAGTGGGGGGATGATAATCTATACCCTAACTTTTTATTGAAAATCTATAATCAGAGTGCTATTCATAAAGGCATTTGCAACAGAAAAGTACAGTGGATATTTGACGATGGTTTAGTTGATAAAAATGGGAATGATATTTCAACCATCAAAGTAAATGCTATTGATACATTAGGCGATTTTGTAACCAAAGCGGTAACTGATTATGTTATCTTCAATACGTTTGCCAGTGAAGTAGTTTATTCATTTGCTGGTACACCTGTAAATTATTACCACACTCCACTTCATAAAATTAGACCTAATAATATTAAATCAAAGTTCTTTGTTGCTGAATGGTTTTCAAATGCAAAGAATCTTGTGTCATTTGATAGGTTTGTACCCTTCCAAAATGAAGATGGTTTAAGTAAACTATTTTGGTCAGCACCTTATACTCCATCAGTAAATGAAATTTTTGCAGAAGTATCTTATTCTGGTGCAATTACAAGTATTGTTACTGATATTCTAATTGATGAATTTTTCCAAAATAATATCACCAATGGCTTTTCTGCTGGTCACATCATTTCAACCTTTAAAGGTATGGCAAGTGATGAGCAGTTACGGTTAGCCACCAAAAAATTAGAACGTGCCATATCTGGTGTTGATGGCGTTAAATTCATCCTTGATACCAATAACCAAAGTGATAAGGGCATGGAAGTTAAAACCATTGAATCACCTGATTATTCTGGAAAATTAGTTGAAGTCCTCAAGAAAATTGAAAGAAATATTGTAGCTGCACATGATGGTTCATCTAGTCTTTTATTTGGAATTGAAAAAGAAGGTTCTTTAGGTAACAGTTCCGAGCTTGAAAACGCTTATCAAATCATTAAAGATAACTATGTAAAAAAGGCTAGAATACATATTGTATCAGCTTTGAACAGGCTTTTCAGTGATAACGATTCAATTCCACAAATCGGTGGATTCAAGGATAAAGAAAAGTTATTCAGTGAACCAATGGCAGACGCTACCAAGGAGAAAATCTACACCATCAATGAACTACGTGCTTCTGTTGGATTACCAAAATTAGCCGATGGTGATAAACTTCTAGGTTCATCTGCACCAGTACAATCAAACTTTAATTCTGATAAGGGTGAACTATTCCAACTCACTGAAGATGATTTTGAAAAGGTAGCTGACAAAGGTGAAAACAAAGAGGATTTTATCATCCTTCAAGAATATTCTGCACAAAATTTCACTTCACAAAAGCAGCTTGAATTAGCATTTGATGCTGATGAAGATATCACAAATTACATCATTGAAAAGGATATTGCAGATAAACCAGAAGCTGAAATTAAAGCAGAAATCAAAAAAGAATTAGGACTTGATATCACCAAAGAAGACGTGTCTAAATTGATTAATAGGTTAAAGGAAGGTAACATTATCAATGATAAAAATAAGACCATCAAGCAGCCTAAAAACGAGCCAGAAAGAAAGGTTGAAGTTATGTATAGCTATGAAAAAAGACCAGAACTGGATGGTGCTAAAATCATCAAAACATCAAGGGCATTTTGCAAAAAAATGTGTGAAACTCCAAAGCTATATAGTATGACCGATATCATGACCCTATCCTCAATTTTTGGCTATAGCATCATGGATTATGCCGGTGGATTTTATAGAAATCCTGATACTGGAAAGACTACACCGTTCTGTAGGCATTATTTCAAACGAGTGCAAGTAATCCGTAAACCAAAATCAAACTAAACATGAAAAACATAGCATTTGTAAGTATTGAAAAAATAAAAGAAAAATCAATCATCAGTGGTAATACCGATGAAAAGATAATTAGGTCAGCATTGATTGAAGTTCAAGATTTGGAGCTGCAGCCATTGATTGGTAAAACTTTCTTTAATGTACTGGCAGACCAGATTGAGAAGAAAGAAGTTACTGAAGAAAATAAGGTAATTCTTGATGAAGTTATACAACCTTATCTTGTTTATGGTGCTTTGATTTATTCAGTTGTGCCATTACATTTTAAATTGAATAATAAGGGTTTAAATACTTCAACAGATTCAAATTTATCTTCAGCTTCAAAAGCTGAACTTGATGCATTCAGAGGATATTATAAAGAAAAATTTGATGGTTACAAAAGGCGTCTGATTGAATACTTTGAAAATGATGAAAGTAAAGAAACTTCAACATCCCCAAAAGAAGATACTACCTCAAGCTTTCTAGGTTTTCATCTCCCAGATATCCATGATTACAGCAAAGAATGGAATGAAAGTAAAGCCTACAAAACAGGCTATTTAAGGCGTAACTAATGGTAAGCTTAAAAACATATCTTAATTTTCTTAAAGATTTCTTCAATTCCCATGAGCAAATCAACACCTTATTAGTTGGTGATAAAAAGGATATTACTGGTCACAGCGACATAGTTTATCCATTAGCTAATATTGAATACTTGGATAAGGCTATCAAAGGCAATGATGATGTGTACAGATTTGAAATTATCATTGCTTCACTCTCTACTAATGATATTGAGTTAGATGTAATAAATGACTGCAATTTAATTGCTGATGACCTCGTAACCTACTTTTCTGACATTGATAAATTTGAAGATTTAGAATTTTTCAACTCGGTAACCATGAAACCATTTACTGATTCATTTGGTGATAGGGTATCAGGTGTAACATTTGTAGTCAGCATGACAGGCTTTAGAAAAGCGTGTATTACCTCAATCCCATTAAAGGGGATAATAATAGCACCAGAAGAAGATGTTGAATCTTATGTATTGGATGCAGTATTAAATTTCACATTCTAAAATGAAAATAAATTATTCAAATAAACAAAAGGCAAACAACCCTAAAAATCCTAATGCAAATGAGGTATTCTCTGCACAAGATGCAAATGAAATAAAAAATGTAGTCAACCAAAACGCTGATAAACTAGATGCTGTTGATAGTAAAGTAATCGCTTTAGAGAGTCAGTTAAATAACATTGATTCCACTGTTACAGCTATAGATTTGCAAATTGATGTACTTGATTCAAAAGTTACTGCCTTAGATACTCAAATTGATGGTGTTGATGATAGTATATCACAAGTTGAAGATAAAATAGATACAGGATTAGCTACACTAAACGCAGCTTTACTTACCAAAGCATCTAAAATTAATGGTGTAGTTCCTTTATCAGAATTACCACCAGTATTTTTTAGTGGTGAAATCACTGGAACAGGTACTGAATCAGACCCTTTTGTTTTTAGTGGTGGTTTAAGTGCTGAACAATTATCTGCTTACTTTCAATCATTACCCAATTGGGCTGCTGATAAAGTTTTACAAGGGAATTTAGAATGGATAGACCCACCACAAGGTGGAGATATGCAAAAGCTTGAAACAGCTATTATCGTATTTGGTGTTGCAGGTGGTGATTCAGTACCTGTTAGCTGGAATACAGTTCCATTTGGAATAACTTATTCATTACAGAGAGATAGAACCATTTCATTTGCAAACCCTGTTACTATTTATTCTGGTGCAGGAACTTCATTTATTGATACGGGTTTATCACCAGTTACCCAATATTTTTACAGATTAAGAGTTACTGCATCTGGATTTGCTAGTTCAAATTTTGATGTTGATAACATCACTACAGATGTTGCAGGTAATGTTACACCAGCACCGCCAACAGTTAATGCCAATGATACCAATAATACACTTTCTGCAACCCACGCTTTAACTGCATCTGAAATTTTAGTAAGTTTTAATGGTGGTGCTTATGTAGCATACACCGGAGTTATCAACGTTGGTAATATCAATTTACCAGCAGGTTATTACAAATTCAAAATAAAAGCTGCTGCTGGTAGAAATGAAAGTGCAGCAGTTGATTCACCTGCATTTACAGAAGCACAATTACCTAAACCTAATGCACCTACAGCAGGTGTAGTAAACGATACCGCAAACACATTCAACTTTACTTATACAGCAGGTTACACAACACCAGCAGCGTATGAGCGCAGAATCAGAAGTACTGATACAGATACTTGGGGTGCTTGGACTACGTTGACAGCAAAACCTATTGTTATTGGTGATATAAGCGTTCCAGTTGGATTTTTAGAAGTAAGGGTAAAAGCGGTAAACAATGTTAGTCAAGCATCTGAACCATTAACAAATACTGTTGCTTTTGTTGAAAGTGAACCAGATTTATCAGTTCCTGTAGTTAACTATCAAACATTAGATAACGTTATTAAATACAATGATGAGGATAACTCTTTATTCAATGTGGAAGGAAATTATGGACAATTCAACACTGGATTGGTTGTAAATCCCGGTGATACTGGATATATTCAATTCAACGGTGAATCCAACGTAAAATCTTCAATGATTCAGGTTACTGGTGCTGGTTTTGATTATAATGGTTTGCCAACAAATGGTATGAGCTTGAAATGGGATTATTATAATCAGGATGGTGCATTTACCAACAAAGCATTCTCAACTGGAAAAGATAATACTGGTGCTGCTTTCTATGTTGGAGGTGTAAATATTAATGCACCAGCAGGTACTGTAATCAAGTGCAGAATTAGATTTGATGGTGAATTTATGATAGCAGAATACTTCTATAATGCTTGGGTTGAAGTAACCAAAAAACCACATACAGTACCAGTTAGTGTTGGTGGTGTATTTGCAGGTGACAGTGGTGCAGAAAGACCAAGATTAAGATTCATCAAACAATACAATCTACTATAATGATAATTAAAGGCAGAAGATTTATTTTAAAGGATAGTGTTATCATTCCAGAACCGGAAGAAAACAAAATAGTATTACGTATTGGCTTAAATGCAACGACTACACCAAGTCTTGCATTTGCCGATATGAAGTACAATAAACAAGCTGGTATAATGCTGGTAAGTGATGATGGTTATGCATCAGATTTTGATATCTACAAATTTCTGGAAGGTGGATTGGTTGATAAATATGGAAATACACACACTGGTATTAGAGGTACTGATGGATGTGGAAATCCATTGAATTGGCGTATGACGTGGGCTTTAACATCAGCACCTCGAGATGTTGAAAAAGCATCAGACAGAACTTTATGGTCTGAATATGCTGATACAATTGCAGCAGGATATGGTTATAGTAACCACACACACGACCACACCGGATATGATAAGTATTACCAATTAAAGCAAAACGAGAAATACATTTTTGAAAAGACTGGATATAGAACCAGAACAATGGTTATTCCCACTGCTGATGCTGGTTATTCTGATACAGCTCCAAATGTTGGTTATCTGATGGTAGGTAGTCAATTTGGTCTTGATTCACCGGATGATTACGCTGATTTGGTAATTTTCAATGGTAGGATTGATGTTAAAACAATCAACCAAACCAGACTTGATAGATTCTTGATGGGTAGAAATTTCTATGTAACATTCAATAATGATGATACTATGGGTATCAGAAATGCCTTGATTAATCCGACCTTGGATGGTTCATCATCTTCTGGTTCTAAATTTATGGGGATGATTGGGATGCACGGTGCAGCAGATGGTGATTTTACCATTTTTCAACGAGAAATGAATTATATTAAGAATCATCCAAACGGAGGTGATAAATTATGGATGCCATCTATGCAGGAATTTGTAGAATATTATGAAACCAAGCTTGATGTAGTAAAGACTGAAAAAATTGAAGGTAATACTTTAGTTGTTGAACTAGATTTATCAACGTTAGATACTGCTGGTTTGAATAGGGATATGTCATTTTTACTGAATGGTGCAACCATCACTGGTATTGAATATGCTGGTGCAGATAATGTAACTTACAATTCAACTACTGGTTTAATAAATGTATTCAAGAAAAATCAATCGGTTAGAAATCCTTATCTAGATACACCACCACCGCAGATAATTGAAGCGACTAGAAATGGTAACAAAGTAAATCTGCTTTACGATAGACCAATTACGCAAAGCCAATTTAGTAATGCTAAAGGTGCTGCTTATAGTGTTAGTGGTAATACTGTTTTATCTGTTACTGGAAGTGGTATTGATTGGACAATCAATTGTTCAATTCCTGTAGCGGTTGGTAGTGAATTTAGTTACAAGATGGGTAGAGGTAATGCTAAAGGTGTTGATGGAATGCTAGTGTGTAGCTATTTGGGTTTCCCTGTAGGTTAATTTTCTCATGTCATAATATCTATCCATCAAAACGATGGAATTAAACGATAAAGGAAAAGCATTTATACACAATGAAGAAGGCTTGGTTTTAGCTGCCTATTTATGCCCTGCAAACGTCTGGACGATTGGTTTTGGTAACACTTATCATCTTAACAATACACCAGTTAAAAAAGGTGATAAAATCACACTGGAACAAGCGCAAGACTTATTCAACAAGAAAATAAAACTGTATGAAAATGCAGTTAATAAGGGTGTAAAGATTTCTTTATCCCAAAATCAATTCAACGCTTTAACCTCATTTTGCTACAATATTGGCATATATGGTTTTCTCAATTCAACTTTACTGAAAAAAGTAAATTCAATTGCACCTGATGCAGAAATTGAAACTCAATTCAATCTTTGGAAAAGGGGAGGTGGTAAAGTATTACCAGTACTGGTCGCTAGGAGAAAGCGTGAATTTAAATTATACACTACAAAATAATGGCTATTAAACCTGATGGTAAAAATTTGAGAAACTTTAAAAATTTCCCTTGGCAATATGCATTGATTGTCATGCTTAGTGGTATTTCTTTACTTTTTGGGATTATTATTAAAAGCAATGCCGATGATAAAAAATATCAAAAAGAGAGAATAGAGTATCTAAGAAGTTATATCAAGAAATCTGAAAATGACAAGGCGGTTTGGCTTAGAGAACAAACTTCCAAAGATGATGCTGAAATTGAAAGGCAGCAAATTCTGATAGATTCTTTGCAAAAATTACTTCTTACCAGAACAGATAAAAATTTTGAGGAATTGAAGAATATTTTGGATATCAAAAGTAAAAACGCAACCATCACTATCAAGCCTAGGATAAGATAAATATGAAAAAATTAATAATTCTGGCAATTATCATCATGACGTTTGGTGGTTGCAGTACACAAAGAAAAATATCAAAAAATGAATCTTTAGTAAGAGTTCAAAATGATGATGAAATTAATAAGGCTTTTGAATTAGAATCAACTAAAAGTAAAGTTGGTAAAACCGATGTTATTGAATTATCAGCAGTTGAAGAAATCAAAATCAAACAACCTCATCAAATTGAACTAACAGCCAATTTTAGGATTGATAGTGCTGCAACTTTAAGAGGCGATACAGCCCTTAAGCTAGTAGATATAAGTGATAAAAATGTATCGGTGACGATTTACCAGAATGGAAAAAACGGACAGCTTACAGCGCAAATTAGAAGTAAAAACTCAATTGAAAATGTGCCATTTAGTGAAATTTCAATAAAGAAATCATCAACAAATAAAATAGTTAAAGTTGATACATCTAAAGTTGAAAATGTAAAGGTGAAAGAACAAATTCAAATTAAGGACAAATCTAAGACAGAGGTAAATGAATCAAGCGTTCAAAAAGATGTAAAAAAAGCAAATTACCTTGTTTTAATTGGTCTAGGTTTATTAATAGTTATTGTATTCTGGATTTTGAATAAAAAATGGTTTTAAAACTTATAGGAATTTATTATCTTGCATTATGGAGAAGGATAACGATAAACTTTTCAAGATTATTGAAGATAATCGTAAATGGGATGCCAAGCGTACCAGAATTATATTTGTACTGATTTTACTTTTATTTTTGATATCATTTCATCTTATCACTTATATCTTAATGGGTGATAAATATTTTACCGACTTTTTAGGAAAATAATTCTCTCAAACTCATAATGTTAGATGCAGTCGGTAATTCTGGCTGCATCTTTTGTTTATAACTCATTTTGCAATTGCTAATATTATTAGTAAGCTTTGTTTTATGAATAATATTAAAGCAGCAACAGAAACAAAAAACATTAAAATCGGTGCAGACCTGATTTCCATTGAACTAGTTAAGGGAGATGTAAACCTATTCAGGATTAACATTAATAATGCGTTCAAAGGTTATGTGATAAGAAAAGATGGTGAATACTCATTGACAGGTGAAAATAAAATACACAGTTTAATTTACGCAAGAATCATAAACTGTATAAAAACTGGTGAATGTACTTAGTTTCAATTACATTCATTGGTGCATTTCCCGATGGTAATAAGATAGTTTCAATTACCTCACCTAATGGTGGTGGTGGTAGAACTTATCATCTTATGGTTGATAATAGTTATTGGGGTATTATAGGTTATTATACAACGGGGTGGCAGGTACGATTGCAAAATCCAAATCCCGATTATTGTGCTGGCGATTTAGAGCCATTGTTGGATTATATAAGATACCAAGCTATTGATTAACTCAAAAGAAAAAAATTAGGCATAAGACCATTTGTAATTGCAAGCCTTACAATAACCAAACTGAACTTTTATATAGAAGTATTTGAATGTATACCAGCAACAGAAGATAAGGGATGCGACAGCCAATAGAACGTATCCACCAAAAAATTCTTCTATTAAGCACCCTACAAAAAATACAAATGCTATTCCACTAATAACTAGACCTGTTAATCTTCCTTTTTGAGTTTCTGATTTAGTGTGAAAACTTCTGCAGTTAGGACACTGTTTTTCATTCTGCATATGGATACGATATCTAGATTTTGAGTAAAACTAACCAATTATTACAATTTTAAATTCTCCAGTCAGGTTAGACAGTATTATTTCATTATCATCAATAATTCCAACAGTGTAATCCCACATTATTGAATTGTGCTTATAGATAGAAATCGTAAAATTTGGTGTATTGAGGTTATGTTTTATATGAATATTATTACCATCAACGGCTACTGTTTCAACATATTTTTTAACGCTATTATCCATGAAATTAAATTTAGATACAAGATAGATTAAATTCCTTTATTTAAATAAGATATCCTGCAAATTGTTAGGATTTTTATTTACACTAAAAATTTTAATTAGCTCTTGATTATCATTTAGTATACTTATTTTAGCAAAAAGTTGCTGGAATAAAGTGACAAAAACATCCAAAATTAGTGACAAAAACAATAAATAATTAAAAATATTTAAAGACCAATATGGTTTTAGCAGCGTTTTAATGCGTATTGTCAGTTATTATTATTAAAAATTAAATATCATAATTATGTGTTATTTTTGAATACATAGTTACCAACATAAATCGACCAAAAAATCGTTATCACTTCATGATGAACCAACAAAATATCTTTAAAAAAGTAGGCAATATTCTAAATGAATTAAATGAGCAATACCAGTTCTTGGCTCAAAATCCTGAACAATTAAACGATTTAGAAGTGGAGCTGTTTTTAGCGAATGCCGATTTTTTAGCTGATCATGTTCGTATTGTTCAAAAGTTAAACAGCACTTCGCAACAGCGAAATGTAACTACGCATGAGGTGCCGTTTGCGGCTCGACCAGAAACTTTAGAAGATGAAATTTGGGCGGATAAAAGTTATTTAGAGGAAGAGGAAAGTTTCGACACCGCTGAGCTGGAAGAAATTGCCACTGCAGAGGAGGAGGAAGAAAGAGTGGACGTAAAGCAGGAGCAAGAAGTTTTGGATGACGAAAAAATTCATGAAGATGTTGCAGACGAAGTTTTACAAAAAGATTTCTTTAAACCCGATCAGGATGATCATTCTTTTGAGTTTGTTTTAGGTAATCACAGTACTGATGATAAATTCGATTACGAAGAAAAGTCGGTTGAAGATATTTTCGATCGTCCGCTGAGTAAAGATGAAGAGCAGGTACTTGCTCAAAAGAAAATGATCCATGAAAAAGAGGAGCAGCCAAATTTTGTTGAGGAAGAAACCGTAACGAATGAGGAAGATGAAATTGGTCCGGAGCCATTTTTAATTCCTCATGATGATGAACCAGAAGTTAAAGAGGAAGCGGTTGAGGCTAAGAAAGAGATCAAGAAAGAGGTTGAGGCTCAGATTGATGATTTTAAACCTATCGAAGCATTAAGAGATGTAGAAATGGACGATCCTATTATTTCGCCGCCAGTGGTTGAAGAAAAACCCATGTTTATTCCGGAAGCCATTCCGGTTAGACCTCCAGTTCAGCCAATCTCATCAACGCCAGCACCTAGTTTAAATGATTTATTGGCCAAAACACATGCAAACAACGAAGAGCCAATTAAAGCACCAATAGCTGATTTAAAACAAGGCATCAGTTTAAATGAAAAATTACTATTCGTTAAAGATTTATTTAAAGGATATAATCTGGCCTATTCAGAAGCGATTGATATTGTAAATAAGATGAATAGTTTTGAAGCAGCAGATAGCTTTTTGCAGACAAATTATGCTGCTAAAAATGATTGGGCCAGCAAACAGGCAACAGTTGACCAGTTTTACGAATTGTTGAATAGAAGGTTTAAATGAGTTGCCTATTACGGGTTTAGGTGTCAGGGCTTTTTATTGAGTTGTAAGTTATAGGCTATAAGTTTTAAGCCTGATCGCATCAAGGCAAAACCCCTTAACTCGCAGTTAGTTCCAAAGATCGTCATGGCGAAGCTAATCCATCATTACCTGTAGCAATCTCATTCTTGTCAATTGTGATTTGCAATCCCGTTCCAACGATTTTCAGTGTGATTCGGACCCTTCAATAGCTTCGCAATCTCATTCGTATTTTCGTCAGGATTTGCAATAACATATTTTGAGTCGAGATTGCAAATCTCGACTAGCAGCGAACTAGCCCGCTGACCGTACGACTATATCCTTACTCCTTGATCTTTACTCTTTGATCCTTACTCTTGCTCCTAAAAAAATCCCATTCTATTCGAATCCAGCTTCAGAAAGATAAATAGCAAAATGGTGAAGCTCCATAGCGAAGAACCTCCATAACTAATTAGCGGCAGGGGGATTCCAATCACCGGAATAATTCCAATGGTCATCCCTATGTTAATGAAGACGTGGAAAAAGAGAATACAGGCTACACTGTAGCCGTAAACTCTGGAAAAAGTAGATCGCTGTCTTTCGGCTAAGTTAATCAGCCTCAACAGTAAAAAACTATATAAACCAATGACTACAGAACAGCCCAAAAATCCCCATTCTTCACCAATGGTTGAGAAGATAAAATCGGTACTCTGTTCCGGCACATAGCCATATTTAGTTTGTGTTCCTTCTAAAAATCCTCTACCGGTAACCTGTCCAGAGCCTATGGCAATTTGAGATTGAATTACGTTATAACCGGCACCTCTGTTATCTGTTTTTAGGCCAAGCATCAGCTCAATACGACTTCTTTGGTGTGGTGCCAAAACCTTTTCGTAAGCAACTTTAATTAGGAAGAGGTAACCAATAGCAAAAACGGTAACGAAAACTGTAGAGAAAATAATCTTCTGTTTCCTGCGGTTATTGTAAATAAATAAACCTGCAATTACGGTGATAATGGTAATCAAAATCCATGTGGGTACCAGGAAATCGGCTACAAACAATACGATCATTCCCAGAAATATCAAAAGGAAATAACCAGATAAACCTTCGCGATAAAGCGGGAACATAAAGGCTAGAAAGACCAAAGCCGAGCCTGTATCGGGCTGAAGCATAATTAATAGCAACGGTGCACCAACAATTAATGCTGCTATGGCTATTGATTTAAAATCGCGGAATTTAGGATTAAAACTACCCACGTATCGGGCCAAAAGTAGAGCAGTTCCAAATTTGGCGAATTCGGCAGGCTGCAGTTTAAAGGAGCCAATGGCGATCCAGGCCTGATTACCTGCCACTTTATTTCCGATAACTAATACCGCGAGAAGCAATAATAACGTACCTCCGTAAATAAAAGGAGAGAAGACGTTAAAAAGCCTGCCATCAAATAACAAAATGGCTAAGCCTAAAATTAATCCGGAAATCACATAAATAAGCTGCTTTCCGTAAAGTTCGTTAAAACCAAAGGCCATCGTTTTCTCTGGAGGAACAGAAGCGTAAATGTTGACAAACCCAATGGCGCATAAGGCAATATAAATCAAAACGGTAATCCAATCGACATTGAAAAAGAAACGGTTTCCCTGTTGTTGCTGCATCTTACTTTTGGGTTACAGGGTTTTCTGATGGAACGGTTTTGTTTCCTTTTGGCTTGGTAGCCACACTTTGTTTTATAGTTGCGGCCCTTATGCTCAAGCTATCTTTTACTTTTTTAGTTGAATCCGCTTTTTTAATTAATAAGCTATCTGCTTTGGTCACGCTCTTAACTGGCTTCGTTTTATCTTTTAAAACCGGCAAAAGGTTTTGGCTTTTCATCCATTCCACTTGTGCAGCTCTTGAGCCTGTTACTTTGCCTTTTAAATACTTTTCAATCATGTAACTGGCGATGGGAGCGGCATAAGTACTTCCAAAACCTGCATTTTCTACAATAACCGCAATTGCAATTTTCGGATTATCGCGTGGGGCAAAACCGATAAAAACAGAGTGGTTTTTGCCATGCGGATTTTGCACTGTACCTGTTTTACCACAAAGCACCACATCAGGTATTCTGGATAATATTGCGGTTCCCCAAGGACTATTCACACAGTCCTGCATGCCATCGATAACGGGTTCGAAATGTTTTACATCAATGCCAACATAGTTTTTATCTACATATTCCTTTTTAATCTTATCGCCCATGGCTCTTATTAAATGCGGCTTAATGTAATAACCTCGATTAGCAATAATCGCCATTGCATTGGCAATTTGAAGTGGGGTCGCTGTAATTTCTCCCTGGCCAATTGCTTGCGAAATTACCGTAGTATAACCCCAACGGTTTTTGTAAATTTTATCGTAATGATCGGCGTTATAAAAATATCCAGCTTTTTCAAAAGGTAAATCAATGTCTAACTTTTCACCGAAGCCGAATTTAGCAATTTTATCCCGCCAATCCTGATAGGTTTGACGTTGCTTTTTCATTCCATTTTTGGTAATCAATTTTTGAAACACATGGCAAAAATAGGTGTTGCAAGATCTGGCAATGCCTCTGCGCATGCTGATGTTTCCATCTACGTGCTCGCATTTTACCTTGTGATTTCCGGCCATGTAATAACCTGGGCAATTGAATGTTGAGTTTACGTCGATTACACCTTCCTGAAGACCCAATAGGGCATCGATAGGTTTAAATGATGAGCCTGGCGGGTAGCGGCCCTGAATTGGACGAACCATCGAAGGTTTGTAAGGATTACCAATCAAGCTCATGTAATTGTTACCTTGGCTTCGACCCACCAACAAGTTTGGATCATAACCCGGACTACTAATAAATGCCAACACCTCCCCAGTGGCTGGTTCAATAGCGACCACGGCACCAACTTTATTTGTCATCAGTTCTTCACCTAACTTCTGGATTCTCATGTCAATCCCGGAAATTAATCTTTCGCCCGAAACTGCATTAATATCATACTTGCCGTCAGCATAACTGCCCTGGGGCGTATTATGAGCGTCGTAAACGGTATTGACTACACCTTTTTCTCCACGCAATATTTCTTCATATGATCGCTCAATTCCGCTCTTTCCTTTATAATCTCCAGGTCTGTAAAAACCTTCGGATGATGCAATATCAGCACTATCAACTTCTTTTACATAGCCAAAAAGCTGCCCGCCAACACTATCTGGATAATGTCTTACCGTTCTGTCTTGTGTTCTAAATCCTGGAAAACGGTATAGAATTTCCTGCAAACGGGCATAACTTTGAACAGATATTTGTTTGAGAAAAGGGGTCGATTGATAGGTAGATTTTCCTCTGGCTTTGCGTAAGTTTTTACGCACATCATCAATGGGAATTTCCAATGCTTGGGCAAGCGCCAGCGTATCGAATGCCTTAACTTCGTTTGGCGTAACCATTAAATCGTAAACAGGCTCATTTTGAACGATAACATTTCCATTGCGATCTAAAATGGCGCCACGGGCAGGGTACTTATAAATCTTGCGCAAAACATTACTTTCAGCAGAAAGAAAGTATTTATCACTAACAATCTGGATATAAAATAATTTACCCAATAAAATCAGGGCGATTACAATAAATAATCCTTGAACGATATATTTTCGGTTAAATAATTGATCCATTAGCGGGATGTTCTTCTATAGAATATAAACTCTACCAATAAAATAATAAGCAGTGTAAAGATACAACTTAAGCCGCATCTCATTAAGGTATAGCCCATTTCGGTTAACCTAAACGTTTCTAAAAAGAACAGCACCAGGTGATGTGCAACAACACAGAGTAAAGCGTATAGCGAAAACCATTGGAAACCCATATAACTTAACGAAGGTTCCGGGTCGTCAATTGCATCGCGGTTTAAACTAATTGAAATAAAAGATATTCTAACAAAGGCCAAAACGATACAGGCCGTAGCATGAACGCCCATCGTATCGTAAAATGCATCGAGTGTTAAGCCAGTTGCAAAAGCCAAAACGTAAAGTAAAATGTTAGGTATGCCAAAGGGCAATAAGAGTAAAAACAAAACGTAAACGAAGGGGGTAGAAAGATCGTAAAAGCCCATGTTTTTGAGCAGAAATATCTGAACAAAAAGGAGTAAAATCCACCTGATAATATTTACAATGACTATTCTACTATTCATTTGGCTTAATTAAGCTCTCCAAAGCTTTCTGCTCTTCAGCTCTTTTGTCTTTTACCACGTAAACGTATTGTAACGTACTAAAATCGGTAAATAGATTTAACTCACCAGATAAAAAATTATCGTTGGTTGCTACATTTGGTTTAATAATCCTCCCCACTAGAATCCCCTTTGGAAATGAACCAAAGCCCGAGGTTACCACAGAATCGCCCACCAGCATTTTAATGTGATTGGGAACTTCCTTGATCAATGCTTTTTTGATATCGAAATTTGAATCTCCCCAAACCAACGAACCCAAAGCCATATTCTTTTTAAGCATTACGCTAATTCGGGTATCCTTGTGCAATAACGATTGAATGGTTGCCAGGTGTTCAGAAACATCACGAACTAAACCTACTACGCCACGCTGTGGCGCAATTACCGCCATGCCACTTTTTATCCCATCCAAACTGCCCTTGTTAATAGTCATTACGTTATTGCGAAGGGTAATGGAGTTTTTAATCACCTTTGCAGCCAAATAGGTGTATTGCTGATCGGTAAGGGTATCAATTACTTTTACATCTTTAGTAGTATCAACTGTAGTCAGGTTTAATAAATGTGTCTTCAGTTTAGCATTTTCGGCCGCTAAACTGTCGTTTACCATACCCAGATTCATGTATCTTTTAAAAATATTAAGCCTTTCGTATGCAGTACCCACAATTTCATTAGATGAATTTAAGGTTACGCTTCGCTGATAGGCATTATTTTTTACCGTAAGATAAATGCCAATGATGAAAAAGATGATAAACAGGAAAAATGCGTTGTATCTGCTGATGAAAATCCAAAGGTTACGCATTTAGTGATAAGTTATAAGTATTACGTTGTAAGTTACAAGACTTAAAACTTATAACTTACAACGTATAACCTGATTTATTGCATTAAAAATTTATAACCGCCAATGTTTTTAAGGGCGATACCAGTTCCGCGAACTACTGCACGAAGTGGATCTTCTGCCACGTGAACAGGTAGCTTCGTTTTGGCAGCAACACGCTTGTCTAAACCTCTTAATAGAGCACCACCACCGGTTAAATAAATACCAGTTTGATAAATATCGGCAGAAAGTTCTGGAGGGGTAATCTCTAATGCTTTTAATATCGCTTCCTCAATTTTAGAGATCGACTTATCTAAACAATGTGCAATTTCAGTATAAGAAACCGTGATCTGCTTTGGAACACCAGTCATTAAATCACGACCTTGAACAGCAAAATCGGCAGGCGCATCCTGTAACTCTGGTAAAGCTGCACCCACTTCAATTTTAATTTTTTCCGCAGTACGGTCGCCAATCATGATGTTGTGCTGGCGACGGATGTAATTTACGATATCAGAGTCGAAGTTATCTCCCGCAACGCGGATAGATTGATCGCATACGATACCAGATAAGGCGATAACCGCAATTTCTGTCGTACCGCCACCTATATCAATAATCATGTTACCCATTGGTTCTTCCACGTCAATTCCAATCCCTACTGCAGCAGCCATTGGTTCGTGAATTAAATAAACTTCTTTAGCACCGGCAATTTCAGCAGAGTCACGTACAGCACGTTTTTCTACTTCAGTAATACCTGATGGAATACAGATTACCATCCGTAGAGATGGAAACATCCACCCTTTACCGCCATTTAGCATACGGATCATGCCCTTGATCATCGCCTCAGCTGCATTGAAATCGGCAATTACACCATCTTTTAAAGGGCGAACAGTTTTAATATTATCATGAGTTTTACCTTCCATTTGCATCGCCTGACGACCTATAGCGATAACTTTGTTTGTAGTGCGATCAAAGGCAACAATAGAAGGTTCATCTACCACTACTTTGTCGTTATGTATAATTAGGGTATTCGCAGTGCCTAAATCGATGGCCACTTCCTGCGTAAACCAATTGAATAATCCCATGTATGAGTTATATTTTCTTTAATTTGTTAAATCTATACTATTCCTAATGTAAAAATAGGTTTTTTATTGTTTTAAGTTTTATTTTCTTCGTTCATTAAATTGTTTTTAAGGCAATTAAATTATTCTGAAAATCAAAACCTGCAATCTTTGGTTTAAATAGTCCCGCTTTTTGTTCAATTTTTTGCGAATGTCAGTTTAAGATTGTCGAAGACCGTTATCAAAAAGTATTTCAATCAATCGCCTGCCTACCGCAGGCCAGGGTTTATTACTCGCGTCTGGTTTTTCAAACCAGCTTCTCTCTTTTTAAAACGATCGTCTTTGCGAGGTACGAAGCAATCTTATTACCAAAGCTTTTTAACGCTTAAGATTGTCAGCCTGCGAGAAGCAGGCTTCATGCTGGCAATGATGGTATAATGCATCACCTTGAACCTCTAAGCCTTCAACCTTTTACTTTACCTAGTGTTTAAAGTGTCTTACTCCGGTAGTTACCATAGCAATACCTTTTTCATTTGCTTTCACAACGGAATCTGCATCTTTAATTGATCCACCTGGTTGTAAAACTGCAGTAATGCCTGCATCTGCAGCAATTTCTACACAATCAGGGAAAGGGAAGAAAGCATCAGATGCCATCGCACTTCCTTTTACGCTAAAACCAAAAGAAGCTGCTTTTTCAATAGCTTGTCTTAGCGCATCAACCCGGGAAGTTTGACCCACGCCACTTGCAATTAACACATCATCTTTAACCAAAACAATGGTGTTAGATTTAGTATGTTTCACAATCTTATTTGCAAAATGCAAATCTTTTAATTCTTGAGCAGTTGGCGCCTTATCGGTTACGGTTGTCATTTGTTCCGGACCTTCGATAATTAAATCTTTATCCTGCTCAATTACGCCGTTTAACAAAGTTTTAAATTGTTTTTTGCTCAACTCTACATTATTGCGTTGTAAAATAACGCGGTTTTTCTTTTTGCTGAACAATTCCACCGCTTCTGGTTGGTAAGAAGGTGCAATTAAAACTTCGAAAAACAAGTTGTTAATCTCTTCAGCTGTTGCTAAATCAACTTCAACATTGGTAATTAACACACCGCCGAAAGCAGAAACCGGGTCGCAAGCTAATGCATCCATCCAAGCTTGTTTAACGCTAGGGCGGGAGGCAATGCCGCAAGCGTTTGTATGTTTTAAGATTGCAAAAGTCGGATCTTCAAATTCGTCTATTAACGCCACGGCAGCATCCACATCTACCAGGTTATTATAGGAAAGTTCTTTACCGTTTAACTTCGTAAACATGGCATCTAAATCGCCATAAAATACTGCACCTTGATGTGGATTTTCACCATAACGCAAGGTTTTAGCATCGGCCACACTTTGTTTAAAAACATCAAGTGGATCTTCCTCATTAAAATAATTGAAGATTGCCGTATCATAGTGAGAAGAAGTATGAAAAGCCTTTTTAGCATATGCTTTACGTTGTGCCAAAGTGGTTTCACCATTTTGTTCTTCTAATTGAGCTTGTAAAGTAGGGTAGTCGTTTTTCGAAGCGATAATCACGACGTCATTAAAGTTTTTAGCTGCGGCACGGATTAATGAAATTCCACCAATATCGATTTTCTCGATAATTTCTTCGGGTGTTCCAACAGCTTTTACAGTTTCTTCAAAAGGATATAAATCAACAATAACCAAATCAATTTCCGGAATTTCGTATTCGGCAATTTGTTTCTGATCGCCTGCTAATGCTCTGCGATTTAAAATGCCACCGAATACTTTCGGGTGTAAAGTTTTAACGCGACCGCCTAAAATAGATGGATAGCCCGTCAAATCTTCAACCGCTGTAACAGGTAAGTTTAAGTCTTTGATGAATTGTTCAGTTCCACCGGTAGAAAATAACTGCACACCCTGAGCGGCTAGCAATTTTACTAATGGCTCCAAACCATCTTTATAATATACTGAAATTAAAGCGTTTTTGATTTTAATGGGCTGACTCATTCTACTGTAAATTTTGAGCCGCAAAGGTAGTAAAACATGATGATTTTTTTGGTATGCTAAGGCTGTAAAAATGGATTATCTTATTTTAGACTGGGCAATCTTATTGTTTACAAGAAGATTTTGTTCGGAAACCGCTTCGGTTATCGTCATCCTCGCTTAGGCGGGGATCTTAAAGCGCCTTGAAGGCTTCGCTTATGATTTTTTTTTGCCTCATCGGCGGCGGCAGTCTACTTTTTCCTTGATGGAAAAGTAGCAAAAGATCGAGGCTTGAGTCTAATGCTGGGTGAATTCGTCAAAGCTTTTATATTGGCATCACAAGCTGCGATGATATGGATTGTGGTTTTTGAACGTTGCCGCATAAGCTTTAACGTTTTCCTCTTCCATCAGTTCTTATGCAGGATAGTAGGGTGGCTACAGCGAGCGCTTGGATTTATATTTTATGAGGTAGCCTTCACTACTTCTTTATTTTTTTTACAAGACTTTCAACAACCTTCGGATAATGTAGATGCTCCAATTGTTGTCCCTTAAATTTTATCATTTCCAGGTTGTCGCCTTTGTCTATTTTATATCTGGCCTGATAAATATATTCTCCTTCATCATAGTTTTCATCTATATAATGAATAGTGATGCCGCCTTCAGTTTCACCGGCAGCCATTACGGCGTTGTGTACATGGTCGCCATACATTCCTTTTCCTCCGAACTTCGGTAAAATTGCAGGATGGATGTTGATGATTCTTCCTGGGTAAGCGGCTATTAAATTTTGAGGGATTAACCAAAGGAAACCGGCCAGAACAATGAAGTCGATATCTAAGTTTTTCAGTAAATCGATCACTTCTTCCGTTTTGTAGAACTCTTGCTTATCGAAAATGTGAGACGGAATTTCAAAGTTGTCTGCTCTTTGGAGTACGTAAGCATCAGCGTTGTTAGTTAATACCAAAGAAATTTCGATGTCGTTACTGCGTTTAAAATGCTCCATTAGCTTTTGGGCGTTAGAGCCTGAGCCGGATGCGAAAATGGCTATTCGTTTTTTCACTCAAAAATCGTTTTCCCCAAAAATAGTATTTTTAAGCAGGTTTTCTCAATAGAAGTTAATTTTTATTAGCCTGGGTTAAAGTGTTATTAATGAATAAATTTAATGTATTTTTGCTGTTGGAAAATGTGTTGCAATGTATGTGGATAAAAAAGTTAAATTGTTTTGTAATTTAAAAACATAAACTCTATATTTGCAACCCGAATTATAGGAAACGATTAAGAAAAAATAAAAGGCTAAATAGAAATGGCAAATCATAAATCTTCATTAAAAAGAATTAGAGCAAACGCTACAAAACGTTTACGTAACAGATATCAGGCAAAAACTACCCGTACTTTCATCAAGAGATTACGTGCTGCAGAAGATAAAAAATCTGCTTCAGATTTATTGCCTAAAGTGATCTCTATGTTAGATCGTTTAGCTAAAAAGAACATCATTCACAAAAACAAAGCAGCTAACAACAAATCGAAATTAACGAAATTCGTTAACGGTTTAGCATAAGCTAAGTTTTTTTTACGATATTAGTAAAAGGCATCCCAACCAAAAGTTGGGATGTTTTTTTGCGTAAAAAATTATGGATGAATACGATCAAAAGTTAGGAATCAAATTATGGGCTGAAGAAGATCGGCCAAGAGAGAAGCTTTTACAGCATGGTCGCAGGCATTTAACCGATGCCGAACTGATCGCAATTTTAATGGGATCGGGCAACAGAAATGAAACAGCTGTAGATTTAAGTAAACGAATTTTAGCCTTCTACGATAACAACCTGACCAAACTTGGAAAAGCATCTATCCAAGATCTTTCGAAGTTTAAAGGCATAGGGGAGGCGAAAGCAATTTCGATAGTGGCCGCTTTGGAACTTTGTTTGCGAAGAAGGGAAACACAGCAAGAGCAGCTTACCCAAATTACCGCATCCAGCGATGTCCATAAATACCTTTAACACACCTTTGCTGATCTTAACCATGAAGAATTTTGGGTTTTATTGCTAAACAGATCTAATCACATTATTGGCAAACATTTAATTAGCAAAGGCGGGCAAGCTGGAACGGTAGCCGACCCAAAAATTATTTTTAAAGTAGCCATTGAAAATAATGCTGCCTATATAGTTCTGGCGCATTATCATCCATCGGGAAATTTAAAACCTAGTGAAAGCGATAATAAACTTACCAGAAATGTTGTCGCATCTGGAGCTATGCTAGGGCTATATGTGGTTGATCACTTGATTTTTGCGAACGATTATTATTATAGTTATAAAGATGAGGATTTGATTTAGGATTTTCCCATCAGCTGCTATGCCGGAAAACTAGGTGCCAAATCCGTCATCCTCGAGTATGCGGGGATGTTTTAGAAAGTTTCAGCCAAAAGTGTGTGTCATCCTGAGCGTAGTCGAAGGATCTATTTTCAGTTGTTCTCTTTCGCCTCATCGGCGGCGGCCTCTTACCTTTTTCTTGACAAAAAAGGTAACTAAACCGAGCCATTCGGCGAGCCCATTAATACATTTAAAAGACAAAAATAAACTATTAATAAAGTCAAGGCTTCCCGATGAATCGAAACATGTGGATCTGATGTCGGCTATCCTCGTTGAAACTATCATTGCGGCAACGCGTTCTGTTCCGACCCTTCGTCGGAACAGAACGCGTTGCCTTGTGCTTGATAACTGAAAGTTCGTGCACAAGTTTCAACGGTATAACCTTCTATCATATCCTATGCCAGCAAGCGGGGCGGCTATAGCAATGAGGTGACAGGTGCCGATAGGCGGATAGAGGTTTTTTTCTTCCATCATCTCCTATGCCGGAAGCAGGGGGCTATAGCAAGCGAACTATTGTAGGGCGTCGTCATTTCGGCCGTAGCGAAGATATCTTTTAAAGTAGAACAAAGCTACAACGAGGTTCAAGGATCTCTCCGCTTCGTTGCACTCCGGTCGAGATGACGCCCTTGGTAATGTTTTGTGTTCAAGAAGATGAATGCATCGATTAATCTCAGCCAGGATATTTATAACAATTTGACTACTTAAAACTGAATTAACACTAAATTAGTAATATTGGCAAATTGAAAAAATAACCCATCTTATGAAATTCTTTAAAACCTTATTCTGTTTAATACTTATTTCTGTTGTAACCTTTGCCCAAAAGAAAGGAGCGCCAATCAACATTATTACCTATAACATTCGTTTGAATGTCGCTTCCGACGGTGTAAATGCCTGGCCTAACCGTAAGGAAAATGTGAAAGCGCTGGTAAAATTCCACGATGCTGATATCCTTTGCGTACAAGAGGCTTTGCCTGAACAATTTGATGCCTTGCTTGAAAACTCTAATTTTCATGTAGTTGGTGTGGGGAGAGAGGATGGAAAACGCAAGGGAGAATTTTCTGCGTTATATTACGATAAAGATCGCTTTACCAAAAAAGACGGAGGGACTTTCTGGCTTTCAGAAACACCAGATGTGCCATCGAAAGGTTGGGATGCCGCATTAAATCGGGTATGTAGCTGGGTAAGGCTTTACGATAGAATCAACAAAGAAGAATTTCTGGTATTTAATACCCATTACGATCACATTGGTGTGAAGGCGAGAATTGAATCTGCCAAGCTGTTAAAACGGAAGATACAGGAAATTGCCCCTGCTTTGCCGGTTGTTTTTACAGGCGATTTAAATGTTACTCCAGAAACCGAAGCTATTGCCACTATAAAATCTTTTTTAACTGATGCAAAAGAAGTAAGTATAGAGCCTGCGTATGGTCCGAATGGGACGTTCAACGCTTTTGATTTTAACAGCGATTTGAAAAATAGAATCGACTATATCTTTGTAAACAAAGGTTTTAAAGTTCAAAAATTCGCTGTACTGTCTGACAGTAAAGATAAAAGATATCCATCTGATCATTTACCAGTGTTTGCAAGATTATGGTTCTAACTGAAAGCTATTGAAATCTAACTCCCCCTTTCCTTTTCAGTTCGAACTTTTTGGTAATCAATATCATTATCATTATCTGTTTGAAACCCTGGCCTTCATTGTAGGTGTTCGGGTATATTATTATTTAAAGAAGGGGATTGTTGATCCCATTTCTGATGAAAACAGGTTATGGATCATGCTTGGAGCGATGGTGGGTGCTTTGATCGGCTCGAGGGTGGTGGCAGTTTTAGAAACTCCGGCGCTATTAGCACAGCTCAATTTTTCCATTCTTTATCAAAGCAAAACCATTATTGGCGGCTTGCTTGGAGGTTTGTTCGGAGTAGAGCTTATTAAAAAAATCATCGGCGTTCATATTGCTTCGGGAGACATTTATGTTTTGCCGATTATAATCGCATTATTCATCGGTAGAATCGGTTGTTTTTCAATGGGAATAGATGAGCCGACTTTTGGTATCGCTACCCAATTATTTACTGGAATGGATTTGGGCGATGGGATAAAGAGACATCCGATTATGCTCTATGAAATGTTTTATTTGATAGTCCTTTTATTTTTCTTTAACGCACTAAAAAATAAGAATCTGATCAATGGAGATCGTTTTAAATTATACATGGTGTTCTATTTTTTATTCAGATTTCTCATCGAATTTATCAAGCCGTATCATTCATTATTCCTAAATTTAAGCAGCATTCATTGGTCTGCTTTGCTGATTTTTGCTTATTATTATAAATTCATCATCAGAATATCAAAATCAGTTTTTACTAAAAACGTTCAATATGGCTAACACCAGGGATTATATTTATTACGATTATACCAAGAGTCTTTGTCCGGAATGCCTGATGCTTTGCGATGCGAAAATTGTTTTTCAGGACGCGAAAGTCTTCATGCTTAAAAATTGTAAAACGCATGGCGATAGTAAAGTAATGATTGCTGATGATGTGGAGTATTATAAACAAATTAGAAATTACAACAAACAATCGGAAATGCCGCTGAAGTTTAATACGAAGGTACATTACGGTTGTCCGTACGATTGTGGTTTATGTACCGATCACGAGCAGCATTCCTGTTTAACCGTTCTCGAAGTAACCGATCGTTGTAACCTGGCCTGCCCAACGTGTTACGCCATGTCGTCGCCACATTATGGTCGTCACCGTACACTAGAAGAAATTGAACGAATGATGGATGTGGTGGTTGCAAATGAAGGAGAGCCAGATGTGGTTCAGCTTTCTGGTGGCGAGCCCACCGTGCATCCAGAGTTTTTTAAAATATTGGATCTGGCGAAAACAAAGCCCATTAAACATTTAATGGTTAATACCAATGGAATCCGGATAGCTAAAGATATTTCCTTCGTAGAAAAACTGGCTTCATATATGCCCGATTTCGAAATCTATTTACAGTTTGATAGTTTTAGTTCGGAGGTGTTAACCAGATTAAGGGGAGAAGATTTAACCGAAGTAAGGAAGAAAGCGATAGACCATTTAAATCAATTTAATGTATCGACAACTTTGGTGGTCACTTTACAAAATGGCCTGAACGATCACGAAATTGGAGCTATTTTGGAGTACGCACTTAAACAGCGTTGCGTTCGTGGGGTGACTTTTCAGCCTACCCAGGTTGCCGGGAGGAATGATGATTACAATGACCAAAAGGGAAGAATTACGTTAACGGAGGTTCGAAGGAAGATATATGAACAATATCCTACTTTTACTCCGCAAGATTTGATTCCGGTTCCTTGCAATCCAGATGCGCTTTGTATGGCTTATGCGCTCAAAATTGGCGACGAAGTGATCCCGATGACACATTTAATCAACCCTGAAGATTTACTGAACAACTCCAAAAACACTATCGTTTTTGAGCATGACGAAAAGTTGAAGGAGCACATGTTAAATTTATTTAGTACCGGTGTTTCTGTAGATTCTGCAGAAGATACTTTTGGAGAATTGATGTGTTGTTTACCGAGGGTGAAATCGGATAATTTAAGTTACGATAATCTGTTCCGCATCATCATCATGAATTTTATGGATCCGCTTGACTTTGATGTAAGAGCTGTGAAGAAATCTTGCGTTCACATTGTTAGTGATAAATATAAGATGGTGCCTTTTGAAACGATGAACATTTTTTATCGTGATCATAAGATCGACACTATTAGAGAAAAACTAAATATGAATTGATATGATCATCATCCTCTTATTTCTTTATGGCCTCGCCATTGTCGGACTGTTTATCGGCGGGATCATCACCATCATTGTAAAATCATCTAACAACGAACCTACAAAGTTGGGTGTTCAAATGTTAATCGCGTCGATTATACTGGTTGTAATTGGTGGCGGCGCTTGTGCGGTGTTACTCGCTAACGGATAAGCAATGGGGCTAATTATTTTTTACTGGCTTGCGGTGGCGGTATTGTTTATCGTAGGTTTAGTTCAGGTGATCATCAGATCCTCCAGAAACCAACCCGTAAAGCCAGGATTAATGCTGATTATTATATCGGTAATTATGATCGTGATCGGCGCCGGAGCTTGTGCCATCATTTTATCCAATTTAAGCATCGGGCGGTAGACTAACCTCAACCGATGGAATCTGTTAACGAACGTTTGAGGTTTGGTAGCTTATTGATGATAATATCCCAAACGATATCATAATCTACTCCAAAATAATCGTGAATAAGCTTATTTCTTGTATTAATAATTTTTCT
This sequence comes from Pedobacter sp. MC2016-05, assembly GCF_026239735.1. Lineage (GTDB taxonomy): Bacteria > Bacteroidota > Bacteroidia > Sphingobacteriales > Sphingobacteriaceae > Pedobacter. Next base: position 448,977 of record NZ_JAPIVT010000003.1, read on the forward strand.
CTATTCAATTTGAGGGTATAACGCACGAAAATCGTCCTCTAATTTAGAATTAGCTTCTCCTTTAATTTTTAAACTCCTGATCAAAGCTCTTGAAAGAACATAATCTGAAATTACACTTCTTTACCTTTGTAGCTTGTTTGCTTAAGAATGAAGTCCATTTCATCTAAAATGTGTTTAATCAACTCACGATTAGATGCTAACATATTGAGTCTGTTGTAAAATATAAGGACCACTATGTTTACTCAATGATTGTGGTGTTACCAATTCGACTTTGCGATTCAATAAATCCTCTAGGTAGAAAGACAGCTCAATAAAATTATCAAAGCTTTTTTGGAGGGATCAAATTCCACAAGAAAATCGATATCGCTATCTTCAGTAATTCGATCGGTAGTAAAAGAGCCAAATACACCCAACTTTTCTACTCCGAAAGACTTTATTTTCTCTGCGTTTTTCTGAAGTTGATTAAAAAAGAGTTGCTTTGTTATAAACAGTGGTGCTCATAAACAAATATAGTCTTAATAAATAAAATTATTAATCATTCAATGTTTTTCAATTTCTAAAACGTTTCATCTTTAAATATTATCTTTGCGTTTTATAATTCTTGAACAACTGTTTTAGACATCGTATGTCTAAAACCTCTTGTCTGGAATCTCAAAGCTCAATAAATGAAAATATCATATAACTGGTTAAAACAATTTGTTAAAACAGACAAAACGCCGGCAGAACTTTCCTTAATCTTAACTAATGTAGGTTTAGAGGTAGAAAGTGTAGATCAGGTTCAGCCTGTTGTTGGCGGACTTGAGGGTTTGGTTATTGGCGAGGTTTTAACCTGTGTGCAACATCCTAACGCCGATCGTTTACGTGTAACTACGGTAAATGTGGGCGGCAAAGAAAATCTTCAAATTGTTTGTGGTGCGCCAAATGTGGGCGCCGGGCAGAAAGTTGTGGTTGCTACCATTGGAACAACCGTTTATCCTCTGGAGGGTGAGCCATTTAAAATTAAGGAATCGAAAATCAGGGGCGAGGTTTCGCAGGGAATGATTTGTGCGGAAGATGAAATCGGTTTAGGCAAATCTCACGATGGAATTATGATTTTGGCTGAGGATACCAAAATCGGTATTCGTGCTAAAGACCATTTCAAAATGGATGATGATTTCGTTTTCGAGATCGGGTTAACGCCAAATCGGGCAGATGCAGCCTCACATTTAGGCGTTGCGAGAGATTTAGCTGCTTATTTCAGAAGCGAATATGAAATGCCGGATCTGTCGGCGTTTGAAGTTGATAATGAAAATCTGGTTATTCCTGTTGAAGTGGAAGATGCTACTGCTTGTCCGCGTTACAGTAGCCTAACCATTTCTGGTGTTACGGTTACCGAATCTCCAGATTGGTTAAAAGATAAATTGAAAGTAATTGGTCTTCGCCCAATTAATAATGTGGTAGATATTACCAACTACGTGTTACATGGCTTAGGGCAGCCTCTACATGCTTTCGATGCCGATAAAATTGCCGGCGGAAAAGTAATCGTTAAAAAAGTTGCTGAAGGAACGCCTTTTGTAACCCTTGATGATGTAGAGCGCAAATTAAGTGCTGATGATTTGATGATTTGCAATGCCGACGCACCGATGTGTATTGCCGGTGTTTTTGGGGGCAAAACTTCAGGTGTTGATACCCAAACAAAAAACATCTTCTTAGAAAGCGCTTATTTCAATTCGGTTTCGGTACGTAAAACGGCAAAAAGACATGGCTTAAAAACTGATGCGTCTTTCCGTTACGAGCGGGGTACTGATCCGGAAATTACGGTTACAGCGTTGAAATACGCGGCCTTATTGATTACAGAATTGGCTGGTGGCGAAATTTCATCTTCCGTTTCTGATATTTATCCTAATCACATTCGTCCCTTCGAGTTTGAAGTGAGTTATAACAACATCAATAAGCTCATTGGGGCAAATATTCCATCTGCAGAGATCAAGCATATCATTACCGCTTTAGGAATTACCGCAACTAGCACGTCTGATGATACTCTGGCTTTGAGAGTGCCATCTTTCAAAGTAGATGTAACTCGCGAATGTGATATTACCGAAGAGGTTTTACGCATTTATGGCTATAATAATATTGCTATTCCTTCAAAAGTAAATGCTTCTTTATCTTACAGCTTAAAGCCAGAGAAAGAAAACACACATAACACTGTTGCAGATTTATTAAGTGCCAACGGTTACGCTGAAATTATGTGTAATTCGCTAACAAAGTCGACTTACTCTAAAAATCTTGATGAAGCGGTTTTTATTTTAAACCCGCTAAGCAGCGATTTGAATGTAATGCGCCAAAGCATGTTAATGCCAGCACTGGAAAGTGTAGCTCATAATCAAAACCGTAAAAATGCTGATGTTAAATTTTATGAATTTGGTAAAACCTATCATTTAATTAACGAACAATATGTAGAGCGCCCGCGGTTGTTATTACTAATATCTGGCGCAAAACAAAGTGAGCAATGGAATCAAAACTCCAAATCTGTAGGTTTTTATAATTTGAAGTCGGCTGTAGATGCGATTATCAGCCGTTTAGGGATTTCCAGTTATCAAACGGATGTTTTAAATGATGAAAACTTCGCATATGGAATTAAATATTTCCGTGGAGATAAAACGCTGGTTAGTTTTGGGGCAGCAAGCAAGGCCGATCGTAAAGTTGCAGATGTGAATGCGGAGGTTTTTTACGCTGATTTTGATTGGGCAGGGATACTGGACATTGTAAGGAAAAACAAGATCATCAATAAAGAGGTTTCGAAGTATCCGCAGGTGCGAAGAGATTTATCGTTGCTGATTGACCAGGCCGTAACTTTTGATACCTTAAAAGGGATTGCCTTTAAAACGGATAAAAAGTTAATTAAAGAAGTAGGTGTTTTTGATGTTTACGTGGGGGATAAGTTGCCAGAAGGGAAAAAATCTTATGCGTTGAATTTCATTTTGCAGGATGAAGAGCAAACCCTGACTGATAAGCAGATCGAAAATACTATGCAAAAATTAATCGCGAATTTAACCCAGCAAGCGGGTGCAGAAATTAGGAAATAAAATATAAATTCGTATTTTTAGAAATAAATTCATGACTTCTGTTGCAGATCAATTAGATAAGGTATTACAAAAAACAGCTCGATTAATTGAGTTATGTAATGCATTACAAGAAGAAAATGATTTATTAAAGCTTGAAAATCAATCGTTAAAAGTGGCGCTTGATACTTCGAAAGCCAAAAATGTAGAACTTGAAGAAAAATTAAGGGTTACTAAATTGGCCAAAAGTATTGAGGGTACAAGTGAAAAGTCGCTTGACATTAAACAAAAAATTAACGATTTTGTGCGGGAGATTGATAAAAGTATCGCATTACTTAAAAAATAAATGATGCGAAGAAATCAGAAACTAAGCTAACAAATGGGAGAAATCTCGATTAAAATAACCATTTCCGACCGTATTTACCCACTTAAAGTGAATACAGAAGAGGAAGAAATTGTGAGACGGGCAGCTAAAATGATCAATGAGCGCATAAAAGATTATCAAGATAATTATGCGGTTAGAGATAAGCAGGATCTTCTTTCTATGGCAGTTTTGCATTATGCAACCGCTGTATTAAGAACGGAAAATAAAGTGCAAAACCAGGATACTGCCGTTGCTGATAAAGTTGAAGAGTTGGATATTTTACTCAACGGTTTTTTTACAAAATAAGGTTCGTTCTTTGGCGATTTGTCACTTTGAACTTGTTTCAAAGTCTTAACAATTAAGTTCCTGGAATAAATTCAGGATGGCGTCGCTCTAATTAGCATAAAAACATAGCCGCGGCTAGTTTTTTGAGTTTCAAATTTATAAAACTTAACACTTCAATATCTATGGGGTTAAGAGGGCGTATTTCATCTGCTTTATGCACCTGAAAATGGCTTAAATCCCAATATGCTTAGTTGAGGTTTAAAATGATGAGACTTTAAAAAAATTAGTTGCGGTTTTTTTTTTTACTTAAAAAACAAAATGGAGATAACGGAAATTCTAGGATACATATTTGCCTTAATAGCAGGCTTAGGTATCGGTATAGCGGTAGGCAGGTTCCTACTGCGCAACTTGTTAAAAGGGCAGGAAATTGCAGCCCAAAACAAGGTGAAAAAGATTTTAAAGGATGCAGAGAACAATGCAGAAATCTTAAAAAAGAACAAACTTTTAGAAGCAAAAGAGAAATTTTTGCAGTTAAAAGCAGAGCATGAACAAGAAGTGAATGCCAAAAATAATTCAATCAATCAGCGTGAGAATACCATGAAGCAGAAAGAGCAATCGGTAAACCAGCGCATGGAAAACTTCAACAAAAAAGAGCAGGAACTAGATAAGCAAAAAGCCAATTTAGAAAAGCAAACTGAGCTCGCAGTTAAAAAACAAGAAGAAGTTGAGGTGTTAAAAAATCAACACCTGAAACAATTAGAAACTATTGCTGGCCTTTCTGCTGAAGAAGCTAAAGCGCAATTAGTAGAGAATTTAAAGCAAGAAGCCCGCACGCAAGCGATGATGCAGGTAAAAGATATTGTTGATGAAGCAAAGTTAACTGCAAGCAAAGAAGCCAAAAAAGTGGTGATCCAAACCATTCAACGTACGGCTACAGAAGCTGCGATTGAAAATTCGGTTTCTATTTTCCATATCGAGAGTGATGAGATTAAAGGTCGTGTGATTGGTAGAGAGGGTAGAAATATCCGTGCTTTAGAGGCTGCGACTGGTATTGAAATTATTGTTGATGATACTCCTGAAGCGATCATTTTATCTGGTTTCGATCCGGTAAGAAGAGAGATTGCCCGTTTAGCTTTACACCGTTTGGTAACTGATGGTCGTATTCACCCTGCCCGTATTGAAGAAATTGTAGCGAAAACCAAAAAGCAAATCGAAGATGAGATTGTAGAGATTGGCGAGCGTACGGTAATCGATTTAGGGATTCATGGTTTGCACCCTGAATTAATCAGAATGGTTGGCCGTATGCGTTACCGTTCATCTTATGGTCAAAACCTTTTACATCACTCACGTGAAGTGGCTAATTTCTGTGCTACAATGGCGGCTGAGTTGGGCTTAAACGCAAAGATGGCTAAACGTGCCGGTTTATTACACGATATTGGTAAAGTGCCTGATGATAACCCGGAATTGCCTCACGCAATTTTAGGAATGCAACTGGCCGAAAAATATAAAGAGCATCCAGAAATTTGCAATGCAATCGGTGCCCACCACGACGAGATAGAAATGACTTCGATGATCTCTCCAATCGTTCAGGCTTGCGATGCCATTTCAGGTGCTCGTCCGGGTGCACGTAGAGAGGTAGTGGAAAGTTACATCAAACGTTTGAAAGATCTTGAAGAATTGGCTTTATCTTATCCTGGCGTAGAGAAGACTTTCGCCATCCAGGCAGGTAGAGAACTTCGTGTGATTGTAGAAAGCGAAAGAATTACAGATGCACAGGCAGAATTATTAGCTGCAGATATCTCGACCCGTATTCAAACGGAAATGACTTATCCTGGGCAGATTAAAGTTACTGTTATCCGTGAAACACGTTCGGTAGCATTTGCGAAGTAGTCGTCTATCCGTCATTGCGAGGTTTTTAAAGCCGAAGCAATCTCATTAATAAATTAAGCGATGGAATTTTTCTATCGCTTTTTTGGTTTTTAGGGTTGACATGTGATAGGCGATTTGAACTTCTTTTAATCTGCGAAAATCACCGTGATCTGCGGGGGTTTTTTTTAGCCCGATGCAATTATCTATTTAGGTTTCCCGCAGATTAAGAAGATTAACGCAGATCTTATTTGATGAATTGTCTTTTATATCGTCCTTTAGATTTGTATCAGTATCTTATTTAGGGGTTAATTGAATTTTACAATTAGTTTAGCTTTGAATAAAATATTTAAAAGATTACCTAAATCGGTAGCGGCACATTAATGATTCGTCAAGGT
>NZ_JAPIVT010000030.1 GCF_026239735.1 Pedobacter sp. MC2016-05
GGTATTATCGAACTTAACGCCAATCCTTATCAAAGTAAAGTACTCTATCCTTCTGTTTTTCGTGACTTAGACTTTAAGAAGATTGACAAGCTTTGTAAAATGAACAAGGAGTTTGAAAAGTTCATCGAACAGACTGAAAAATTAATGACTGCAAGCGAAAAATATGTTTCAGGTGCAGAAAAAGAACTTGATGAATTTTGTGACAATTACTTTGCAAACGACACAGAAGTTGAAAATTATTGCAAGGACAAACATATACCGACAACAGAAGAATAAGAAACCACTGGCTATAACAGCAAATTTGTACAAAAATAGCTGACGGTGGTTCAACTCAGGTTTTTCGTTAATTATTTAGTTTTGTGCGGTGGGACAAGGGTTCTGCAAGTAATGCCATTTCTGCACAAATTTTCAAAACGTTAAATTAATTTTTTGTCTCACAAAACGAACCATTGCTCCTGAAAATACCTATCTGCAAAAATTAGATTTAAATCATTACTTTTAGCATCATACCTAAAGCATCTGCTGCACTCGTTCGCCAGCAATTCAGGTAGTTAGTTTGCCACGGAATCACATGGTCGTTTCTCGGAAATATACTTTCTGTCTTGTAAAAACATTTTATTAAAGGCATTCTGGGAGTCATTACCAATGCCATTAAATGCCTTAGTTTAGTATTAGTTAAATTTGTTTACCTATTTTATTTTTATATAATTGTATATAATAATTTTCTTATAGCTTCCATACGGTTAAAATAATGCGAAAGTTTTCTTTTTTACACGGGATTATAATATCAATCATATTGGTTTGTCTTGCGAAACCAGTGATTGCGCAAAATAAGGTTAGGATCTTTACTCCAAGTTCATTTGGAATTATGCCGAATACCGGAGCAAACGCAACACCACTTTTAAGTGCGATGCTTAAAGAGATCAAGAGCAAGATATCGAAAGGTGAAAAAACAGTTATCCAATTCGAAAAAGGAAGATATGACTTCTTTCCTCAGGGTGCTGCGATCAAAAACTATTATATATCCAATCATGACCAAAGTAATCCGAAGACTGTTGGTATCGAAATAGAACAGTTCAATAACATATTGTTTGATGGAAGTGGTTCTAACTTTATTTTTCATGGAAGGATGCTGCCTATCTCATTGATAGAAAATCACAACATTACCTTAAAAGGAGTGAATATAGATTTCGAAGATCCCCAGATTGCTCAGATAAAAGTGATTGAAAATGATACATCATCAGGCTCTATCGTTTTTGAAACTGCTCCATGGGTTAAATATGAAATCAAGGACAGCATATTCTACAATATAGGTGAGGGATGGAAACAAAAACCGGTATCAGGTATTGCCTTTGAAGCTGAGACTAAACACATTGTATATAATAGTGGGGATGTTAAGCTTGGTAAAGGATTGGTGGAGCTCCATCCAGGCCAGATAAAGGCCAACAACTGGAAAAACAAAAAGTTAATACCCGGTACCGTTATAGCCCTTAGGAGTTGGGCAAGACCTAATCCAGGTATCTTTGTTCACAAAGGGAAAAATGTGCATTTGAAAAACGTCAGGGTACATTATGCCGAGGGAATGGGTTTGCTAGCCCAGCTTACTGAAAATATAGATTTGGATGGCTTTAGTGTAAGGCTTAAAGATGACAAAGATCCCAGATATTTCACCACTCAGGCAGATGCAACACATTTTTCAAGCTGCAAAGGCATCATCTCATCCAAGAATGGAATTTATGAGGGTATGATGGATGATGCAATTAATGTCCACGGTACTTATTTGAAGCTTATAAGAAGACTAGACGACCGTACGGTTATTGGAAAATATATGCATGGACAATCTTATGGTTTTGATTGGGGCTATGTTGGTGATAGCATACAGTTTATCCGCTCAAAGACGATGGATTACCTTAATGATGGAAACGTGATTGCAGCTATTGATTCGATTTCGTCTGAGGGAAACGGAGTTAAGGAATTCAAAATTGTTTTTCAGGAAGCTTTGCCGCAAAATATAGATCCATCAATAGTTGATTATGGTATTGAAAATCTTTCCTGGACTCCGACAGTTTCCTTTACAAAAAATATAGTTCGCAATAATAGGGCTCGTGGAGCGCTCTTCAGTACGCCTAAAAAAACTGTTGTAGCTAACAACTTGTTTGATCATACATCTGGTAGCGCAATTGTGCTCTGTGGCGACAGTAATGGGTGGTACGAGACGGGTGCATGCAAAAATATTACCATTAAAAATAACAAATTTATTAATTCCTTAACCAGTATGTACCAATTTACAAATGCGATTATTTCCATTTATCCTGAAATTCCTGACCTGATAAATCAAAAACACTATTTTCATTCTGGGATAAGAATATTGAATAATACATTTGAAACTTTTGATCAGCCTATCTTATATGCGAAATCTGTTGATGGCCTGAATTTCAGTAACAATAGAATAAAAACTACTCAGGCTTATCCCCCGTTCCATAAAAATAAAAAAAGAGTTTTGTTTGAACGAGTAGTAAATTCCCGTATTCAAAATAATATAAAAGATGGAAAAGCAGTCAATCTTTCTAACTAATCTCTCAACCATAGGAAATCTAGAAACAATATCGCATTAAAATTAATTTGCCTTTGAAAACTGTATAAAAAAATTTCGCTTAAGAATTCAAAACTAGCAAAGCGCTCATTATCAGCCATATTCTTTTATTTAAACGACTTCTATGCTTTCATTCCATCTGGGAAGTAGAGCCTCTTTTGTCAGTAAAAAGAAAACTAAAAAACACGTATTTACCCAAGGAATATTCCTTATCAAGTTTAAAACCCAGTATGGAACGGGAATAGGTCTATAGGAAGAGTAACCACAAAAGTCTCAAAAAACGAAAGTATTCATCCCCTACTATTTATCTTTCTTTCAAATGTAAGTATACCTGCACAGATTACGGCAAAGAGAAAAATGTATCATAAAATGCATATTATAAAAAATCGAGCACAAGTGTAACACATTTATTACATTTCGAATATTTCGAATATTTCATATATTTCTTTTATTTGCATAAAAAATAATTATGAACACTATTGAACAACGTCGTAAACCCTCGAAATCGGAACAAAAAGTCGCACGTGAATCATATCCTGCTGTACTATCTATTCTATCACATATCAATGGAGAAGAAACTGAAATAGAGATCGAAGAAAGCAAAGAACGAATTAAAATCCCTTCTAGAGCACTTGAGTTTTTAAGTGATATTTTAAAAGCAATGAGTGAAGGTAAGCCAATTTCAATAGTTCCTATTGCAACTGAAGTTACCACTCAAAAAGCAGCCGAAATCTTAGGATGTTCTAGGCCCTACTTAATCAAGCTGTTGGAAGAAGGTCAAATCCAATTCGTAAAGGTAGGAAAACATCGTAGGATTAAATTTGAGGATGTAGTAAGCTATAAACAGAAGATGAAAAAGGACCAAAAGCAAAACCTTATTGACATAATGACCTTTGACGAAGAAAACGGATTGTATGATTCATAGTGTTAGATTTAAAGCAGTTCTAGATACCAATGTCATCTTTCCCATTGAAATCAGAGATTTGTTATTTTGGTTTGCTCATTATGAACTTTATACGCCGAAATGGAGTCAAAATATTTTTGACGAATGGAAAAGAGTAATGATTAGAAAAGGAATTAGTGAAAATGAAGCATTGAAACGTGTAAGCAGAGCAACTCAGGCATTTCCAGATGCTCTGGTACATAACTACGATGGCCTAATCGCAGATTTAAAGTTACCAGATGCAGACGACCGTCATGTGCTTGCAGCCGCTATTAGAACAAATGCAAATGTTATCGTAACTAATAATCTAAAAGACTTCCCTGAAGACTACCTAGATTCTTTTGGTCTAAAAGTGAAAAGTGCAGACGATTTTTTAACTGATATCATTGACCTAAATCAAGATAAAGCGATTGAAGCATTTAAAGAAATGGTACTAAATAGAAAAAATCCTGCAATGGACGAATACCAGGTTTTAGAGAGCTTAAGAAGGAATGGTTTGAAGGATACGGCCGACTACTTACATGCGCTTTTGTAAGTTTAAGAGGTACATGGATAAACCAGAGTGGATTGACCCCGTCTTACCGGAAATAAATTTATTGTAAAGGGTTGCTTGCCTTTATGTTAGTAAATTGGGGAGAAGGGGTCAAATGGATTGGTTTGTCCACATGAAGCCAAAATCAAAAAAAAGAGAACAGATAAATAAATAAAATTCTTTCTCATGACTTTATTAGATTTACTTAAACTACTATTAACAATATAAACGAGGAATGTTTTCAGTTCAAATTTATTAAATGATTTCTATTTCTTTGTTCATAAAATACACAACATATTTATGACATTGTTTAGCTAATCTCTACGGCCCCGGTGATTAACATCGATATAGTACAAGGCGATTAGCAGAGGGAACAAACAAGACATTCCATTGCCCTATCGTTTATAACTATTATTTAATATTTGCAATAATAACAGTGGTTATAGGTGGAGATTTCGCTGAAACTGACAACCCCATTTCGGTTTAAACAGTTGTTAATAATTGCCCGATTTTTCTACTTTAAAATGGCCAAGTTTTTTGGGGGGACGTCATACCGGGAAAACGAATATTCCAATTAAAAAACAAAAATACAAAAAAGAATGTTCTTTAAAAGTACAGATTATAGCTATGAAAAAGTTAATATTTTCAACTGCGCTAATTTTGATCAGTTTATATATTTGAGCTCAGCCGAATCCTGGTGCCCCAAATGGAGCGTGCATGATAGTTGCCGCTTATCCGGGTAATGGTTATTTTCGAATGTACACCGGGTATGACCAGGCTACTGGAAAATATTCTGGGGGCTGGTCAGACTGGGCTTCATCTGCAACTGCAGCAGTGAATAGGGCGAATGGTGATAGCATGATGTATCCGTGTGTCAATTGGGAAGGTGGCTATAGTACTAACGATACCTGCACGGTAGTAACAGATCGTTTTGGAGAGAAAAGTGGTACACTCAGCATGTTCACCGGCACATTATCATCGGAGTGTTCAGTTCCATTGGATGAACATGTATATATTTTACTCTTTATCTTAGGCGCTATTAGTTTTTTCTATTTAAAAGGGGGTAATTTAAAATCTAATCAGTCAAATACCGGTAATTGTTAATCTACACTTTCTAATATGCTTGAGATTACTTTCTATCAAAAAATAATTAGAGATAGATGCCTAAACTGGTGCTAATATCGCAAGGAAAATTGAAATATGCAGTAATGCTTTCATATTTAATTATTATTTGCTGATCAGATGTATGTTCTAGGCTTGGTAAATTAATTATAGCTTGGGTTTCGGATAAGATGCAAACCAATCACAGACCATTCCTTGTAAATTCACAATTTCAAACCTGTCAATGGAAATGAACTTGGTTCCCGGTAAAAATAACTGGATGGTTTTTTAAGCACAAAGTAGCACGTTTTACCGATATTTCATCGGGTCTTGTTCTATCGCCAATAAAGCTTTGAGGAATTTATCCGCCATCAGATCGTAGCCTTGGGTTTTTGGTCACTTTTCGGCATAATCTAAAAGGACTAGGCCTCCGGCGCTAATGAGCCGGGAGAATAAATTTTATGTGAAATAAATTTATCCTCTGCACACAAGAGAGAAAAGATTGCTTCTTCGTACTTGTTAGCAATGACGATTTTTTTTGCGTTATCACCTGCCGACGATAGACAGGTTGCGGAAGCTTGAAGCCCTTTCCAAACATAAATACTGCCGACAAAAGGAAGAGCCTTTCCTGCACTGGCGAGCCGACAACATACATAATCGTTATTTGCCTAGATTAATCTAGACTGTGTACAACGGTTGTGGATAGCTTTCTTTATAAATGGTCCCTGGTCTTAGATAGATCTTTTTTCGCTGTGCTTCCCTCTAGAGGCAAGATTCACCTACAATTGTCTAAATTCCCACTATACTATTTACCTATCCGGCGTAATTGCCTGCCGGTAGTGTAGGATATCGCGATTTTTTCGATTAGGGAATTCATTTACATTCTACAGCTCCGGAAGCCTGATGCATATTATCAGGAGAGAGAAAAGGGATACCCAGATCTGCAGCTCGTAATATAAAAAGTACCCCTATAAAAAGCATAAACCAGGGTACGAGGCGGTTGGTATTAAAATGTATGTATTTCCGTAGGTAAATGCCACCGAGTGATACTGCGAGCATCAGCGGTACAGTGCCCAAACCAAATAGAAACATAAATTTCCCGCCAGATTGTATAGAACCCATATTTAACGCCGTAGCCAGTGCTAAATACACCATGCCACAGGGAATTAAGCCATTCAGCATACCAATTAAAAAGCCCCAAAATGGTGTATTCATGGCTTTCCCCATTAGTTTACTTATTGGGTTGATGAGTTGATGTTGAATACGTGCCAATCCTTTTTGGTATTTCCCGGTTAATTGAAGAAAGGTGAACAAGATAAGGATAATGCCTATGCTAAAACTCAGCATTCGCTGGTTGCTGAACAGGCTGAAGCTGCCTCCAACAGCGCCCAAGGCGAATCCCATTAGCGTGTACACCAGTATTCGTCCAAACTGATAGAGTAACAGCTGAAATCCATTGTACAGGAAGCCACTGTTTTTGAGCGGTAGACTGAGCACAATGGGACCACACATCACTGCGCAGTGCATACTGCCCAGTAACCCCATTACAAAGGCCAAAGGAAACCATTCGGTCATAATATTATATTTTTTTCGTAAGCATAGGTTTTGCCATTTGAAGACCAGTTTAAGTTCAAAATCCACAGGCCTTTTGCCATGCCTAGCTGTTCTACTACAATTTTATTATCTGCACCATCTGTTTCTCCCTTTCGATTTTGATCTGATTTTTGATCAGCTGGTCGCATTATCCGCATGCTGTATGTTGCTTTGTTTTTTAATTCAATAATAATCTGGCTGCTTGTTACTTTTACTACAGGCGCCTCATGATCCCTGATTACATTTGCTTTTGAATTATATTCTTTCGTATAGTCTAAACCCTTTTCGTAGTAGTCTTCATCAACCAAGCTATCCCGACCGTGAACCATGAACATGTAGGTAACCATGCCCATTATAAATAAAATAAAGATAACCATAACGAAGGCTAATTTAGCCCCCCAGTTTCGCGGTTTAAGTTTCATATAGATTAATTAGGTCGGGCAAAAAAAGTAGTGCTTGCGGTGCTAATGACTTCATTATCAACTAATAATTCAAATTTTGCATCCGATTTGTATTGCTTGATATCGGAGGTTTTTCTGATCAAAAAAAAAGTAATTTCTACAGTGCCTTCGCCTGGCAGCTGTGTGGTGTTCTGTATAAATTGAATTTGGTCGCTCTTATTTTTCGATCGGAAGACAAATTTAATCGGCTTATTGGTTTTATTTATAAATTCTGCATTGTATAGGTTGCTTACCATATTATTGGGTCTAGTTTGAAAAAGTGTACCGCTCGCCCTCAATACGGTGGTTTGTACCAATTGACGGCGGTAAACCAGGCTGGATAAAACGAGTAACATGGCGAAGAGTAGGGCGGCATAAGCATACGATTTGAAACTGATTTTAAACGGGATATTTCTCTCGATGTAGTCGTTGTTAAAAAAACCAATCAGGTTTTTGGGCTTCCCAATTTTAAGCATCACCTCATTGCAGGCATCTATACAAGCAGTACAGTTTACACATTCGAGCTGGGTACCCACCCGAATATCGATGCCGGTAGGGCATACCTGCACGCATAGCCCACAATCAATGCAATCTCCGCGTGGCTGATCCGCATTTTTATTTAAATGGCTTCTCGGTTCGCCCCTATTAACATTGTAAGCCACAACCAGGCTTTGGTTATCGAGCAGAACACCCTGTAAACGGCCATAAGGGCAGATTACCGTACAAACTACTTCTCTTAAGTAAGCAAATACAAAGTAGAAGACCAAGGTAAATATCCAGATGAATAAAAATCCCGAGAGGTGCTGGTTAACGGGTTCAGTTATAATTTTATAGAGATGGTCGGAGCCAATGATATAGGCCAGAAAAAGATTGGCTATGAGGAAAGAGATAAACAGAAAGATGAGGTGCTTGCTCAGCTTTTTCATTACTTTTTCGGCATTCCATTCTTGTGCATCCAGTTTGTGCTGTCTGTTGGCATCACCCTCTATCAAATACTCAATCCGCCTGAACACCATTTCCATAAAAATGGTTTGAGGACAGAGCCAGCCACACCAGAGGCGGCCCAAAATCACCGTAAAGCAAATGATAAAAACGATGAAAATTAGCATGGCCAATGCAAAAAGAAAAAAATCTTGCGGGGTGAATAACAAGCCGAAGAAAACAAATTTCCGTTCTATAAAGTTAAGCAACACCAGTTGCTCTCCCCTAAATTTTAGAAAGGGAAAAGAAAACAGGCAAGCCAATAAAACATAGCTTACCCACTTGCGGTAGCTATATAACTTGCCACTTGGTTTTTTCGGATAAATAAAACCTATACCACGCGATTTATTTTTCTCCTGGTTTTTTTGCATCTGCTTCTTTCATTGCATTATCTTGTGGATCTTTCTCCTCATATTTCTCGCCTTGAGGTGCCTTTGCGCCGGCAGGATTGGTATCTTTTAACGACAAGATGAAATTGGCCACCGCACTGATCTGCTTAGGTGTAAGCTGTTTCTCCCAACTGATCATCCCTTTTTCGGGAACACCGTATTTGATGGTTTTAAAAATATTGTGTATACCGCCACCATGTAGCCAATATGAATCCGTTAAATTGGGTCCTACAGTACCTTGACCGTGGTCGCCATGGCAAACCACGCAATTGGTGGCGAAAATGGTTTTGCCTTCGGCTAAAACATTTGGCGTATTGTCGAATTTTACTGAATTTTCGTCTATTGCGTTGGCCGATTTTTCCAGGTAAAGCGCCCTTTCTTTGTTGGCTACCACCATTTCGTGTTCGTATTCTTTATCTTGGTTACCGCCCGCATCGCTAACCTGGTAGTAGAAGAGGTAACATACCGCAATAATTAGGGTGGCCGAAAATAATATGTTAAACCAAACAGGGATGGGATTATCCAGTTCCTGAATACCATCATAAGAATGGTCGATAATCAGGTCTTTTTCCTTTTCTAACGGCTGCAGTCCCAATAATTTTTCCAATAGAGATGGGCCTTTCTTTCGCTCTATTTTCCAGTCCACGTAGCTTAAAGCAACTTCATTAACCGGCTTTTGAAAAGGCGTTGGCTTCAAGTATTCGCCATAAATGGCCTTCGAAGCGTTAAGCAAAGCATAAGCTGCTGCAAGAATGGCAAGGGTAAACAATAGTGCGGTAATAATGAGCACATCGGTTTGGTTAAATTGCAGACCGGTGCTTGCTATTGGCTCACTTGCTGGGGCTACATCAACCGCCATGGCTACCGGGCTTAAAAATGTTAGTAGCGATATTAATTTAATCTTCTTCATAAGGATTAGTTTTATTGCCTTGAAGCGGTAGATTGCTCATTTCATCGATATGCTTTTTACTTAAACGAAACAGGTAAACACCCACTAAGATGAAAAAGAGCATAAACATAATCAACGAGCTAATCAAATAGATCTCTCCGCCGGATAAGTTTGTGATTTGATTGAACATGGCTATTGGTTTGACGGAATGGTTTCTTTATTTGCTTTAATATCAGTACCCATACGTTGCAGATAAGCAATAATGGCTACAATCTCTTTATCGCTTGCTACCTTAATGTTGTTTTCTGCAAGGTCTTTGGTTATTTTATCGGCTTCTGTTTTTAAGATATTGTTGGCCTGCTGGTCGAAGCCTGCAGGGTATGGAACACCCAGTTGTTGCATGGCTCTTATTTTGCTCGGTGTGGTGCTGATGTCCAATTTCTGTTCGGCAAGCCAATGGTATAAAGGCATAATACTTCCCGGTGACATTGATGTGGGATCCATTAGGTGATTGTAATGCCAGGCATCCGAATATTTCCCGCCTATACGGGCAAGATCGGGTCCTGTACGTTTACTTCCCCATAAAAAAGGGTGATCATATACGAATTCTCCTGCCTTGCTATATTCGCCGTAACGTTCGGTTTCCGACCGGAAGGGCCTCACCGTTTGTGTATGGCAATTTACACAACCCTCCCGGATATATAAATCCCGGCCCTGGAGCTCGAGTGGAGAATAAGGTTTCACAGATGTAATGGTAGGAATGTTGCTCTCTATAGTGAATGTGGGCATCATTTCTACCATACCACCAATTAATATGATAATGAGTGATAGCACCATAAATTTCATAGGCTTACGCTCTAAAACCCTGTGCCAGGCACGATCTGAGGGATGAGCATCTACCACAATTTTTTCCAATGGCATGGCTTCGGCATCTTCATTTGCAACTAGGCTGCCATGTAACATGGTTTTGGCCAGGTTGTAAGTCATTACAATTACCCCGGCAAGATATAAGGCGCCACCAACAGATCTTAACACATGCATCGGTATAATCTGCAATGTGGTTGATAGGAAATTCGGGTATTTAAGCATGCCCTCGGCCGTAAACTCTTTCCACATTAAGCCTTGGGTAAACCCAGCCCAATACATCGGTACGGCGTAAAATAAAATCCCTAAGGTTCCAATCCAGAAATGGAAGCTGGCCATTTTTTTTGAGTAGAGTTCTGTTTTATAAATTCTGGGAATTAACCAGTACAACACACCAAAGGTTAAGAATCCGTTCCAGCCCAGTGCCCCCACGTGTACATGGGCAACAATCCAATCGGTAAAGTGGGCTACGCCATTAATTTGTTTGAGCGATAACATTGGTCCTTCAAAGGTGGCCATACCATACGCGGTTAATGCCACCACCATAAATTTTAGCGTTACATCTTCGCGTACTTTATCCCAAGCTCCACGCAGCGTTAAGAGCCCATTAATCATACCGCCCCAACTCGGTGCAATTAGCATAATTGAAAACGCAACGCCTAAAGATTGTACCCATCCTGGTAGTGAGGAATACAATAAATGGTGAGGGCCTGCCCAGATGTAGATGAAAATTAACGACCAGAAATGAAGGATGCTCAACTTGTAAGAGTAAACCGGGCGGTTGGCCATTTTTGGTAAGAAATAGTACATTAAACCCAGGTAAGGCGTAGTCAAGAAAAATGCCACTGCATTGTGCCCATACCACCACTGTACCAACGCATCCTGAACGCCAGCGTACACATAGTAGCTTTTCATAAAAGAAATAGGCAACTCTACTGAATTTACAATATGGAGCACGGCAATAGTTACAAAGGTGGCAATGTAAAACCAGATGGCCACGTAAAGGTGGCGCTCTCTTCTTTTAATAATGGTACCAAACATATTTACCCCGAAAACCACCCAGATTACCGTGATGGCAATGTCAATTGGCCATTCCAGTTCGGCATATTCATGGGAGGTGGTTAAACCTAGCGGGAGGGTAATTACCGCACTCACAATAATGAGTTGCCAACCCCAGAAATGGATTTTGCTGAGCAGGTCGCTAAACATACGGGCTTTAAGCAAGCGCTGTAGCGAGTAGTAAACCCCCATAAATATGGCGTTACCCACAAATGCAAAAATTACCGCGTTGGTGTGCAAAGGGCGAATCCGACCAAATGTGGTGTATTGATTGCCTAGGTTCATTGGGACGCTATACAATTGCATGGCAATGAGCAGGCCAACGGTCATACCGATGACGCCCCATACAATGGTGGCAATTCCAAAATCGCGGACAATCTTATTGTCATAACTAAATTTTTCTAGCTGCATAAATGAAAATGGTTTGTTAGGAAAAAAGGGTAGTTAAAATTGTTTTATGAATTAGTTTTTATTTTTTCTTCAACATGATCTTGCTTTTTTACCTCGTCATCAAAAAGCATTCGAATGGCCGGTGTATGCATATCGTCGTTCTGTCCGGTTTTTACTGACCAGAAGAAGGCAGCAAGAAAGCCCAAGGCGATCAATACACTGCAAAAGATAAGGAAATAGATAATCGTCATCGTAGTTTGTTTTTATGAGCATAAATCCGGGTAGAAATGCTCGTAAATAAAATAATAGTAATGGTGCTTAAGGGCATAAGAACAGCGGCAACAAGCGGGTATAGCGTGCCCTGAACGGCAAAGAATAAACCTATGCAGTTGTACATTATGGCAATTCCAAAGCAGATTTTAATGAGGAGAAGGCCGTTTTTTGCCAATTGGATAAAATTGGGTAGCAGCTTTAGTGCATCGGCCTTTAAAATGGCATCGCTTCCCGGCGTGAAATTATTGATGTTCTCGGTTAGGGCAATTCCAAAGTCACTTTGTTTTAATGCACCTGCATCGTTAAGGCCATCGCCAATCATAATAATGGTATTTGCTGTTGCCTGCTGCGCCAAAATGTAATCTAGTTTTTGCATAGGGCTTTTATTAAACTCCATTGGGGTGCTGGCAGGGAAAATTGATTTAAGTGACCGCAGATCTTTGTCCGAATCGCCAGAAAGCACGTGTAGGCTAAACTCGCCCTTTAGTTTTTTTACCAGAGGATAAACATCGGGTCTCCATTTCTGGCTTATGTTGAAACAGCCTTTATATTCGTTTTCTACTACCACGTGAACCCCACTGCCTCCAGATTTCATTTTTACATCTTCAGGGAGTATGGTGTGGTTGCCAGCATACACCATTTGCCCGCTCACTTTGCCCGAAATACCTGAGCCTGTTAATTCTCTGTAATCTTCTACCGCATAAAAATCATCCGTTTCGATGCTTTGTAATATACTGCGACTTAAGGGATGAACGGAATTTCTAAACAATGAGGCAAGCAATTTAAGGTCGTGCGGGCTCAACGATTGGCTAAAGGCCACATCGTTTTTTTCGGTACTACTCAACGTTCCTGTTTTATCGAAAATAATAGTGTTGCAATTGGCTAAGCGTTCCAGTGAATCGGTATTTTTAACGTAAAAGCCGTGGCGATCGAAGATGGATAGGATGGAAGAAAGCGTAAACGAAGAACTTAACACCAGCACGCAAGGGCAGGCCACGATAATGATAGCCGTAAATGCCGACCAGGCTCTGCTCGTATCGTGCTGCAGAAACCAATAGCCGGCAGCTAAGGTGGCCAGGCCCAATACGCTCAGGCTAAAGTACTTCGCAATTTGATCGTTGAAAGTCTGTTTTTTTAAATTCGGACTGTAATTTTGCTTATTCCACAGATTCGTTAAGTAACTCTGTTGTACCGGCCTAACTACTTCTAGTTCTATGGCTTGGCCAGTTTGCCTGCCACCGGCGTAAATAATCTCACCTAAAACCTTTTGAATGGGTTCCGATTCGCCGGTTACAAAACTCATATCTGCCCAGGCATCGCCTTTCATTAAAATAGCATCGGCTGGTATAAGTTCTGCATTTCTAATCAGTAATCGATCGCCAATCTCAAGTTCGTCAATGGCTTTGGGCTTCTCCATACCATCAACCAATGTACTTACGGCTAATGGAAAGTAAGACCGGTAATCGCGGTCGAATGAAATGAACTGATAGGACCTTTGTTTAAGCCATTTTCCAATAAGTAATAAGAATACCAATCCGGTTAGGGTATCGGCAAAACCAATTCCAATGTTAAAAATCACTTCTACTGCAGTACGCAAAAACAATACTGCTAAAATAATGGCCAAAGGCAAATCCAGATTTATCCTTTTATTTCTTAAGCCAGTATAAGCCGAAACAAAATACTCGCGTGCGCAATAAAAAATAGATGGTATAGTAAAGCCCAAATTAAGCCAGCCGAATAGGCCATGGAAGTTTTTTTCTAAGCTAGATAGGCCAAAATATTCAGGGAAACTGAAAAGCATCACATTGCTCATACAAAACCCCGACAGTGCAATTTTTAAAATCAGTAAACGATCATTTCTAATATTGTTGTTTTTCACTACATCCTGCAAATTGATGAGTGGCGGATAACCAATTTCGCCCAATATAGCAACCAGCAATTGCAAGGAAACCTCTTTGGTTTTGTAGGTAATGGTAACCTGTTTTTTTAGAAAATCTATTCTCGAACTGTAAAAAGAAGGGTTAATCTTGTACAGGTGCTCCAGTAACCAAATACAAGAACTACAATGTATGGCAGGAATGTAAAAGGTTACGATGGATTTTTCCTCGTCTTGGTAGTCGATAATCTTTTTGATGATAGCAGGTTCGGCTAAATAAGCTAGCGGGGAATCTTTTTCTATTTTCTGGCCGGGGTTATTGCTGTAGGTATAGTATTGGCAAAGGTTGTTTTTAGATAAAATAAGATATACACCCCTACAGCCTGCACAACAAAAATCTCTACCATCTAAAACAAAACTATTGTTGGCAATTTTATCACCACAATGGAAGCATGCGTTCAGATTAGATGTTTTTTTGTTGCTTTCCATCATTGATACCTAGTATTACATATTAATAGTTCAATAAATAAATTAAGGTCATACACAAATCTTTTTAGTATTACTAAATATATAATCGAATTTATAAAAATATGACTTGATTGTGAAATTTTTTTATGTTTTATTTGAACACTTACTATAGGTTTAGATAAAATTTTATTGGGAATGGGGCTAGAAATTAAATTCTATTTTAGCTGGCAATTTTTTGGACCTGTATTATTAAGGATAAACATAGGTTTGAAACGTTATATAATAAAGAGATTATCGATTTCGAGCGTTTAGGTTGCCATGCATACGGCGATACCTATATTGTAACTATTCATTATGTGTACAGCAATAACTTTAGCTATGCGCATTCTGCAGATGGCAAAAAATTGAGAAGTGATGCGCCAAAATCCAAAAGCTTTCAGATTGATGAGATTGCTGACACTTATCGCTGAAAAAGTGTAATCCTATCAGGAATTCTTGAAGAATTGGCAGATGAGAATCAACAGCAGGCCCCTTGCACGGCGTTAACCATGAAATTATGCCGCCTAACCAAAATGCTGATGTAGGCGTGTCGTATGGAATCCAGGGAATTGGGCAGCAACATCATCGTGTTTAGAATTCGCATGACAAAAGCCATTGGGCGTTTTAAGTCTCATTAACTATTTTATATGAAAGGCTTTTCTTAGACGGATTCTCGTAGTTACACTTCCCTCGAAATGACAAGTTTTTAGCAGGTATTTTCCTCGGGTTTTTCTTAAGGCTCCTTGTATCACCGTTATGAAAATCTGCTCTAGCTAGCATGAGATTACAACCTAGAGCGCCATAGCTATTGATGAAAATGGAGAGATATTTTTCTAAAGAATTATAAACCTTAGGTAGCCAGACTTTATATTTGATTGTATCTCCCGCTATTGGAGGAGAGTATCCATGCTTCATAAGCTGTGAGCAAAACTTACAGATGGGAATATAAAAAATAGTACTGAGGTAAGTCATTTGGTAATTTTTAATATTGAGAGCTTCATGATCCTGCTAAAATAATTATTTAGTCTTACCGTAGATATTAGATTTGACTGCTTCAAGCGACTACATAAGTATGAAACTATTATCGAGCAAACCAGTCAAACTAAAGTAAGTAAATTATAAAAAAATTAGGTTTATTTTCATATGTTGGTAGATCTTTACTTATCAGGTTTTTTACCAAAAAAAAGGTGATTTTTTTGATAGGACTGAAGGTTTCATTAAAAGTTTTTTGTCTCATAAAACGAAATTTTTTATTTGCATTTAAATTTTATAATTACTCATTATCAGAAAATACCTCCATTTTAACTCTTAAGAAAATTTTATATTTACAAAAAGTTCACGACTTAAGCCCCTACCCAACATAATTTTATCATATGGTAACTACATTAAAAATATTGATGATTGCATTATTTTCTTTATTTTCAATCTTAAGCTACGGGCAGTTAAAACCTACCGATGAACAGGTAGACAGAAGTGGTGCATCTAAGCTTGTTTTCGCTGAAACTCTGTCACAAGCAATAAATTTAGCTAATGCCGATATAATTGAAGGTATTCGATTTCTACTTTTAAAAAGTGGAATATCTCCGGTAGTACTTGCACGTGATGAGAAATTTCAACAAGACTATAAGATTTTTTACTATGAGTCTGGTTGTGCGGGTCCTAACGAAAAGATAGCTATAGAATATAATAGAGTTATGTTTAAGCATTTAACTCAGGCATATGGAAAGAAATGGCTAAAGAACGTAAGGAAAGATGTATTAGGTCTTAAAAGGTATAATTAGAATTTCAAAAACGGTAGATTTTGGATAGGAAAAAGAATTTTACACCGTACATTTTATCTCAATAAACGAAAGTATTCATCCCCTACCGCAAATCTTTCTTTAAGCTGTAAGTTTGATCCACTAATTACGGCAAAGAGAAAATCTCCGCAAAAAACGAACCTTGAAAACATTTTTCAAGTAATTTATTTTATGTATAATCCTTGGCGATTCCGTTATCACAAATGCAACAAAGATTAGATTATCTCTTAGATAATTTATTAATTACTATAAACTAAATATTTAGTTTATTAAACTAAATATATTATCTTCACTATTAAATCCGCTAAATGTTACTCTATTATTAAGATAATATTATTGGGGTAGCTTATAAAGCTTAGAGTTATTTCCACAGGCCAGATGTAAATACCAGACTTATTATATATCCAAAATTATTTAAAGATGAAATACCTAACCTTATTCTAATTTGTTTCAGCATATATAACAGCTCTGCTCAAGAGGATTACACTGAATTTGTCTATGACTACCTCTATTATCTCGACACCTGCACTAGATAACAGTATTCCCTCAAAAAAGACAATTGATGGAAAACGTTCCATCATGCTTGTACCTCAGGGTGCTCCCGAGCTGAAAAGTATAGAATTTTGGAATTCAATAGTGGATTACTGCATCTACACCAATAATATCATTGATTTTTATCCCAAATCGAATTAGGTCTTCAGAGACAGAAGGAAATTAATAAGAGGATCAACCAGAATGGATTGGTCCAGTTCCACCAAACATAAATTTCGTATAAATCCTACCTGTCAAATGATTATCCGTTTGACAACATGCGGTTTATTGGAAATATTTTTGCTATCTAATTAAGATCCATCTCGAAATGCGCTCAGTAGAAATGTGAAAGCAAACCGACAAGTCTGAACTTATCAATAAAGGTAAAAGTCATGATTTGCTGAATCATCTCACTTCTAAAGCCATTGGTCTTACAAAACGAACAATCTGTTTTCCAGGTTCTAGAGAACAATGTAAATCTTATTTAGATTCTCATTGAAATGACATTTAGGACAGAACTGTATTCTCTTAAGTAGCCGAATAATTTCGATTTTTAAAATGATATTTCTTAAAGCTTTGATTTGTGCTTATCTTATGGTCTTTCAGCATCCTTTTTAAAATATTATGCTATACAAAATAAAATCAAAGAAGAGCTGTTGAACTCTATCTTTATAAAGTCCTCTAACGCCTTTCTAATTCATATAAATTTTTATACAAGTTTTGGTGTCAATTATGTGGTTGTAATTATAGGAGAAGTTTAAGTTGGTGATCTTACCAATGCTTAAATTAAAATAGATATTATTAAAATAACGTGTTATTTTTGTATCTTTAAATATTATGGCAAGTAAATCAACAAGTAGATCAAGAACAAGCGATGGGTTTGCTTATCTAACTAAGCGAATTGTTGTAAGTAAAGCAAGGAGTGCTGGTAAAGCTGCTGCTAAGAACGCAATGGAATTGATGGGTTATGTAGTAACTGTTAAAGCTGGCTGGGTAGTGAAGGAATATCAAGATGGAAAGTTCGAACAAATCGAAAAGCTTCAAGAGGCTTAAGTCTATCATATATTGTCAGAACAAATCACACCACAACTTCGTCTTAGGATTTTTGCTGGTCCAAATGGTTCAGGTAAAAGTACCGTTATCAAAAGAATTCGTGAAACTGAAGTAAATGAGAACGTTAAACTTGACGTGGGAGTTTACATTAATGCAGACGATATTGCACAAAGTTTGAAGATCAATAAGTTTTCTTTTCAACCTTATGAAGTTGACTGTACGATAGAGAACCTTGTTAAATTTGGCGAAACTTCCGGGCTTTTATCCGGCGACTTTTCAGTAGAACAATTTAGTAAATCCATTACAATTTCTGGACGCAAACTTTCTTTGACCAAAGCAGAATCTTTAGATCGTATTGCGCAAATTATTGCAAGATTCCTTAGACATGCATTTATTGCAGCTAAGCGACGTTTCTCGTTTGAAACTGTTTTCACATGAATCAAACTTAGATGATATGCGTCTAGCCGCTGAAACAGGATACAAGGTTTACCTTTATTTCGTTGGAACGGAATCTCCTGAAATTAATAAGTTCTGCGTAGCACTAAGAGTCAAAGAAGGTGGTCATCATGTACCGGCTGATCGAATTGAAAAAAGATATGTGCGTTCTATGGAACTGCTTAAGGAAGCATCAGAGATTGCCTACCAAGGATATTTCTTTGATAACTCCATTAATAATGAGCCATACCGGCTTGTAGGTCACTTTAAAGTGGTTGCAGGCGAAAAAGAATGGGATGCTATACCCGAGAATCAGGTATCCATATGGCTTCGAAAACACTATCCTAGACCATAAAATGAACAGATATGGGTGGCACAATTTTTAATATCTTGATACCTTGAGGATAAATCAACCACACAGCAATGTGGAAATCATAGGCCGTTAATGATGGATTTGTGATAGGTCAAAAAATCTATAGCGTGAATTTTGTCTCAGAAAACGAAAGTAATCTTATATTCATTTACTGAGTTAGTCAATGACAAAAAAATTAGAATAATTTTGCATTATGTTATCTTTTAAGATAACTTTTTGGTGATGGGAAGGCAAATCATTTTTCAT
The DNA here is from genome assembly GCF_026239735.1 of Pedobacter sp. MC2016-05. Classification (GTDB taxonomy): domain Bacteria; phylum Bacteroidota; class Bacteroidia; order Sphingobacteriales; family Sphingobacteriaceae; genus Pedobacter. The sequence continues at coordinate 18,868 of NZ_JAPIVT010000030.1, forward strand.
GGAAAACACTTTATCGAATTTTATCAAGATCAGGATGAAAAGGTAAAACATAAAATTCAATATGTTCTTGAGCTCATCAAACAAGTTGAAAAAGTACCTGAAAAATTTTTAAAACATCTAACAGGAACATCTGGGCTGCACAAAATCAGAATTGAATACAAATCCAATATTTATCGGATATTTTGCTGCTTCGATAAGGGAAAATTAATTGTTCTCTTTAACGCTTTTCAAAAGAAGACGCAAAAGACGCCAAGCAATGAACTGGATAAAGCTGTAGCCTTAATGAAGGAATACTTTAAAATCAAAAACAATAAAAATGAAGAAATACAACAACATACAAACCTTTGATCAATTGATTGAAGTTGAACATGGAGAGATTGGATCTGATTCACGAAATAAGTATGAAGAAAGTTCTCAAATGTTCATCATTAGTGAGATGCTTAAAGATGCTAGAAAAGAGGCTAAAATCACGCAACAAGAACTTGCAGAAAGGACTTGCACAAAAAAAAGCTATATATCCAAATTAGAGAATGCCAAAGGGAACATTCAGCTTTCTACCTTGATTCGGATTTTTGAAATGGGACTAAATAAGCGGATAGGGTTGACCTTTATATAACAAGAAATCAAAATCTTTTCTCTCAAAAACGAAGGAATACGAAGATTGGCTTAACGATCTCAAGTCCAAAGTTAGATCTATACAATTGAAAACCTCCATTGCTGTAAATTCAGCTGTAATCTGCTTTTACTAGGATTTAGGCAAAATGATTTCAGAGAAAACAGAACAAAGTAACTGGGGAAATAAGATTCTAGAACAAGTATCAAAGGATTTAAAGTATGAATTTCCTAACATAAAAGGACTCTCCAGAACAAATCTTGCTTATGCAAAGCAGTTCTTTAAATTTAATCAATCTTCAATTGTCCAACAAGCTGTTGGACAATTACAAATATCTAATGATCTTAATAATAGAATAACTCAACACCCAGTAATGCAAATCCCATGGGGTCACAATATATTAATATTTGGTAAAGCAAATGATGTAAACGAAGCATATTTTTATAACAAGAAACAATTGAAAATGGCTGGAGCAGAGATGTGCTCGCTCTTCAGATAAAAACAAGTACATATAATAGACAAGGAAAGGCTATCATTAATTTTAAGAATACACTTCCTGATCCTTTATCTGAACTTGCTCAGCAAACGTTAAAAGATCCATATGCTGGCACCAAAGTGAGGTGGTATTTAATTATATCGATGGGTCAAAATTGTTCGACAAGCCAATTTACATCATTTCCTCTAAAAATACATTTTCTGCGGCGGAGTACTTTGGACTTACAGCAAAGGAGATGAAGCGAGCAATTATTTTAGGCGAAACAACAGCTGGCGCAGGTAATCCTGGAACGTCGCAGGGTTACCACTCTCCAAACACAGATACTGTTTTCTGGCTGTTTATTCCAAATTGCCAAATCATTACCCGCAGCGGAAATTCAATAGAGGGTGTCGGGTTAACCCAGATGTGGTGCTTAAAAGTAACGACTGGTTAAAAGAGACTTTAGAATATATCGCTAACAATGAAAAACATTAAAATTAAGTGACTGATTAAGAAATAACTGCCCTTTGTAAATGACAGCTTTAGCACACCATAAAAAGAGGCTAATCGAAATCTCATTAAAATGGTTTAAACAAATAGCAACCTAGTATAGTCTGTAAAAGGATATGTTCTGATACATGATTTAAGCTATGCCTAAAGAAAGTCGCCTTGGGCTAGGTTAGAAGTTTGAGATATAAATATTTTGTATAAAAACGACCAATTTTGATAGGCGAAGAATTCTATACTAGAATTTGTCTAAAAAAACGAAGATTAGAACCCATGCATGTACAATATTCTTTGCGCTGTAAATGGATACTAGGAATTAGAACAAAAATTTTCTTTCATAGTATAGTACCTATGTTCACAATCGTACAGTTTTGTTCGTTTACGGACATTGCATTAGATGCACACTAGATGTTTTAAGCTCACCAGTAAGTTTAAACAGCGAAAAAACAACTGGCATGATGAATGGTGATAAAATTCGAAAATTGCTCAATGTTTAAATTAAATCTTAAAATTGCTCTAAGAAATCTATACAGCAATAAGTTATATACTTGCGTAAATATACTTGGTCTAACTATTGGAATGACCGGTTGCATTTTAATATTTACGTTTATAAAATTTCAGCAGAGTTATGACAGGCATTTTAATAACGGAGACCGGATTTATAGATTTGTTACGGATTGGAAATACAATAATTTTGATGATTATTCTTCAGGTGTGCCCTTCCCTTTTGCACCTGCTGTTCAGGCAGAATTAGCAGGGATTGAAAAAATCGCAAGAATTTCACGAAACAGCGGAGTTATAATCGTAAAAGATGGAGAAGGAACAATTAAATATAAGGCAAATCGAGAACTATATTTCGTCGAGCCGGCGCTGTTCGACATACTGCAGGTTAACTGGGTTTCGGGAAAATCCAACAGTGCTCTTTCGGCACCAAACACTGTAGTGCTGTCTGAAAGAACTTCAAAATTACTTTTTGGTTCTACTAAAGAGGCAGAGAATAAAATCGTGACGCTCTGGAACTCTGTACCGTTACGGGTTGTTGGCATATTTAAAGACATTCCAAGCAGCAGTAGCGTTCCAATGGAGATTATGGCAAGCTTTTCTACCTTCTGGGGAAATAAAAACCAAGATTGGGAAAGCGTGAGTTCCTATAATCAATGCTTTGCCCTACTGAGCAAAGATGCTTCAGTTACAACTTTTAATCATTCCTTGAAAAAGCTTAGTAACAAATACTTACAGCAAAAAAAATTACCAGGACAGCAGCAATATAAATTGCAGGCGCTAAAGGACATCCATTTTAGCCAACAGTATAGCAATTTTGCAGATACGGCTGTTACCCGAAATGATGTCTTCGGACTTGGGCTAATTGCAATTTTTTTAATGACTTCCGCATGTATCAATTTTATAAATCTTGCAACCGCTCAATCTGTAAATCGGGGGAAAGAGGTTGGGGTAAGAAAAGTGATGGGCGCAATAAGGCCGCAACTGGTTATTCAGTTTCTTACTGAAACAATACTTATTACAGCAAGCTCAATGACTATAGCATGCATATTCTCAGAGCTGGCACTTTCTCCGCTATCTTCTTTTTTAAAAGTTCCAATATCTTCAGCGCTATCTTTGAATGTAGGAATGGCTGGTTTCCTAGTAATATTGCTTATTGTAGTAAGCGCCCTCGCAGGATTTTATCCTGCATTAATACTCTCTGGCTTAAATCCGGTGTCAGCACTTAAAAACAGAATTAGAATTCAAACAGGAATTATAAGTTTTAGAACGCTGCTGATTGTAGCTCAGTTCGCTGTTACTGTGATACTGATTATTGGAACATTGATGGTGATAAGACAGATGAACTACATGAGAGAAAAACCATTAGGTTTTGAAAAAGACCATATCATGCTAATTAATTTTCCAGGTGATAGTGCCAGTTTGAGCCATCAACCGCTTTTTCGGAATAAGATGTCGCAGGTAAAAGGCATAAAAATGCTAAGCTTTTTCGCAAGACCCCCATTATCAGGTTTAATGAACACCACAAATTTTTACATCGACGGTCGAGAGAACAAAGATTTTGAGGTGAGGCTAAGCATGAGTGATGAACATTATTTTGATTTATTCGCATTAGAATTTATAGCTGGAAAAGTATATGGCAAAAGCGATACCGCAAATGCCTATATTACAAATGAAACATTTATTAAAAAAATTGGGATTTCTGACCCTCGATTAGCATTGGGGAAAATAATATCACAAAATGGGAGGACAGGGCCAATCGTTGGAATTGTAAAGGATTTCAATGATCAATCACTAAAAGAGCAAATATCACCAATGATATTCTACCAGGAAAAACGGCAATACTACAGTATGGGCATAAAGCTTGACCAATCACAAATCCAAAACACCAAAAAAGAGATTGAGGCAATATGGACGAATATGTTTCCCAATGAAATTTACAATGCGAAATTTATAGATGATGATATCCAACAATACTATGAATCAGAACGGATTACTGGGATCCTGCTAACAACATTTGGTGCTTTGATCATGTTCATTGCATTTATTGGGTTATTTGGATTAGTCTCCTTCATAGCTGCACAACGATCCCGTGAAGTAGCTATTAGAAAAATACTGGGCGCTTCGAATTTAGAATTAGTAACAATGTTAAACGGTTCGTTTATTAAGCTGGTATTAATTGCAAATGTAATTGCCTGGCCGCTTGCATATGTATTAGTAAGTAAGTGGCTTGCAAATTTTGCATACCGGAGTTCAATTAGCATTTGGCCTTTTGTATTTGCGGTGACAGCATCTTTGCTAATTACGCTAATTATAGTCACCCTCCAATCCTATCGTGTCGCCAATGCAAATGCGGTAAGTGTCTTAAAATATGAGTAAGGGAAACATCTCATAATAGGTTTTTTTAGAGATATGAAAAATAGTGAAATATTTCACGTGTCAGGAATAGTTAAGAGAAGTGGCTAACTAGATCTTGTTTTGCCAGCCCACTAAAAAAATTCATAGCCCCTTGCGGTTAATCATATTAATAAGTGGTTAGCTTGAATTATAATTGGAGTATAATGGTTTAGCCTCATACCCTGCTAAAGTGATCAATACTCTATGCACCTCTTATAGAGGTAAATTGTCGAAACTATTATGACAGAAAGTGTCTTAATTACTAAGCATTAAAATTTTTAACTATAATCACTCGAGTGGCATAATCCCTAAAATTTTGTCTTTCTTCAAATTCTTTATAGATTCGAGACCATGTTTCAAAAATTCCTTTTACCATCTTTTTTATCCTTAATATTTACAATACATGCTGGTGTATCGTACGGGCAAGAAATATTGTCAATCAAAACTGACCCAAGAGTTGAGGCACTTAGTATATTTTATACATTGGCAACCGCCGATACCCTCGACACAAAGCCAACACCATCCACCTATTATCGCGATGTGAAAGCCTATTTTAAAAAGTACAACGATGACCCTTCCTTAAATTGGTATAGGAAACTAAAAAATTGGGACGGACCTGACATGGCGTCGTTAGGTCTTTTTTTATCAAAACGTTATCCCTTTAAATTAATCGTTAAACCTGAAATCACTTATATTAGAAATGCTCCTTTGGATAGCTTTCTATTGCAATTTAATAAATTCTATAAAAGTTGCCAGGTAGAAAGATTCATCAAAGAAAATCATTCAGTTTACGAACGCGTTAATAAAAATGGTATATCATATATCAAGAACAGCGGAATTCTAAACACTGTAGATTCTTTCTATAGATCCAAACAAAAGGGCCAATACGTCATTTATACTGATATTTTGTGCAACCATGGAAGCAATGCAATACCCTCGAGCAATAAAATCTTTAATGATAATATCATGGTTAAGGCAGGATATATCGAAGATAGATCCAAGAAGCTAACGGATGATAGCTTAGTCAACTTTGAGCCAGCAGTAAATGTGGTTGCTCATGAGTCGAGCCATATTTATCTAAGAAATTTTGTAAAAAAGTATCATGCCCGACTATATAAGATCAAAAATAGTTTCTTAACAACAACTAAGGGAAAGAGATTAGCTGATGAGCAATGGGAAAATGAGGTAGATGAACTTCTAGTAAGGGCTTTTGTAGCAAAAATACTTGCAATAAAATATGGAAAGGAGAGTGGCGAGGAGGAGATTTCCAATCAGGCAAAGCATTTTAGATTGGCAAATAATTTGTATTTATTCATGGATAGATATACCGAGGATGGCAATAATTATGAAAGCATAGAGGATTTTTATCCTGAATTAATTTATTTTCTAGAAGCCAAAGCCAGTACATAACATTCTCTCACTTCACAACTCGTAGACTGGCGGAAGGGTAGAAAATCGACCTTCTATGAGTTTTCAAAATTGTCTCAAAAAACGAAAAGTTTAATTAATGGTTTAGTAAATATTAATTAATCATTTTATTTATCACAATAACATCATGTTATAACGCTAATCGGCTAAAAACCAACTAGCCCAAAAAGTTATTAAAACTTTATCGTTTGGTAGCTGTTTTACAAATAGCCATAGCAGTTATGGTATAATTTACAAAACATTATATGAAAAAAATTTTTATCTCGAGCTTATTTTCTTTCGCATTATTTGCTGGTGTAGCTAACGCACAAATTCAAAAAGGCAACGTAATGGTTGGTGGAAATTTGACTAATATTAACCTTGGTCTTGACGATCCAAAAATTTTCAGCGTGGATATTACGCCAAAAGCTGCTTGGTTTATACAAGATAACCTTGCTTTGGGTGGTTATGTAAACTTCGGCCTGGAAACTGCTAAAAACTCGAATACAACAACCAGTTACGGTGTTGGCGCATTAGGTCGTTATTACGCTGGATCAGACGTGGAAGTTCTACGTCATGGTCGTTTCTTTGCTGAAGCAACTGCTGGTATTGGCGGTGTTAACGTAAGCAAGGGTGGTGGAAATACTAACGGCTTAAACTTAAGTGTTGGTCCCGGTTTTGCCTATTTTATTACGCCAAATATTGGTTTAGAAACTTTGTTAAAATACAATGGATTAATAGGATTTGGTAGTGCTACTACACAAAATAATTTAAACTTATCTTTTGGTTTTCAAATCTATCTTCCTGGTCAGCGTACTGCAAACAAGGTTAAAGGTGATGTAAAATAATTAAAAGTCAGGTATTGATGGAGCCAACATTTTATAAAAATGTTGGCTCTTTTTATTTGACAGAAATTTTCTACTTAATAATTATCAATCACTTACTGTATATCTTTCTTTCGATGTATGTTTACTTTATCTGTTAGGGCAAAAAGAAAAATTGTCTCACAAAATGAATGTTTTTCAATGCATGATTTGAGTAGTTTAAAAGCAACTTGATAGTTTTAAGTTTTTATTGTGTTTGATAATCATCACCTAAAAACTATCTCAAATGATACGATGTATAAATTCCAAAAGTTGCCAATTCTAAATTATATCATTATGATAACAGTGGATGTCTATGCTACTTCTGGTCAATATATCGGTATGCTGCTGAAAGATAAGATTGGTTGGTCTCATTTTTATCCAAAGATTTTTTTATCATAATATTTGGTACTATTCCTTCACCTACTTTAGCATATTCTTTCCCTTCTCGGTTTATAGTATTGCCTATTGATAATGCGATAAAGGCTCCGTCCGCTAACTTGTATTCTTGGTTTCCTGAGGTTAGTCCCTGTGTATTTTCTCCAATAATCACTGCCCTTTTTTGTCCTACAAAAGCAGCGGTGATAAATTCTGCAGAGCTCCCTGTTTTTTTTGATACCAATATAGCTACAGGCCTTTTAATCTTTTTTGGTTGTTTTTCTGTAATTATAAAATATTGGCTTGCTTTTTTTCCTTCGTAAAACTTATAATTTTTGTAATTAAAATATTCTATTTTACCCTCAGCATCCTTAATGCCTACTACATTTGCTTCATCAAGAAATGGAGCAACTGCAGCGTACATTGGATAAAGCATACCTCCAAAATTTTCTCGTAAATCTATAATCCAGCCTTTTGGTGTTTGTTGGTGTAGGAGGTTAACCTGTCTATAAAATTCGTTTAAATACTCGTTCCAATCATCATTATTGAAAGATCCGATATCTGGCAAATTGATGTAGGCATATTTATTGGCCTTCATTTCACTTTTAATCACTGGGAAGGATTGCCCAGTAGCTCTGTAACCAAGGGTATATGCTCGAACTTTTTCTGGTTCATAAAAATTGGAGTGTGAATCATTCAATGCATTTAAAGCTTCCTTAATAATTGGATAGGTGTCTCTAATGTTTTTTGCCTTTATAACACCGCTTAATGCTTTGCGCTGTACTGCATTCCAATCTATTTTTGCTTTGTTTACTGATTTTGTCTGCATTATCTTTAATGCATCCATTAGATAGTTTTTGATGCTGTCTGCTTGTGCGAAAGAACGATTGACAACAGATAGCATAATAAAAATCGCAACCAACAGGGATTTCTTCATAGAAATAAGGATTTGTTAAAAATAATGATTTAAGATTGCAAGATTAACTAACTATTCTTAAACTTTAACTTTTAGTAATAAAGTTGCATAAATAATTTGTTTAGGATAAAAAGGGTGGCTGAGAACTTCATTCGTTTTTGAACGAATATCTATAAATCGCAATTTACCTCTCTATCCTAACAAACGGTCGATTTCATCCACTAAACACCTTTAGTCAAACTAATAAATATGATGTATATTTACTCTACGCGAGGATTGACACTATGATTATCCTTTTTAAAATATCATTAGAGATTTGGTGCTTTCGTGATCGTATACACCTATTAGTTAGCGGTCGGCCTATAGTTGAAACTTTAAGAATAAGAGAAACATGAAGAAAATATTGACGCTTTTTATAATAATCTTGATTTTTAGTGCTTGCAGCAATAAAAAAGAAAAATCTATGGCAATATCAGATAACGAAAAATTAGTAAAACAGTATTTTGAGCATTTCAATAATCATGATTGGACTAAGTTATCCAAAATGTATGCTGACATTTCGGAGTTTAAAGATCCATCTTTAGGGCAGGGAATTGTAAAACAAACTAGACAGCAAATAATTGCGAAGTATTCTGAACTTAATAAGATATTTCCAGATCTGCATGACCAGATTATTCAAATCTATCCGTCTGGAGGTAAACATATGATTGTCGAGTTCGTCTCAACCGGCACAAGTCCAGAAAATTCTAAATTTGAGTTACCAATCTGTACTATCTTTACAATTGAAAATGGATTAATTACAAAAGACTTTTCTTATTTCGATAATTTTGAGGAAGAACCAACTGATAAATAATTCTGACTAAGCAGTCTATCCGCCGAAAAGCATATGTAAAGTAAACTGGGATTCGAGATGGAACCTGGGCTTTATATCGGCTCTTTAAATTTATAATCACCAATTATGAAAATTAAAAGATCATAATATAGATAGAGGAGTGAATCTGAAGAAATAAGTTATTCCCCTACATTTTTTCCTCCATGAATTTGCCTGGTCAACTTCCAAAGTTTCGAACTCTGAAGATCAGGGAAAACATGAAGTATCTGCCCAAACGGTTGACTTGCCTGTCAACGATAACATTGTCAAAAACATCCCTCGAGATTCCTGCGTTTTGATTGAACAGATCAAATCCCTCCACCCTAATTGCTGCAGCATTATTTTTCAAAAATCTATATTCGGTATAAAGACGAAGCAGTGTTGGATTTCGGACCGATCCATTGTCATAGCCCATGTTAATCTGTTTGCTGAAATCATATCCCAAAGTGAGGTCATCGAACAGAAAAGTGCGTCCTTCCACGCCATATTCAAACCGTTGGGTTCTTCTCTCAGGAAATAAGTCTGTAGAATAATGAGTAATATTCTGGGAATAAGAAGCTTCGGCTTCCAGGTTAACCACATTTTCTATATCCACCCGCAACTCCACTTCCTGTTGCCAGTTGAAGTTTTCCGCTTCAACTCGGGTATCGTCCGTGAATGAAACATTATTATTAAGCTGGCCTGAACCGGAAAGCCCCAGACTCAGTTTTCGTCCAGGTAAAAGCGGCTGGCTGATGTCATAATCACCACGAAGACTATAATAGCCATCAGTATTGATATAGCTGGTCTGCTGATAAACACTTCCTGGCAAACGTTTTTTAGTGGAAACAATTCTATCATCAATCCGTTCATACCGTAGATTTGCCAAAACCACTTTCCCAGCATTCCAATCTGCCTGCTTATAATGCATATCTATACCATGAATGAATTCGGGCAATAGTTCAGGATTACCTGTGACGATGTTTTGCAGATCTGAATTATCGCTGATGGGCTGTAACTGAAGAAAACTGGGTTGATTGCTCCGGCCCCGATAGTTGAGTTCCAAAGAACGTTGCTGAGAGAATTTATAGCTAATGCGCATCGAAGGGATAAAGTTGAAAGTTTGGTTTATCGTATTTATTTTTCTGCTCAGATTCTCTCCTTTAAGGGTAACAGGCTGAGCACTCAGTCCAACCGTATACTTTAACTTATCGCCAATATGCCGGAAATTTAGACCGAACCTATTGGTGGTAAACTCATAGTCATATAAGTTACTTAGCTCACTATTGAAGCCAGGGATTCCCTGATTGACATCAAATACTTCGCGCGAGTTTTTATTGGCAGAGTGGTTATAGCTATTATTTATCTCAGCAAAATTATGCTTCCCTAACGGTTCCATATAAGATGTTCCGATATTGAACTGCAAATTAGTAGCGTTTTGCCCGTTAATCTGATTTTGAACAAGGGTATCTATATTAGTCTTATCAGTATTTATATATCTGTTATCGATATCTCTGCTGTTTTCATCATTCGAATAGGCAATATTGCTCCAGCCGGTAAGACTTCTACCAGGCTTATTAAATTTGTGGTTATAAAAGACGTTGGTTCGAATATTGATATTTTGTCCACTGCTAAGTGATGAGCCAAAGCGGTCAGTGGATAGAGAATCCTGACGGGTCAGGGAGCTACTGAAATTGTTTCCTGAATTTTTTTCGAATGAAAGATTAGGGGAGATTTTAAGATAGTTAGACGTATCAATTTTGTATTCTATATTCCCCCCGAGCGAATGGCGGTTGTTGCTGACCGTATTATCACTCCTGGCATCTTCCACGCGACTGGTGGCATTCAGTAAACTATCCTGTAAAAAACTTTGGGTAAAGGTGGAACTGATGGTTGAATTTTTGGTGTCATCAAAATTGTAGCTTAAATCTGCTGAGAGCTTTTTGCTAAATTCATTTTTATAATTCAGCCCCAATTTATTTCGCGTGGTAATACCATCTCCACCTCCGCCCCTTACGTTTGCATTTGCAAAAGTCGCATCAAGCGAAAGTTGACGCTCACCTTTCATGCTATTTCCACGCAGGTTAAAGTTATATCTTTCGAGATTCCCTACACCTGCAGCAGCACGAGCAAAATAACCTTTCTTTTTATCCTCCTGGATGGTTAAGTTGAGCACTTTTTCAGGTTCGCCGGATTTGATACCGGTAAGACGGGCTTGGTCCCCATAATCATCAATGAACTGTAGGTTTTTAATGATATCAGCGGGTAGATTTTTGATCGCTGTGGCCACATCCGTTCCGAAAAAATCCTTGCCATTTACCCTGATTTTAGTCACTGGAGTACCTTGGCTGGTTACATTGCCATCCTTATCAACCTCTATCCCAGGCAATCTTTTGAGCATCTCATCGACACCATCCCCTTCCCTTACAGGAAACGCACCTGCATTAAAACTCACCGTATCCTCCGAAATTTTAACCGGCGGAGTTCCGGAGATAACCACTGCATCCAAAGTATTTGACAAAGCCTTGAGTTCAATGAACGGAATTGATAGTTCTTTACCGCTTTTAAAATCGAATGAACCTTTGTAGGAACTATATCCAATAAAATCCGCTGTGAGCATGAAGGGTTTTCCTGATCGTTTGCTAAACAAAAAGTTCCCATCAGGATCAGTGGAAGCCGCGGTACTGTCTTTGCTATCATAAATCCTCACCACTGCTCCCGGCAACCCTACTCCTGAGGTATCTACTACTTTTCCTTTAACCGTAAAAATCCTGTGCCAGCACTTCAGTTTTCAACCCCATCCAAAAGGCTACAAGCAAAACTGCCTGAAGTAATTTTCTCATTATTATATTTGTGTGTGGGCTAAAAATACAGGGTAAAGAAAATGATCCCAAATGCGTAATGTATTTTTTACCTCAATTCCCCTTTCGGTATTAAGCATTATCGGAAGTTTTTAGCTGCAGAACATCCCATAATCTTATATAGAGCGGATCTTAGGCTGATAACGGAAGATAGATCCTTCGAAATGTATCAATCTTGATGTATTGACCATCCATATCCGAATTATTTGTGCGACCGAGAACTGAAAGGTCATTTTCAAAAAAAACAGTGGACAACAAGATAAATCAACATTGAGTTTTTTGATGGCAAGAGATACTTAAAGCAAAGGGAGATGCTCGAAAGCTCACTTATGCTGGACTTTACAAAAGTCTTTTTCGATACAGATTTTGTCTGATAGTTATAATATATATACGGATTGTCTTGTTTGGAATTAGGTTTACAATTTTGAGCACATAAAACTCAATAAAAGATGAAAATTGTAAAGCATTATTCGGACGATTTCAAGCGCGAGGTTGTTCAACATTACCTAAGTTCTGATGATCTTAAGGTAAATGAATGTGGCTGAAACCAAGAAGAAGAGGCAAGTATAGATTGAAAGTTTCCTCCAGCGCGTGTTGTAGCACAATAATATGAACAGTAATGGAAACAATAGTAACGGAAGTGCTTTAAGAATATTCTAAGGATAGAAAGAAAGGATCACTTCGCTTATAGCGGAAATCCTCTAGCTAGGTCAACAAAGCCATATTTTGGGAAGCCGAAAAACACGCAAGTTAACTTAACTACTAAAAATCTTTAAACCCAACCACATACTAAGTTCGCTTCAAAAGTAGAAAATTACCTACACTGATTACGTCAAAAAGAAAACTGTCTCAAAAAACGAAGGTATCCTAACCCTACTTTATATTTTTTTCTCGTTTAAGTTTAGTGCACCAATCAAGGCAAAAAAAATAGACTTATATTATCTGAGTCTGGTTTTTCAGAAATGGTAATATATTTTATCATACACTTCCTAAAAAAAGAATAGCTGCAAGGGAATTAATAACCAAAAAGCTCAGTCAAATTTGTATATCAAAACATTTCTATAGCACCACTGTTAATGGTTATAGACTACATAATAATAATTGCCAAGTTTTGAGTATAAACCATGCATCTGATCTTCCCATATCAGGGAATGACCCCGCAAACATTAAACTTTTAAAGTCCGCACTTGACTCATCAATTTCCGGCATCATCATCACTGATAATACACAGTTTGATAACCCGATCATATACTGCAATAAGGCTTTCGAAGTGCTCTCAGGGTACTTACGTGAAGAAGTGATCGGCCGGAACTGCCGCTTCCTCCAGGGAAACGAACGCAATCAGCAGGCAAGAGAGGATATCAGAAAAGCCGTTACCGAAGGTGAGTCTATCACTGTAGAATTGCGTAACTACCGAAAGGGAGGGGAACTGTTTTGGAATGAGCTTTACATTTCACCAATATTGGGGGAAGCTGGACAGGTGACGCATTTCATCGGCGTACAGAACGATATTACCAGAAGAAAAAATGCAGAAGAAAACCTTCAACATGAACGTGAGCAGGTAGAGCTAAAAATAGAGAAAAGAACACGGGAGTTGAATGAAAACAGGGAATATTTGGATAGCATCATCCAAACCATCCGTCAGGGGCTCATAGTTTTAGATCCTGAGTACAAAGTTATATCGGCCAATGATTTCTTTTTGAAGACCTTCAAGGTAGAAAATAGAGATACCATCGGCCGTTCTTTATATGATCTTGGTAATGGTCAATGGGATATCAAACAGCTCAGGGTTTTGTTGGAACAAATACTCCCCACTAATAATCCCGTTCTGGATTTTGAGGTTGACCACGAATTTCCACATATTGGACGAAAACTCATGCTGCTTAATGCGCATAGAATTGAAATAGAAGGCAGTTTTAAGGATAGAATATTAATAGCAATAGAGGATATTACCCAAATTCGCGCTTCAGAAAACAGGAAGGATGATTTCCTGTCCGTATCCAGCCATGAACTCAAAACTCCACTAACTACCATAAAGGGTTATAACCAGACAATATTAAGATTATTACCTGCTGACATTAATCCAAAAATACCGATGATGGTTAATAAATCTGGCAAACAAATCGACCGGCTACAAAACATTATCACAAGCTTACTGGAAATGTCAAGGATACAATCTGGAAAATTGGTACTTGATGCAGACTCAATTGATATGAATATCCTCATTAAAGAAATGCTTGAAGAAGCACAAGAGGGAAATCCAGAGCATATCCTAATCTTTGAAGGACAGACTAACCATACGATACCGGCAGATGAATCACAGATATCCCAGGTGCTACAGAATCTGATAACCAATGCCATTAAATATTCCCCTGATTCGAGGAAAATCAAATTGATGCTTACTGAAGTGAGTAATTATATAAAGGTCTCCATAACGGACTATGGATTTGGCATCAGTCAGGAAGATCAGAAAATGATTTTCGATAGGTTTTTCAGGGTTTCAACCATCCAGAAACATTTCCCTGGAATGGGCATAGGACTATACATATGTGCCCAGATAATCAAGCAACATGGTGGAACCCTATGGGTAGACAGTGAGCCAGGAAAAGGGGCAACATTTAGTTTTACGCTACCAATAAAGGCAAAGGAGAGTGGTGATGAGTAAAAAACTTCTTATTTGTGATGATGATAGGGATATAGTTGAGATGTTGGAAATTGTGCTCGATGAAAGCGGCTTTGAAATTATCACTGAAACTGACAGTAAAAGGGTATTGGAATTGATTTCAAATACAAGGCCGCAACTGGTTTTAATGGATCTATGGATGCCAGTTATATCCGGCGATCAGATATTGAAGCGTATGCGGGAGGATAAAAATATTTCATCCATCCCGGTAGTGATCATGTCGGCCGCTCAGGACGGTAAGGAAGTTGCCTTAAAAGCGGGCGCAAACGGATATATCCCAAAACCTTTCGATATTGATAAACTTTTAAAGCGCGTCAATGAATTTATAAGTTAAATCTTTTTAGCGTGTCGGTATGCTCTATATCCAGTCTGCTACAGGCTGTAGCAATCAGGAATTTGATTTCGGATATGTTGGTGATATGCTCATCCCAGCCTCCCATCTCAGCAATAGGTTATTTCGGCAAAAAAAGGTTATTACGTTTATAGACACTTATTGAATATTTGGTTTGATCATGGGCAAGCAAACTTAAATGTTGGCAGCCCAGTTGGCTCACCACCCTTGAGTGCTATGCTAAATTGTTTTGGGGTTTTTTCTTAAGAGAATTAAAATTTCTTACAACTAACCATAATAACTTCAAACAATTATGGATGGTTCACAGTTGATATGCTTAACAAAAATTAATCTTAAAAAACATATGGAAAACCATACGATGCTGCAGTACTTTGAATGGTACTATCCAAAGGACGGAAGTTTATGGAAAAAAGTAAAAGATGATGCCAGCAGGTTAAAAGCCATGGGCATCGATGCAGTATGGCTTCCACCAGCTCACAAGGGCATGGAAGGCGAATCCTCAACTGGTTATGATTCCTATGATCTTTACGACTTAGGCGAATTTGATCAGAAGGGAAGCATCCGTACCAAGTACGGAACCAAACAGGATTACATTGATGCAGTACACGCAGCTCGCGAGGCTGGCATCCAGGTTTATTCAGACATTGTCCTCAATCACCTGGGGGGCGCAGACGACCATGAGCCGGTTACCGTGCGAAAAGTGAATCCGGATAACCGGAATGAGTTCATTTCTGAACCATTCGAAATTGATGCCTACACCGTTTTTAACTACCCTGGCCGAGAAGGTAAATATTCCCAGTTTAAATGGGACTTTCAATGTTTCACAGGCGTAGATTACGATGCCAGAACGGAAGAGTCCGCTGTTTATAGCATCCAAAACGAATATGGAAGCGGTTGGGAGAATGTGCTGGACACTGAAAACGGGAATTATGATTACCTGATGCTCACTGACATCGATTTCAGAAACCCACACGTGAGGGAAGAGTTAAAAAAATGGGGCGAGTGGTTTTATCATACCGCAGAAATGGACGGTTTCCGTCTGGATGCAATCAAGCACATGCCTGCTGAATTTTTCAATGAGTGGCTGGACCACATGCGTTCAGTGACGGGCAAGGAATTATTTACGGTCGGCGAATACTGGTCACCGGGTGATCTTCAATCCATGCTCGATTATATCAACGCAACCGGGAGACGCATGTCGTTATTCGATGCCTGCCTTCAGGCGAACTTTTCACGCGCCTCAAAGGAAGGAGAAAACTTTGATCTGACTACTATTCTTCAGGGCACCCTTGTAGAGGCCTTACCTGAACTTGCTGTTACACTGGTAGAAAATCACGATACCCAGCCCCTTCAGTCCCTGGAGCAAACGGTAGAACCCTGGTTTAGGGCGCATGCCTATGCCGTTATACTGCTTCGGGAAGCTGGATACCCTTGCGTATTCTACTCGGATGTATATGGTTCGAGTTATACCGATAAAGGTACAGATGGATTCGACCATGAAGTTACCATGGAACCTCTACCACAATTAGAGGTGCTTTTGAATTTAAGAAAAGACAAAGCCTACGGTGAACAAAGAGATTATTTAGATCACCCAAGCTGCATTGGTTGGACCAGATCAGGGGATGACGGCCATCAAAATTCAGGAATCGCAGTGATTTTATCAAACGGCTCGGCGGGAACCAAAAGGATGGAAGTCGGCGTTCATTTTGCAGGGAGCGTATTTCGTGATTACCTATCACATCATCAGGGAGAGGTCACTATTGGCGAAGATGGCTGGGCAGAGTTTTACTGTGAGGCCGGGTCAGTATCCGTATGGGCAAAAGCCTAAGCTTAGAACAATGAAATGTCAGTGAATAAATTTTACTGACATTTCACCTATATCTAAAGTGGCAGATTAAAGCGGGCCACCGTTCCTTTACCAGCAGGGTTAGTTTCTATCCGAATCGCACCGCCATGTTGGGCAATAATCTCTGAACAAAGAAATAAACCTATTCCGCTGCCGGATGCAATTGTGCTAGCATTTTCCACGCGGTAGAACTTTTCAAAAACTTTTGTCTGTTCGGTTTCGGATATGCCTATACCAAAGTCAATGACCAAAACCTGAATATTCGTATGGTCACCGGAGATTTCGATCTGAATTTTGGATTCACCTGGAGAATACTTAATTGCATTATTGATCAGATTTGTCAGTACCTGTGCGATTCGGTATCTATCCGCAGTAACCTTGAGAATATCTGTTTTTGTAGCCAGGCTGATTTCAAAATCGCCACTGGTGAGACTGGCATTGGCAATGACCTCTAGTGTCAGTTCCTCAAGATTAACAGTTTCCTTTTTCAGGATCATCTCAGTCTGGTGATATAACTTGTTATTGATCATATCATCCATAAGTCTCTCGACCTTCCCGCTTGCAGTAATTGCCCTTTCCGCAATAAGCTGATGCTTGGTGTCTCCAATTTTAACAATGAATTTGTGCAGTAACTGCAAGTACCCTTTCACAACTGACAAGGGTGATTTAAGTTCATGGGTAGTAATATTCAAGATTTCATCACGCAAAATTTCTGCACCCTTTTTCTCGGTTATATCAATGGTTGTACCTACTATGCGAACTGGTTTTAAATCCTCGAAAATCACCGTCCCCCTTACCTGCAGCCAATGGATATTGTTACCGGTATGCCTGACACGGACTTCAAAATCATAGGTAGGTGTTTCAGGATTCATAGCCTGCCTCAGCCCTTCCTCCCTTCGCCACCGGTCCTCAGGTAATATGGAATCTATAATCGTTTGCTCAGTAATGACCTGATCTGGTGTTAATCGGAAGTTTATCCTGTTCTGGTCAGTACATTCAATCAGTTTGGTTTTAAGATCAAGTTCCCAGAAGCCGAGCTTAACCTGGGCAAGGGCTATAGCCAGGTGTTCCTCAGAAATCCTGGCAGAATTAAAAAAGTTTTTTGGCAATGATTTTAGCTATTTATTTTAGCAAAGTTAAGCATTGATCGATAAACTGCAAATTTAAGAATCCCGGAAAACTCAGATGAGTTCAAACATTTGGGCTAAGGGGGGGGTTAGATAATTAATAGAACAAGAATAGTCAATTTATATATCAAAAACTTTACTTAAAACAATATAATCCGGTTACCGATGGAAGATAATATTTCAGCTGAGCTTAAACATTCACTCAATTTAGTGCCCAGTTGTTTAATGATCATTTCTCCAAGCATGTCTATTTCCATGGTCAACGATTATTTTGCGGATTGTTTGAAGATCGATAAGGATACCATTGTCAATATGGATTTAGCGCCTGGTCTAAAACTCATCCTAAATAGTTCGCCAGATCTCATTCAGGACTATGCACTTGATCTGGAACAATGGTTTAGAACAAATTTTGATAGGCTTTTCCTGAGCGCTGTAAAGGATGCTTTCAAATCAGAGTTTGAGGGAGTGTCTTATAACATGATATCTACAGATAAAAGTCAAGGGGCAATCATTTTAAACTTCGGTATTGGCAGCATAGCCTGTAAAAAGGCGATGGTTTCGGAGCGTGAGATGACGCTTCAGAACATGACAGATGATTCAGAAGTATTGATCAGTATGGTAGATGAATATGGAAGCCTTGAATTCCGCAACCTTGCCTGGGAAAAGTTTATGGGAGAAAGAATCCCTTCGCAGGGCAGATTCCAGTGGGAGGAACTAGTCCATGGGGATGACCTGGAGCCCTTTCATAATCAGCTTTACAATGCGATTTCAACCAGGGCTTCATTTTCAGCAGAGCTCAGGATAAAGGATCGAAACAATCTGTATAGATGGTTAAAAATTAAAGGTTCACCAAGACTAAATAGTTATCAGCGTTTTTTAGGATATGTCTGCACCGGTATAGAAATAAGCGAAACTAAAAATCAGTTGCTGGAGCTTACCAGGCTAAATGAGGCGCTCATCATCTCTAATACTGAAATCGCTGCCCGCAAAGAAGAACTTCAATCTGCATTGGATGCAGCTGAAATGGGAAGTTGTAGTCTTGACATCGCTACCTTGAAAGCAAAAATGTCCCAAGAATACCGCAATCATTACGGTTTGCCGTTACAGGGAGACATTGACTGGCAAATGGTAATGCAGGCAGTAGAACCGGAATACCGTGATGAAGTAAATCAGGTACTCTATGATGCGGCTGAACATGGAACCGCGGTTGATAGCACCTACCCTATCCGCCACCTGATATCTGGCCAGCGGAAATGGATGCGGGTAGTTGGGAAGGTGAGCAAAGATAAAACAGGAAAACCTCAATCAATATATGCTGTTGTGATGGACGTAACTGGAGCTATTCAGGAAGAGCACATGAAGAATAAGTTTATAGAAATGGTCAGTCACGAGCTTAAAACACCACTAACTTCAATCGGCGGATTTATACAGCTGTTAGCATACAAACATGATCTTGGTCAACAGGTTGATGCCGCAAATATTTCTAAAAAGGTCCACCATCAGCTATCAAAAATGGGCCGGATGATCGAAGGATTTTTGAATATCTCCAGGATAGAGTCTAGCGAAATGAAGATCGAGAAGAGAGAATTTAATTTTTGTGATCTCATTGATGAACTCAATGAGGAGTTTATCAATGAGATCTCAACCCATCGCATTTCCACTACAAAATGTGAAAGTCTTATGGTAAATGGGGATAGGGATAGAATTGGAATGGTTATACATAATCTGATCAGCAACGCTATAAAGTATTCTCCTTCCGGATCTCCAATTCAGATAGAATTCTGGGTCGAAGACAGTAATTTGATATTTAGCGTGAAAGATCAGGGTATAGGCATCATACCGGGCGAGGAAGAAAAACTCTTTAAGCCCTATTTTAGAAGCAAAAACCAGCGCATTCATACGGTATCGGGTTTCGGTATCGGCCTATTCATCTGCGCAAAGATCATAAAATTACATGATGGAGTGATATGGGCAGAAAGCAAACCAGGTGAAACAGGTAGTAATTTTAGTTTTTCTATCCCACATTGATTTGACTATTGGATCACCGTTATAAGGTATGCAAACTATTAAGCCAGGGGAAGCGGTAATATTTTCCGTGAGAATGTCTTGAAGGAACACTCTCATCTACCTGCAAAAATAACTTCCCCTTAACTGTAAACTTCATAGTTTAATTTCAAGTCTATAAAAAAGTCTCAATAAACGAATAATTCGTCCAAATATAAGAATCTGAAATTATAGATGTACTTTCAGTACGTACTAGTGCTGCGCGCTAAAATATACACCAAGATACTGCCACAATGAAAACCTACATTATAGCGACACTAATATTATTTTCAAACTTTAATAAAAGCTATGCTCAGACAATTGATACCCTTATTTACGTAGGTACCTGTAGTCTTCACATCAAAGTAATTAAAGGTAATGCAAAAACTATTTTATTTGAATCAGGTGGAGCGCTTGGTGCCAGTCAATGGGACATAATCTCAACCCGGGCGCATAATATTCTAAACGCTACAGTGATAACCTACGATCGCCAGGGTTCTGGCAAGAGTGATATCGATACAAATCAATACAACATTTTAAACGAAGTAAAAGGGCTTGAATTTGCACTGACAAAATTAGGTTATGGAAATTCTGATATGCTCTTGGTCAGTCATTCATTGGGTGCTTTTTATTCTATGCTATACGCAAATAGAAATCCTCATCTAATAAAGGGTATTATGATGTTTGATCCCAGGATAGCCTCAAGAGCAGACATGAGGTTTGCCAGGCAGGTTTACAAGAAGCTGGATCGCAAACAGTTTAAGAAGGAAGAATCATGGCTCTATTATGTTTTAGCCGCAATGGAAAGTAATAGTAATATTGTTCGAAAAATCTCGCTAGAAGAAACAATACCAATATTAGATGTAATGGCAGAATTTGGACCGTTTGATTCAAAGCAGGAAAATGAAAGATTTCAACTCTCTCAAAAAGATTTTGTTAAAAGAAAGCAGAATGCAACGTTACTATATCTAAAAGGCACTTCCCACAATATACCTCAAGATAAACCAGAAGTTGTAATAAATGAGATTGTGAAATTTTATACGTATCACTTAAATTGATTGATGAATTGATTTAGTGCATTTTCTGTTATAATCTTCATCAATCATAACACTTTAATTACAGCATCAAAGTAATTTTGTCTCAACAAACGAAGATTTAGATTTAACGTTAAATATTTGGGCTACAATCAATTTAGGATGGAAACAACTGATAAATAGTTCTGACCAACAAGTCTATCCGCTGAAAAAGCATATGTAAATTAAGCCGGGATTCATGTTGAGCATTATCATCATTTCCCTTTTAGACGGCAAAGCAATCTACTGTAATACATCCTAAAATTAAGTACATCATCAAAATCCATTCATTTTAATTTTCTGAACATCTATCTTACTTGAAAAAAATGTAAGCTATTAATCTACTATAAAACTGCTCCGTTAAGTGATTTTCATACAATGCGGTTTTTATTATGCCTCGTCGGTTTGAAAACCAATAGGACAAATGGATTAAAATGACACCTGGATAATCAGCGACTTGGTCCATTCAGATTATCGGTATCTCGGCTTTAGTATTTACAAATTATTAATTTGATGTGTTTTTAAGGTTACTGGTCTTGAATAAGTGCTTGTGAAACGTTACATTGCTACGCAAATGAATATTCAACTCTATATTTTTCCTCCATTCCATTGGATATATGGTATAAAAATGAAGTGTAAAAACCTTACTCCTATTCTTACATTTCTCATTACTACTATTTTTTATAATACACAGGCCCAAGACATTCACATTGCCAAACTGGATAGCTTTTTAAATGCAGTTTCTTCGAATAATCAGGTAATGGGAAGTGTAATGATTACGAAACATGGAAAGTTAATTTATGAGAAGATTATCGGCTTTAGCCAGATCGAGGGAGACAAAAAAAATCCCGCAACGTTACAAACTCAATACCGAATTGGTTCTATTTCCAAGAGCTTTACCGCAGTAATGATATTCCAGCTGATTGATGAAAATAAAATTTCATTAGACACAAAACTCTCCAGGTTTTTTCCAAATATGCCTAATGCAAATCGAATTACCATTGAACATTTGCTTAGCCATACTAGCGGCCTTTCAGACCATGTGAACGAAAACATCGAATGGATTACTGAGCCACATACCAAAGCAGAACTGCTTGACAAAATTGCTCAGGTAAAACCGCATTTCGAGCCTGGAGCTAAACAGCAGTATTCAAACGGTGGCTTCTTGTTGCTTGGATATATAGTAGAAAAGATCACGAACAAAACCTACCAAGCAGCACTGAAACAAAGAATTATCAATAAGATTGGCCTGAAAAACACAATTGCAGCAACAAGAAATAATAGTTTATCACTCGAAGCAAGACCTTACTCGTTTCAAGGATCTTGGGTTCCGGTTAAAGAAATCTATTTCCCAAACGTGGTAGGTGTGGGGGATATCTTGTCTACACCCCAAGATTTGTCGATATTTATAAACTCGCTTGTATCGGGAAAATTAGTTAGCAGCAATAGCTACAATCACATGAAGGCA
>NZ_JAPIVT010000031.1 GCF_026239735.1 Pedobacter sp. MC2016-05
CTACCACTACCAGTGTCAGAACCTTTAAACAAGTAATGATGGATGTAAGGGAAGTTAAAACGCGTCATCAGCACAGTCTGATTATAAAAAATGACAATACAGTTTGGGTTACCGGTTTAAACAGTTCAGGGCAGCTGGGTGACGGCACAACTATAGCCAAAAACAGTTTTACGGAGATAAAGCTGTAGTCAATTTACACCTGCTTTTCACAAACAATTTAACATTATCTATCATGAAAAAATACTTTTTTCAAATCGTTTTAATGAGTTTAAGTTACATAGGCTTCGCGCAACAACTCACCATACCACAAGTGGTAGGGGTGCCAACAGGCACGCAAATGACAGTAAGCTTTCCCTTTGATATAGTAGGCGTTCCATTCTCTGAAATACCAGGCGCCGTTTGGCCGAATAAAGTTTCTGCATCGGTGAAGGCCGAAATAATGATGGCTTACAACATGGAAGGCGACCAAAAAAGATATGGGAATAAAAGAACGCTGGCGGTAAATATTGGAAATGGCGGTAAATGGAGCATTACAAATCTATATATCGAACCTAAACCCTACCATATACCTGGTAAGAAGATGGTTGAAGGAAAAACAATTTATCGGCTAAATGTTTACCAGGAATATATGGGAAAAAAATCTTTATTTTGGTATACTATAATTAACCGTGTTGGTCCGCCCGCAATACATAACAAAGCTCTGGATCAAACCCCTACAACTCATCTTATTCCGCAGCGACCCATCACCGATAAAATACCTGATCAAAAATTAGGACCTGTAAAGATTTATCCAAAAGACAAAGTAATTCTGAATCCACAACCCATTCCTCCTAAAAAAAATAAAACGTCAATAAGAATTGAAGGTCTATAACATTTTCGCTAAATAGATCACTTAATCTGAAGAAAAAACAGTTTGCCAGGCCTTCCCTGTCGTTCATTTGAGGTGGATAGACCAAGTAAATTTGAAACCGCGATGCACATTAAACCAGCATAGACCTATTGGTCACATGCATGACCCTATAGGTTTAGCACTCATAAGTGGAATTTTTTTGCAGAAATATGGGGGAAGATAAACTCAAAGCCTTCAATTTTTTTAAATACCTAGATCAGTTTTAACAGCTTAATTTTTATTTGTTTAGCCCAAATTAATAAACGAAATTTAATAAAAAAACATGTTGAAAGCCGCAATATTGGATGACGAGATTAAGGGGAGTAAACTGCTCAGTCAAAAGCTCGGATTTTTTGAAGATGAGTTACAGGTGGTTGGCATTTTCAATCAGCCGGCTAAGGCTTTAAATGCTATTCTTGAGCTTAAACCGGACGTACTTTTTTTAGACGTCGAAATGCCGGAAATAAATGGTTTTCAATTTTTAGAGCGTTTGGGCAGCTTCGATTTTGAGGTCATTTTTACTACCGCATATGATAGCTACACCCTTGAGGCACTCCGGTTAAGTGCTGTAGATTATTTGCTTAAACCAGTTGATGAGGAGGAACTGAAAACTGCCGTTACCAGGTTAAGAAAACGTGTGGCGGAAAAATCTAACTACAAGTCTTTAAAAAAAGAAAAAATCAATAGCAATCGGCTAGCGCTGACTACTGCCGAAGGCATCTATATTGTAGATAAGACTCTAATTATCCGGATTGAAGCCATGAGTAACTATAGTGTATTTATATTGGCAGGCAGCAAAAAAATAGTGGTTTCCAAAACCTTAAAAGAATTTGAAAGCATATTGGATGATGAGTTTTTTACCCGTATCAGTCGTTCGATGATCATCAATTTAACTTATGTCGTTAAATACCGGAAAGGAGACGGAGGAACTCTAGAACTCTCGGACGGCTCGGAAGTAGAAGTATCTGCCCAAAGAAAAGAAGCTTTACTGCAAAAGTTGTTCTGATTTAAACGAAAGGAGAAAAATCAAACAGGGTGCTAGTGCTGAGCTAAAAAACAAATTCATTGACAATTAAAAAAGCAAAGATTAATTTCCTGGCTAATTGTTCAAACATTAATAAAAAAGACATGAAAAAAAATATCGTTTTTTTAACGCTGTTATTATTAACCAAAATGGTTTTCTCGCAGGCCTACAATGGTCTCCAAAAAATGAATGGAGTAAGCCAAAAAGTATATTTTAGTGCAAGTGCGGGAGAACGGGCAAGGAAAATTTTAGATAATGTTGCCAAAGCTGAGATCTATTTTGAAAAGAAATTAAAAGTTCACCCAGATTATACTTTGTTGGTGCTCTCCCCATCAGACTGGAAAATTTATGCTCATCCCAATGCCATTTACGGCATCCCTCACTATCTGCAGGATGGCAGGCTGGTGGTTGCCTCTGAAAATAACGACTTCTGGAAAAGAAATACACCACCAGTCGACAAACTTCCAGAAGCACAGGTTAGAAAATTGAGAGCCACCTACCTGGATAAAAATGGACAAGTTAACTTAACAGATTTTTTTGATCTTCTTGCTGTTCATGAATTGGGACATGCGTTCCAAAAAGCTGCAGGAATGTTAGGACAACGCAATTGGTTAAGTGAGTTGCTTTGCAATGTAATGCTTCATACGTTCATTGCCGAAAAAAATCCCAGGCTTATACCCTCGCTCACGGTATTTCCACAGGTGACCGTCGCAGGATTTCCTTTGGAAAGATTGAAATATACAAGTCTTGAGGATTTTGAAATATATTACAATGACATTGCGCAGAAAAATCCCGACAATTATGGTTGGTATCAATGTCGTTTTCACGTTGTAGCCGGGCAAATCTATGATTCGGGGGGCTTGGCCGCTATGAACAACCTATGGGGTGCATTGTTGAGCCATAAGCAGAAACTCAGCGATCTGGAACTAATAAATTTACTAAAGACAGCTCATCCCGCTTTGGATCAAGCCATAGCCAATTGGAAGAAATAAAAATCTTCGATTAAACGTCAAACATAAACCCGGCCTTTTCCAAAGGTATATCGGGAAAGTGTGTGCCTTGTTTTTCAGTTCTAACCCCAAGCTAAAAAAAGTTGGCCAAAAGCCTACCGGAAGATTCAATAACAAAAAACAAAAAACAATGCTATGAAAATTAAACAATTACTTGCCGGACTTTTTCTTGGTATACTTTTGGGCTTTGGTTTAACAAAATATTTTGACAAAATCAGGCAGCAAAGTATCGGTACCAAGCCAAAAACAATTGATAGTTCTTCCCGTTCTGCAAAGTGGGACTGGCCCGACAGCTTGGATGCAATAAAAGCTGCGCCGGATAACCATAGGGTGGTATATGAAGACGATAACGTCAGAGTCTTGGCAGTAATTCTGGATGGAAAAAAATCAGAGCCAATTCATACCCATAAATGGAAAAGCATTATGTGGATTGCAAAGCCAATTATTCCCTGTCAAATAAATAATTATAAGAAAGATGGGAATGGGGGACTGATTAAATCAGACAGCTTGAAAATTAATGAAATGCCTGTAGACATTGGCCAGTTAATCAAACCCGAGGGGCCTACTTCCATTACGAATTTAGGTTTTGAAAATGGTGTAGCATACCGAATAGAATTCAAAAAAGACTTCAGACCGTAAGCATAAGATCATCCCGGAAGTCAGTGAACGTAAAATATCGTTCGGAGACCAAAAATTGTAAAAGGCATAGCTGCACTGGATAGAAAATTGAGCTTACCTGTTATCCGGAAAAGAGCTAGGCCGTTATCGATAAATAAGGTTTAAGTTAATAAGATTGAATATTAAACAAACGGAAACATCAATATCACAAATAAGAACATCTCATGGAACGACGTAAATTTCTTCTAGCATCATTGCTAGCGGTGCCATTTACCGCTTTGGCAAAGCTGAATTTTCTGACTATAAAAGATTTAGGTGTAAAGCCGGGGAAGGGCTTTATTGTCAGCGCAGGTGAAAGCAGGTTTTTCGGAAAGAAGACCTCTTCAAAAGGTACTTATGGGCGTTGTATGATATCCGGCGTTGATACGGATAATAAATTGTATTTAAGCGCTGGTGCTGATTTATCTAACAATGAAACGGGCGGTCCGGCATTGCACATACATCACAAAGACGATGAAATATTCTATGTTGTTTCGGGAGAATTTTTAATTCAAATTGATAAAGACATATCTCTAATCAAGGAGGGAGATACTGTTTTTATACCAAGGGGAACCGCACACACATTTGCCAATCCTATTGTCGATAATCCAGGGGAATTGCTTACCATTCACCAACCTATTTCCGCTGAACTAGAAAAATTTTATGATGTATTCTGTCATCATGGATATATGGATGAAGAGCAGATGGGTAAACTTTTCTCTAAAGATGACTTGAAACTGCTTTTCGCCAATAATGCCTTTGTAGGCCCTCCTATTGATGTTGAATCCGCACTAAAAAAATTAAAACCGTAATACAATTATTCAGGAGATTGTGCTTTCATGCATATGTCAATAAATTTGATCCCCTTTCGCCAATTTTAAATTGACCCCTAGGGTTGTGCCTGAAAGAAGCAGAAGTTATTGCGCAAAAGGCATTTTAGAATTGGTTTCGAAGGATTTTGATTTCGAAGAAATAATGACATTTTTAAAATACCCAGTGAATAATTTGGGCGATCCATTTGTAAATTCTACTTACACAATTCTTAATGTATACACATCAGCATCCTTAAAGCAGTCTTTTACATAATCTTTCTGGGTAAGATGGTTATAGGAGGTTTTATATAAGGTCACCATTATTTCATCACCACCTTTTTTTGCCAATAGCTTTACGAATCTCTCCGTTAACAGAAATACGTTTGTCATGACCAGTCACTGGTGCCAGATAAAGGTCTTTAAGTTCGTAACCATCAATGCTACCAGGTACTTTCATAAATCCCCATTTACCCCTGATAACCTTCGTATCTGGAATAACCAGATGAAAAGTCCATACAGCATTTATGAATATTTTTTTTCTTTTTTTGAGAAAACATGATAAAAAGAAAAAGCCTTGAATTTGAGCTCCTTTCAAAGAAAAGGTTCGAACTTCAAGGCTTTTTGCCGTCTCGGTAGAGTCAAGCGGCAATATGTCGAACTTTTATGAGCATTGTGAATTTCGAGAATTTGGTTAATAATCGTGGTAAGGGTGAATATCGAAAGAAGAAGTTATACCTAGATATGTTATTATAAAATCTAAATGAGTCAAGGTAATTTTGCTTCTTCATTTTTCCTTAGTTTAGGTTATAATATGAAAAATTTGTAATTTTAGTTATTATGTTATGAGAAATTTGTGATATACATAGTTGTATCGGTTTTTTACTCGAAAAATTTGTAAAAATCCATTTATGATTTTTTGTAGAAACTGCTTTTATAGTATGAAAAATTTGTGTTAATGCTACATTTTGAATCGTCTAGTAAGAAAATTTTGTAATTAAATCTATGGATAATACAATACCACTACATCTTCAGGAAGTTATTTTTTCTTCAAGTAATCCAGAGATCAGCCGATCGATCGGCAAACTGACCAAAAGTGGTGAGCTTAGAAAGATCGCTCCGAGGATTTATACTCCAAATTTTGATGAAGATCCAGCTGAAATCATCAGGCGCAATATTTTTAAGATCATAGGTCAATTATATCCTGGGACTATCTTAAGTCACCGTTCCGCTTTAGAATATAAACCTACCTCAACCGGGGATCTTTTTCTTACTAGTTCCCATAACAGAAAGATAGAATTACCAGGAGTGATCCTTAATATTATGAAAGGGCCTGGCATTTTATCAGGGGATAATGTTTTTAGCGGACAGCTTCATGTTTCCCAACAGGAAAGGGCATTGCTTGAAAATCTCCAGTCAAGTAAGAAGGTTGGGGCAACATCAAAAGCACTCGCTTTACCTGAAATTGAGGAACGTCTTGATCAGGTAGTCAGAATAAAAGGTGAAGAAGGTCTGAATGCTTTGAGAGACAGGGCAAGAGAGATCAGTGTTGAACTGGATATGGAAAAGGAATTTGAAAAGCTAAATAGGATGGTCAGTGCTATGCTGACCACAAAGCCTTCTGATTTTTTGACCTCACCAGTCGCAATTGCAAGGGCATTTGGCCATCCTTACGATCCATTGCGTTTGTCCCTTTTTGAAAAATTGTTTGTAGAATTGCAACAAAGGGAGTTTGCTGACATCCCGGAAGTAAATACTTCTATTAAGGCATTCCGTAATTTTGCTTTTTTTGAAGCGTATTTTTCCAATTTTATTGAAGGCACTAAGTTCAAAATTGAGGAAGCCAAGCAAATCGTCGAGACAGGGAAGCCGCTTCCGGCCAGAGACGAAGATTCGCATGATGTTCTGGGTACTTACCAAATCGTTAGTAACAAATCAGAAATGAGTATCACTCCTGAAAATCCGGATCATTTGCTCCAAATCCTGCAATATAGACACAAGATTATACTCAGCGCTCGTCCGCACAAAAATCCAGGAGAATTTAAGGATAAAAATAACCGTGCTGATGATACCGAATTCGTTGATCATAAACTGGTAAGGGGAACACTCACACAGGGGTTTGATTTTTACAGAGGGCTGCAAAGCTCTTTCGCGAGGGCCGCTTATATGATGTTTATGATCAGTGAAGTACATCCTTTCTTAGATGGAAATGGTAGGATAGCAAGAGTGATGATGAACGCAGAGTTGGCAAGCGTGGGACAGTCTAAAATTATTATTCCTACAGTATATAGGGAAGACTATCTAGGGGGATTAAGACAGTTGACACGCAGACAAGAGCCCGATACATATATTAGGATGCTTCAACGTGCTCGGCTGTTTAGCGTAACTATCAACGGTGAGGATATGGATCGAATGCAAAATGTTTTAACTGAAAGCAATGCTTTTAAAGAAGGGGAAGATTACATCCTTCAAATCGTTAAATCTCAGCGGATACCATGGGAAAGCGAGGAGGAGGATCAAACGCCTCAACGTCGTATTGGGCGCTAATAACTGACTTGATGCCTTCAAGTTAAAGTGATAAATAAATAGTATTTCTTTGCATTTAATGCGGCTAAAGTGGGCATTTCGGCAAAAATGGCCGCGCGTTCCTCATTTAAAATAACACCCTATTTCGCTTTGCTAGCAAAATTAGAACGTATTTCATAAAATTTTGTTGAACTGTGGTCGTTTTTAGTTGAGTTTAATTTCGAATTCGTAGGTTTTATTATTGTAATGTAGTTAAATTACTAATTCAATCCTTTTGCTAAAGTCAACAAATCCTACAAACTTAAAAATACCCAGTTATAGGTATTTTTGCCAATATTTCAGTCGTAAAAAGCTTAGATTGATCATCGAAACTCTGGCTAAATAAACTCAGACTCATTCTGGTCGTAGCATCCCGCTAAGACCCAACTCAACTAATTTTAGATAGATCTAAACAACAAAAGCCCATCTTTCGATGAGCTTTTAATTAATATCCATTACCGGACACTGAACATTAAGAGTGATAATTCTGTAATTCTTAATGTTATTATAATACTATAAACTTATTCCCTGGGTGAAGCTACCAGCAATACCGCATCGGCAACCACTTTCTGTCCATTAGCCCTGATTTCAATGTAAGGCTTTCCCTTTCCGGTAAATGTATAGCGTCCAAGGTGTACCCATTCACCTGAGGTTTGACCAACTACCTTAACCTCTGCGCCTTTAATCATTGTGGTATTGCTTTTCTTACCATCAAATATTGTTATGCTGGTTTCTGCATCGGTCGCCTCAAGTTTTGGGTAATAGGTGTACAGATCATACTTTCCACTGGTTTTTGAACCGGGCATATAACGTATAAATTTAGCGGTATCTGTATCTTGGGAAGCCTCAAAATAATCAGGGCCAAAGCCTCCGCGGCTTTTTTTCGTCCAGTTGCCTTTTACCTGTACTTTATCGGTATCGCTGTTGTCGATCAGTATATCGGGCGTGCTTCCGTCAGCCAGTGGGTCACTTTTTAATTGTCGCTGAAGGAGGGCGACGTCGATTTTTTGTACAGAAAGCTTACGGTCTATCGTCTGTACGGCCGCCATTGCTGAAGATTGTCCAAGCACCATGAAAACCGGTTCCATCCGGATGGAACCGTAAGCGATGTGCGTAGCAGAAAGACAAACCGGGACAATTAGATTTGAAACTTCGCTTTCCTTTGGTATGATTGCACGGTAGGAAATAGGGTATGGACCAAATCCGCCTTCTTCTACATTGCCTTCATTTTTGACCATGCCGTTAACAACCAGCCTCTCGCAATTGTGCGAATCCATTGTATAGGC
The DNA here is from genome assembly GCF_026239735.1 of Pedobacter sp. MC2016-05. Lineage (GTDB taxonomy): Bacteria > Bacteroidota > Bacteroidia > Sphingobacteriales > Sphingobacteriaceae > Pedobacter. Next base: position 8,241 of record NZ_JAPIVT010000031.1, read on the forward strand.
CGCCATCCCGACCCCATCCGTTACAACTTCCCTGCCCTGACAATGGTGCTGTGTCATTACAAGCGCGCCAACCATTCTTCGTGCTTCCCTTACGTAGAGCTGAGGGGACCAGTTGCCGTTGTTTGTATATTCATCTTTAGGGTAGCCCCATTGGCTGATTTCTTTCCGGATGTGTTCCGGAATCCGGGAATCGTGACCGACGAAATAAAGCAGTCCCTTTGTATAATTGGTATGGGCTGTCCAGATCTGTTCGCGTTTTGTATAGTCTGCATCAGGGTAGTCCCAGTTCATCCCGATCATATCGGTTGAAAATCCGTTCCTGTTGTTGATATCTGTCTTTTGATTGGGCATCCCGCTCCAGATAAAAACATCCTGTAGGGACTTCCAGTTCCTTTTTTCCATCTGTCTGATGAGCAGTTCGTAGCGTTCAGGTTCATAGTCCTCAGGTTTGGTAATCGGGATTAGGTTAGAAGGATTGTTGGTAAGGCAGATCCTGAAATTATAAGCCTGCACCTTTTTATCTCCGCTGCCTTTTTCTAACAGTTTTCCTGGATTAATCCCCCAGAGCAGTCCGCTGGATGCATCTCCTCTAATTTTATAAGGGTCTATGCCTTCGGGGAGCTGGTGGCCGTTCATCAGCTGTACACCATTGAAGGTTTCATTATAGGTGCTGTTTGCTTCGCGCCCAACGGTGTAGGAAACCCCTGCTTTAGCCATCAGATCACCCTCGTATGAGCAGTCGATAAATACTTTAGCTTTTACGCTTCCCTTACTTTTATTTGCAGGATTTTCCAGAGTAATGGCAGTTATGCTACTTCCATTCTTTTCCACACCTGTAATCCGGTTTTCGTATAGAACAGGTACCCTTGCTTTTTTGATGTATTCGTTAAAGAGGTTTTCGGCCACATGAGGTTCAAAAATCCATTGCTCAAACTTACCGTAATGTTTGCCTATTCTCCGGTAAAAATCCAGGGCAAGTCCGCTGATGGCATATTTATTTCCAATATCTGTTAAACCGAGCCCGCCCGAACTCATACCACCCAAATTTTTTCCGGGCTCGATCAAAAGAACAGATTTCCCCGATCTGGCGGCCGTGTAAGCTGCTATAACACCCGAAGAGGTTCCCCCATAAATGCAGATGTCATAATTTTTATACAATGAGGTTTGCGCCTTAAGATTTGTTAAAGCGCATACCATTAGCAGCATGGTGTATAGAAAGGTATGTTTCAACATTAGTATTTGGGGTTTTGAATGAGTTTCGGATTGGTAACAGTCTCAATATTTGGAATAGGCCAAAGGTAATCTCTTCCGGTATCGAAAACGCGGACTTCGATTATCCTAAGATCTACCCGGTTTGGTACAGCGCTGTAATCGGCCAGGCCATTTACATCAATTTGTGGTGCGGCAACCAGCAATCCTTTTTGAACCCTGCCATAAAAGTTTCCGGTCATCGCCTTATCGGCAATTTTCCACCTCCGCAAATCAGAAAGCCTGAATCCTTCCATTGCTAGTTCATACATCCGTTCTTTACGAACCAAGCTTCTGAATTCCGCTATTGTTTTTCCTGTCGTGATAAGCGGCATGTTAACGCTCGGCCGTGTTCTTACCAGGTTTATGGCGTCATAAACAGACTGGTCCAGCTGTCCGAGTTCATTTTTTGCTTCCGCATAAATTAACAGTATCTCTGCATATCTGATCTGGATTACGTTGAGTTCTGAATTTGTCCGGTCGGCCTTATCTTCCAGATCGACATATTTTTTCCAGCAGTAACCGGTAAACGTGGCGAAAGCATTCAGGGCATCCTGGTTATCTACACGTGTAGCTGGTGTGGTATTGTAGTTCCAGCATTTTACGCTGTCTCGGTGTGTTTCAAACTGGTAGTTGTAAAATATAGAACCGGGGACTGCAATTGTAAAGCCAAGCCGGGGATCTCTGTTTTTATATGGAGATGTAGGGTCGTACAGGGGAGACTTGTCAATATTGAGCCCGTCTGTGCATGTATAGGCATCGACAAGAGATTGAGACGGTACCTTATTGGTGAACCCCAAACCATTGCGCGACACCAGGTTATTGGGGGTGGAATGCATTTTTGTTTTTGAGGCTTTCAGGTATTGAAAAGCCCATATAATTTCAGGTGAATTTTGTCCGGCGTAAGAAAACAGTGTGCCGAAATTATTGTGCAGGCTATAAACTTTCAGGTCCATAACTGCTTTTGCAGCTTCTGCGGCTTCCGCCCATTTCTCATTGTTCAGGGCAACTCTGGCTTTAATTCCCAGCGCGGCACCCCTGGTTGCCCTTCCCACATCTGCAGCGCCATAGCTAACAGGGAGATCAGCAGCTGATTCAGTCAGTTCTTTGAGTACGAAGCTCAGTACCTCGGCCTTTGGCGTTTTAGGTAGTTGTGAGTCTTCGAGTGTCAAAGTTTTGGTAACCAGGGGTACGCTCCCAAAATAATCAATAAGGTACTGGTAAGTGTAGGCACGCATAAAACGTGCTTCAGCTTTACTTCTGTTGTAGATGGCGGCAGTGGCCTTATCTTTTACTTTATCGATATTATCTAAAATGAAATTACACTTGGCAATTACTTTGTAGCCCTCGGTCCATACGCTTAAGGAAAAACCGTTATTGCTATCCTGGTTGCCCTTGCCCAGACTCTGTAGTGCACTATTATTTCGATCCCAGCCGATATCCGTGCCATTGTCGGTAAGCAGGTTAAGAGGCATGTTATCTAAAGGGGCATAACTTCCATAGCGGTAAAGGCCGTTTACTGCCAATATAAGTTCATCTTGGTTGCTGAAAAATGATTCGTCTGAAGGGCCGCTTAAGGGGCTTTTGTCCAGGTAATCTTTTTGACAGGAAAATAGGGCAGTGCATAAAAGCACGAGCATTAAATTGTATATCTTAGTTTTCATCTGTTCTGTTTTTAAAAAGTGGCTTCTAAACCGAAACTATAAACCTTAACCTGGGGGTATATATTCCCAGCACCAACCGGCGCTTCTACATCATACCCTTCCCAGAATCTGTCGAATGAAGATAAATTGGATCCGTTTGCAAAAACGCGGAGCCTTTTAAGTGCCATTTTCTGGGCAATGCCAACGGGCAAAGTATAACCAACCTGGACATTTTTTATCCTTAGATAGGATGCGTTTTTTAAAAAGAAGGTAGAAACCTGTTCGTTATTGGTTTCACCGAAGGCAAGGCGTGGATATTTGGCATTGGGATTATCTGGTGTCCATCGGTCTTTGTTATCCTCCCTTATGGTTCCGCCAATTGCGCCCCCAACATTGAATGGTAAGATACCAGGGCCTGCAAGATAGCCGTTTGCTTTACCAACGCCTTGAATTAACACGGAAAGATCAAAACCTTTGTAAGAGCCGCTTAAGTTTGATGCATAAGTGAGCCTTGGTACGGTGCTGCCGATAACCATTTTATCGGCCTCATTGATCAGGTTATCGCCGTTTTGATCTTTATAGCGGATGTCTCCGGCCTTTACCGTACCAAACTGTTTGGCGTGGGCGGCAACCTCTGCATCAGAAGCAAAGAGTCCCTCGGCCTGGTAACCAAAAAGAGAACCGATTGAATAACCTTCACGGTTTACAGTCAGCCCGGTCTGGTTAACGCCTTTGGTATCCACAATGGTGTTTTTTACATCTGAAATATTGAAGCTGACGTTATAATTAAAATCATTTATTTTTCCTTTGTAAGCAAGTCCAAGTTCCCAGCCCTTATTATCAACAATTCCGGCATTCTGAAAGGGCTTAGCAACACCAACTATTAACGGAATATCCAACTGAAGCAGGATATCGCTTGTTCTCCTTCTGTAATAATCTGCGGTTATGCTCAGGTTGTTGAACAAAGTGAGATCGATACCGATATTTTTTTCTTCTGTGGTTTCCCAGGAAATCATCTTGTTGGCCAGCGTATTTAATGCAGCAGTATTTACAATCTGTTTTCCAAGGGTATAGGATTCAAGTAAGATTGTAGTAACGGAGGGGTAGGTACCAATGTTCTGATTACCCAACCTTCCCCATGAAAGTCTTAGTTTGGCTTCGTTAACTACGTTTTTTAAGCCAGCCATAAAATTTTCCTCCGAGATGCGCCAGCCTGCCGATGCAGATGGGAAAAAGCCGTATTTATTTCCGGATGAAAAGCGTGAAGAACCATCATAACGGGCATTCACCTCCAGCAGATATTTGTTTTTATATACATAATTGAACCTGCTGAAAAGCGATTGTAATGCCCATTCTTCTTCACTGCCTGTGGCTTGCTGATTTAGGGCCGAACCAGCATTTAGCACTGGGTAATCAGGTAATATGTAGGTGTCGCGAAAGGCGGTAGTCCATTCATTGAAATAATCCTCCCTTGATGCCCCGGCCAAAAGTTTTAAACTGTGGTCTCCAAATGTTTTTGAGGCCGTTACTGTAGCGCGCATATTGTTATAAAATGATTCACTTTTATTTTGCGAGAGTGATGTCAGGGCAGGGGTGAGGAAACTTGGGGCACCGTTTGGCAAGTAAGATTGGATTGCTTTCCTGAAATTTTTTGATGAGGATAAGGCATATTTCGGTGAATAAGCAGCCTCGGCTTCCAGCCATTCTACAGGTTTATAGTTCAGCGTGGCATTAAGGCTACCAAAAGGGCCTCTCGTCCGGTTGGTACCACCGTCTCTAGCTGCCGAAATCGGATTGGAACCATTCCATCCAACACCCCACTGGCCGCTCTGGTTTATACCTATCTGATTAGCAGGAATTCCATTCATCCACTGAAAAATTTCGCTCGATGCTGCTGCGGGGTCAGTGGTGATGGCATTCACAAACTGCAGGTCTATTCTGGCCTTCAATTTTTCCGAAAACGTTATGTCCGCATTGTTCCGTATAGTATAGCGTTTAAAGCCTGAGTTTTCAATAATTCCTTTCTGATCAAAAAGTCCGAACGAGCCCAGCAGTTTTACTTTTTGGGTTCCACCCATGATGGTCAGGAAATGGCTTTGCTGTAAGCCTGAACCGGTTAAGGTTTCTTTTTGCCAATCGGTATTGGGGTACAGATCGGAACTGACCCCACCCTGTTCACGATATTTTTGTATAAGCGCTTCAGAATATAACGGCGTGCGTCCGGTGTTCATATAAGCTTCATTGGTTAGCAGCATATGGTCTAATGCATCAACAAGCTTGGGCATATTGGTTGCCTCCTGCCAGCCGATATAGTTATTGTAAGATACGTTGATCTGATCGCCAACAGCTCTTTTTGTGGTGATCAGAATTACCCCGTTTGCTGCCCTTGAGCCATAAATGGAGGCGGAAGCTGCATCTTTTAAAATGGATATAGACTCAATCAAATTGGGGTCAATATTGTTCATCGAGCCTTCAATTCCATCGATCATGACCAGCGGATTGGGATCAACTAAGGTGCCGACTCCCCTTATCCTGATGGTACCGCCATCGCCTCCCGGTCTTCCGGAACTCTGCCTTACGGTAACCCCGGGTGCCATTCCCTGTAGCGAAGCGGATGTTTGTCCCATTGGCCGCGCAGCAATGTCTTTACCCGAAATCTGTGAAACCGCCCCGGTAAGGTTTACCTTTTTCTGAGTGCCGTAGCCCACAATCACGACATCGTTCAGGTTTTCATCAAGGGGCAGGAGTTTAACGTTTATCCGGCTTTCCGCTCCAACAAGTATTTCCTGTACTGCAAAGCCTATATATGAAAATACCAGGATATCTCCTGCATTAGCATCAATCTTATACTGACCGTTTACATCGGTCACTGATCCGCCATTACGGCCTTTTATCTTTACACTTACCCCTGGAGCCGGTTTTCCGGTTTCATCGGTAACAATACCAGTTCTATCTTCTTTTTTTTGTTCCAGGCTGGGCTTAATTTGAATACGTTCCTCGGCCTTTTCGATAGATGCAGCTTTTTGCAGTACAATGTAATTCTCCTTTAAAACCCAATCGAGCTTTTTCCCTTTTAGAGTCAGGTTCATTACTTCGGGAAGTTCTGCCTGTTTAAAGTTAACAGAAATTTTTTCTGAATCGTTAAGCAGCTTGTTGCTGTAGAAAACAGTGAGGCCTGTTTGTTTTTTGATTGTTCTGAATACAGAAGCAATGGAGATGTTTTTGCCTTCTATGCTGATCTTTCCGGGTGCCTGGGGACTTGCACCTGTAATGAGGGTGAACAGCATCATGAAAAAAAACGGCAATGAAATCCGGCCCGTTCGGGTAAATTTTTTGTTCATAACAGTTAAAGTTTATATCGGTTTCCCTTAAGATGCAACTGTAACCAGAATGGGTGAACGGAACCTGAAAATTTTTATCTGAAAGTCAATATCCCGCTTTCCAGTTTAGTCTTTATGCCTGAAGATAATTCTAAATTTGATAGTACTACACCCAGGGGAAGCTTCTTGTCGATTTCCCCGGTAAAGTTCTGTTCGGATACAGCAGGGGATTTCCAGTTGATTTTTACATCATACCAACGGCTGAGTACCTGTGCAATTTCGGCCAGAGACTGGTTATGAAAATAATAGGTGCCGTTTCGCCAGGAAAGGACCTCTTGAGGGTCAAACGTTTTGATGATAAGTTTATCATTGCTGTTGCTTACCTGTTGGTTTGGCTTTAATTTAACGGTTTCACTTCCTTTTACGGCCGAAACTGATCCGGTTACCAGGGATGTCGCAAAGGTTTTTAAATCATAAGCATTCACATTGAAAGAAGTACCATGAACCTTAATGTCGGCAAAATCGGTATGTACAATAAATTCAAGATTTGGGTTATGGGCTACATCAAAATAAGCTTCGCCTGTTAAATAGACTTCCCTTGTCTTTTTATCAAAGCTATAGGGGAAACGCAGGCTGGAAGTAGAATTCATCCAGACTGCTGTTCCATCGGGCAGGGTAATCTTGTAATCTTTAGTTGGTGGTACATGCAGGGTTGCCCAATCTTTATTACCAGTTTCTGTCGGGGCGTAACTTAATTCTTTTTGTTTTGTATGTACTGTTGCACCATCCATGTTTATGGTTCGATCAGCATTAAGTTCGATAATCTTACCATTATCGGTTTTCAGGTACACCTGTTGATGTACTGTGTTTTTCTCTTGATGTATTAACTCCTGTCTAGCAAAAAAATACCAGATCAATGGCAGCCCGATAAGCAGCATTGCCGCGGCGCTAATGTATCGCCGGTTCCGTTCATAAAAGGATCTGACTGGTATTTCAGAAAGCCCGGGTTCGATATTTGCCCATGCTTTAGTTTCATCGATACCGGAAAGAAATGATTCCGCACAAGGCCTTTTCATTTTAGTTTTCAGCTCTTCCCAGAATTTCCTGGCATCAGGGTCTGTCTGAATTGCTTTTTCAGCAATAAAGTCATCGCCTTCACTTATCGTGCCTGCAATTTTTTCAAATAAAAGCCCCTTTATAAAATCCTCGTTATATTCCATCTCTTATTTATAGATGCAGTTATGGTATCATTAGGTGAACGCTCATCTGAAAGTGATTAATTTTTCCTGTAACATCTTAACCGCAAGCTTCAGATGTGTCTTTATTGAATTAACCGAAAGTCCCATTTCATCGGCAGCATCTTTATATTTTTTATTTTCCATGTAAACCAGCTTAAATGCTTTCTGACGCTGGGCGGGAAGCTCGTTAAGGGCTAGGTTAATGGTGTTTTCGCTGCAGGTTTGCTCTGCTGGTTCAATATCTTCTCCCAGATTTATCCTTTCGGTGTATTCATCCAATTTTTGCTGTGTAACTTTTCTTGCCCTTAAACTCATTAGGCATTGATTATGAACAGCCCTGAAAAGGTAAGCTTTAAGCGAACTGTTTACAGACTGGTAGTGTGATTTTTGCCACATGGAAATAAACAGGTTCTGAACCAGATCTTCAGCCTCCATCTCGTCTTCCAGCATTAAATATGCTTTTAACGCGAGTGGTTTGTAATATTTTTTAAATACCTGTTCGTAGGCAGTTTTCTTGCCACTCTTGAGGTCATTCAATAATATTTGGTCAGGAATCTCCATTAATATAGATTAAAGCAGGTGATAAATATAAACTTTGAGATTCAGAAAAACAAGAAAGGGGTGGCGCGAGTGGAAATGCTGCATTGTTAAAGAAAAGATATAATCATTCTGGTCGTACGTCTCGCTAAGACATTCTGGTCATAGCGTCTCGCTAGGATCCCGTAAGCTCATTTTTCGATGAGTCTTAATCAGTAGAGTTAACCGCCGGAATACATACATCGAATCTCTATAAAAAAGCGAAAATAGAGTATTATGTATATAGAATTAAAGCATAAAGATTTATCAACAGGAGAAAATATCATCAGGCTAACCTAATCTTTTCCTAAAGTCAGTTAGCGTTTGTCCCAATAATTTCTTAACGTAGCGTGTAAAGAAAGAAGTGCTGCTGAACTGCATTTCTTCGGCGATTTCGGCTATATTCAGATGCCTGTCTTGTAATAACAGAATGATTCTTTCTTTAGCGTGACCATGTGTCCAATCGGAAGCGGTGCGATCCGAGTGGATTTTACAAAGGTGGTTTAGGTATTTTGGAGTAATGTTCAATTCATTAGCGTAAAACTGTACTTCCCTTATAGTGAGGCAATGTTGCTCAGTAAGTTTATAAACTGTTCGTATAACGTTCCGGTTTGCAAAATGTGGCGGCGACGTTCATATTCGTTTGCAAAGCTATGCCACATTTTTAAGATAAATAGACGCATCTGTAATTTAAGCGCTTCCTCATAGAAGCGGTGATTAGTTTCCTGGAAGCGGGAAAATAGCCAACTGAAATTATTTAATATTTTTTCTTTTTCGGCTTCGGCGTTAATGTCTTTAACCGGGTGTACCCTGGAATGAAGCTGAGCATTGATGCCCCAACCCTGATCGGGAATATTATCTATCAGGATTTTTTTTTCTACCAGTAAAACCCCGTAGCCTTAAAATCTTCAGATACTTCCTTTACATCCCAGCTGCTATCGGCAAACCAGAATAAAAACTGGCCAGACTTACACGCCATCCACTGGTCATTGAAAATGAAATCTAGTTTTCCACTATGACAATACAAGTGGACATGGTACTTTTTTAGCAGGTTTTTAAAAACATCATCAATGCTGCCAAGCAATAACAGTAATACTGTTTTTTGGCAAGTAACCTAACTTAAATATATTCGTTTATTCAAACGCTTATGGTTGCTTTAAAGACTGTTATAAACTTCCTCTAAACAAAAAAAAGCCCATCTTTCGATGAGCTTTTAATCAGTATAGTCAACCGTACGTAAATCTAACTTCCATACTGATTTTGAAGACACGATTCACAGAATAGAGGCTTGTCATAAAAAATATGGAGATGAAAATTTGTATCTGTAGCCCTATAGGTGGACAAACCAGAGTGGATTGACCCCATGCAACCGGAAATATTGTTACTATCAATTCTCGATTGTTAGTATGTTAGTGAATTAGCGAGAGGTTTAATCATGTCGGTTTATTCACGTTATATCCAATGTGTTATAAATGCTCCGCTAGTTGCAATTTCTGCAATACCATCCGATAAGGAAATGACTGTCATAAACTAATTAGATGCTCTTAGTGAAGTTATGTTTTCTAACAGATGATTATTTCCGTCCTTAACCCCTAACCAACTTTTGAACGCTAATGCTCTAAATATCATCAAGCTTAGGAGATCTTTTTAAGCATTTCATGTACCCCAAACGCCGACAAACTATGCTTTTGCTGAGGTTAGCAAAGTGTTAGAAAATGATCATTATCATCCTATCCATGCGCCAATAATTCTCGAATCAATGCTGTTAAGCTAACTGAAGCGCATGCGATGCATTCATCTGCAGCACCATAATAGATGTAAAGACGGTCTCCAAAGGATGCAGTTCCCGAAGGAAAGCAGACGTTATTGACTTTGCCGGATTTTTCCCACTCCTCCCCAGGACTAAAAAGGGGGTAGGGTAATCAGGAAATTTCCTTTCCTGGGTTTTCCAGATCAAAAAGTGCGGCACAGGCACAGTAAACATAACCACTCGGAGTATCATGCACGCTGTGATAAATTATAATCCACCCTTTTTCCGTTTCAATAGGAGGGCACCCACCACCTACATAACATACCTCATGGTCCAACTTTGGTGACAACATAATATGCCTTTCAAAATTTTGGAGATAATTTTCCCAAAATGATGCATTCAGCTCGGAAAGGCTCTCCACCGATGCAATCTGGATATCAGGCTTGATCCGGTGGAGAATATAAAACCCGTTGATTCTTAGGGGAAAAAAATGAGGTCTTTGTCCCAAATCAGAAGCCGGGTTTCGTTAATGTGTTCTAATTTATCATGTGCAAACCTAGAATATTTATCATTAATACTTCCAGAGCATTCTGCAAGTTTTCGAAATTCAGCAAATGATAGTTGAGGAACAATTATTCCACCTCTTTTAAAAACTTTTAAATCATTAGAGGTCGCTAATGCACCCAATGCATTGTACCCGTCATATGCAGTATATGTCAACAGGTATTGGCGTTCTATCTGGACAATTCTCAGATCTTCAATCCCTTTGTCTTCAGTCATTCCAAAAGGGGTGAGCAAGGGAGTTTGAGATCTCCACACCACCCTTGTAGGGCCCTTAAGCTTGCAGAAACCGATCGTGGAAATATTGTCTTCACCAAAGGCCCTGTAAAACATATACACCTCTTCCCGTGATCGGATCGTCGCGGGATTAAGAATACCCTTGTTTTCAAACTGGCAATCCGTCTTTTCAAGGATAATACCTTCTTTATCTACTTCAATCAAAATCTTAAGTTACTTAATTGGCTAAGCCCATACTTCAAAATATCTTATTGGTAAATAATTCATCACTTGGCGTCATGATCATTAGTTCTTGTATAATGAATTCTTAACTACCGCTACTGACCTGAAAGTTTCTCTTCTTTTTTCTTTTGTCGTTCCTGAGCTTTAAAAAATCCCCTGAAAAAAAAGTTATGTTTCAAAGCCTCCATATTTTGGTTAAAACCATCTGTTCCTTTTTGCAGGTTATCCATGGTTTGTCTTACATTTCTTGCCATCACTGAATCTTTGAGTATAGTATTTACCGTATTATTGCCATGATTCAAGTCATAATTCATGGATTTGACTATCGCATTGAGCTCCAGGCTCATAGCATTCGCATTTGTTGTCGCCATCTTGGTCTGCTGAACGGCGTTTTTAAGATCAGCAGAAATACTGGTGTCGGTTAGCAGAAGACCTGCAGCTCCTTTACCATTCCGGATATCCTTGACAATGTGGTTAAGATCTAGACTAAGGTCTTGGGCATATTTGGTCGTCGTATAAATATTAAGCAAAGATGCCTTTAAGCTTTCACCGATTGTCTCATCGTTTATCAGTTTCAATATCGCGCTGCTATCCACCTTCATTACCGTCCCTTTCAATACTTCTGAAATGGTAGCTACGTTGTTATTGGTTTGGGAGAGCTTATCTATAATTTCATCCATATTGGCCATATTCTTTGCCTGAAGAACATCGCCCTCTTCCACTTTTGCGCTCGTACCTGTCATTGGACTGATATTAATCACTTTATTTCCCATCAGCCCTTCGGTTCCGATGCTCGCCAGCGCATTCTTTCCAATAAAGTCCTTTACCTTATCGTTTATTTGCATGGTAACCTCAATCGTGCTGTCATTTAAAAGCGCAATGTCTTTAACGGTTCCCGCCTGGAAACCGGAGAACAAGACATTGTTTCCTGTAGTCAAACCATTTAAATTCGAGAATTTCGCTTTGAGCTGGAATTCATTACCGAATAGATTTTTGTTCTTACCGATGATGAAAAGTGCCAGGATCATCAATATCAAACCTGCCAGCACGAATGCTCCAAGCTTAACGCTGTTTATTTTTTCATTTGCCATGTTCTTTTTTCTTTAATCAAAAAACTGTTTAATATTTTTATCTGTTGAATTTGACAGTTCTTCATAACTGCCCTCTGCATAATTTTTCCCCTCAAGTAATAATACTATCACATCAGCAGTTTTTTTTACGCAGTTCATATCATGAGAGATGATGATGGAGGAAGTATGATTTTTTGCTTGCAGTTTCATAATCAGGTTTTCGATCTCTCTTGAGGTCACCGGATCAAGACCAGTCGTTGGCTCATCATATAAAATTACCTCCGGCCGCAAAATCATTGTTCTGGCCAGAGCAACCCTTTTGAGCATACCGCCGGAAAGTTCTGAAGGCATCATATCCAAAGTATGCAGGAGATCCACATTTTCAAGCGCTTCCGAAACCAGTCTGTCTACTTCCTCGCGGGTGATGTCAACCCAGTGCCTGAGCAGGGGAAACTCTAGATTTTCTCTGATCGTCATTGAATCGTATAAAGCATTGCTTTGAAATAAGAAGCCAATTTTAGTTCGCATCTCATCCAGCTCATCTTCAGATAAAGAAGTAATGTTGGCTTCATTGACGAAGATGCTTCCGCTTTCCGGCATCAGCAGCCCGATAATGCATTTGATCAATACAGATTTGCCAGACCCGGATTTGCCCAGGATAACCACATTGGTTCCACGCTTGACCGATAAATTAAACCCATCTAAGATTACTTTTTTACCAAAAGACTTACTAAGGTCCTTAATCTCTATAATGGCACTATTGCTTGCTGAATCCATATATCTTAGTTTAATCCCAGTAATTCAGTGATCTGCACTGCAAGTAAATCAATGACGAATATCATCACGGAGGACAGTACTACAGCTGAGTTGGCTGAAATGCCCACACCCTGGGTGCCCTTGGTTGAACTGAATCCCTTATAGCATCCTACTATACCTACCGCAAAACCAAAAAATAATGTTTTCACAATTGCAGGCAGCACATCACTAAAATCCAGGCTGTTGAATACCTGAAGAAAGAACAGGTCGATACTGGTCACAGATCTGATATTGACCCCGAGGTAGGCGCCAAATAAGGATATGCCGTCACCAAGTATGGTGAGCAGGGGAAGCATTAATGTTGTCGCCAGTACTCTGGTTGCCACCAGATATTTGTAAGGCTTGATACCACTCACAGTCATCGCATCAATTTGCTCAGTAACTTTCATCGATCCCAATTCAGCCCCAATGCTACTACCAATTTTTCCTGCGAAAATCAGCGCTGTGATCACTGGGCCAATTTCACGCACAATTGCCAGTCCTACCATTACCGGAAGTTGAGATTCTACTCCATAATCCACCAAAGAAGGCCGAAGTTGCATCGTGAGAACCAGCCCCATGATAAATGAGGTCAAACCAACCAGTGGAAATGATAGGTAGCCTATCTTATAGCACTGATTGATGAGTTCACGGTTTTCATAACGCGGCCGCATGCCGACAGAAAAGAACCGACCAGTAAAGCTGGCGACTTCTCCGGTTTCATGCAGGAAACTTTTGAAACGAAGGAATAACTTCATAGCCGCAAAGTTAATGGCTCCTAAGAAGCGAGACCATGATCCGAGGCTTTGAAGCAGTGATTTGCATCAAATATTTGAGTGATGCTTGTCATGTAAATTCGTTGAACACTCGCTTTATTCGGTGTAGCTTAAGTTCACGCTCGATGATGGACTATGCTTAGTCCATTTTTATATTTTTGCGGAAATCGTAAATCCAGCATCATGGATCGTATTGATTGTCGTCATGGGATATTCATCCGCTTTTTTCAAACTTTGTCCTAAATAACTGATACCATGAAAACATTACTTGTAGCAACCGATTTCTCGGAGAACGCCAATCAGGCAGCGGATTATGCCTGCAAATTTGCCGGACAGTTGTGCTCCAATGTGCAGCTTATTCATGCATCATCTATAGACACTGATTCACCTTTACAGGTCATATGGCCAATAGAAGATCAGGAAACGATGATTGCCCGGAATGATGCACAGTTGGAAACCTTTTCCGCAAAATTGCGTGATAGTGTGGCCGCATCCAGCGGACCAGATGGTTATGTTCCTGCAATCCGGGTCCGATCAGCCGCTGGAGAAATTGGTGATTTGATTCGAGAAACCGTTCAACTCGAAGATATAGCAATGGTCATCCTCGGCCTATCAGGGAATGGTGACCTGAAAAGGTTGATACAGGGCAGTTGTAGCCGAGACAGCATCGATTTTGCAGAGTATCCGCTGATGCTGATCCCGAAAAATGTCAAATTTGCGCCGGTGAAAAAAATCGCCTTCGCAACGGATTTAAGCATAAGTGATATGGAAATCATCCAATTGCTCGCATTACTGGCTGCAAAATTAAATGCCGAACTACTAATCGTTCATGTGATCGGCAATCGTGAAGGTCAACAATTGACCCAACGTATTGATACGTTTATGAAAGAATTAAAATCCAGGGTTAATTTTAACCAAATGTATTATGAGAATGTATATCAGTCCAAGTTGGAGGACGGTTTAAACTGGCTTAGCGACCACGGGGGCACGAACATAGTCGCAGTTATACACCGTAAACACAGTTCAACATCAAATGTATTGCATAGCAGCCACGCGCAAAAAATGGCCAGGCATACCAATCTTCCCCTGATTGTCATCCCTGAAGGATATAAAGGGATGCTGTTTTAGCACGGCCAGAATTCAAATAAATAATATAGGCAATGATGATATCTATCAGAATTTAAACTTTGCCTTGGATATTAGTTTTTCATCTTCAACAGCCCTTCACGGTTCAGTAGGGTAATTTTCGTCCCATCCCGGTCAATGAGCTGTTCATCTTTAAAATCAGATAGCGTACGGCTTACCGTTTCGGTGGCCATACAGGCCATTGCGGCAAGATCTTCTCTGGAAATGTTAATCAGGTTATCGTCTTCCCTAACCTGTCCGTAGAGCCTGAGCAATGTGGCTGCCATTTTTTTCCTGACTGAGTAGTAGGCCAGTTCCAAAAGTTGATCTTCCTTTGCCCTGTTATCTTTGGAAAGTAAATGAATAAACTTTCTTGCCACCTCAGGATATAAGTTGAGTACGGTCTCCATCTGCTCTAATGGTATTAAACAGATTTTGCTATCCTCCAAAGCCGTGGCCGTATCCGCATAAGTGCTGTCACTCAATACCGCATTGATTCCCAGATAGTCTCCCTGAATATAGATTCCGGTCATCAGTTCCCTACCGTCTTTTGCCAGCTTGATGGTTTTGACCTTCCCTTGCGTGACCAGATATAGTCCCTTTCCATGATCATCCTCATAGTAGATGACCTGGTTCTTTTTAAAATCCCGGCTCTTCTTTTCTTCTATGATTTTGTTGAATTCTGCCAGTCCATCTGTTTTTTCGACAAGAACTTTAAAAGCTTCAGTGTTATTGAGGTGCGATTGGTCGCTTAATGCTTTTTTTCTTAAACGGATATCAATTGCGTTCAACAATTCCATATCATCAAAAGGTTTGACCAGATAATCATCTGCCCCCAATTCCATGCCTTTTCTTAAATCTGCATGTTCAGCTTTGGCAGTTAAAAAAATAAAGGGGATACCCGTGGTCTGCTCATGTCTGTTAAGCATATATAGCACTCCGTAACCGTCCAGCTCAGGCATCATGATATCACAAAGAATGATGTCAGGCGTATGTTTAATTGCCAGGTCAACACCCAGTTTACCGTTTTCAGCCTGAAATACCGTATACCGCGCCATCTCCAGAATTTCAACCAGATTTTCACGGATCTCATCGTGGTCTTCAATTATCAATACTTTTTTACTCATGGTTACTTTTTTTCGGGAAGGTTAGTGTAAATAGCGTACCCCTGTTAACTCTGCTTTTAAAACTGACATGACCATTCATTAGTCCGGTATATCTTGACAAAATGCTCAAGCCAAGTCCGTTTCCTGAAATATTGCCGGTATTGTGCGCCCTAAAGAATGCCTCGAATAAATGCTTGTGGTCGCTCTCCGGTATCCCGATTCCATTGTCGCAAACCCTAATGGTGCAATTGTGTTCATTTATTTTCGTGTAGAATTGTATTTCACTTTCCTCCCCTGAATACTTGATGGCATTGTCTATCAGGATGATGATACAGTTTTTCAAAAGGTTCTGATCGAGCGTGATCTTCTGGATTGTACCTCTGTGTTTGAAAACAATCTGCTGTTTGCCACGCAGGACAACCTGCATCTCCCCGGTGATTTCCTCTGCCATTTCAGCAAGATTAAAGTGGCTTAAACTTGGTTTGACCATGCCACTATCCAATTTCTCCAGGGATAAAAAGTCATTTAAGATTGCTGTAATGTTCAGCACTGCATCTTTGATCTTAACAACATGCTTTCCTATATTCTTTTGGTCGAGTGATTCGGCATAACGTTCAATCAGGGATGCTGATAGTTGGACCAAACTCAACGGTGTCCTGAATTCATGGGAGGCAATAGAGACAAAACGGCTTTTTAGCTGGCCAAGTTCCTTTTCCTTACTCAGTGACTGGTTGAGCTCGATTTGGGTCTTTTGAAGGTCACTTACACTGGTTCTCAAGGAGTGCGTGCGTTCCTCAACCTGAACTTCCAGTTGTGCTGCATAATCCTGTAGCTTCCCTTCGGCTTCTTTTTCCCGCGTCAGGTCGTGAATGAACCCTGCGTAAATCACGCGGCCAGAATATTTAACTTCGCTTACACCCAGACGAAATGGGAAAAAACTACCGTTTTTTTTCATGCCGATAAGCTCCCTGCCAATCCCAATAATATTCGCTTTTCCTGTTTTGCGGTAATCAAAGAGGTAACGGTCATGATAAGACCGATCGGGTTGGGGCATCAGCTTTGATATGTTATGGCCAATTACCTCCTCAGACGCATAATCAAAGAGCTTGCAAGCTGCCGGATTAATGGATTCTACGATACCCCGTTCATCAATAGTGATCAGTCCGTCTATTGCATTGTCAATAATTGCCTTCAGCAATACGGCGTTTTCCATAAATAATTGATTTACAGCTAAATGTTCTATCTGTATCAATAGAACCCTTTCATGGTGGGATTGTTTCGATTTAATTCTTTTCAGGAATATTTCTTTTCAGGAATATTACGAAATGCCAAGGTAGTCATTCAAGAATGAAATTTACGTTGCGAATGATGATAAGCATCACCAAATCCGGCCGGGGCCATCATTCCATAGCACCCGGGTTCAGGGTACTTTTGCTTAAAGTAACATCATGCCAATGATGGCAATGACTATAATATAAAAATATGAATGATAGCTTAGCCGCCAATAACTCATCCGTTCCCGTGCTAACCCTGGTTGACCTGTTCAAAGAGTTTGAGACAGATGGTCTGCAAGGCATTAGTGAAACGGAAGCTTCGTCGCGTTCAGACCGGTATGGGCTCAACATCAATGTCAGCCAGAAAGTCAAAAGCGTCTGGCAAATGTTTTTTGAACAGTTCACAAGCCCTATCGTTTACCTTCTGTTTGTCGCCGGATTTGCTTCCCTATACTTTAAAAACACGCTCGAGGCGATTGCGATTTTTGTTGTTATTATCATCAATGCCTTGATCGGTTTTTTTATGGAACTCCAGGCCAGAAGCTCCATGCGGGCATTAAAAGAAATGGATTCAAGTGTTTCTAGAGTTGTCAGAGGCGGAAAGACGATGGAAATACTTTCCGAAAATTTAACCGCCGGAGATTTACTATTACTAGAATCCGGAGACATGGTCTCGGGCGATGGCAGGGTCGTGGAGTCAAATGGACTCCAGATAGATGAATCCGCATTGACAGGCGAATCGTTTCCAATTTTCAAAACCAGCGATAGTCAGACCACCGATGTTGACCCTTCCGCTTCGGTCAATATGGTATACAAAGGTACCGCGGTAATGAATGGAAATGGCAAAGTGATCATCACTAGCATTGCTGCAAATACCGAACTTGGTAAAATCAGTGAAATGGTCGGCCGTTCAGCTGCCACCAAATCTCCATTGGATATTAAAATCGCAAACCTGACAAAAAAGCTAATCTATATTACCCTCTTCATGACCATATTTTTTGCATTTACAGCATTTATTGATGGTAAGCCCTGGCTGCAGATTTTGGAAACCTCCATCGCATTAGCGGTTGCGGCCTTCCCTGAAGGACTACCAATTGTTGCCACCGTAGCCCTTGCTTTTGGTATGCTGCGTATGGCAAAAAGAGACGCCATTGTCAAAAGGCTTTCATCAGTAGAAACGCTCGGCGGAGTGAACGTTATCCTGACAGATAAAACCGGAACCCTTACCGAAAATAAGATTTTCGTCAAAGTACTTTCATTTCCGGGCGAAGAGGTGAAGGTTTCTATAGAAAAAGGGCATCTGGTTTTTGATGACCGGGGCATTAATAATAGTGAAAAGAATTTTGAGCTGCTGGTTAAAATTGGAGCCCTGTGCAACAATGCGCCTGAGCCAAAAAACGAAAAATCGAAGATATCAGGTGACCCGCTGGAAATTGCCTTGCTGAAACTAAAAACAGCTACGGGATTTGAAATTATGGCTAATCAGCGGATCGCGGAAATTCCATTCAGCGCAGAAACCAAACTGATGGGTACGGCTGACCGCGATAAAGAAAGTTGTTTCATATCCGTAAAGGGCGCTGTTGAAAATTTAATCCTGAAGTGTACCGATATTCAGCTTGGTAATGAGGTAGAAAAAATGACGCAAGCCAACCGTCAAGAGATCCTGTCCAGCGCAGAAAAGCTTTCATCAAATGGTTTGAGGGTGCTGGCTTTTGCATCTAAAACCATTAATAATCTACCGGGAGGTGATTTCATTACTGAACTGACGTATGTCGGAATGGTCGGGTTTTTGGATCCCCCCCGAAGCGACATTAAAGGGGCTATAGCCACCTGCCGCAATGCAGGGATAAAAGTTGTGATGATAACCGGTGACCACCCGCTCACAGCGTTAAGCATTGCTAAGCAGGTTGGCATTACCCAGGCAGACGATAACCAGGTTATATTAGGAAGTGCACTTCCGCAGGGAGAACTTTTGGATCAACAGTGGAAAGATAAGATTCTCTCTACAACTGTATTTGCCAGGACCTCACCTAAACAAAAACTTGAGATTGTGGACACTTACCAAAAAGCAGGATTTCTGGTTGCGATGACCGGCGATGGTGTCAACGATGCTCCCGCTATCAAAAAAGCAGACGTCGGGATAGCTATGGGGCTTCGAGGGACGCAGGTGGCCAAAGAGACTGCCAATATCGTGCTTAAAGATGATTCTTTTGTCTCGATCTCCAGGGCTGTTGCCAATGGACGGGAGATTTTTCAAAATATCCAGCGCTTTGTAATCTACCTGATTTCCTGTAATCTGAGCGAAATTATTATCGTGACATTATTGGGCTTTTTCGCCAGTGGAGCCATTCTTTTTCCACTCCAGATCTTGTTTCTAAATATGGTGACCGATGTCTTTCCTGCCTTGGCACTTGGTCTTGGCAAAGGCGACAAATCCATTATGTTAAAGTCGCCCAGAAATCCCGGTCTGGAAATCATATCCAATCAAAATTGGCTTGTCATATTGGTTTATGCCCTACTGATGACCCTTTCGGTTATGCTGGCCATTTTTATCTGCATGAGATTCATTACTGATCAGCTCGACATCATTAATAATGTAGCGTTTATTACCCTGGCCGCTGCCCAGCTCTTCCACGTATTCAATATGTCTTCCCTGCGGTCAGGTATGATAAAAAATGAAGTAACAAAGAATAAATTCATATGGATGGCCATAACATTTTGCTTTGCCCTCGTTGCCTTTGTGTATGCCGTGCCCCGGATTCGGGACGTTCTTCACCTCAGCATCCTACCAATAGCGGTCTGGCTGGTTGCACTTCTTGCAGCGATGTTACCTCTGGTACTGGTTCAAACATATAAACTGATTTTTGGAAAAAATAATACAAAGTGACGGGCTCAAAGTGCATTGTTCTAAGATAATTATTAATAAAAAATAAAGATTATGGAAAATATACTGCTATTGACGGATTTTTCAGCAAATGCCAACAGCGTTGCAGAATATACCTACGATTTTGCTAAAAAAATACATGCTGATATTATCATCTGTAATGCCATGACCATCCCCTCTGAACTGCCTGATTCAGGACTGGTCGTTTGGCCAGTGGAGTGCCATGAAGTGATTAAAGACAGGAGCGCCTCAAAACTCAATAAGCTAAGAACACACCTGCAGCATCGGGATCAGTCTCATTCGAAGAAGCCTGTACTCACGCTTTTAAACCAGGCGGGTAGTCTGCAGGATGTCGTCACTGAAATTGCTTCGGAAAGAACAATTCATTTTCTTGCCATGGGTGCTCATGATCAGAGCATGGATAGCTTTCTTAAGCAGGATCATACCAGAGGTATTATTGATTCCTCACCAGTACCGGCGCTATTGATTCCTTTAACTTTAAAGTTCGAACCCATTCGAAACATCTATTTTGCGTCCGATCTCAAGGATCTCGCATCAGATCGCACATTTCTAACCAGGTTGACCGCTCTGGCCAGGATGTTTATGTCCGAGATTTTTATCATCCATATTTCATCCTCGAAATCGGCCGCTACCGTTAAAGAAAAAATTTATGATATGTTGAATGATTTAAGGGACGGCTTGGGATACCCGGGTATACATTTCAGGGAAATCATCGCCGAGAATGACACTTCATCCCTTGAAAAAATAATGTTGGAAAAAAGCGCTGATATGATTGCTGTGGTCCACCGGGAGCACAGTTTTTTTAGCAGATTGTTTAAAGGAAGTGTTGCTAAGAGGCTTGCCGGACAGCTTACCATGCCTATGCTCATCTATCAGGAGTCTAATGAATAAGATCACATGATGCACACAGGATTAACATCTACCCGAACCATGATCCTGGTCATTTACAGGCCCGAAAAAGAAAAGGATATTTGAGTTCAATATTGTACAAGTGCAGGGCAAAGCATTCTTGGAAGATTCTGGTTTAATACATTACCTGGTTTGCCTGAGATTGCTAAACTTTTTAAATTACTTTTCATCGAGCGAATGAACTTAATAGTCATAGCGATTAAATCACATTACCATGCAAGAAATATCAGAGGTTATCATAGATAAAATACACCGTTACTGGCAAGCCGTTAATTACCTGTCAGCCGGCCAAATCTATTTACAGGCAAACCCATTGTTGCGTCAACCGCTCACAGCCGAAGACATCAAACCCAGATTACTTGGCCATTGGGGTACTTCCCCGGGTTTAAATCTGATATATGTCCATCTGAATAGGTTGATAAAAGAAACGGATGCTGATATTCTATATGTTTGCGGACCTGGGCATGGTGCTCCTGCAGTTGTGGCACATACCTATCTGGAAGGCACCTATACCGAATGCTTTCCGGAAGTAACCAGGGATGAGAAAGGAATGCTTAAGCTGTTTCGCCAGTTTTCTACCCCAGGAGGAATACCAAGCCATGTGAGTGCCCATACCCCGGGATCAATCAATGAAGGTGGTGAACTTGGTTATTCCTTAATGCATGCCTTTGGTGCGGTCTATGATAATCCAAATCTAATTGCCGCCTGCGTAATCGGCGACGGCGAGGCAGAAACAGGTCCTCTGGCAGCCAGCTGGAATTCTATTGCTTTCCTTAATCCTGCTACAGATGGCGCAGTGTTGCCGATACTCCACTTAAATGGATACAAAATTGCAAGCCCCACCATCTTTTCCCGGATGGATGATGTTGCATTAAGCGAACTCTTTAAAGGTTATGGATATGAGGCATTTTTTGTTGAAGGAGAACATGCACACAATGTGCACAGGCAGATGTCTTCAACCCTTGATATCGTTTATGATAAAATCAGAAAGATACAGTATAATGCAAGGGCGGAGGGCATGATTCATCAACGAAAATGGCCACTCATCATTTTAAGGACACCTAAAGGATGGACCGGACCTAAATCATGGAACAACCTGCCTATTGAGGGCTCATTTCGTTCCCACCAGGTGCCGCTGGCAGGGGTTAAAGAAAATCCGGAAAAGTTACAAGCCCTGGAAGCCTGGATGCGAAGTTATGAGCCGGACACGCTTTTTGATGAGCATGGCGCATTATTAGCTGAATTGCAGGAGATCGCTCCTTCAGGTGAGAAGAGAATGAGCGCAATTCCCTTCTCGAACGGTGGACTTCTGTTAAAAGAACTCATCTTACCAAACTTTAAATACTATGGTATAAAAGTCGAACACCCCGGAACTGTTTTAGCGGAAAGCACCAGAAATTTAGGAAAATTTCTGCGTGAAATATTTTCGATGAATGCGGAGAATAAAAATTTCAGGTTATTCTGCCCTGATGAAACAAATTCAAATAGACTCGAAGCTGTCTTCCAGGTCACAGACCGATGCTTCATGGAGAAAATAATTGACTCAGATGATAAGTTATCCCCCGATGGACGGGTAATGGAAGTTTTGAGTGAACACTTATGTGAGGGATGGCTTGAAGGCTATCTCCTGACCGGGAGACATGGACTTTTTCCTTGCTACGAGGCTTTTGTTACCATCATTGATTCGATGGTAAGCCAGCACGCGAAATGGCTGAAGACCACTCAGGAAGTGCCATGGAGAAAACCTATAGCCTCATTGAACTACCTTTTGACTTCCCATGTCTGGAGGCAGGATAATAATGGCTATAGTCATCAAGGGCCGGGATTTATCGATACCGTCGTCAATAAAAAAAGCAGTGTGATCAGGATCTATTTGCCACCTGATGCCAACACCCTTTTATCAGTAATGGATCACTGCCTGCGAAGCAAAAACTATGTAAATGTGGTTATTGCCGGCAAGCAGCCTGAGCTTCAATGGCTCGGTATGGAAGAGGCTATAGCCCACTGTGAAAAAGGAGCATCGGTATGGCATTGGGCCGGAAATGAATCCGGAATCGCTGAAGTTATCTTGGCCTGTGCAGGGGATGTACCTACCCAGGAAACGATCGCTGCAGCAGAACTTCTTCGCGAACACTTCCCCGAGCTTCAGCTAAGAGTAGTGAACGTTGTCGATTTGATGTCCCTATCCCCAAAGACTTACCATACCCACGGCCTCAGCGAAGAATATTTCGATGACTTGTTCACCAGCACTGCCCCGGTAGTCTTTGCTTTTCACGGTTATGTCCGGATTATCCATGATTTGGTCCACGGAAGACCTGATCCATCGCGTTTCCACGTTAGGGGATTTATGGAAGAAGGCACAACCACTACACCATTTGATATGGTGGTGCTCAATGGAATGAGCAGATATCATTTGGCTATGGAAGCAGTCAAACATGTACCCAGGTTTCAGCAGCGGGCGGATAAATTTATTCTTTTCTGTGAAGAAAGGTTGAGGAACCATAAAGAATACATCAAACTCCACCTTGATGATTTGCCTGAGATCAGAAACTGGAAGTTTAAGGGCGTTAGAAAATCTGTTACGGTCTAAACATTTAAGAAGAAAAATATGATGAATAGGAAAAGATTTAGCCCATTAATAATGGAAATCATAGCACAAAATAAAGATAAGATGTTGGAAGTTGAAATCAGATCGGCAATACTTGCTGATCCCTTGATCGATACCGACAAGTTAGAAATTTCGATAGCGGATGGTGTGGTAACCCTTTACGGGACGGTCGATACCTATGCCGAGAAACGGGCTGCGGAGCATGCCATTAAATCGATCAAGGGGGTTAAGGATTTAATCCAAAAAGTCGAGGTTCGGTTTTCGTTCAATACCAATCTGGCCATTTACATGGGTAATAACCTTGTGCTGGACGGCAAGCAATCCTATACCAATGATGCTGATCACCGGCTTGGACGAAAAGGAAATAATTATCCGAAATTTCATTTTTCAGGCAGCAATAATGAAATCTGGTGATATCGGACGTATCAAAAACCAAAGCCATAAAAATTTCATTTTATGGTATCTGCGGTTTATACGAACGCTGTTTCAATGGGTGTCCAGCTGCTATTTGTATTTGAGGCTTTCCAGGCAAATGACGCTATGCCCTATCTGCCCATTGGTAATTTTATCAAAAAGATTTTTTCCAATAAAGAGAAAACTTAGCGAGGAGAAATAGCGAGGCACCACACTATCCGTGAAATAATTCGTACATTGAGATGGATGTAGCTTGCCAATAACTCATTTATTGGCTTCTGCATAGCATATAAAAAAACCTCATGACCAGAACTGAAATTTTTGGGTATACCCCAGATCCGGCATACCAAACCAGCGTGGCCTACTTTTCTATGGAGTTCGCCGTTGACCAATCTCTAAAGATTTATAGTGGAGGGTTAGGATTCCTTTCCGGATCCCATCTTCGTAGTGCATTTGAACTAAAACAAAATCTTTTAGGCATTGGTATGCTGTGGAAATATGGCTATTATGATCAGGTACGGGACCGCGATAGCCACATGGTTCCTGTATTTGTCCAGAAAGATTATTCGTTCCTTATCGATACAGGAATTGTTTTTTCGGTTCCCGTTCACAGTGCGGAGGTTAAGGTCAAAGCTTTTCTTTTGCCACCCGAAACCTTTGGTACAGCGCCTCTATTTTTGTTGAGTACCGATCTTGCGGAAAACGATGAAATAAGCAGAAGCATTACCCAACGCCTTTATGATCCAAACGAAACCACCAGAATTGCGCAATCGATTATTCTGGGTATTGGTGGAGGCATGCTTTTAGACCACCTTAACCTGCAACCCGACTATTATCATATGAATGAAGGGCATGCGGTAGCATTAAACTTTTACCTTTATTCGAAATTTAAAAACCTGGCGGAAATCAAAAAACGCATGGTCTTTACTACCCATACCCCGGAGCTTGCAGGTAATGAAGAACATAACTTTTCACTTTTAAAAGAGATGTCTTTCTTTTACCATTTACAGGATCATGAGGTGAAATTTTTGCTTGGACTTGAAGGAGATAAATTCAATTATACCATTGCGGCATTGAAATTTTCAGGTAAAGCAAACGGGGTATCCAAACTCCATGGAGTCGTTGCCCGCGAAATGTGGGGAGGCTATGATGGAATTTGCGAAATCATTTCGATTACAAATGCACAGAACCAAAAGTACTGGCAGGATAAAATCTTGGCACAAAGCCTAACCCAACATCAGCAGCAGAAGTTTATTGCCAGGAAAAAGGAACTTAAATCAGATCTTTTTAAAGAGGTAGCGGACCAAACCGGGAAAGTGTTTAATCAAGATGTGATGACGCTGGTCTGGGCACGGCGCTTCGCCGGATATAAAAGAGCGGATCTGATTATGCGTGACTGGAAACGCTTTGAAAACCTGCTGAATCATTTTAAATACCCAATACAAATTATTTGGGCAGGAAAACCTTATCCTGAAGATGCAGGAGCCAATCAAATTTTCAATTCCATTATAGACCGAACAAGGTCTTTTCCGAATTGCGCCGTATTGGTAGGCTATGAACTTGGTCTGTCTTCGCTTTTAAAGAATGGCGCCGATGTGTGGCTGAATAATCCAAAGATGTACCGCGAAGCTTCCGGCACAAGCGGGATGACAGCCGCCATGAATGGGGCAATCAATCTTTCTATACCGGATGGCTGGATCCCTGAGTTTGCCAAAGATGGCGAAAACTGTTTCCTGATTCTGCCTGCTGATGATTTATTATCCGATGAGCAGAAAAATGAAATCGAGAATATAAACTTGATGGATGTGCTCGAGGGAAAAGTATTACCTGCTTATTACGATGATTCAGCAAAGTGGTTTGAAATGGTCAAAAAGGGTTTTGAGGATGTGATTCCTGAGTTCGAATCATCACGTATGGCAAAAGCATACTATAGAGAGCTGTATAGTTGAAACAATTTTTATTGGTGGAATAATGATCTAAGCATAATGTATTGGTGGTGATGATAGTAATAATCTTATGTCATGACCAACCGCACCGGTTAGGGTGACAGCCGTCATTTAGTTTGGTTAACACTATGCCGACCTTTAGGTTCTACATAGTGCTTAAATCCAAAACAAATGAAATCCATTGTCATCATTAATGATCAAAGTCCGGAATCTGAACATGCCGCCGTATTTGCCTTGGTTATGGCACAACGTTTAGGGGTTAACATGATTCTGGCAAACCTACCGCTGTTGAAGTTAACCACAGCGGAATATGGATGGAAAGATACCGTCATAGAGGTTGATCAATCAGCCGCGGTTGATTCGAAACTAATGAAGAACCTTCTGGAAAGGAAAATGTTGCATCCCGGGTTCAAACCTTTGATCCAGGAAATGAATTTTTCATGCGAGACCGATGACCTGCTCAAATTGACAAGTGAGAACGAAATCATAATGGTCATTAAGGGCCTGGATGAATTTCTGCCACATGCGCTGCTCAATGTAAATCTTGCCATTAATAATCTGCTGCACAAACTCCGGGTACCTCTTCTCATTATCCCATCTTCATGGTCTGAGAATGAACTTCAGCGGATGGTTTACCTTACGGACTTACGTTTCTGCGGCATTCCGATAATGAAATTTCTGGCGCATCTCGCTACCTGCTGGGATGCTAACCTGGTGATCGCACACTCTTCAGCCAGTGGTATGCCTGAAATGGAAAGCCATCAGGCAGAGGAAGTATTCAACGAGGAAATCAGTTTGAACATATGCTATAAAAAGCTGTATCTAAATATCATGGTTCAAGGCAAATCCATTGATACGCTCGAAGTCGTAGTCGGCGAGATGAAAGCCGACCTTCTGGTAATGGTAGATCAGCATTTCCATTTCAACTTTTTATCCCAGCAGTATTTCAAGGACAAATGTTCCCTGTATAATCCTGTTCCAATATTAATCTTCCCTTCATAATTTATTCTCAAACAAAAGAAATGAATACTACAAACACAATTGACCCCACTTATATTCAGTATCACGCTGTTGCCAGACATTGGGCTTCGGATATCGATTTTTTTAAAATAGAGATTGTTTTCCTTCATCATTTGCTTGACGATCATTTCATGCTGCTCTCCGGTCCGGACTATATTGATAGCTTAAAAGGTATTGGTAAAAAGTTCCTGCAAATTGAAAAAGATAAATACCAGGCCGACAAAGAGTTAATGGACTATATCAAAATACTAGAGGGCCAGACGGAAAATCTGGTTGATGGTCATGGAGAACTTCTGGCTATTAAACATAAGCAGATGGAACACACGATGGTTCACTTGAACGCCACCTACAGGACGCTTAAAAAAGAACTCTTTGCTCTCGTTATTGCATTGATTCAGGATAGGAAACGCCAGGGCTTACCGGCAGCTTAAGCTGATGATAAAGGTCAGCCAATCAGCCGACCTTTATCATTTTGCAGCCCATGAATTAAGCTGACTTTTGATAATAATAGTTTTGAAGTAATAATTCTTCACTGGAATAAGGTTATTCAGAATCCACACCATAAGCAACCCATTAACATGAAAAATCAATCAATGGTTCAGATCCAGATAAAATGGCCGAAACTTATATTTATCCTTTCGCTGTTCTGCCTATTCTTGCACGCATCGATAAATGCATTTGGCCAGAATCCGGTTATCTCTTTTACAAAAGAAGGAGAGAAGATTCATGAAGTGATGTCGCAAGAAACCAAAAGGCAACTTCTGGAATGTAGGAACATGCTGAATTTCCCAGAATCGGTTGAGCGTTTTTACGCCGGCAAATTGTACCAGTTAGCCTGGGTAGCTAAATCAAATCATAACAGGCAGCTGGCGCCCGCAATGTTGATCCTGGATTGTGTAAAACAATATGGATTGACCAGGGATAACTTTCACGGCAACAATCTGCTTTATAAGCAGATCGAAATTTTTGCCCAGGAGCCTGAAATGCTTAGTGGCTCTCAACGTGCCATTTTCGATGTCTTAATGACTGATGCCATGCTGACTTTCATGAATTATCTCCACTATGGACAATTCAATCCTACCCTTAATCCCTTAATCGTTGATCAGGGTAAGTTAGGAGACTTCAATGCTGTGAATAAACTCTATACATTAATGGAAAGCAAGGACTTTTACAACGATATCGCCAGCGTGCAACCCTTGTCAAAAGAATATGATGATCTGCAAAAATATATGCATCTGGTTCGCGGCCAGTACTTGGAGGATAGCTATGAGTTCCCGGAGAAAAGCGTTCGCAAAATGACCATAAATATGGAACGCTTGCGCTGGAGTGACGCAAAACCTGGGCCAGTATTGAGTATTAACATCCCGGCGCAAACGGCTAAACTTCATCTATCACAATCAGTGAAGGAATTTAAGGTAATTGTAGGTAAGCCGTCCTCTCCAACACCAACATTAATAAGTACAATTACCCATTTTACTACTGCCCCTGAATGGAAAGTACCTTATAATATATTTGTTAATGAATTATTACCTAAGGCATTCCGGGACAGGGACTATCTCGAAAATAATCACTTTGCTATCTATGATGCTAAAGGGACCTACATCAACATCAACCAGAAGAAACTGGCCTATATCAAAGCCCATCCAAAAAGTTATTCGGCGAGACAAGCTTCGGGATGTGAAAATGCCATGGGCAAACTGGTATTCCGGTTTCAGAATCCATATCAGGTATTGCTGCATGATACCCCGCAACCCAAATTGTTCCTTTCTAAAAATAGGGCGCTGAGCCATGGGTGTATTAGGGTAGAAAATATTGAAACCCTTGCCGTAATTATTTTAACGGCAGATCATAGCAAAAATAAAATACAAATGATGCGCAAAGCCATTGCCAGCTATCAAAAGAAAAATTTCGTCCTCAAAACACCCTTACCCATATCAATTGACTACATTACTTGTGTCATGAGAGATAGCCAATTGGTCATCTTTGAAGATATATATACGCAAGACCGGGCGCTGGAAATGGCCATGTATGGTTATGAACGCCTGCTTGCTTCTGATCTAAAGATATCTTTAAAAGCAGTCAGTACTTTGCCCTAATTATATAGCGCCTTCATCAGCTGACCATTCTGAGCTAAAACTCCCCAGGCGTTGATGGTACATTTCATCTCCGCTATGCTGGGTGAATTCGATATTCAGCTGTCCTGTTTCCAACCCCAGAACTTCATTGCACATCTCAATAAGCGCCCTTGACAATAAAGTTCGCACATGCGCATCACGACCCTGGCGGATATCGCACATCATGATCGCTGCAGGCATCGGCTCATGATCACCGCATCTCCAGATTCCACCTTCACCCAGTTCACGGATGCTCACTGTAATCCTGTTCGCATCAGCCTTCATAATTTTAGCATAGGTTTCGCCTATCCGCTTAGCCAGGAGTTTCTTTGTGGCGTACGGATAATTCCTAATGACTTCGAGTTGTAAATAAGGCATAGCTAAGATGTTTATAACGATTAAACCTGCATTGGTTAGATCATTACAAAGTAGGGTGATAGGTAGCATTTTCTTGCTGACGGACATCACCCTCGAGCTTGATTGACATCATGGCATGCAGCTGAAAAGCTAAGCATCTTTACATCAATCCTAATTCAATCAGATATGCAAAACTACTCCGATACAATAGTTGAAGAAAATTTTAAATCAAGAACCGAACATGATAGCATGGGAGAGATTCAGGTTCCCCTGGCCCGTTATTGGGGTGCTCAGACAGAGCGATCAAGAAATAATTTTAAAATCGGTCCGCATGCCTCGATGCCCGCAGAAATTATTGAAGCTTTTGGCTTTCTTAAAAAAGCTGCAGCGTTTGCGAACTATGACCTTAATGTATTATCTGAAGATAAGCGGGATTTAATCTCGCGGGCTTGTGATGAAATCATTTCAGGAGCGCTTTCGGATGAATTCCCATTGGTCATCTGGCAGACCGGCTCTGGAACGCAATCCAATATGAATGCAAATGAAGTTATTTCCAATAGGGTTCATGTACTTCAGGGAAATTCGCTGGGCACAGGTAAGTTATATGTTCATCCAAACGATGATGTCAATAAATCGCAATCATCAAATGACACCTTTCCCACCGCCATGCATATTGCTGCATATAAAATTTTGGTAGATGTAACGATTCCCGGAATTCAAAAATTAAGGGATACGCTAAAAGCGAAATCTGACGATTTCATGGACGTCATTAAAATTGGTCGTACCCACCTAATGGATGCAACGCCATTAACCCTTGGTCAGGAAATTTCGGGTTATGTTTCTCAACTTGATCATGGGCTCCAGGCGTTAAGACACACTTTAGACCATTTATCCGAATTAGCTTTAGGCGGAACTGCTGTTGGAACAGGAATGAATACGCCTAAAGGCTATGATGTTGTGGTCGCCAAATATATCGCAGACTTTACCGGTTTGCCGTTTCGCACGGCGGACAATAAATACGAGGCACTATCCGCACACGATGCAATAGTAGAAAGTCATGGAGCTTTAAAACAGATGGCGGTATCCCTGATGCATATTGCTTCCAACATACGCATGCTCGCCTCAGGCCCCAGATGCGGAATCGGTGAACTGCATCTGCCGGAAAACGAACCGGGATCATCCATCATGCCCGGAAAGGTTAATCCAACACAGAATGAAGCGGTAACCATGGTTGCAGCCCAGGTGATGGGCAACGATGTTGCCATTACCATAGCGGGTTCCAATGGACAGTTTCAGCTAAATGTATTTAAGCCTGTTATGGCGGCCAATTTCCTGCAATCTGCAAGATTGATAGGAGATGCCTGCCAATCTTTCAATGAGCACTGCGCTGTAGGAATAGAGCCTAATTATCAAGGGATCAAAAAACATCTGGAAACTTCCCTCATGCTGGTAACAGCCCTTAACCCACACATTGGATACGACAATTCCGCCAAAGTTGCTAAATCTGCAATGGCTGAACATATTACGTTGCAGGAAGCAGCTGTCAGACTTGGTCTGTTAACCGATGCGCAGTTTGACCAATGGGTGCGTCCGGAGGATATGATTGGTACAATTAACCTGAATTCGATTAATTAAAATGCAAAAATCTGGTTTGATGATGATGTTTGATAGTTGATT
>NZ_JAPIVT010000032.1 GCF_026239735.1 Pedobacter sp. MC2016-05
TACCCTAAAAAATTCGGTAATGTGTCCGATTACTTTTGACTTAAAAGGCGGCACATGCCTAAAAAATTCTCCAGCCTTTTATTAGCTTGTCTCAAAAAACGAAAGTATTTCATCCCCTACTATATATCTTTCTTTCAGCTGAAAGTTTAATTGCACCAATTACAACAAATAGAAGATTGTCTCTGGAGACGAAACACATTCATACTTTGAAAAATAACTTAAATAGCCTAATTTGGATAAAAACCTATGGATTTAAGTAAACATTGGATAGATTTCAATTGTCCTGCATGTAGTTATACGGGTGAAGTAACCTTGAGGGAGGTAAAACTAGGGAGTACAATCTTTTGCCATAATTGTAAAGCGACCATTAAATTAATAGACAATAATGCTTCAGTAGAAACTAGTTTGAATAAAGTTGAAAGAGCTATGGGCGACTAAAAGAAACGCTTAAAAAATTTAAATAATGTATCAAAGTCATAATCTCAGATCAAATCTGCAAGAGTGGAAAAACAGAATGTCTCGTGCCTCAATATCTCAATTTGGCGGGCAGGTTAAGTATTTCCTTTCGAAAATAGAGAGTGAAAAATTAATTATGGGAATAGTACAAGAAGTTTGTCTTAAATATCCATATACTGAAGATACACTTAAAAAAACAGATGAAAGCTTGGAAAATGGAGATGACTTAAGCTTTGAAAATGATGAACATCATGCAGCTTTTGGATATCAATTTTTAAAGTACTTAATAAGAGATGCTGGCTATGAAGATTTAAATAAGTTGACAATGTTTATGGGTCGTGACATACATGATTGTCAAGAAAACTTGATTGAACAGCTTATTACACCATTATTATATTATTTACATGATCAACTAGATACGTCAAATTCTATTATTTATTTATTGGAAAAATATAAAATGCGAACTGAATGGTTTATGAAAAAAAAGCTTTCTGAACAATATAGCATTGCGAGAGCTAATTATGAACAGATTTTTGAAGATCATTTGAGGCTTTATTTGTTCGACCAAGGAATAGATTATCCATTTTCAACGCCAAAAAGCATGTCTGGTAGGGCTGATATTGTTGGTCAAATTGACACAGATAATCCTATAGTGATTGAAATAAAAATATTTGATAGGATAAGGGGTTATGGCAAGAATCGTATCAAAGAGAGTTTTTCCCAGATTGTTAAATATACAGGCGATTTTAACAAAGACTTTGGCTATCTAATTATATTCAATATGGATAAAGCGGAATTAGACTTTAAGTTTCCAAATTCTAGAAATGTTTTTCCTCCAACGCTGAATTATAATAATAAACAGTTTTTTTTTGTTGTAATAAATTGTTTAGAAATGGTTTCAGCAAGTAAGCTTGGCAAAGTTGAAACTATAGAAATAAATGAAGCTGACATTATATAAGCTAAATTCTTTCCCTGATTTCCTTTATATATTCTGGAATGCTTATTCTGTTGATGTAGTTTATAGCTATTTTTTCGCTACCAAACTGTGCAACTTTTTCTTCGAAAAGACTTGCATTAAAGTCAGCAAAATCATAATAAGTCTTCAATGGAGGATCTTGTCCATTGAGTTTTAAGGTTTCACTTGACCAGCTGTAAAGGCAATCGAAAACAGCTTCTGTATCATTTGAATGAACTTTTATATCAAAACCATTAATATCAGATAATGCCTTTTGATAATCGTACTTTATAGCTTCGAGAATTAGGAACCGTTTGGTATCTAATGGTTCAACTCCACTATTTCTGAGGCCATAATCTATTCCGAGTTCAAAAGGCATGTTCATCCTTGCAAATTCAGCTGCTGCTGTTGATTTCACTATAGATAAATCATGAATGCTATACTTACATTCTTTAATGATATTAATAATCTTTTCTAATCTTATCTGGCCTGAATCTGAAACTTCCAGTGACAATCTAGGGCTTAACCCGTTCTTAATAAGTGAGTATATCATCGGCTTGAGCAGATCATTGATATAATCAAGGTCAAAAGGACAGTTAATAAAAACGTTTGTCTCAAACACCATTAATTTTTATCTCTTGGTGGGTTAGGATCATTACCATAAGAATTTTTATCCTGAATCATTCCATTTTTTTTATGGATATACAGTTCCGTTTTTTCATTTTTACTCAATTCTTTTCCGTAGCTAATAGCACTTTCTTTGTTATCGAATGTCTTTGAAGCTCTAGAGGATCCCGATTTCTTTACCGCCCACCCTGATGATGATGGCACGACGTGATTTGATTTCTTTGCCATTTAATTATTTCTATGAGTATAAATTTACAAAATTACGCTTACTTTTCTAAAGTTTCTTTTCGCTGATTTTAATTGAGAATAATTTGAATGGACAATATACCTTTATAAACATCGATGTATGAAGTAATACCTTGTTTACTGGACAAACCAATCCATTTGACCCCTTCTCGCCAATTTACTAACATAAGGGGAAACAACCATTTACAATAAATTTAATTCCGGTAAGACGGGGTCAATCTACTCTGGTTTATCCACTATAATCATTCTCGCGAAAAAAAACTTCAAACGAGGCTAAGGACGTGTCAAGAAATGTAATGTCTGGTTGCAATTCTTCAAGAAGAATTGATAATTTTTTGTGTTTAGAATATCTTTTCCATGTATCATAATCAAAAAAAATTCCTTTAGGAATTTGTTTAACCTTCTGCATTAACGTTTTTTTTCTAAAATTTGATTTTATTAACTGGAAATCCACCTTCAGATAATTGAATCCTGCCTCAATAATTATGTTACTGTACTCAACAGATGCTAAATAAAATACATTATAACCTAAATCTTTTAAATAGTAAGAAAGGGTGAATGAAGAAATTACATGACTATGGACTTGATGTGGTATAATCATCATCTTTTTCATAACATAATAGTACGTAAAGTGGGAACTAAGGATTAAACCATTTAAGAAGCTGATTATTCAATTCAAAAACAGAGCATGAAGGAATGTCTGGGTAAATCCCAGTAGGATAAGTTTTACCGTTAACATCTGACAGGTAACCTGTTGTCAAAATTAATTCATCTCCGCCCTCTAAATGTATTATTTCGTTTGAAGTTGCAAAGCCATGGGTTTTTAAGCCAAAGAATTTTACATTTTTCAAGGATTTGAAGGCGAGTGCAGTCGCTTCCCCGGCACTTTTGGTTCTATGATTTATTAGAACTGCTATTTTAGGATTGGAATTTAAGATTCTATATTTTACACTCTCCACTTCAAGTCGTTTATTTTGAGAACTATTATCTAATAAAATTTCATTCTTATCGAAGTGCCAAATTGATCTTTGATCATTTTTTTCAAAGTATCCAAGAATGCCAGACGAAAAAAATGGTGATGTTGCGACCAACATAGGCCACATATCTCCTCCAGAATTGTACCGAAGATCGATTATCCACCCCTTGATACCGACCCGATCTTGATTCTTGATTGACTCGAGAATTTGATTTATATAATCACTATTAGATTGGCTGTCTTCTACATCATTTTTTGAAGTTAAATAATGGCTTCCAATTTTCAAATATCCGACACCCTTTAGCAGCTTAAGTTTTATTGCTCCAAATAAATAACAAGTATCTACCGGCCTTATATTAGCATATCTCCCTTGAATTATTTCTCTTCCTCTTGCTACGTATGTGTGACGGTTACCATTCAAAGTAAGAGCAGTTACAATCGCGGAATCCCTAGCAATCAAATAATCATCATGTACTTTTTTCTCAAAAACAGCCCAATCTATTTTGTCTTTATTTATTGACTTTGTCTTGAATATCTGAACTAGTTCCTCATCAAAAGTTTTCTTCTTTCTGTTACATGATGTAAATAACATAAGAAATGTAACAGCATTTATCAAAATTCCTTTCATTGATTTGTAACATTATTTGTTATCGAATCCTAAACTAATAAAAAAAAATTTTTGACGCATATTCACTTAAATTATTTCAATCATTATATAATATAACGATATATCATCTATTATTTCACATATTATAAAAATGGCAATATTAGAATTTGGCTACCAAACTTACCTATTATATACTTTTCAAATTTTTGGAGAGTATAGGCCATTAAATAAGATATTTTAGGCGATAACCGGCATTTTATAAACCCAAAGCGTATTGAAAGTGCAAGAGGAAGCAAGCACTGAAGCAAAAGATGTGCATAAAGGCAGAAACGTTAAATTAAACTATAACCTGTCTCAAAAATCAATTTGCCAAGGCAACAAGTTGCAATGGCAAATTGATTTTATTATAATATCGAAGAAACTGATTTATCAAGTGGCAAAGGCTAACTATTTAATTTTCTCACTATGATGATTGTGTTCAACAATTAAACCAACATAAACTATGCGTTAGCTAACACTTATTTGAGCACTCAAATTAAAAAGAATAAAAATCACAACAAGCTATTTATGCTCAAATCAACAGAAACTTTCATTCGCAAAACAAAATAGCATCTTCGTTATTGATAATCGATTTGGTTAACTCTATTTTTGCACCTCAATAGATATCTAAATGTTTACAAATTAAAATCAAAATATTAACTAATAGCAGCCAAAAAAATAAAGCCATTATGAAGTTGTTTTTTCTTATATTGAATTCACTGTTGTTTATCATATCAATTATAATAATATGTACTGAAAAAAATTATTATGTTTTTTTCCTATTAGGTGCTACACTCCTTAATTTTTGGTACTATTACCATCAATATAAAAAAGTCGAAAAAAGAGGCTTTTAGTTCTATAGATAAAAAAAGGAAGCGTTTAGATTTTATCTATGAGAATATAATAAATATTTGTCTCAAAAAACGAACAATTGGTTTAACCAAAAATTGCACACACTTTTTTTATCTAAACTTTAACGCATATCCGCTTTCATCTAGGAACTTTCTAAAGTCTACTATGTGAAGGATATCTGAAATAGCTTTTTTCTTATCTGATGCCTTGTTGTAATAGGATTCCGTAATTTTATATCCAATCCAATAACCTAGATCAGGGGGATAACCATTTTTAGGTTTATAGTTATACATCCAATCATGGCTATCCTGCCTATCATCCATGATTTCCTTGAACTCCAACCATAATTTAGCTTCATTAGCATTGCCATAACTATGTGTCTGTTTATTTGGCCCTCCACCGGAAATAAGTTCTCCTATGAAATCAGCACTACCTTCATTAATACAAGCAGCCAGTAGATCTAGGCTTTTCTTGGGAACACTATCCTGTTGATAGTGGATGAGTTCATGGGCAACCATATAGGGAACTGCTGCTGATTGAATCATTTCGGCTCCTATAATTAAGCCTTTTGGATTAGAGTGTCCTCCAGAATTAAATCTACCAACCACAAAATATACATTGGGATAGACTGCTTTAGGATAAAGATATTTTAACGCCATGAATGCTGCCCGGCATTGCTTCTCATTGTCCAACATTCTTAGGCTGTTCAGCCTGGCTTTCTCATAGTCATTCTTCCGTTCGCGAACTGTAGTGAGCAGAGACGCAGCATTTTCTATTCTGCCTTTTGTAAATGCTTGCACACCAGCGGAACCCTGTTTTAAATAGATATGTTCAAAAGGGTTAATCTGTGGCTCTGCATCAATCTTATCAAATGCTTCCCAAAAGTTAGTTATATCCCTTGTTACAAATGATGCCCTAAGCGGATCAGAAACAGGCTGCGCAGAGGAAAAATTGAAAAGAGTTATAGTGGTAAAAATTGTTAATAGAGCATTTTTCATATTAATCGAGTAAATCAAAGATAAGGTGACATAAACCTAAAATAGGTATTCAATAATCAATAAACAAAAAGCTATTTAAATATAGCCATACCATCATTAAACAGCGGATTTTTTATATGCCAAGAATTGTTAATGAATTTTTGTCTCACAAAACGAAGGAATTCATCTCCTACTACCTTATATTTTTTTTTCAGCTGTACATTCCATCGCAACAATTACCGCAAAGAGAAAAATCGTTTTTCAAAACGAAGATATTTAATCCCCTATAATCATTTTCTGTTAGCTGACTATTACTCTAACTGCGTCATAAAATCTATTATTCTTCCCATCCCTTAACTTTTATCAGGTTTATAATACGCCATTAATCCACCTTTTACAGTATTTTGTCGGACAAAAGGAGCTTATTAATGCATTACCTTTGATATAAATGGAATCGAAAGTGATAGTTAGTAAAGAAATACATCTATTTGAATTTGCCAAAAGCTATTCTGGATTAGTTATTACACCAATGCTACCTTCTTTCGTCCCAATCGAAGATACTGCAACAGCATTTGATCCACACCGTCATGATTCCTATGGACTATTCTTATTAAAATCTGGTGAAATGACTATGTTAGTGGAAGAAGATGAGGTTATTATGCGAAATTCTTCATTATTGCTAGTCCAGCCTGGTCAAGTGCATCAATGTATACGTTCGGTCAATATTGATGGCTGGGTAATGTTTTTCGATGGAAAAAACTTAGACACTAAAGCACGTTCCATCAATGAGCAGAGCGTTGTAGAAATCCTATTATTTGAGTTAAATCCTGATGAGTT
This sequence comes from Pedobacter sp. MC2016-05, assembly GCF_026239735.1. GTDB lineage: Bacteria > Bacteroidota > Bacteroidia > Sphingobacteriales > Sphingobacteriaceae > Pedobacter. The sequence goes on from NZ_JAPIVT010000032.1 coordinate 6,573, forward strand.
GCTGATAACCGAGCAACTACTGCAATCCATCTTTCAAGCATTTGAAAATAAGACTCCAGGACCAATGCAAACTCAGATCATGCATTCTCTTACCAACGCACTGTTTTACCACGCTACAAACCTTAATCTATTAAGGAAATCAACCACACAAAATTATGCTTCCAGACCAGCGCAAATCGTTCATGAATTTAAAGCGCTGACTAAGTCCAACTTCAGAAGTTTAAAGAAGCCAAGAGATTATGCAACTCTGATGCATATTTCAGTAAGTCATTTAAATGATACCATTAAAGCAAATACAGGTTATTCATCGACACATTTTATTAAACAGGAGGTAATCGGTGAGGCACAGAGACAATTAAGGTATAGTTCAAAATTAATCAAAGAGATTGCCAGTGATTTAGGCTTCAGTGATCATAAATACTTTATCCGACTATTTTCACAAGCTGTCGGTCAATCACCAGCAGTATTCCGGAATACCATAACAACTTCACAAGTACAAATACAAAATAGTTTTCTCTCTAAAGCGCCTTCAACGTAAAATTTACATACTCACCATATATGAAAAAAACAATTCTGGTTACCGGCGCAAGCATCGCTGGACCAACTCTAGCCTATTGGCTTAATCAATATGGCTTTACAGTAACTATTGTAGAGCGAGCACCTGAACTCAGGTTAGGTGGTCAAAATATTGACGTTAAAGGGCCTGCAAAGATTATTGCCGAAAGAATGGGGATAGAAAAGATTATTCGTGAAAAAAATACTACAGAGACTGGATTAAGATGGGTGAACACTAAAAATGAAACACAGGCAGAATTTCCTAAAGAAAGCGCTTTAAGCATGACTCAGGAATTAGAGATCCTTAGGGGAGATCTTGTTAAAATTCTATATGATCATACTAAACGCGATGTAGAATATCGTTTTAATGAATATATTACAAAGTTGAATCAAAGTGAAACCTGTGTCAATGTTACATTTTCTAATGGGAAGACTGAAAGTTTTAATTTGTTAATTGCTGCTGAAGGAATTGGTTCTTATACCAGAAAACTTTCGTTTCCCAAGGAACCTAACTTTAAGTATTTAGGATTGTATACTGCCTATATTACAATTAAAAAGGCGATTACAGACAGCAGTTGGGCACGTTGGTGTAATGCTAAAAATGGAATTGTCTTTCTAATACGTCCGGATAACTACGGCACTACCAGAGCTTCGATTACTTTTACAGCAAAAGAAGAAGAATATAAAAACCTGTCATTTGAAGAACAAAAATCTGCACTAATTGAAAGAATCCAGGGCAGTGGCTGGGAGACAGAACGTCTTATAGAAGAAATAAAGGAAACAAAAGATCTTTACTTCGATAGGATAAGCCAGGTGAAAGCAGCAAAGTGGAGCGAAGGGAGGGTTGCTATTGTAGGAGATGCAGCTTATTGCGCCACACCAATTGCAGGAAAAGGTACAGATCTTGCTATGTCTGGGGCTTACATATTAGCAGGAGAACTATCTGTCGCCAATACATATCAGGAAGCATTTAAGGCCTATGAAGAAAAGATGCGACCATACGTTGAAAAATGCCAACAACTACCACCCGGGATACCAGGATTAGTTTATCCTAAATCAAAAATAGGAGTTGGTATTCTAAATGGGCTTGTTTCCCTTATTGGCAGTAAACCAGGGCAAAAATTTATAGGGCTTTTTGCTGGTAAACAGAAAGAGGCTCCGCAAGAGATCGATCTACCTACTTATAGATGATAAATCTCTGGTACATTTATGACATTCACTGATATAGATTAAGATTATAAAGAAAAGGGGCCATGATCTGTGATCTTAGTCCATCTTATCTAAATTAACGCTCTCACCTACTATAGCGTTTAAACATTTGATTAGTATTCACGATACAAAATACTTCAGTAGTTTTATTACCTATTTAACGTTTCCACCAATAACGTGAATGTCTCACAAAATGAACAGAAAAGGATAATTAATACGCATAGAAAAATCTGAGATGTAGCTTTTCAAGTTAAACAATTAAACTCTATTTATCTTCACATTGATAAATTGGTGTGAAATTGTATCTTCTTGCTGAGATTATGTATATACTAATGATTGATTATCTCATCATCACAAGTCTGGCGAAGTGGTTTCAAATCGATTTTTCCTATAACATCCTCAATCTCTTTTAGAGAGTTTAGAAATGATACGTCTTATGCACAATTTTCTCATATGACTGGAAGCTTGACGTATATTAAATTGATAAAATTTTCATACCGATAGCATCGAAGTATGAGCCATATAAGCAAAATAATTGAGCTGTGTAGGCAATTTTATTTTCCTCCTGTGCCTGATATTTGTGTTATGAAAAACATCAATCAAATTCAATTAGGCCAAAATGGTCCTTTCGTATCTAGTCTTGGGCTGGGTTGCATGCGAATGTCTTCAATCTGGGGAGGAGCTACTCCAGATGAGAAGGAAAGCATTGCCACTATTACTGAGGCGTTGGATCTTGGCATCAACTTCTTAAATACCGGCGATTTTTATGGCGCTGGCCACAACGAAATGCTCATCGGAAAAGCGATAAAAGGGAGAAGAGATGATGCTTTTATTAGTGTCAAGTTCGGAGCGATTTTCCATAACGGTCAATGGCTAGGCCTTGAGCTCAAGCCAAATTCAATTAAAAACTTTATCAATTACTCACTTACCAGACTTGGCATCGAAACCATTGACCTCTATCAACCTAGCCGGATGGATGATAGCGTGCCGGTAGAGGATATTATCGGAACGGTGGCTGAACTGGTTAAAGAGGGAAAAGTCCGTCACATTGGCGTATCCGAAATAACCGCCGAGCAGCTGCATAAAGCCAACGATGTTCATCCGATAAGTGCACTGGAAATCGGCTATTCATTAGCGGATAGGAAAATAGAAAATGAATTGCTCCCAGCAGCCAGAGATTTAGGGGTCCCAGTTGTCGCTTTTGCAAACACTTCGGAAGGTTTATTGAGCGGGGGATTAAGCGCACCACTTAGTGATAAGGATTACCGTCAACATTTCTCCAGATTTCAAGAAGGGAACCTTATAAATAATCTTCAAAAAATTGAAATATTGAAAGATTTGGCGTCTGCGAAGGGATTTACCCCCACACAACTAGCGATCGCCTGGGTAAGACAGCAGGACCAACATATCATGCCCTTAGTGAGTATGAGTAAACGATCTCGCCTGGCTGAAAATATCGCAGCAATGGAAATCGAGTTCAGTGAAGAAGAAATGAACACATTAAATACTACTTTTGCAATAGGCGCCATTAAGGGGGGTACATATTTAGCGCGATAAATGGAAAGTCCAGCAGAAATTCTTCCGGGTGTAATTTTTTACTCATATCTCTCTACGCAAAGGAGACAGAAAGCATGTTTCTGGAATCACCATACCTTGATACTGCAGGTTTCCGGTGTATTCACACTGGAAACATCTGCACAAAGCATTTCCATGGGGGCGGGGGAAATGCTACTGATTGGCAAAAACCAATTGGGCACCCTCACCAAGACACCGGGCGAGAACGGAAGCTATGAGACCATTGTAATATCACTTCAAGAAGAATTAATGCGCAAGATTGCATTGGAAGAAAAGATTAAATCCCAGGGCAAATACATCGGAAGGCCAAACCTGCTGATTCCCTTTAATGAATTTTTGCAGGGCTATTTTCAATCCATCGTTCCTTATGCAAGAAGTTCAGGGGCCTCCATGACCGACGAGATGGGGATTTTAAAAGTAAAAGAAGGCATCAAATTATTGTTGCTGGCGCTTCCTGCATTACAGAATTTTTTGTTTGATTACGCAGAACCTCACAAAATTGATCTGGAAAAGTTCATGCTTAATAATTTTCATTTTAATGTCCCAATAGAAAAATTCGCTCAGCTAACCGGCAGGAGCCTAGCGGGATTTAAAAGGGATTTTCAAAAAGCTTTTGATCTTCCACCTCGACAATGGCTGCTATCCAAACGATTAGATGCAGCAAAATTTTTGATTGAAAATAAGCATCAAAAACCTACAGCTATCTATTTGGATTTGGGTTTTGAAAGCCTTTCGCATTTTTCTCATTCTTTTAAAAAGAAGTTTGGGTTAATGCCAAGTCAACTCAATAAGTATTTTGATCGCTCCAAAGAAGAGTAAATCAGTAACGTAAAAAGTTAATCATGCTTTCATTCCATCTGGGAAGTAAGAGCCTACTTTTCTCAGTAAAAAGAAAATTAAAAAACACCTAATTACCCAAGAAATAATACTTATCAGGCTTAAAACCTAGTATGGGACAGTCCAGGCCATTAGAAATAATAACCACAAAAGTCTCAAAAAAGGAAAGTATTCCTCCCCTACGTATATCTTTCTTTCAGCTGTAAGTTTACGTTCACCAAATATGGCAAAGAGAAAAATTGTATCACAAAACGAAGTATTACCAATGCTTATGACCCAAGTCGTAGAAACAATAAGCATGATAAATAAATCAGAACGATTTATTTCTTTTGCAAAGAAAAGGATTAAAAAATTAACATGTATAATAAGTCTAGCGTGTAACTATTGTTTGTTTAATACATCTCGGATAAGGTCTATTCCATTTGCGATTTTCGGATCAAACACCACATCAGGCTTAATACCAATATTATCGATTGGATGCTCTGGAAGCCTTTTTGATCGTCCGATCGGTATCACTAAATTGAGATTCTTACAGGGAATATCAAAAAATTGTGTATTATTATAATCCAGCATTCCGGCGGAATTCTCTCCAAAGACAGTTACCTTTTTACTCTGCATTGCCATCAACAAAAAGGACTCTGCAGAACTTGCAGTATTTCTGTCAATTAGTATACCGATTCTTGAAGGGTACTCATAGATACTATCAAGCTTGATCTCGAAAAAATCTTTACCTGAAGGATTAACAAAAGTACCTGGATGACTTTTCATAAGTAATATCACATGGTTCAAAAAATCTTTTGCAGAAGAAGAAATACCTTCCTCGCTGAGGTTGGACTCCAAAATCCGGATATTTTCTTGTGTTGAAAGATATTCATCTGGTTTAACTTTCATGGGGATACTATAAATCAAAGGCATTAATACATTAAACGCATAATCTGTTCCTCCGCCGTTTCCTCTCATATCCAAGATCAGATTACTTCTTTGATCAAAATCCTTCATATGAACATGAAGAATACTATCAATTATCTTCTTCTCACTCCATTCAAAAGAAGGCAATCTCAGCAAAACTGTAGTACTGTCTAAAATTTTTATTGAAGTCGCCGTCCCCAACTTTTGGGATTCGTTGGCTATCGTAGTAGATTTGACAAATAACTTATTTAATCGTTTCGCTACATCAGGGTTATTCTTTCTGAATTTCCAGTCAAGTTGAACCCGAAGATGATGATCGCGGAAATAATCAACCCAATTTCTCAGATTAACATAACAGGAATCAAAGCTTGAGGTGAATTTTGATTTATTGCGTATTTTTTTAGTGAATCTTATAAATTCTACCATGTTTTTGCTTTTAACTTTATCACCAAAACCGGAATAATTTTTTGTAACGCTTTCCACAACATAATCGAAATTAACCAAACAATCACAATTTTGAGCTATTGACACGATAGGGATTATTAGGAACAGTATTAATGTGAAAAATCTCATTTGAATTTAATATATATAAACAGCAGTTTTTATAACTATTCAATTATACTAATATCCATATGCAATTTATTAAATATTATACCAACATCCAGGATTATTATCCCAACCAAATGGGCATAAGCTAATAGCATTCGGATGGATGATTGAAGAACAAATTGTTAATGTCACATGTGATCAAAATTTCCCAATTATAGTTAAACAAACTTATAACAAAAAGAAAAATTAACGCGACGAACTAGATCATGTTGGCTCAAAGATTAGATAAATTTAGATACACCTTTGATTTCATAAATCACTTACATTTCCTCAACCAAGCTGATGTAAGTCTTTTGTTTGTCTAATTTTGAATTTATTTTCAACAACAATTCAAAACATAAATTGTCTCAAAAAACGAAGATTTAGATTTAGTGTTACAGATATGGGCTACAATCAATTTAGGATGGAAATAACTAATCACGGAAGCTATTTTCGATTTAGCTTGCAATTTCTGAAAATCGAAAATTACAAACTAAAGAAATTAGCAATTATCATTTACTTTATTTAACTTTGTGCTATGCAAGGATTTAACATTGATAAGAATAAAACTTTGAATGCTGCTTTGTATGTCCTTAATAACCTCGGTGAAGCGGACTATCATAAAACTTTCAAAATCCTTTATTTTGCCGATCAAAATCACCTCAAACGATATGGTAGGCCAGTTACAGGCGATGCCTATCAAGCTATGAATTTTGGCCCTGTTCCGTCATTCCTATATGATATCTTTAAAGCAGCGGAGAGAGGTTCCCATCCTTTTGAAGAAGCCATGGTAATGTCGAGATCATTTGTAGTGCGTCGGGATAATAATGTGCCGATAGTAACAGCGAAACAACAAGCTGATGTCGATGAGCTTTCTGATTCCGAACTCGCAGAGCTTAATCTATCGATAGAAGAAAACAAAGGCTTAAATTTCGAGCAGCTTGTCGATAAGTCGCATGATGACGCCTGGATTGAAGCCTCTGAGAAACCTGATATTGAAATGTCATACTTGAAGATTGCCAAGGCAGTAGGCACTAGTGATGACATGATTTCATATATTCAGCTTAATGAGGAAAATGATCATAGCATTTATTAGATGTCAATAGCTGATCTTATACCTGAAGAATTACGAGAGGGTTTTGCTGAAAGAAACATTCAGATTGGTTCTGTTGTCAAAGTTTACGTCAGCGATACTAATCCACCTAAAGAAAAGCGGTTAATTTTGGTCGGAGCCTCTTGGGATAAATTACATTTTGCGAGCGTATTTATAAATAATGATATTAATCCTAACATTTTCACTAGTCAAGAGCTCATAAATCTCAACTATGAAATAAAAGCAGAGAATTGTGATTTTATCGACCACGATTCTTTTGCTGATTGTTCCAAACTGAAGGGTAGACCCGCTAGCTGGCTCCACAAAATCGTTACAGAAGACCCGTCCCGGGTTCTAGGGGCAGTATCTGAGGAGGACATGAATGAAATAAGAGAACGGATAAAATCCGCTCGAACAATAAGTAAAAGTGAAAAAAGAAACTTTGGGCTATCTTTATAATAAGATTCTGATAATGCGTATTTGCCGTTCCACATGTTTGATTTATTTATAATACAATCAGGTAATCCTTAAATTTGCCTTAGAAAACTCGGGCATCGGCTCCTATTCATTTTCTCTCAGCGGTAAATTCTTTAAGGTAGCAATACCAGGAAAGTGAAAACTATCTCAAATTCAAGACATCAATACTCTACTTTTTATTTTTTTGAGCTGTAAGTTTATATTCATCAATTACGGTAAAGAGAAAAAATGTCTCAAAAAACGAACATTTAGATTTAGTGTCAAATATCTAGACTAGCATAATTTAGGATAGAAATATGCTATCACAAAACTTAGTTTTAAAGATTCCAATCACATTTTAAATTTTAATGCATCAAATTCTTTAAATACTAGGAACAAAAGTCATAGTTAGAAGTAAATACATATAAGAGGGTGATTTTAGAAGACCTCTTCTAGATCATTACAACAAATAATAAAATTTTCGGCGATATCCATTTCCTCATGTATGAATCAATGGCTGTTGAGACTTAGAGATAAATGGTTTAGATAAACCGATATACTTAAGAACAAAGCTGTGATATCTCGTGTTGTCCATCACAATAAGATAATTATGAACAAGTTGCAGACTAATTTTATCGGCAGTATTCCACAGTATTTACGCCAAACCCAAATTATATCATTCCTAATCTCGGGGCAAACTTTAAAAAAATTATGAAGACGGAACAAGCCATGATCGAAGATCTGGCTATCATTAGCGATCGAAGGAGCTGCGCGCTTTTGGACAAAGCTGCTACCATTAACTGGTATTGCCCTGAGCGCTTTGATACTGAAGCCATTTTTTCTTCTCTCCTCGATGATGAAAGAGGGGGATACTGGTCAGTCAGCGCGAAGGATAAGGTATTCCTAACTCGCCAATTTGATGGCAGAAGTAGCGTATTATTTACTAGTTTTTCTATCGGCAAAAGTGGATTGACGATTACAGATTTCATGCCGTTAGAGGAAAATTTCAGGGGGATTTGTAGGCTTTTTACGAATGCACCATCAACTATTGAAAACAAGGTTAGCATAAGGTCCGATTATGGATTAATAGCCGAAGATTACACTATCATATCAACCAAAAGCGTTAAAATAGAGAAATCTGGGCTCTACTTTCATGGTTCGCATCCATTGACAATTGATAAAGGTATTATTCATTTTGAAATTCCTGCTGGAGAAAGTGGTTGGGCCTACCTCGGCAAGGCAAATCAAATTAGCAAAGATGAACTACGAAAACTTCTGCGTACTACACTTCAAAAATGGAAAGAGCTGGAAAAGCTGGTGGATTATCATGGTCCTTATGAGAACCAGGTGCGGTACTCGCTCAGAGCATTGCAGCAGATGGTTTATGAGCCTACCGGAGGGATTATAGCAGCTGCCACCACTTCCCTACCTGAAGTAATCTGCGGTGAGCGTAATTATGATTACCGTTATGTTTGGATGAGAGATGCGGCGCTAATAACCTCATCACTAACACAAATCATTACAACTGGGGAACTGGAAGAGAAATTTATCGCCTTTGTCTCCGGTGCAATGGAAAAAAATGGGGAGGACCACATATCATGCTTTTATGCTGTTGATCAAACGAAAGTTTCGCCCGAGATAAGAGAAATTCCACTAAATGGGTATTTGCAAAGTCGGCCTGTACAGATCGGTAATTCGGCTGCAGATCAATTCCAATTAGATGCTGAAGGCAATATCTTAATTGCTTGTAGCATCATTTATCAAAAAACCGGTAAAGTGATTTATTGGAATACAGTAGAGAAGATTGCCGACTATATCTGTAAAAACTGGGAACGAAAAGATAATGGGATCTGGGAGGAAGAACAGTTGCAGCATTATACTTCCAGCAAGGCATTTGCCGCCCGCGGCCTGGAACTTATTGCACCCTATCAAAAGGATCAGGCTGTGGCTGACAGATGGTTGAAAAATGCAGCAATGATACGTGAATTTATTTCGAAGAACTGTTTGACCACTTCCGGTGCATTTGCAGTTCATGCTGGCTCAGAGAATGTAGATCTTTCTGCTGCATTATATGTTCCCTTCGGGGTTTATGATGCGCACGATGACAACATGTTGGCTACTATTCAGCAACTCGAAAAAAATTACTGTGAAGAGCATCTTTACAGGAGACACTTGCTTGAGTTTGACTCAACCAAAGAAGGCGCCTTTTTAGCGGGAAGTTGCTGGATGGCCCATTATTACGCTATTGCGGGCGATCTTCAGCTGTGCAAAAAAATTCTCGACAAAGTGCTTGATTACAGTAACGACCTAGGCTATTTTTCCGAAGAGGCAGATCTGATGACGGGTCATTCACTTGGTAACTTTCCGCAAACATTCGTTCACTCCTCTTTTATTTGTGCGGTTAACGGTTACAAACAGGCATTAAAAGGAAATACAACTATTATCAAACCTATAAAACAATAATAATGAATATGAATTTAGACATTAAAAACAAAACAGCTGTTATTACTGGTGCAGATTCCGGCATCGGATTGGAAACTGCTATCATCTTAGCAAAAGCAGGAGTGAAGACGGTATTGGCGGATCTTGAAGAAGACAGCCTAAAAAAAGCATCTGAAAAACTGCTATCAGCCGTGCCTGAAGCGGAAGTTACCTGGCTTACGGTAGACCTCACTGATAATCAAAGTGTATTAAATCTAGCAAAACAGGTTAAAGAAAAGTACGGTCCCGCACATATTTTGATAAACAGTGCAGGTGCGCGTGGAGCCGCCGGAGACTTCCTAACTTTAACTGATGAAGATTGGCAGCAAACAATTGACGTGGATTTGATGGGGGCCGTAAGATTATGCAGGGCATTTATTCCTCATTTACAAGAAAACAATTGGGGACGGGTCGTATTGGTTTCGTCTGAAAACGCATACCAGCCCTATGAGGAAGAATCCCCGTATAATGCCTGCAAGGCAGGTATCATCAACCTGTCTAAATGTCTGTCAAGGTCATATTCTAAAGAAGGACTTCTGTTCAACTGTGTCTCACCGGCCTTTATAGAAACCCCGATGACCGACGCAATGATGGAGGATCTTGCTAAAGAAAGGGGTACAGATAAGGAAGAGGCAATAAAATGGTTTTTGAAGAACAAACGTCCAAATCTTGCTGTTGGAAGAAGGGGAAAACCGGTAGAAGTAGCTAATGTTATCGCATTTCTATCATCCGGACTTTCAAGTTTCGTAAATGGCAGCAACTACCGCATTGATGGCGGCGCTGTAGAAAACGCATTCTAAGATGAATGGTCCGGAAAATACGGTTAATGGGAATACAAGGATGCAACCTGCTCTGGTATTCCTCCACTATTTTGGCGGCTCGGCCAAAAGCTGGGAGTTTGTAATTTCACGGCTCGAAAGCTATTATTCATGTATCGCGATTGATCTGCCGGGTTTTGGAAACACTGAGATGCTTGCTAAATCTTCGCTTAAGGGTTACGCAGATTTTGTTCGGCGAGAGTTAATGGCTAAAGGCATAACTTCCTATATTCTGATAGGCCATTCTATGGGTGGTAAGATTGCTTTGCAGTGCGCTGTAAATGACTACGAAAATGAGCAGGTACAGGGTTTGATTCTGATTGCGCCGTCACCACCCAGCTTTGAAGATATTCCAGAAAGTGAAAAGGCAAAAATGCGCCAGATTCCGGATTTGAAAGAATCGAGAGCAAAAGTTGACGCAGACACTATCACCAAATTAGTGCATCAAAGGTTAGATATAGCCATTCAAACCCCTTTGCAGGTTGCCTCGGATGCCAGGAAATGGTGGATTGATGAAGGAACACGTGAATCTATCGCAGATAAAACAAGGCAATTAAAAGTTCCTGTAACTCTTATAGCTTCAAAAGATGATCCTGCAATTAATTGGGCGATGACACAAGAACAAACTATACCGAATTTATCTCCCGAAATACAAATGGTAACTATTGATGGTATTGGTCATTTGATGCCTCTGGAAAATCCCGACCTTATTGCGTCGATGATATCAGACACACTAAATAAAAATAAGTAATTTACACCTATTTACTCGCGACCTATATACCCAAGTAAAGGTATGTATGAAACAGTCACTAATCGAAACTAAATCAAAACCCGGTGCAAGGAATGTTAAACATACCTTGCACCGGGTTTACTTATTATGTTATAGTCTGCTAATTTAAGGGTGACCGTTCCCGCCAGCAGATCCATATATCTGTCCGGTAGCATAACTGGCAGCACTATCCGCTAGCTGAACGTAAATTGATGCCAACTCAGCCGGCTGTCCAGGACGCCCAAGTGGGGTAACCTCTCCAAATTTGACAATCGCATCCTGAGGCTGTCCACCACTGGTTTGGAGAGGCGTCCATACTGGACCTGGTGCCACACCATTTACCCTGATTCCTTTTGGCCCGAGCTGCTTTGCTAATGATTTAACAAAGGCAACATTTGCAGCTTTTGTTTGTGCATAATCAAAAAGGTTTTCTGAAGGGTCGTAGGCCTGCACAGAACTGGTAGCAATGATAACCGAACCTTCCGAAAGGAACGCAAGTGCAGCCTTGGTAATCCAGAATGGTGCATAGATATTCGTTTTCATTGTGGTATCAAATTGAGCACTGCTTATCTCCTCAAGCGATTCTATCGCCTGTTGATGCCCGGCATTATTCACCAGGATGTCTATACCTCCCAATTTCTCTGCTGCTTGGGCAACTAAAGTCTTACAGAATTCTTCTGAGGTAATATCTCCAGCAATGCCATATCCTTTTCTTCCGGCTGCAGCGATAAGCCTAAGCACTTCGTCTGCATCAGATTGTTCTTGCGGTAAGTAGTTAATTACTACATCTGCACCTTCCCTTGCATATGCAATCGCAGTAGCGCGTCCGATTCCGGAATCACCGCCGGTAATCAGGGCTTTTCTACCTTGCAGTCTTCCTGAACCTTTATATGATTCCTCACCGTGATCAGGGATTGGATCCATTTTTGAAGCGAGTCCCGGGACTTCCTGCGGTTGTTTTACGAACGGTGGGCGGGGATATTTTGTTAGTGGATTTTCAATTTTTCTTTGATTTTCTGACATCTTGATGTTTTTAAATTATTAAAGTAATTACTTGATCTACTATGTTAAGCGAATTTTAATATTTGCCTCTACAGTATCAATAAGGCTCAATGTCTTTTGTTTAAATAAATGAAATACATTTACAAATGATGTTTATATAAACTTAATTTTGGAAAGTTTAGTTCCCATTTATTATTCGATAACCAGATGTAATTGATACCTTTTTATTTATTTGAACTAAAAAAAACCGTTTCTACAAATTTTTTATTATCGAAAAGGGTATCTAACTTTCCTAGTTAGTCAACTTGTTATTAGATTATGATAACGAAATATACGTCTACTGAAAAGCCCATTTTCTAGACTGAAAATGGGCAGAATATGAATTATCGGCCAATAAAGTTGATTAAATCCGCATTAAGCTGATCTTTTGAAGTAATGAAAAGTCCATGCGGCTCCCCTTCATATATGATATATTCAGCGCCGGGGATCATAGCTGCTGCTTGTTCTCCCGTTGCCTTGATTGGAACAGTCTGATCGTCATCCCCATGAATCACCAATGTAGGAACACTAATAGCCGAAATATCTCCTCTTAAATCAGTCGAGGAAAACGAGGTGGCGCAGGCAAGGGTTGACTTTAACGTTGCTTGCATAGCCAAAACAAGGTCATTGGTCAAAATCTGGTCACTAACCGGTTTATTTAGCAAGCTAACTCCATAAAATTGTTTTCCAAAATCGCCAAGAAAGCCAGCTCTGTCTGCCTGGATGCTACTCGCAATTTCATCGATTTTATCCTGCGGTACTCCCTCGGGATTATCATCAGTTTGCAACATGAAAGGTGCTATCGAACTGATCAAAACGGCCTTAGAAACCCCTGCACCACCATGCCTGCTAAAATATTTTACAACTTCTCCTCCTCCCATCGAAAAACCTACAAGTATTGCATTTTCAAGCTGTAACTCCTCGATTATAGCTTTGAGGTCATCTGCCAGGGTATCATAATCGTATCCTGTCAGGGGTTTATCTGATTTCCCAAAACCTCTTCGGTCATAAGCAATGCATCGGTAACCGGCATCTGTAAGTGCAGCAATCTGATAGTCCCACATCTGATGATCGAGTGGCCACCCGTGAATAAGGACAACTGGTGTTCCAGAGCCCAAGTCTTGATAATGAAGATTAACTTCTGTGCCATCCTGGCTGGTAGTTTTTATAAATTTCATAGTGTTTTGAATAAAGTTCTTATTAAGAAATCAACACAAACAGTAAGAAGATGTTCGTAATTCTTTGAAAATTGACACTTCCAAATGGTTTAATTAGATTAATGTAAAAGAATTTTGATTGTCCAGTAAATAATTTTAGCGATTCATTAATAATAGCCTTAGTTGATTGCTGATTTGGTTTTAGTTTCGAATCGGCATAGTTTTACATGGTCATAGGTTTTAGCATTTTGGATTGTAAAAGTAAAGTAGATATCTGGTCAAACTGCAACATTACCTGTGTTAAATATTTTACAAAGTGTTACATTAAATTTAGAAACAGGATTCTGTCTCAAAAAACGAAACATAAATATAAAAAGTAGTAAATCTAATTTGGTTAAATGTACATTATAACGTACATTTGAACGTACAAATAATTATAAATATGAAAGCAGTAACCATTTCCTCGTTAAGAACAAATATGAAAGCTTATTTTGATGAAGTAAGTAAAACAGAAGATTTTTTGATTGTTGCAAGGAACAATAATGAGGATGATGCCATTGTGGTAATCTCTATTAAGGAGTATAATGCTCTTACAGAGACTTCGCATCTAATGTCAACCGAAACAAACCGCAATCGATTAGAAAGCGCTATTAAAAATCTAAAAAAGGGTAATTTGAAGCCTTTTTCAATGAACGAGGATAGTTTAGCGAAAGCTTAAATTATGAATATAGTATTTACGCCCGAAGCTTGGGAAGATTTTGAGTATTGGATGGATAACGATCAAGAGTCCGAAAAAAAAATAAGAGAATTATTGAGAGAAATAAAAAGAACACCATTTTATGGATTGGGAAAACCCGAGCCTTTGAAACATAGCCTAAAGGGTTTTTGGTCCAGGAGAATTCTGGGTGAGCATCGATTAGTTTATCAAGTATCGGGAACTAAGGGTAAAGATCAGCAATGTGCTATTATCCAATGTAGATTCCATTATGACGATAAATAACTAATGTCTCAATAAACGAAACTTATAACAACAAAAAAAATAACATGAATAAACCAGCTTTTGAAGTTACTTTAAATGGACAAAAGATCGCGACCGCTCAGATCGAATCTGATTTTGGCGTTGTAACAACAATTGTTACCTGGGTTAGGCGAGACGACAATAGCGAATCATTAAATTTAAGTATTAGTGGACGTGACTCGGTAGCGGGGAAAAACATAAAGTGGGCTGCCCATCACCTCAAAATTGGGGATAAATTACTAGTTTCAGTTATTGATGAGATGACTACACAAACTGATGAAGGAGTAATCGAAATTTTTGATACCACCACTGTTTTAGACCACAAATTGATGACCTATTATAAATTAAAAGAAGAACTAAAAGAATATTTAACTGAACTTTAGATCAGAGAAAAGTTGTCTCAAAAAACGAAAGTATTCCTACCCTACTGTATATCTTTCTTTCAGCTGTAAGGTTAATCGCACCATTTACGGCAAAGAGAAAATTATCTCATAACAGGAAAGTTAGTAAGCATTATCATTTTCTGTTTTGTTAAAAATTAAAACCTATATTTTAGACCTATGCTTGCAAAACCTTTATAGCCATAGCCCAGCTCTACAAATCCGGCCAAACTTTTTCCCACACTTAGGCCAAGTGGGTTAATCTGGTATGCAAAAGCGTATTGATTATTCGATTGGCTTTTACCATCAAAAGTTTCCTTGGTGTTATCTGCTATTACGCCCACCGAAGCCGAACCATAGAAGTTAATCAACTTTGTTTTTACATAGCTGTATTCGCCAGTACCGAAAACCATTGCATAATTGCTTACTCTTTTACCTTGTTTTGTGCTTCCAGATTCTGATAACAATTTTGTATTTCTCAAATAAGCCAAATCACCACCTACTGCAAATCTTTCGTTTACATTAAAACGATAACCTGCATTGAAAACACCTATTGTTGTGCCATTGCTTTCTTTAACCTGCGCATCAGTTGCGGCATTAATTATCGCGGCGCCCAAGGCTTCGCCCAAACCTTTTGATAAAACTAAGGGCGTACCATCACTGTAGGCGATATTGATTTCGTGCTTCTTAAAATTTTGTGCTTTTACTGCACCTAGAAAACCAAGTGCAAAAATTACTGTTAAAATTGAATTTTTCATTTTTGTGTTTTTTAAATTTTATAATGCCCGGCAAATCTGGAGTTCACTGCTAATACGCCGAAAAATGAGATACCTCTACATTACTGCAAGAAGAAAAAAATGTATTACTAGACGAAAGCATTCATCCCTTACTATATATCTTTAAGCTGTAAGTTTAAATGCAAAAATTACGGCAAAGAGAAAAATTGCGTCTCAAAATAAGCATTTTACTATGGTCATTAATTTATTGAATAGCATTAACCAAAAGTTTATTGCCCTCACCATGGGATACAAAAATTAGTTTTCCATCAGGAGTTCTTTTCATTGATTGACCATGATAAAGCAGAGAAATCCCACTTTCTTCAATCGTGGAAGTGATGTTCCCATCAAGATCAGTCATTCTGAATGCAGTTTTTACCGGTATGTTTCCATTAAATGTGTTCCAGCAGACCAAAATTTCCTTTTTATCTGCAGATAAGCCAAGCTGCATACCTGGACCGGCCCCAATGATTGATTGTGGGGGATAGTCTGATAACCAAACTTCCTTTTTAACTCGCGCATTACTTGTACCGGCCCCACTGATTATTGCAAGTTTAACGTTTAGGGCACCCTGATAATCTGCTGGTGATTTAACTCCGGTCGCATATACAGTGGCGATATCTCCATTGGGAAGCTCAAGGAAGTCGCCGGTTTTTGAATAAGTCTGGTTACCAGTTCCGGGTATGGCGTCCAAATAGGGAAGCTGTCCGTCCATCCTTCCTGACTTCGCATTCCAAGCTGTAAACATCAAGGATCTTTTAGGCAAGGCATCGAGATGGGACAGGGTGTAAAAATCAGCGCTGCCAGTGGTAGTCGGCATTAACCTCATATCAAAAATATGGGAGTAATTCCATTCATGTCCGACCAGATATTTTTTACCGCCAGTTATTTTAGTTATCAGTTCACCTGTAGAGGCTTTCATCATAGCAAAAAAACCGCCCTGATGGCCCGCTTCCATGCGATGGCCCATGTAAACTGCTAACAGATCTTTGTCCCTATTGTAGCCTATCACCGGTGTAGATGCCTGGCCAGGAAGGTACTTCGGGCCGCCAAAATTCTCATAGGTTATTGAAGGATCTTTCCATACCGGTGTGGTGTAGCGGATAGCACCGTTGTTTCCGTTGAAATTTGTGTAATAGGCCTCAGTAACAGTTTTACCACCTTCAATAGAAACAGCACCCTGGCTGGTCTGTTCTGCCACAGATGAATGACCGACAACAAATTGGTCATTACCAAGGCTTTTGAAACCCAAGAACCGGGAATCCCTTTTTTTTAATAATGTAGGAATTACAAGCTGCCGGACAATGTTTTTCCCGGAAAGAGAAACCCTGCATAAATATTTACTATCCTGCCTGAACATGCCGTCCCATTTTTCAGCTGAACTGATCCAGAACACGTCTATCGTATTATCATCATTTAGGGCAAAATCCATATATACAGGCCCGGAATAATTTCCGGTCGCACTGCTATTGTAAACAGAAGAATATTGCGCTATTGTGATGGGTGCAGATGGAACTTCTACCTCAAACGTGGAAAAGGACTTTAAAATACCTCTTTCACTTTTATCATTATGTGAGCTGTTATGTTCCCATGATGATGGTTGCGTATCCTCTGAAACATTTTTTTTTGAACAGGAGACAACAATTATTGATAACAGTACAGCTAATAGCTTAAGTTTCATAGAATCCAAGATTTATTCAGTTTTATAAATTACAAACTGAAATAATAAAATTTTATTACATGACAGTAATATTTCGACCACATGGTCAGATGTTGAAAAGAATTGGCTAGCGGATTTTTGCTAATTCCAAGATTTTATAGTCAAAAGTCCATAAAGCAATTCTCTTGACCCCTTATCGCAAATTCTCAAAAATGCAAATAAGCAAAACATTATATCAAATTTATTTCCGTTGAGATGGGGTCAGTTTACACTGGTTTATCCAATTTACTATTATAGAACTTAGTCTAAAGGAAAGTAAAATCCGTGTATCCTCTGGCATCTCCCCCGCCAAATAAAGTGTGGTTATCTGATATTTCATTTAGCGGAGCATTCAACTTTACCCGATTGGGATAGTCAGGATTGGAGAGAAATTTTCTTCCGAAACCAATGAGGTCTACTAAATTTTCTTGCAACAATTGCTCGCCCTCCTCTGGTGTTTTATTGCCAGTGGCAATAATTGTATGTTCAAAACTAACCCTCAACTTTTTTCTAAAATCCAATGGTATAGTTGGTGCATCTGCCCAATCTGCTTCGCACAAATGGATATAAGCGATGTCCAGGTTATTAAGCTCTTTAGCTGCAATCATTATGGTATCCAGAATTTCGGGATCGTTCATATCCTTGAAGCTAATAAACGGAGAAAGACGAACGCCTGTTTTTTCATTACCTATCTCATCTACAACAGCTTTTGTAATTTCCATCAGTAATCTGATTCTTTTTTCTTTGTTTCCGCCGTATTCATCGGTACGTCGGTTACTATTGCTCCGCAAAAACTGGTCTAACAGATAACCGTTGGCACCATGAATTTCTACTCCATCGAAACCGGCCTTTATGGCATTTTTGCGCCTTGCACAAACTCTGCCACAACTGTTGCAATGTCCTCCCTGGTCATTTCCCTCGGTTCATCCACAGGTACAAATGTTGCATCACCGCTAGGCGCACCATCAAAAATATACACGGAGGTTTCTTTGGCGGTAATTGCAGATGGAGCGATAGGTTGTAGGCCATTTACCTTTGCAGACGATACCCGGCCTACATGCCACAGCTGCAAGAATATTTTGCTTCCGGCCTGGTGAACTGCTCCGGTGGTCAGTTTCCACCCTTCAATTTGTTCCTGGGAATAAATGCCGGGTGTTTTGGCATAACCCATTCCCTGCATAGAAACCTGCGTTGCTTCGGTGATAATGATGCCTGCACTTGCTCGTTGAGCATAATATTCGGCCATCAAAGCGTTAGGCACATCACCGGGCTGGCTGGCTCTGCTGCGTGTCATCGGAGCCATTAAAAACCTGTTTTTCAAGTCTAAATTTCCTAATCTATAAGAGCTGAAAATTTTTTCCATCATTATTAATTATAAATGTTCTCTACTGGTTTGAGTTTAATAATTTTGTTGTCGGCAGTTGTAATACCTATTTCCTTGTTATTGATCAACTTATCTAATTGATAGGCTCTTAAATCTAAATTACCTTCAAATTCGCTCGCTGGTTTACCGTCAATTGCTTTTACCACATCGTCAACCCTTAAATTTAGGTACTTTTGGGTATTGGCATTGTGTGCTTTGAGGACAATCCGAAGTTCACCATCCACCTTGATAATAACAAAGCCATAATTTTTATCGGGCATTGGGTTAATAGCACTTTCTCTTTTCAATAATATAATTTCGGAAGTACTGAAATTGATGATCGGATTGTATTTTCTAAAAAATCGGTTACCAAACCTTGCGCCCCTATCGTTCGAAGAAAGTGAGATTTCGAAAGGGAAATCGAATTTCTGACCATTGTGCAGGCTATAATCAAATCCCGTAACGGCATATATGGTATCCATCTTTGCCATACCGCCCATCGAAGCACCACCGATACCGTAGGAAGGGCTTTTTAAATTTTTTGAAAACAATTGCCTTGCGCCGATCGAAACGCCAAGGTCATCGCTGTTCATACCAAAATCTATCTCTGCCGGTGCGGTATAACCATTCACTCGTAGTTCGATGTTCATTTGGTTATTAGGATCCAGTTGAAAAGGCAGCATTTTGCCCTCGCCTTCAAACGGCTTTTCTGAAACTACCACATAATTTTCGTCGAAGTTGAACTTCCAGTTTAATTTTTTAATGGCCGAAGCGCCCAAAATACCCTTTACATTGCTCGACTGGCCGAAGAAGGCACTCATATCGGTACCTAAAAATGGCGAGTTATTAATAGCCGTTTTACCAAAACGCATTACATCTGCTATCTTAAGCTCGAAGTTCACCTTATTGTTTACGGCATCTTGAGCGGTCAGCGTATCAACATCCGGCATTGCTTTCAATTTGTAATTTGGTGCCAGCGATTGCTCTATTGCCGAGAAAGAAAAGCCGTTGTCCCAAAGAAAATCATTCTCGATACCGTTCACCGTAACCTTTAGTAAAATATAATCATTCCAAATTTTGATGGGAATGGTATCGTTGATCACGGGTTTAACCAGTTCGCCGAGGTTGGCCAATTTATTTTGTACCGGCTTATCTTGTGCGTTTAAAAGGGTTGCTAAAAATAGCAGCGTGGCAAAAATCACTGATCTTTTTTTCATTTTTTTGCACTTAGTATTTGATGACCAGTTTTCCGATCGTGGTGCCGCTTTCCAGCAAACGATGCGCTTCTTTCAAATTTTTGGCCGTTAAACCGGTTAATATACTGTTTTGCGTTGAAGAAATTTTTCCTTCATCAAGCCATCTTGCCACCGTGTTAAGGATGTGATGCTGGCTTTCCATGTCCTCTGTCTGGAGCATCGACCGGGTGAACATCAACTCCCAATGAAAACTCACACTTTTGCCTTTCAGCTGGCGCAAGTTTACAGGTTGTGTAGGATCGCTGATGGAACCGATCTGGCCTTGTGGTTTTATGAGTTGCACAAAAGCATCCCAGTACTGGTTAACATCGACAAAATCTGCAATGAAATCCACCTGATCAAAACCAATGGCTTTCATTTCCTCCACCAGGTTTTTGTGGTTGATCACAAAATCTGCTCCCTGCTTTTTGCACCAGCTTACCGAATTTTCTCTTGATGCGGTAGCGATTACGCTTAGCCCTAAAATGTTTTTTGCAATTTGGATCGCCACAGAGCCTACGCCACCCGCACCGCCAATGATCAGGATAGATTTGCCTTTATCTCTGTCCGCACTCAAACGCATCCTGTCGAAAAACAATTCATAGGCGGTAAGTGAAGTTAAGGGCATAGCGGCGGCGGCAGTGGCATCAATAGATTTTGGCGCAAAACCTACAATGCGCTCATCCACCAACTGATATTCTTGGTTAGAGCCAGTTTTTGTGATATCGCCAGCATAAAACACCTTATCTCCTTTTTTAAACAATGATGTGTTTTCACCAACTTCTTCTACCGTTCCCGCGGCATCCCAACCGATCACTTTCGGAGTTTCCTCCACCTTGTCTTTTAAACTTCCCTGGCGAATTTTATAATCTACCGGGTTTACTGAAACGGCTTCGATTTTTACCAGGATATTTCTTCCTGTCGCTACAGGTTTTTCGGTTTCAAATTCGATGAAACTATGTTGTTCGCCCACTGGAAGCGATGTTTTAAATCCTATTGCTTTCATTTTAAATTATTTTTATCTAGTGAATAAATGTTGTCTTGTTGTTTGGCGATTAAAAAATAGAACATAAAGGCATAAACCATTTGCATGCCCATTGCTTCCCAGTTTTCGATGGTTCTGCTGCCAAAAAGCAGCGTAATAATTAACGTGGCTCCTGCAAAATTTGCCCACCTGGTTTTAAAGCCAACAATCAGCATTGAACCGATAATCAGTTCTACGAAGGGTAATGTATGGCCAAATAATTGCACTAAAGGTTTTGGCAGCCAGCTTTGCTCAAAGTTCTTAACCATACCTGCTGCAAATGTTTGCATCGTTGGTATGCGTGCCAAAGCCGTGACCGAAAAGGTTAACGCCCATTGACATGCGTAAGAAAAAATAGGCGATTTTATGCAGTTCCATTGTATAAATTCTAATGCGAAACCTGGTTCAGCTTGATGAGTTGGATGGGTTCGTCCATCAAATCATCCATCCGTTTTGCGAAGGTTTGAAAATGTGTAGTTTGTGTATGAAACCCAAAAGCTGCTTCATCCTGAAATGCCTCCTGCATATAAAATGTTCCCGAATTGGCATCATCTTCAAAGAGCATGTATGTTAAACATCCCTTTTCACTGCGGGTAGGATCTATCAGTCGCAGTAATGCCGAATGCAGCTCGTCACGCTTACCAGCTTTAGCCTTTAATATTGCGATGCTTGTGAAAGTATTTGTCATTTTATGTTGCGTTTAATTTGAGTAATTACATTAGTTCGAACTAAAACTGATTTAATAGGACTTTTGCGCCTCCATTTTTTTCCACTTTTGTTGGTAGCCCTCATTTTGTACTGATGGAAGTACGATTTTGTAATCCTCCTTCTCATCGAGCTGCACTTCAATCTTTGCATTGGCTTTAAAACTTCCGCTAATTAAGTGGCCTCCATACGTTCTGTCATCGCTAATAAAATGAAAATGAAACGGAGAAAGATCTACACCACCAATAAATGGAGGGCAATAAAACCCAATGATGGTCCCTGTTTTTTGTGAGGTTTTATAGAGGGGTCTGGAGGGCATAAATTCAGCAATTCCTTTGGTTTCATGAGGTTTTACTCTACTTGCGCCACCGGTAACAACGGTATCAAATGTTAAGTGGATGCGGATGGCATAAAAATGATTGGCCGACGGTAGCGCTTGCGAAATTGCATTTTGCAGTTCCTCAAAATCCTTTACATTTGACAAGGCAATAAGCGTATCTTGCTGAAAAAACGTAACCGACGCAAAGGGAATTTGTCTTTCTGGCGAAGCTTGTTCTATTTTACCGTTGCTTGCGACCCGATAAAAAACACCGTCCAGAGCGATCAATTCGCCATCCAGCAAATTGTAGGTGCCAAGCCCAAAATCGCCTTTGTCTTTAATTTCGCCAATGGCCATATTACCGCTGTAAACGGCATTGCGCATCGCCTCCATTGTCGAGTAGTGAAAAACCTCATCTTGTTGCTGCGCAAACACAACATCAGAACCCAGACAAATGCATAAAGCGACTAAAATAAACGATCTCATAATATTGGAATTTTCAATTAGATAAGCTGATTAGTTATTGAATTTTGCTTCGCTGTTATCTTGTAGGGTATTCGCCTCGTTAATCACCATTTTGGCAATATCATCTTTTCGCATATATACTATGCCCGTTTTTTCATGGGTATATTTGATAAATTCATCCATAGCATGTACCATTGCAGGTGTACCACCAATACGGTCATGGAAACTAATGCTCATCATTCTTCTTTTGGTAGCGCCTTCTTCATAAAGCTGATCAAATTCGTGTTTCAGTTGCGACAAGAACTGATCAGGGCTCCAGTGGTTACCAGCAACTTGCACAATATCATTGTTGCGAAGCGTGTAAGGCATTACCACGAAATTTTTTCCCTTTACCTTGGTTACGAAAGGCTCGTCTCTGCTCAAATCATCAATGTGGTAGATGAAACCAAGTTCTTGCAGCACTTTCAGCGTGTTCGGACTTCTGCGTAACCAATTGCAATTGTAACCTACTGCCCGTTGTCCGCTAATTTTCTCTACCGCATCAACGCCATCTTTTACGAACTTCAGTTCGTCGGCAGAGCTTTTATTCCATTGGTCGTCCCAGGCCATACCGTGTGCAGCCAATTCGTGGCCTTCGTTGGCTAATCGTTTTGCAATTTCAGGATATTTCATCGCAGCAGCACCAACCACGTGGGAAGTAACTTTGATGTCGTATTTTTTCCAGAGATCCATCATCCTGCCCAGACCTTCGTTGGCGCCATAGCGGTACCAGCTTTCGGCAGGTAGATCGGGCTGTCCTTTGGGTAATGGGGTTCCGGAAAAGGGGCTTTCGGCACCTTCAGGCTGTCCGCCGGTTTCAAACTGCATCGATACCGAGATCACCAACTGTGCACCGTTGGGCCAATGGCTTTTGGTAGCTGTCTCTTTTGTTTTCGATGGATCCGTTTTTTCGTTATTACAAGAAACCAATACCGATAATGTTAAAATGGCAAGTATTATAGATTTTAATGCTTTCATTGAATTGCTGTCTTAAATTTATAATACAAAATTAAGGTCAAAGCAGGCAGGTACTGTTGTAAAAATAAATCTTAATTTTGTAAAAATCCACTGACATGAACAAGATCATTAACTTCAGGTCTTTCAATGTTTTTATTCTTGAAAAAGAGCATTGGGACTATGGCTACCACAGCCATAATTTTTATGAACTGATCCTAATTGAGGTAGGCAAAGGGACACACCGCCTGAACGAAATTGATTCTCCATACAAAAAGGGAGATGTGTTTTTATTGACACCAGCAGATAAGCACGAATTTTCTATCGAAGAGAAAACAAAATTTCTCTATATCAAATTTACTGAGGACTTTTTAACGGAACTATTGGTATTGAAACATGATAAAATGTGGAAGGACACTCTAATGTTGAGTTTATTGGCCGGCAGTCAGTTTTCGAAGGTATCGCTTATCAATTCTAACGAAGAGGGAGACTACGTTTTTCAGTTATCAAAAATGTTATTGTATGAATTCACTAGCCATCTTTCCTACAATCAGGTGATCATTGCTAACTTGTTTTCTTCGTTGCTGGTGCTTCTGGTACGTAATATGAATAAGATAGAAGGCCGGGATCAATGGGTTATGCAGGATGGGGAAAAAATTGAAAACATTCTGGCCTATATCCGCGTAAATGCCTTGGATAAACAAAAGATGAAAATACAGACGCTTGCGGACCAGTTTCTGATATCGCCAAACTACATCAGTTTTTTTGTGAAGAAGAATACGGGGTTATCTATACAGAGCCATATCATCCAATACAAAATGAAGCTGTCCGAAAAACTATTGAGACAGAGTAAACTTTCAATAAACGAGATATCTTTGAAACTCGGCTTTAATGACGCAAGCCACCTCAATAAAATTTTTAAAAAGTATTATGGTAAGTCTCCACTTCAGTTTAGATCTCTGCGGTAAAGAAATTCGCCCCTATGGACGTTAAACTATGATAACAGGCATATTTCAACATCTCCCCATAAAAGTTGACCTTCGTTTCTGTCCCTAAATTTACAAACAACAACTGTTAACTTATATATCCAGATCAGAATTAATATATACATAATTAGATCAAGGTGAAACTGTCTCAAAAAACGAAGATTGGTTGATTGAAGCTATGACAAATGTCCGGAGATATTGCTTAGGCAAATATTAGATAATCAAAAATAATGGATCTTTGCAGCTTGATGATTAACTTACCTTTAAATTCAATTGCTCCATGGCTTTTTACAACTCCTTGCTTAACCAGTGTCATAAAATACCGGAAAATGGCTTCAGTATCTATCTGACCAAAATCGTATTAGCAAAAAACAACAACCAGATTACCGGAACCGGCCACCTTTACCAAAAGGATGGCCAATTTATTATGGAACTGATGAACGCTGACCCCCCTTCCGAGGTCGAACAAACGATTAATCTTTTTTCTGACTATGGATACGTAACTGGCTTAAGTGAATACCGAAATACCGAAAACTCCTTGTATAAAATGGAAGCAGTTGATAGTGATGGTCACCACTATCGCTGTGCTCATGTAGATCCAGGAAGTAATGTTAGATTGATTTCTTATACCTGTAAATTTCGGTCGAAACTTCGATTCTATTCGGTGAGTGGCCTTAATATTGAAAAAAGTAGCACAAGCGTGTTATTAAAAAACAAATACACCTTCGCTTCAAATAGGAAAGAATTTCAACAGGTTGTCTTGCGATCACTAATAGATGAAGCTGGAGATTGGAAAAATATTTGGGAAATAAAGATGGAGACTTTAACGGTTAAACTTCACGAAAGAAGGCCTAATATACTGCTAGAGTTGTTCAGTAATACCTCAGTTAAGGATGATGACTTGAAAAAAGTTCTCGATACTTTGAATTTTGTAATGGGTGAGGAACATAATCAATATTATGCGATCTATTTTGGCGAGCAAAATAGTTTTGAAGTTGTAATCCCCGTCGATCATAAATTTTCAGGTCAAACAATGCTAACTGAACCATACCGGAAGTCAACTTATTATGGAGACGAAGACAAGTTTAATGCAACTCTATTTAATAGTTACTATAATTACTTAGTGCTTAACCCCGAAACGCTACTTCCCAAAATCCATAAGAGAGTAATGGATGCTGGAACGGGCTACTATTTTAGATATGGTCTGGTACTGTCGGTAGCTATAGAAAGCTTACTAGTGAAACTTTACCCAAAGAATCCAGAGCCTATAGATGAAGTCGTATTGTCGGATATTGGATTTCTTAGAAAAGAATTGCGGAACTTGAAAACCGAAGACATAAAATTGAAGCTTACAAACTTCCTAAACGGCCTTACTGACACGAGTAAATATAATCCTGGAATGATGTTGAGACACCTTGAACAACAAGGTTTGATTGGGAAAGGAAGCTTAAAAAGTTGGCAAAAACTTCGACATACCTATGCTCATGGAGCCGATTACAATGATGATCTTTCTGTCGCCATTAATCTTGTGCAACATAATCTAACCTTATATTATGAACTCATTTTTAATGTCATCGGATATACTGGTAGATATGCAAGTTACTCAGTTGAAAATGGAAATGAATTTAAGAATTATCCCATAAATTAACTAAAGTTTGGCTTTTCAAATAGAATGTGATGATAAATAATTTGTATCAAAAAACGAACTTATAATTTGCTATTATATATTATCATTAGTCATTATCAAAAACTAAAATTAAATTTGATTAATGAAATGAGTTTATGATAATATAGGAAAAAAGCGGAGTACTTTAGGACGATAGTAGGCGACTTTGCTTACTATAATATTCAAGCTTTACCTTCCGAAACTTATTAAATAACCAGGGAATAATGATAACCTATCTTCTGTCTTTTTATCCTTCTGCAAGTTAAACACCGCTATAAATCCAGTAAACTCTTATCAGTGATTTCCTTTACAAAGTCAGTTTTAGCAATTCTGTATGCTACCCTCTCATGTTTGTATTTATTCGCCAAGGATTTTTTAAGCTCTTCATAACGCTGTGCTACTTCTGGGTGTTTAATCAAATAGTCTCTGAAGTAGATTCTGTTCCATAAACTATGACTTTCAGGTGCCGCATGGATATGATAAGTTTGTTGCTTTGGGTTTTCAGGGTCATATCCTTTGATAAATACCATATGAGTATTGGTACCTTCATTTTGCCAATTAAAGTCATAGCCAATTTTTTGCATTTGTTCAATAATCCTATGGCTTAAGTTGTCCTCAAATTCAACCGCCAACAGAATGTCTATTGTATTTTTGGAGGATAGCCCCGGTACGGAAGTACTACCGAAGTGTTCAATTCTAGAAAATAAAGAAGGATTTACATTTTTTTCAATTAGTTGTTTTTCTTCTTCATAAAGTTTAGGCCAGTTAGAATCATATGGACTGATTTCAATAGGGAATAGCTGTCCAATTTCTTCTTTTGTAAAATCGCTGAGTGCTTTCTTTTTCATTTTTGGAAAGTAGCTAAAAAATTTGTTTAAAAACAAATCATCCAATTTTCATGCAAGCTCGAAGACAGAATTTTATCGCTTTCAATTTTCCAAAAAACAGTGGATTTTTGATAGGTTGAGGGATTTGTAATTAAATTTTTCGTCTCAAAAAACGAACTAATTATAAAAATATACACGCATGTAAGTACAAAAAGCTTACAAAATGTAAAAGTCCTTTCGATGATCTTTAATTTTCATAATTTAGAAATATATTTAAAGCAAAAAGTTACGCATATACAACAGGTTTTGGTTGTATATGTGCAATTAAGTTGCACATATATGTAAGTTAGCAGAAATTTAAAATGACATTCAAAATGAAACTATTTACAACGACACTATTGCTTTTTATTTGTTCATTTAGCTTTGGACAGACTTACAAATCTATTGTTGCTGAAGCAGATGCTCTTTACAAGAACAAAGAATATAAAAAATCAGTTGAAAACTATAAGCAAGCGTTCAAACTAGAACAAAAAAGTGATATTGATTTTTATAATGCAGGCTGTTCAGCCTCATTATTGGGTGATAAAAAATTAGCTTTTAAGTGGTTAAACCTTGCCTTAATAAATGGTTGGTCTAATGTTAGCCATTTAAAAATAGATACCGACTTAACATCATTGCACTCAGACAAAAGATGGAACAACCTTGTTTCAGATATGCAATCAGTTGTAGATAAGAGAGAAGCAAATTACGACAAACCTCTTCAGGCGAAATTATTAACAATTTTCCAAGATGACCAACCCATAAGACTACAATACATTTCAGCACAGAAAGAGTTTGGACACCAAAGTAAACAAGTTGATAGTTTGGGTAGAATTATGATGCATAAAGACAGTGCTAATCTGATTAAAGTCACTGAAATTTTGGATAAATATGGCTGGGTTGGTGCTGACAAAGTTGGTGTTCAGGCAAATCAAACATTGTTTTTGGTAATTCAACATTCAGATTTAAAAACACAACAAAAATATCTTCCAATGATGAAAGAAGCAGTAAAAATTGGAAATGCAAATGGAAGCGCATTGGCATTAATGGAAGACAGAGTGGCACTTGGAGAAGGGAAAAGGCAAATCTACGGAAGTCAAATTGGTTACGATAAAGAAAAGTCTAAAAGTTATATCTTACCGCTTGACGACCCAGATAATGTTGATAAACGAAGAGCAGAAGTTGGACTTGGTTTACTTGCTGATTATGTTAAACGTTGGGAGATTATTTGGAATGTTGAAGAATACAAAAGACAACTTCCAGAACTTGAACAAAAACGACAAAAATAAACTTCTGCTAAACGCAAATTTGTGCAAAAATGGCTGACGGTAGTTTACGTTAATTCATTCGTTAATTATTTAGTTCAGTGCGGTGCGACAATGGTTCTGCAAGCAATGCCATTTCTGCACAAATTTTCAAAACGTTATAGCCAATGGTAGGACGACCTTGCCACCGAAAACAAACACAAAAGAAATGACATTAAAAGAAGCTGTATTAAAAAGTTTAGAAGACATAAATAACGTAACAAATTATTTAGCCGTTCTTAATCATATTCTTGACAAAAAATATTATGACTTTAACGTTTCAAAAACGCCAGGTTCGACAATTTCAGCAGTCCTTGGCGACTTTATTCGTAATGGCGACACAAGAGTGAAACGTATTAAACAAGCCGGAGGAACTTACTCTTACTACTTGACAAAGAACGAGCAAAATATTGATGTCGCGGTTTTGAGTGGCGACAACGAAGTTGTGACAATAAAACCAGCAAAAACAACTAAATCAAGAATTTACGAAGAGAGAGATTTACACAAACTCTTAAGTAGTTATTTAAAAAATACTGACACTTACTCAAAGACAATTTTTCACGAACAATCAAATGGAAAGGACAACAACCAAATCTGGACACATCCAGATATGGTTGGAATTAAATTTTTGAATTTACAGACTAAAGCAAGTCAAAACTTCTTAAAATCCATAAATCGTGTTGACACTTTCAAAATCAGTTCATACGAACTTAAAAGGGAAATTAACAGCGACAGCGAACTTAAAAAAGCATTTTTTCAAGCCGTTTCAAATTCAAGTTGGGCAAACTATGGTTATTTAGTTGCTTTTGAATTTAGCGACAGTTTGAACGAAGAAATGGCAAGACTAAATCAATCCTTCGGAATTGGTATTA
>NZ_JAPIVT010000033.1 GCF_026239735.1 Pedobacter sp. MC2016-05
TCAGCCGATAGCGAAATTTTCATTATATTTAAAGTATGAAAACGCTAAAATCGCTCTATCTAACTTTCAGTTTAGTTTGCTTAATAAACTTTGCTTATGCAGCAATGTTGGGAACTTCAGAAATCATTAACTTCTTGTCGTTTGCATTTTATTAATGGTACCAATAGGATTAATCGTTTGGTTAATCGTTTATCTTGTAAACAAGAATAACAGTTAAAGGGTATTTTTTTTTCATCTTTCCGCTAAAACCACTGCCGTCATTTCGACCGAAGCGGAGCAATCTCTGTAATAAAAATTAAATCATAGCTAGTGTATTAAGATTGTTTCCCCAAAAAATCGGGATAAACCGTGCCTCGCAATGACGAATACTCTAGTTCTTGCCAATAGAACATATCCGAAGTTAATAAACCTTGTATACAAACCTTGCAGGTTTTGAAAACCTGCAAGGTTTACACCTTACATTTTTGTACTTTTGCGGCTATGTCAGTTATTAAACCCTCATTAGCAAAAGGCACTCGCGATTTTACGCCTGTTGAAATGGTGAAACGCAACTTTATTTACGATACCATAAAATCGGTTTTCAGGAAATATGGTTACGCAGAAATTCAAACACCAAGTTTTGAAAACTTATCTACCTTAACCGGAAAATATGGCGATGAAGGTGACAAATTGATCTTTAAAATTCTGAATAGCGGAGAATATTTAAAAGATGCAAAGAAGAAATCATTCGACTTTGCTCAGGATGACAACAGTAATCAATTGATACCATTAATCTCCGAAAAAGCGCTCCGCTACGACTTAACCGTTCCATTCGCTCGTTATGTAGTGATGCACCAACACGAGCTTACGTTACCCTTCAAACGTTTCCAGGTGCAACCCGTATGGAGAGCCGACAGACCGCAAAAGGGAAGATATCGCGAATTTTACCAATGCGATGTAGACGTTGTGGGTTCAGAAAGCTTATTAAACGAGGCAGAATTCATCCTGATTTACAATGAAGCTCTGGCTAAACTAGGATTGAAAGATTTTACCATAAAAATTAATAATAGAAAAATTCTATCAGGCATCGCAGAGATTATAGGTAAACCTGATTTGATTGTTGATATGACTGTCGCCATTGATAAACTGGATAAAATTGGTTTAGATGGTGTAAGTAAAGAGTTACTAGAACGTGGTTTTACAGAGGATGATTTGGAAAAACTTCGTCCGGTTATCTTGTTAGAAGGCACTAACGAAGAGAAATTATCAACTCTAAAAGAATTTTTAGCAACATCAGAAACTGGCTTGAAAGGCATTGCAGAAATCGAACAAGTTTTTGATTATGTAGAAAGCTTAATTTCTTATGCTTTACCACTTACCGCGAAACTTGAGTTAGATATCACTTTGGCTCGTGGATTAAACTACTACACTGGTTGTATTTTCGAAGTAAAAACCAACGAAGTTGCCATGGGCAGCATCG
Source organism: Pedobacter sp. MC2016-05 (assembly GCF_026239735.1). Taxonomy (GTDB): domain Bacteria; phylum Bacteroidota; class Bacteroidia; order Sphingobacteriales; family Sphingobacteriaceae; genus Pedobacter. Next base: position 1,460 of record NZ_JAPIVT010000033.1, read on the forward strand.
GCGGTGGTGGGAGATACGATGATTTAACTGGCATGTTCGGGCTGAAAGATTTAACTGGAGTTGGCGTTTCTTTCGGTGCAGACAGAATTTACGATGTTTTGGAAGAACTGAATCTTTTCCCTGCATCAGCAGAAATTGGAACAAAGGTCTTAATCAGTAATTTCGATGCTGAAGCAGAAAAGTTTGTCTTGCCAATTTTACAACAGTTCCGAAATGCAGGAATTGCAACCGAGCTTTATCCTACATCAGCAAAGCTTAAAAAGCAAATGGCCTATGCTGATGCCAAAAATATTCCCTATGTAATTTTAATTGGTGGCGATGAAATCGCAAGCGGCGAGTTGACACTAAAGGACATGCAAAGCGGTGAGCAGAAAAAACTGACAGTGCTGAGTATCTTAGATTTACTTAAATAAGTAATAATATTTTCGAAACTCAAAAAGTTAAAACAATTTTCTAGTCCAGATCATTATCTATTTATAAAACTCAAAAATTATGATAGACCCAGAAGACGAAGATTATTCGAACGATCCGAACGATGCTTTACGCAGAGAGGACGATACAGAAAACATCAATGAATTAGATGGCGACGATTCCAATATAGAACACGACAAAGACTTATTGGAACAAGCAGATGAAGCATCGAGATCATCATACGAATTAAACGTAGATGACTTAAAGGACGAAGATGACTTGGATGACTAAAAAGAAAGCCGCAGATTTTCAGATTTAAATCTGCAAATCTGCGGCTTTTTATTTTAACGTGAGTTCTACTCCCCGGCTTACCTTCTATTTTATTTTGCTTTCGGTTTATAGGTTTCTGGATTAACTGCAGCAACCGTCCATCCCTTTAAAAAGGAGGTGATTTTCTTTACATCATGTCCTACTTTTTTCTTTCCATTAGCACCAATTTCGTCGGTTTCCAGGTATGATGAGTTTTCGATATGAAGCACTTTTCCTTTGCCATCCAAAACCACAAAAACTGGAAAACCGAATCGATTAGGAAATCCCAAGTATTTCATCGCCTCATCGTTATGGTGATCTTTATCCCAGTTTACTAAAACATATTCATAATTGTCGTTGATGGTTTGTTTTAAAACTGCAGTTGTATCAACCAGGTTATGAAAAGCGATACACCAGCTGCACCAATTTCCGCCAACTTGTACCAAAACATGTTTATTTGCTTTTGCAGCCTTTTCAGTGGCAGCTTTTAGGTCGGCCAAAGCATTTGCCTCAGGGTTGTAAATATGAACGCCTTCTTTTTTCGCCTGACTAAATGCCGCACTCGAAATAAATACAGCAGTTAATATGATTAGTAATTTTTTCATGATGTCATTATAATAATGTAAAAATAATAAAGTCGACCAGATTAATAGACTACCAGCAGATTCTTTACAGAAGGAATACATTTTTCAATTGTATATCTTTGTTAAAATAATGGATTTTTTAGACTTACATACGCACAAAGCATCGCAGACTAAAGGTGTAAACAGCATTCAAAGTCTTTCACTTACTAGCGATATTTTCCTGGCGATGCCTAAAACTAAGCCGATTTCTATTGGCTTGCACCCATGGTATGCAACGTTAGAAAAGCTCGAAATCCAAATGAAATATTTAAGTGTTTTGGCCAGGCAGAAAAACGTGAAATTAATCGGCGAATGCGGTTTAGATAAATTGAAGGGTGAAACCCTGCCGGCTCAAATTATTATTTTAGAAAGTCAGATAGCTCTTGCAGAGGTACTAAATAAACCACTTATTTTGCACTGCGTAAAAGCCATTTCAGAATTGATCGAAATTAAAAGCCGCTTGAATGTGAAAATTCCAATGATTATTCATGGTTTTAACAAGAAGGCCGAGGTGGGGAAACAGCTAATCTCTAAAGGATTTCTCCTCTCTTTTGGCTCAGCGATTTTACAGAAAAATTCGGGTGTACAAAAGCTGATTCAAGAAACGGACAACTTTTTTTTGGAAACTGATGATGCTGAAACTCCAATTGAAGCAATTTATGAAGCAGTAGCAAATTTGAAAAAATGTTCTGTTGATGAATTGAAAGCACGTATTTTTGTGGACTGGAAAAAGTTGAACTTGTTTTAATTAACCACGGATGGACACAGATAAACACTGATTATAGTGTTCTTTTTTTTAAGTGTTTTAAAAATAATCAGCCACGGAAGCATAAACTCAAAGAAAAATCCGTGTTAATCAGTGTTTCCGTGGCAATAAAAAAAAATTAATTGCAGATTTGCAATACAGATTAAAAATTTAATATCTGTGTTCATCCTTTTTATCTGTGGTAAAAAATTAAGCAAAATGTCTGATACAAGCTGGCTTTCTCGCTCTGCCCTTTTACTTGGCAATGATGGAATCGATAAATTACAATCGCAACACGTATTAGTAATCGGCCTGGGAGGCGTTGGTTCTTTTGCAGCAGAATTCATTTGCCGCTCTGGTATTGGCGAAATGACGATTGTTGACGGCGACGTGGTTGACCCTACCAATCGTAATCGGCAGTTGCCTGCTCTGGCCACCAATCATGGCGTGAGTAAGGCGGCAATTATGCAAGAGCGTTTATTTGCAATCAATCCCGAGTTGAAATTACATGTTATAAATACATTTCTCACGCCGGAAAAATGTCGTGAAATTTTAGAGTCGAAATTTGATTACATCATGGATTGCATTGATAGCGTGATGCCGAAAATCACCTTGCTTTCTACTGCGTTGGAAAAAAATATTCCCATTGTAAGTTCAATGGGTGCTGGCGGCAAAATGGACCCCACTAAATTGAGCATTACGATGCTTCCTGACACTTACCAATGTGTTTTTGCCAGTTACGTTCGTAAAAGATTAAACAAATTGGTTGGCGCAGAGAAAATTAAGGCCGTTTTTTCTACCGAAGAAATGGACAAAAATTCAATGATTATGACCGATGGAAGTAATTTTAAGCGTTCTGCTTATGGCACCGTTTCCTATCTTCCTGCTGCATTTGGCGGTGCTTGTGCATCGGTGGTGATTAGAGATTTACTAGGGCTTTCAATAGAAATGGCGGAGCGGCCAGCAAGGATTAGTCGTAAAGTTTTGGCCAAAAAGAAAAAGAAAATTTCTTAGATCTGTTTTCTAATGTAGAACAGACAATAGGTTTTGATGTGATTGTTGATATTCTCATTTCTGGAAAATTTTAAATTGTTGTAAGTTTAAAATTCCGAAACAAGATCACTTCATGCCACAACCCGTAAAAATTCTTCAAGCTGCCGCAGGTTCAGGTAAAACGTTCAGTTTAACCGCACATTATCTTACTTTACTTTTTTCTGGCGACAATAAATACCGCGAAATTTTAGCTGTAACCTTTACTAATAAGGCTACTGAAGAAATGAAAACGCGTATTTTAGAGGTATTGCTGGGTTTTGCCAAAGGCGATACATCAAGAAAGATCGAAGACTACCGTGTGTTAGTTCTGGCATCGCATCCAGATCTGAACACAGAAAGCTTAAAGTTGAAAGCCGACGCTATTTATAGAAAAATCCTCCATGATTACAGTCGTTTTTCGGTGAGTACAATTGATGGTTTTGTACAAAAAGTAATTCGTGGTTTTGCTTTTGAATTGGGCCTGGAAAGTGGCTACAGTTTGGAAATGAACACCGAAAAGGTAAAAAAAGAACTGACTGCAAAACTGGAAAAATTGCTTGATGAGAAAGATAATTTATTGCAGTGGGTAGTAGAATTGGCATTAGACAGGATAAGTAACAACAAATCATGGAATTATAATGCAGAGCTATTAAATCTGGTAAGCGAAGTTTTTAAAGATAAGTTTTCATCTTTTGAAGTGGCTGTAAATAGTTTTGGCACTGAAAACACCGATATTGTTTTTAAAAAATACATCGATTTCTCTAAAAATCTGATTAAAAAATTTGAAACTGATTTAGTAGATCTTGCTGAAACTGCGCTCGGAATTATTGAAGTCAGCGGTTTTTCAGCTGATGATTTTAAGGGCAAAAGTCGTTCACCCTTATTAAAGTTTCGAAGCATTATGACGGGCAACTTTGCTGATGTGGAGAAAGTGCTAAAGCTAACAGATGATGAAGAAAATTGGTTTCCGAAAGGAAAATCAAACGAACTTTACAGTGATATCAACCCGATTTTACATCAAATTGCAAACATCTACGGTACAGGAATTGGCGACTATACTTTAGCTAAGGCATTTATCAGAAATGGATATTTTTTACGCTTAATGCAAGAAATAGCGGTTTTACTTACCCAATATCGGGAAGAAAATGAAACCCTTTTGATCAGCGATGCGCAAAAGTTGCTAAATGGAATAGCGCAGGATGCTGGCGAAAACCCATCCTTTATTTGGGAGAAAATGGGAAACCGGTACCGAAATTTTCTCTTCGACGAGTTTCAGGATACTTCCAGTAACCAATGGGATAGTTTTTTCCCGCTTGTTGATAATGCTGTTTCTACCCACAACGGAAAACTCCATGACCATTTAATTGTGGGAGATGCGAAGCAATCTATCTATCGCTGGCGAGATGGCGACTATAAATTGTTGCATCAAAAAGCCAAGTCAAATTTGCAAGACCATAACGTTTTCGAAGATAAACTTTTAGAAAATTACCGCAGTACCGAAGAAATTATCAACTTTAACAACCAGCTTTACCAAAAACTGGCGGTGCTCTTACAAGGTAAAATCAATGGTGAAATTCCGCCTGAGGATGATTTGCTAAACGGTTTCTGGAACCACCCATCTAATCAATACAATCAAATTATCACTAATATTTATAAGGGCGTTGAGCAGAATACGCATCCTAAAACTACCAAAGGCGGCGTTATCAAAATCAAAAAAATTGAATTCGATAAACCAAAAGCCAACCCTGATGGAATTGTAGAAACCATTGTTACCGATGTAGAACCAGAAAATAAAAAGCAAGCCTCATTGGCAGAAATGCTTAATGAAGTTAAAGTTTTATTGAACGAAAAAGGTTATCAGCAACGCGAAATAGGGATTTTGGTGCGGTCAAATGCAGAAGCAACAGAAGTGGTAAACGCACTGATGGACGCTGGCCTGGATGTGATATCTGGAGAAGCCTTAAAAATTGCAAATAGTACGGCGATCAAACTTATCATTAACTTGCTGAAATTATTAGTTGTTAGTCCGGCTAATTCTGCTTTGTATAAAGCAAATTGTATTGCCTTATATGCCCAACTGCATGAAAAACCCATTAATGGCGATCATTATTTTGGACTGAAGGATACCTCGATGGAAAACCTGCAACATGTTTTGCCTGCCGATTTTTGTCTGAATTATAAAAGTTGGATGGCACTTCCCGTTTCGGAACTAATAGAGAAAATAATCAAGGCTTTCCAGTTAGACACCTATCAAAAAAACGGAATAAACCCTTTTTTACCTTATCTGTTAGCATTTAGGGATTTAACCAATAAAGCATCCCGACAGGGCGAAAAAGGCATCTCCTCATTTTTAGATTGGTGGGAAGAAGAAGGGCACAACAAAAACCTACCCTCGCCCGAAACTGCAAACGCCATCCAGGTGATGACCATCCATAAATCGAAAGGCTTGGCTTTTAGAGCGGTATTTATTCCTTTCTGCGAGTGGCCGTTAGGTGGAAAAGCTAACAACGCTTTTTGGGTACCGATGGAGGGAACGCCTTACGTCGATTTGCAAAGTGTTCCGCTTCAATTTACGAGTAGCTTAAAAGGTTCATCCGTAGCTAAATACTATTTGGAAGAACTTTTGATGAATTATATGGATGCCTTAAATAGCCTTTACGTGGCTACTACAAGGGCTAAAGATTATCTATACATTTCTTTTTCAGGCAAGAAGAAACCTTCACTAAGCCACATTGGCGATGCTGTTTTTAGCGCTTACGAAGAAGATTTTGAACATACTGATGAAATCGCAATTGGCACCTTTTCAACCAAAGGCGATGGTATGGAGAGTTTAAAAGCGCTGAATTTAACCGCCTATCCTACTACCGATAGATTGGAAGATGTATACGAAGAAAGCGAGAACCGGCCACAACGATACATAGATAATATTACCAAATCTGGCAAGAAAGGGAGCAACCTGCACTTAATTCTGGCTGAAGTAAATAAAGCTGATGAAATTGTAGACATCGTTGAGAAATTGATTCTGGTGGGATTGATACTCGAAGAGGAGAAGGATGATTATATTAAACAGACATCGTCGGTGTTGGCCCATCCAGAGTTGAGCGCATTGCTAAGCCAGAACGCCAATCAAATCAATGAAAAATCAATAATTGGCATTGACGGTAAAACCTATCGGCCAGATAAGCTGGTGTTAAATGGAGAAAAAGTTTGTATTATCGACTATAAATTTACAGCTGAGGAAAGCCAAAGTCATATTGCTCAAATTACCAATTACAAAAACTTAATAGAGGCTATGGGCTACCAGGATGTTAAACCGTATTTGTTTTACGCCACCTTGGGCAAACTAAAAGCTGTTTAAAATATGAACCCATTTTTACAAGATGTAGCCAAAGATTTAGTAGCTAAGTTTGGTGAAAATTTGCAAAATTGTGCCATTGTATTTAACAATAAGCGCCCAACAGCTTATTTACAAAAGCACCTTGCCGACATTTATCAGAAACCGTTTTGGAGTCCGTCATTTTATACTGTTTCTGAATTTTTTGCCGAAGCAACATCTCTAAAAATCGCCGATCATTATACTCAGTTTTTCACCCTCTACGACTGCTACATTCAGCTTTTAAAGAATGAAGGAATTGAAAAACTGCCCTCTATTGCAAAATTTCATAACATTGCCCGAATTATTTTAGGCGATTTTAGTCAGATTGATAATGATTTAGTTGATGCGAACAGGCTGTTTACAGAACTGGAAGATATTGCGGTGATTAACCAGCAGTTCGATTTCTTAACGGCAGAGCAAAAAGCCTTTTTATCGCAGTTCTGGGAATCTTACTCCGAAGGAAAATTTAAAAAACAGCAAGAGCTATTTATCCGGATGTGGCATCGAATGCCTCTATTGTACAATGAATTCCATCAACAGCTGAAAACCAAAGATTTTATTACCATGGCCCGCTTGTATAAAAACATCGGCGAGGGTACAAACGAAATCGATTTTACTGCTAAATACACTGGAAAAAAGCTAGTGTTTATTGGGTTCAATGCACTAAGCAAAGCCGAAGCTAAGGCATTTAAACGCTGGCAGGATGAGGATAAAGCGATCTTTTATTTCGATACGGATAGTTATTACCTGGAAGATGAGATGCAGGAATCGGGATTGTTTTTAAGACGAAACTTAAAGCAGATAGGCCTGATCAACCAATTATTAAATGAAACCAGCTTCATCAAAACATCTACAAGAGCGGTAAATGTGTTTAAAGTGCAAGGGCAAACGGCACAGGCAAAAATTGTAACAGAATTGCTGGCCAAAGAAAAAGAACTGATTTTAAATAATCAAGCCATAACTTCTACAGCGATTATTTTGGCAGACGAGAGCTTGCTAATTCCCTTAATGCAAACCATTCCATCAACTATTGAGGATAAAAAAGTAGATGTAAATATCACCATGGGTTTTGGCCTGGCGAATTCTTCATTGTATGGTCTGACCGATTTATGGTTAACGGTTCAATCTGAGTTGAGTGCAAAAAAAACGATTAAATATCAAACTGCTGAGGCTTTTTTATCTCATCCGTTAACTGGAATTAGTGAAATTATGCGTCCGAAAATTATCGATGCATTAATTAAGGAGCAACTTGCAGAAGTTCCATATCAGCGCCTAACGAGACAAGGCGGTTTGTTAGCGAAGTTTTTCGAACCTATAGATTCTACAGCTAACACAGTAACTATATTAAATGAGCTACTGGATTATGTTTTACATCGTGAGCTTGCAAGCAAAAGTTTGAAGAAGATTGATGCCGAATTGTTTGGAAAAACCATTCAGGAACTCAACCGTTTGCAGGATACTTTACAGCACCATATCGATAAGTACAACAAGGAAATAGAGCTTAGTTTTGTGCTTTCTCTGATCCAAAAATCGTTGGCAGAAATTGCAGTTCCCTTGGAGGGAGATCCCCTGAGTGGAATTCAAATTATGGGCTTACTGGAAAGTAGAAACCTAAATTTCGATCGGGTAATCATATTAGGCTTAAATGAGGGGATTGTTCCGCAAGCTTCTACCTCGACAACCTTTATTCCTGATAGCTTAAGAAGGGTTTATGGTTTACCAGTGCTTGAAAATCAAGACGCCATTTCCGCTTACATGTTTTATCGTTTAATTCAACGGGCGCAAAATTTAGATTTTGTTTATAACAGTTTAACTGATGAAAGTAATAGCGGTGAACCTTCCAGATTTATTAAGCAGCTGGAGTATGAAAGCGGATTTAATTTCAATCACCAGGAACTTCAGCTTGCTGTTAAAACGGAACTTAAACGTGAGGAGGTTGTTTTAAAATCGGAAAAGGTTCAGGAAGTTTTAAATAAATACCTTTCGGGACAAAAATACCTGTCAGCATCAGCCTTAACCACCTATATCTCCAATCCAATCGATTTCTTTTATAAATACGTAGCAGGAATTGAAGAGCCAAAGGAAGTTGAAGAAACGGTAGAAGCCTATAAAGTTGGTTTAATTCTGCATTATGCCATGGAGCAATTTTATGAACAGCTGCGCATAATATCGCCAGAAATTACTGTAGAAAGAATTAAAGATAAGCGAAAAGATATTCCAGAACTAATTATTGAAGGCTTTGCCGATTCTTTATACGGCGATAAAAAAGAACCAAAAGAGATCCGCTTGACCCATGTAAAACGACTAGCCAAAACGATTAAATTAAATGGGATGGAGAAAATTGTTTTCGCTATTGTAAACGAGTATATCAGTATTATTTTAAAACAGGATACCGAAGATGCACCATTTACTTTAATTGGCTTAGAGCAAAAGGGCAACGTCGAATTTAGCTTTGAAGCGAATGGCAAAAACCAACACATTAAGCTTTACGGCATTATCGATCGCGTTGATTTGAAAAATGGCGGCTATAGAATTGTGGATTATAAAACGGGAGGTGATAAACTAAAGTATTCTTCCATAGAAGAATGTTTCGATACGGATTGTGGCAACATTAACAAAGCGCTTATTCAAACGCTCTTTTATACTTATGTGTACGAGCAAATATCGAAGAATGAAAATGTGGAACCTAACCTTTATGTAGTGAAAAGTATGAGTAAAGATGGAATCCATTTTACTGGCAAAGGCGGCCTGTTACGAAACGAATTTCTCGCATCAGAAAAACAAGCCTTTTTAAATGCATTGAGGACGAAGCTGAAAGAATTATTCGATTATAGTATTCCTTTCAGGGCGAGTCAGAATTCGGGAAACTATGTTTATTCTATTTATACAACACTTTTTGGGAGGTAAAAGAAAAGTTTAAAGACTAAAGAAGAAAGTCTAAAGCAAAAATCCATAGCCTCATCGTCATTGAGAGGTACGAAGCAATCTTCAAACGTTCGCTAATAAACCCACAGCATTAGGATTGCTTAGTGCCTCGCAATGACGATCATTTTTTTAAATATTTTGCATCCTTTGTAGTTTAACGCTTAAATTTAAAAATGCTTACCCTCAACTTCACCAAATTTCCAATACTCGAAACCGAACGATTAATTCTTCGCGAACATTCGTTATCTGACGCGGAAACTTTATTCGCCATGCGGACCAATGAAACGGTAATGAAATACATCGACCGAGAAAGACCTCAAGATTTATTAGACATTCAAACATTCATCACCACATTAAATCAAGCTTTCGAAAATGGTGATAATTTGGCTTGGGTAATTGCATTAAAAGAAAATCCTGACCAAATGATTGGCTCTATTGGATATTGGAGAACTGATTTTGCCAACCACAGGGCAGAAATCGGTTATATGCTGCACCCCAACTACTGGAGAAAAGGAATAATATCCGAAGCGCTGAAAAGAACAATTGATTTTGGCTTTGAAGACATCAATTTGCACACAATTAAAGCAAATATCAATGTAGAAAACGATGCTTCCAGGCAAATGCTTATCAAGCATGGTTTCGTTAAAGAGGCTCACTTCAAACAAGATTTTTATTTCAGAGGCCAGTTTTTAGATAGTGAGATTTACGGATTGCTAAATCCGAATCACAAAACTTTATCAATACAACGAAATTACAGAAGCAGATAGAGAAGTTTCGAGAAAAACCAAAATCCTGATACAAACACAAGCTTCGTTGAAGCATTACAAAATAATATTTTAGCTAAAAGTAAACATACGTATAAACCCTATTTAAAAAGCCTTAAAAATCATCATTATCAACCATAATTATTACAAAATACAGGTTTAATTCCCTTTGGTTTGGTAACGATTAATAATTATATTTGCCACTGTTATTAAAATTTACAATGAGAGAAATCCAATTTAGAGAAGCACTACGTGAAGCCATGCAAGAAGAAATGCGCAAAGATGACCGCGTTTTTTTATTAGGTGAAGAAGTAGCAGAATATAACGGAGCGTACAAAGTAAGTCAGGGAATGCTTGATGAATTTGGTGCAAAACGTATTATCGATACCCCGATTGCCGAACTTGGTTTCGCAGGTATTGCAACTGGTGCTGCAACAGCAGGCCTCATTCCAATTGTGGAGTTCATGACTTTCAACTTCTCATTAGTAGCTATCGATCAAATTATCAACGGTGCTGCTAAAATTTTATCAATGAGTGGTGGTCAGTTCTCATGCCCAATGGTCTTCCGCGGTCCAACAGGTAACGCAGGTCAATTAGGTGCACAACACTCTCAAAACTTCGAAAACTGGTTTGCAAATACTCCAGGTTTAAAAGTTGTTGTTCCATCAACTCCTTATGATGCAAAAGGTTTATTAAAACAAGCAATCATCGATCCGGATCCAGTTATTTTCATGGAATCGGAAGTAATGTATGGTGATAAAGGTGACGTTCCTGCAGAAGAATATTATATCGAATTCGGTAAAGCAAATGTAACTAAACAAGGTACAGATGTAACTATCGTAACTTTCGGTAAAATGTTAACCCGTGTAGTTAATCCAGCAGTAGAGGAATTAACCAAAGAGGGAATCAATGTAGAAGTAATTGATTTACGTACTGTTCGCCCAATCGATTACGACACGATTATCGAATCTGTTAAGAAAACCAACCGTTTAGTAGTGGTAGAAGAAGCTTGGCCATTGGCATCACTTTCAGGTGAAATTGCTTTCATGGTTCAGAAAAAAGCTTTCGATTATTTAGATGCGCCAGTTTTACGTATTACTTGCGCTGATGTTCCACTTCCATACTCGCCAACTTTAATTGCCGCTAGCTTACCAAATGCAGATAGAGTTGTTAAAGCGGTTAAAGAAGTAATGTACGCTACAAAATAATTTAAAAATGTCAGTCTGGGCGTAGCCGAAGAGTAAAAATATAAAATCCTCCAAATTACTTTTGGAGGATTTTTTTTCAATCGATTTTAGCTTGATGCTCATCTCCCTACCCTCAATAATATCGGGAAATGCACGTCTTTGGTGGCATCGTCTCCCCAAGCCTCTTTTAGTTCCGTAAACATATATTCTAAAGGATTTCTATCATTTGCCTTCTTGTAATGTTGAAGAGATGACCAGGTATTCAAATAGCCAATCATCTGATTGAAAGTCCATTTGGTTTTAATTTGAAAATGCGGTGCAATAATTTCTTCAAAAGGAAATGGAATGGTTTTATATCCTTCCTCAATATATCTCCGTTCACTATCCCAATATTTCCCTAAAATATCTTCGTAAAGCTTATGGATGGCTTTATCAACTTTTTTATCGATAAACATGATCCCGTAACCAATTACGGCCAGTAAGCCATTGGGCTTAAGTGTTCGTTTTACTTCAGAATAAAATGCTTCAAAATTAAACCAATGGATTGCCTGCGCTACCGTTATGAGGTCAAAACTTTGATCAGGAACATTTATTTTCTCAGCAGGCGCTACATCGTAAACAATATTTGGCATTTTAAGCGCCTGATGCAGCTGTTGCTCACTAATATCAGTCGCATATACTGACTTAAAATGTTGTGCTAAAACCCTGGAAACCTGTCCATTTCCTGTTGCGCAATCCCATGCGGCATCTTTGTTGTCCACCAAATTGAAAAGGTAATCATACAGCTCTTGTGGATATGTTGGTCGATAGATGGCATACTCAGCAGACTGTGTAGAAAAGTTATCTTTCATGCTTAATTTAATAAGTGTGTGCTAGAAATTTGTGACTTAATTTTTGAATACTTTCTTGCAAATGAATTATTCTAAAACTATCTTACAAATTAAACAAAACTTACCAATTAGTGTTTAACCCGTTTGTTCAAAAAACAATCATTTTTTCACTTTAAGATTATGAATAAATCCAGAAATGATTTTCCTTCAGAAGAGATGAATGACGTTAAATACAGGTTAAAATCTATCTTCGGTGGCTCTGTAGGCAATTTAGTAGAGTGGTACGACTGGTATACTTATTCTGCATTTGCGTTATATTTTTCTCCCGTATTTTTCCCAAACAGAAATCCTACTGCTCAACTCCTAAATACAGCTGGAATTTTTGCAGTAGGCTTTTTAATGCGACCAATCGGTGGGTGGTTATTTGGTAGCATTGCCGATAAAAAAGGCCGAAAAACCTCTATGGCATTATCGGTTTTCATCATGGCAATTGGCTCCTTAATTATTGGTTTGACACCAGGCTATAAGCAAATTGGAATTTTAGCACCATTGCTGTTGGTTTTTGCAAGACTAATTCAAGGTTTAAGTACGGGCGGAGAATACGGAACCTCTGCTACATACTTAAGTGAAATGGCTTCAAAAAAACACCGTGGTTTTTATTCGAGCTTTCAATATGTAACCCTTATTGGCGGTCAGTTACTGGCTTTGGGTATCCAATTAATTTTGCAAAACTGGTTGCTTACTCCACAACAACTCCATAATTGGGGCTGGCGAATACCATTTTTCATTGGTGCTATACTTTCCTTTATCGCACTTTATTTAAGACGACATGTTGCCGAAACTTCAGCTTTTAAAAGCAAAGATAAAGAAGAAAAAAAAGGTGGAATTGCTGTGCTGATGAAATATCCGAAAGAACTATTTACGGTTGTTGGTTTAACCCTGGGTGGAACAATTGCCTTTTATACTTTCAGTACATACATGCAAAAATTCTTAGTTAATACTGTTCATTTAAGCAAAGAAACTTCCACAACGCTATCATTTATTTCGCTTTTGGTGTTTGCTATATTGCAACCATTGTTTGGCTTATTATCTGATATAATTGGCAGGAAACCATTATTAATTGGTTTTGGCATTTTAGGTTCTCTTTGTACTGTTCCTATTTTAACTGGTTTAGCCAGCGAAACCAACACAACCATTATCTTTTTATTAATGATTGCTGCTTTGATCATTGTGAGTGGATATACCAGTATAAATGCGGTCGTAAAGGCTGAACTATTCCCGGCAGAGATTAGAGCTTTGGGCGTGGGACTTCCATATGCTTTAACCGTAGCCATCTTTGGCGGTACAGCCGAGTATTTTGCACTTTGGTTTAAAAATATCGGCCACGAAAATTACTTCTATTGGTATGTTACGGGTTGTATTTTAATTTCATTGATTTTGTATACAACCATGAAAGATACCAAGCATCATTCAAAAATAGAGGAGTAAGCTAATGGCAGAATTTCGCGATTAAACAAATATTTTCACCCGTAGCCATCTAGATAGTTCATTAATTATATTGCGGAAATAAAATATAAAGGTTAGTTCGCTTTCGGCTAAATGCCAACCAGTTGTTAGTAAGAATCCGTTTCCAAAATAATCAAATTTTATATATTTACAATTATGCAGAATCAAGCCCCTTTAGCCGAAAGAATGCGCCCTCAAAACCTCGATGAATATGTAGGGCAAAAACATTTGGTGGGTACAGGTGCGGTTTTGCGCAAAGCGATTGAAAGCAGTCAATTGCCATCGATGATTTTTTGGGGACCTCCCGGAGTCGGCAAAACCACTTTAGCTTATATCATTTCTCAAGCTTTAGATCGACCGTTTTTTAACCTCAGTGCTATTAATAGTGGCGTTAAAGACATAAGAGAGGTGATTGATAAAGCCGCAGCCTTAAAAGACAGTTTTTTGGGTTTGCCCATTTTATTCATAGATGAAATCCATCGGTTTAGCAAATCGCAGCAAGATAGCCTGCTGGGCGCTGTAGAACGCGGTTTGGTAACGCTAATCGGCGCCACCACAGAAAACCCATCATTTGAAGTGATTTCCGCTTTGCTTTCCCGTTGCCAAGTCTATATTTTAAAATCCTTAACTGAAGAAGAGCTTGCTGGTTTATTGCAAACGGCCATTAAAAAAGATAGCATTCTTAGTGAAAAGAAAATTGCTATTAAAGAGCACGAAGCCTTAATTCGCTTAAGTGGTGGCGACGCCAGAAAGCTTTTAAATGTTTTGGAAATTGCCATTAACGGTATCGGCGGCGATAAAATAACCTTAACAAATGAAAATGTTTTGGCGCATGCACAGCAAAATTTAGCTTTGTATGATAAGGCAGGTGAACAACACTATGATATCATTTCAGCGTTTATCAAATCGATTCGTGGTAGCGATCCAAATGCAGCAGTTTACTGGCTGGCGAGAATGATTGAGGGTGGTGAAGATCCGCTCTTTATTGCCAGAAGATTGTTAATTCTTTCTTCAGAAGATATTGGAAATGCCAATCCAAATGCTCTGCTCCTGGCCAATAATTGCTTTACCGCGGTAAACGTAATCGGCTATCCCGAAGCCAGAATTATCTTATCGCAATGCGTAACCTATTTGGCCAGTTCGGCTAAAAGCAATGCATCTTATGAAGCCATAAACCATGCACAAGCACTCGTAAAGCAAACCGGAAACCTGCCTGTTCCGCTACACATTCGCAATGCACCAACCAAGCTGATGAAGAACATTGGTTATGGAAAAGACTATAAATATTCGCATGGTTATGAAGGGAATTTTGAGCCACAAGAATATTTTCCGGACGAATTAAGCGGAACAAAACTTTACGACCCAGGGAAAAACCCGGCAGAAGAAAAGCTTCGGGAAAAGCTGAAACAAAACTGGAAAGACAAATACAATTATTAGTGTAACATTTGAAGGAAAATGTCAACTAATAGATAGAAACTAATACTAAACTTATATATGCTGAGTACTTTTTTGAGCCATCAAAGGAAATCCTTTTGGCGATCCAGAAATCGTGGCGGTAGTATCGCCACTCAAATTTTACTGGGATTTTTCATGCTGTATTTCCTGGCTGTTGCCGTTGGAATTGGTTTTGGAATGAATATCTTCCTGCCTAAAGTTTTTAAAGGCGTAAATATCCTGACCAGTTTTAATGGAATAATCCTGTATTATTTCGCTTTTGACTTCGTAATGCGTTTGCAGCTACAAGAACTCCCTACCTTAAGCATTATTCCTTATTTGCATTTAAAAGTCACGAAGTATAAAATAATTGGTTTTTTGAATATTAAAGCACTTTTTTCAGCTTTTAATCTCTGGCCGATTTTTCTATTTTTCCCTTTCATCTTTACAGAAATAATTGATGAATATGGAGCTTTTGCTGCCGTAATGTATGCAGTAGCCATACTTTCAATTACCGTTTTCAACAACTATTTAATTCTCTATATCAAAAGAAAATCAATTACCAATGTGCTTTACACTTTGGGCGGCTTTATATTGATTGCTATTTTCGGTGCTTTAGAGTATTTCAAAATCATCTCACTAATTAGTGTTTCCGATACGGTTTTCAGGGCAATTGGCGAACGCCCATACTTGGGTTTCGCATTCACCATACTTGCTTTCGCGGTTTTTAAACTTAATTCTGACTTCTTATTAAAGAACTTATACGTCGAAGAATTAGGAACCAAGCAAGAGAGAAAAGTGAGTACTGACTATGCCTTCTTAAATCGTTTCGGCAAAGTAGGAGAGTTAGCGGCCCTGGAATTAAAACTTATTTTGCGCCACAAACGCTCACGTTCATCGGTGATCCTTGGCTTATTTTTTCTGCTCTATGGATTCTTTTTCTATAGACAAAAGCTAATTGACACCGATTCGTTTGGTAAGATGATGTTTGCAGGGATTTTCATGACGGGTGTATCCATCATTATTTACGGGCAATTTATGTTTGCCTGGCAAAGTTCACATTTTGATGGATTGTTGAGCAACAAAATAAATTTTAAAAATTTTATAAAAGCAAAGTTTTTGCTTTTCACTATCGGCTCTACCATCATCAGCTTACTCTCCACATTTTATGGCTTCATGAGCTGGAAACTGGTAGTGATGCATTTAGTTTGTTACCTGTATAACATCGGTTTTGGTACCGTAATAGTACTTTATTTAGCCACATTCAATTATAAACGAATAGATATTACCAAAGCTGCAAGCTTTAATTATCAAGGTACAGGAGCCACACAATGGTTACTCATGTTTCCGTATGCCTTAACACCCATGTTGATGTATTTACCCTTTAGCTTATTAGATCTTCCCTATTGGGGATTATTTACGATAGGCACCTTTGGAGTATTGATGCTTTTGATGAGGGGTTTCTGGGTTAACCTGATTACTGCAAAATTTGAAAAACAACGTTATAAAATAGCCGAAGGCTTTAGAGAATAATTATGATACTAGAGGTAAAAAAATTAAAGAAAGTTTATGGCGATAAAACAGTTGTAAACATTGATCATGTACAAATTAGAGCTGGCGAAACCATTGGTTTAGTCGGCAATAACGGCGCTGGAAAAACGACGTTCTTCCGAATGATTTTAGATTTAATTCGCCCAACGGAAGGTGAAGTTTTATCTAAAGATAAAAACGTGGCAAACGGTGATGATTGGAAAAATTATACCGCATCATTTTTAGATGAGGGTTTTTTAATAGACTATTTAACCCCTGAAGAATATTTCACGTTCATAGGAAGCTTAAATAACTTAAGTGTAGCGGATGTTGGAGCCTATTTAACGCAGTATGCAGATTTTTTTAACGGAGAAATTTTGAATAGTGGAAAGTATATCCGCGATTTTAGTAAAGGAAATCAAAATAAGGTAGGTATAGCAGCTGCATTGATGCAGAAACCTGAACTGCTGATATTGGATGAACCTTTCGCTAACCTCGATCCAACTACTCAGATCAGGTTGAAACAGCTTTTGAAAACTTACCCTGGGAACATGACTACTTTTATTTCTAGTCATGATTTAAACCATGTTACAGATGTGTGTAGTCGGATCATTTTGGTAGAAAAAGGTAAAGTGATCAAAGATTTTAAAACGGATGAAAACACCCTAAAAGAATTGGAGAGTTACTTCTCCGCTTAGATTTTGTACTAAGAATGATACAGATAAGAAGGGCTATGGTTTAACATAGCTCTTTTTTTATACATGATAATATTTTAACAGGTGCTAAAACATTAGAATTCAATTAAAATAGGATTGGGTTATTTTTTGGCATCGTGTTTGAATACGAGTTGTAGAATTATAAATCTAGATTATTATGAGTATTTCAAAAGTAAAAATAGCAACATTAAGTATAGGGTTAGCAGTGGGTTCGATGGCATTCCAAAGTTGTGATAGTTTAACCAAAACACAAAAAGGTGCTGGTATAGGTGCTGCTGCAGGTGGTGTAGTAGGTGCCTTAATTGGTAAAAAAGCTGGTAATACAGCTGTTGGTGCATTAATCGGTGGCGCTATTGGTGGTACAGCAGGGGCTTTTATTGGTCGCAGGATGGACAGACAGGCTGCTGAAATTCAAAAAGCAATTCCAAACGCCGAAGTAATCCGCGAAGGTGAAGGTATTATTGTAAAGTTTGATAGCGGTATTTTATTTGATTTTGATAAAACAGCTTTGAAAGATGCAGCAAAAACCAATGTTCAAAGTTTAGCAGCTTCTTTAAATCAATATCCTGATACTGATATTAAAGTAATTGGCCATACTGATAGTCGTGGTACAGAACAATATAACATGGGATTATCAGAAAGAAGAGCAGCAGCGGTTAAAGCTTATGCAGTTTCTCAGGGTGTTCCTGCTTCGAGATTAGTAACCATTGGTAAAGGTTTTGCAGAACCAATAGCAGATAATGAAACTGATGCTGGTCGTGCAGCTAACCGTCGTGTTGAAATTGTAATCGTTGCAAATGATGCATTGAAAAACACAGCAAAATCTCAAGGATAATATCTGCATATTCCCTCTACCTATGAGGTCATTATATATCCAACCCCGATGCTAAAACATCGGGGTTTTTTGTTATCATTCGTTAAGAATATATATCATCAAAATAACCAATCACCAATG
Source organism: Pedobacter sp. MC2016-05 (assembly GCF_026239735.1). Lineage (GTDB taxonomy): Bacteria > Bacteroidota > Bacteroidia > Sphingobacteriales > Sphingobacteriaceae > Pedobacter. The sequence continues at coordinate 19,803 of NZ_JAPIVT010000033.1, forward strand.
ATTTCATGAGCATTTCTTGCTCTAACATCGTATAAGGTGGAATGGCCTTTATCAACTTCCAATGCGGCCAACCGTCTTGGTCAACGCCTTCCAATTCATAAAAATCCATCTCACTTAAAAGGCGGCAAGTAGCAATATGCATCAATTCTTCTTTTTGCCGCTTGCTGTATTTCTTTGGTCCTTTTCCTAACTCCTGCACGCCAATTAAGAAAAGCATTACTTTTAAATCAGGAAAATCTGAATCAAATTCCTTTGCAATCCGCTCCTGTAAAATTTTCCATTTGGCATTAATCTCCGATGGTTTCATAGCTGCAAAGATAGATTTAAAAGAATCAAGCTGAAAGTGAAACTTTGATGATGAAAAGTAAAACTTTAATTCTAACCGCTACAAATACCGCATAAAAACTTATTTTAATTACATTTATAACCTATGAAAACAGATTCTAATAAAATAATTTCTGCAGGTTTATTGGCCTATGGCATGTCAGGCAAGGTATTTCATGCACCATTTTTAAATGCTCACCACGGATTCAATTTAAAAGCGATTGTAGAGCGAAGCAAAAAAAATGCAATAAACGATTATCCAAATATTATAAGTTATAACAGTGTTGAGGAGTTATTGAACGATGACGAGATTGAACTGGTTGTTGTAAATACACCAAATAACCTTCATTACGAACATGCTAAAGCAGCACTTCTAAAAGGAAAGCACATTTTAGTGGAAAAGCCATTTACAGCTACATCTGCACAAGCTGAAGAGTTATTTCAATTGGCAGATAAAGTAGGTAAACAAATTATTTTCTATCAAAACCGCCGATGGGATAGCGATTTCACCTCAGTAAAAAAAGTGTTAGCAAGTGGTAAACTTGGCAAACTAAACGAAATGCATCTTCGTTACGATCGCTATAGAAATGTGATTGGGCCAAAAGCCTTTAAAGAACAGGCAGTAGAAGCAAGCGGCTTAATTTACGATCTCGGTCCCCATCTTTTAGATCAAGTGGTTAGCTTATTTGGAAAGCCAATTAGCTACCATAAAATATTAGGTAAAAATAGAGTGGGCACAGCAGTTGATGATTATTTCAGCATTCAACTTAGCTATCCCAACAGTGTTTTTGTATTTGTTACTTCGAGCATGTTGGTTGTAGATCCGCAGGCGGCTTTCGTTATACATGGCGTAAATGGTAGTTTCATAAAACAACGAGCCGACATCCAGGAAGAGCAGCTTTTGGCTGGAATGAAACTCACTGATAAAGGTTACGGCATCGAATTAGCGGGAAAAGAAGGATTATTAACTACAATTGACGCTGATGGAAACAAAACAGAAGAAACTATTCCGTCAGAATTAGGAAGTTATTTACCTCTTTTTGAAGCTGCATATCTTGCTTTAACAAACCAGGAAAATTATCCTGTTACCAGAGAGGATGTATTAACTCAGCTAGAGATTTTAGAAAGTTAGTATAATAATCACCACCCGAATATTCACTAAATTATCGTCGATTAATAAGATATGAATTCATTGCCATTTGCCTACCTTATCCCTATATTTTTAATTGCCATTTACCTGATTCTTAAAAAAAAGAAACCTAAAATTGATCCGCTCACTGATACGGATAAAAAAATACTAGACGATTATGTGGGTTACTATCATCAACTGGATTCGACAGATAAGCTGAGATTTGAGCAAAAGATAGCCGAGTTTTTTGCCGCAGTTAAAATTGAACCGGTTGGCTTGGAAATGACCACTTTAGATGAGCTTTTAATTGCATCGAGTGCAGTTATCCCCATTTTTGGCTTTGCAGACTGGCAGTATAAAAACCTAAGTACGGTATTGTTATATCCTGATACGTTTGACAAAGATTTCCAGTTTGAAGGGGGAGAACGGCAAATAATGGGCATGGTTGGCAGTGGTTATATGAATGGTCAAATGATTTTATCTCGGTCGGCACTGCGACAAGGTTTCTCGAAAAGTGCCGGTAAAGAAAATACGGCAATTCATGAGTTTGTGCACCTTTTAGATAAATCAGATGGTGCAACAGATGGTGTACCCGAAAATTTGATTTCACACGAGTATACACTTCCGTGGATTAAAATGATGCACGAGGAAATGGCACGAATTGAAGATAATAAATCGGATATTAATCCTTATGCCATTACAAATGAAGCAGAATTTTTCGCCGTGGTATCAGAATATTTTTTCGAAAAGCCTTACTTGTTGAAAGAAAAGCACCCAGATTTATATCAGCAATTGAGCAGAATATTTGCACAACATCCTGCTAACTAATTATCAACCCTCGCATCTAGCAGAAACAAATCAAGTAACCAATGGAGACTTTCAAAATATTTTCTATCCTTTTCTGCCTGACGTTAAGTGCATTCGCACAAAAGACCTACGTACTGAAACAAAATTTTCCGATAGGTAAAAAGTATACCTTTTCAATGGTTTCTGATCAGATCATCAATCAGGAAATTTCAGGGCAAAAAATAAATCTCAATCAAAATATTGGTACCGACTATATTTTCGATATCCGCAATGGAGATAATATGAGTAAGGATATTGAGGTGGTATACAGTCGCATATTCATGAAATCATCGGGAATGGGAAATACGATAATGATGGATTCGAATGATCCAGATACGACAAAAGTCAATCCCTTCAGAGGAATTAAAGGCGCATCTTTCAGAATGGAAATTGCGCCCAATGGCAGTATAAAATCACTAACGGGAATCGATGCAATGTTAAACAACATGACTTCGAGAATGTCAAAAGATTCATCGGTGATTCGCAGTTTAAAAATTTCATTGGCCAAACAGTTTAATTCTGAAGGCATGAAACAAACCATGGAATCATCCTTAAAAATTTATCCGGAAAAGCCTGTAAAAATTGGTGAAAGCTGGACGGTTGACACCAAAATGCAAATGACCATGCCTATTGAAACCATCACAAAATACACTTTGAAAGAGGTTAAAAATGAAGTCGCTTATTTAAATATATCTGGCAGTTTAACCTCAAAGGGTGATTTTGAAACGATGGGGAACAAAATGCAAAGTGATTTGACCGGCACAAATAACGGCGATGTGGAACTGGACATGAAAACCGGCTTAATTCTGAAGAGCCATTTACGAATAGAGTTAGCGGGTACAATGTCTGCAATGGGGCAAAAGATCAATTTTGAGCTACAGGGAATCAATAAAATGATAGGTAAAGAAATGCAGAAAAATGCTATATCAACCCCATAATATCTTCGCTAAAAGTTATTCGTTAATCACTTCACACCTATAAACTTCCAGTTAAAGCCACTAAAAATTCAGTAGGTATTTCAATGTGCGGAATATGCCCGCAAGCCTCAAATTCTATCAGTTTTGCCCCAGGAATCTTGGCGGCAGTTTGCTTTCCCAAAAATTTATACTGACCATGCAAAACCTGTTGATCAGGAGTTAAAAGCCCTTTACCTACGATCGTTTTATCTTCCTTGCCAATAAATAAAACGGTTGGCACTTTTAAATTTTGAAACTCATACACTACTGGCTGCTCGTAAATCATAGTGAAAGTCATGGCCGCAACCTTTGCCCAACGCGGATAGTCGGCGCTGAAAGTAACTCCACCGGCAACATTAACCAAATACTCATATTCAGGTTTCCAATAAGTAAAATAAGAACTCTGATAATATTTCCGAACGCTTTCTGCGGTGGTTTTTAGTTCTGTTTGATATTGCTGAGCTGTATTTACATAAGGCACAAAGGTTTTATAATCCTCTAAACCAATTGGATTTTCGAGCAATAATTTTTCGGTTCTATCTGGATAAAGCAATGCAAAACGCGTAGCTAACATGCCCCCCATACTGTGCCCCAATACCACCGTTTTCTGAACGCCAAGAGTATCCAACAATTTTTTATTCCATGTGGCCATTTGATGGAAACTATAATGAATAAACGGTTTTGATGATTTGCCGAACCCAATTTGATCTGGAACTATAACCCGATAGCCAATATCAGTTAAAGCTTTGATTACATTGCCCCAATAGTAACCACCAAAGTTTTTTCCGTGAAATAGCATCGCGGTTTTACCGTTTGCCGTCTTGGTTGGCGCAATGTCCATATACGCCATTTTTACATCCTGACCTTCAGTTGATATAGGGAAAAACTTAACAGCATATGGATACTTTACATTCTCTAATGTGATGGACAACGTATCAATTTTTTGTGCTTGCGAATACGTGATAGTGGAAAGTGAAAGGGCAAATAAAAGGAGAAACTTCTTCATGTTCATAATTATTTATGGCGATTATCAAAAGGGGATGCGCCTAATTTAATACTTATTTATGCTTTTCACCAACCAAATAAATTAAAAACCATGCCTGTTTTTCGAATCAGGGAGAGGCCGTTAAGTCTGGATGTTTTAAGAAATATCACTTCAGAAAAAATGTCGATTGCCTTGAGTGATGATGCAATTTCTCGTATTAATAAGTGCAGAAACTACCTTGACGATAAATTAAAGCAGCATCAAGAGCCAATTTATGGTATTAACACAGGGTTTGGCTATTTACAGAATGTTAAAGTTGAAGAAGAAAACCTTACCAAATTGCAGTACAACTTATTGCTCTCTCACGCTTGTGGCACAGGAAATAAGGTACCTGCTGAGATTGTAAAGTTAATGTTGCTTTTAAAGATTCAATCTCTAAGCTATGGTTATTCGGCCATTGCCTTATCTACTGTACAACGTTTAGTCGATTTTTACAATCATGATATTCTTCCCTTGGTTTACACTCAGGGGTCTTTGGGTGCATCAGGAGATTTAGCTCCATTGGCCCATCTGGCGTTGCCTTTAATTGGCGAAGGCGAAGTTTACCATCAAGGTAAAAAGCTAAAAACGAACGATCTTTATCAAAAACTGAATTGGTTTCCTTTATCGCTGAAACCAAAAGAAGGCCTGGCATTGATTAATGGAACTCAGTTTGTGAGCGCCTATGGTGTTCCTATTTTATTGAAAACTGAACGCTTAAGCGATTGGGCAGATACAATTGCAGCGATTTCGATAGATGCGTTTGATTGCCGGATAGAGCCTTTTGATCATTTAAGTCATGAGATTAGACCCCATAAAGGGCAACAGGAAACCGCAAAGAAAATTAAAGATTTGTTAAATGAGAGTGAGTTTATCGCAAGCGAGGGAAAACAAACGCAAGATCCCTACTCTTTTCGCTGTGTACCACAGGTACATGGAGCCATCAAAGATGCAATTGCTTATGTAAAGGCGGTTTTTGAGACGGAGATTAATTTGGTAACCGATAATCCAAATGTTTTTCCAGATGAAGATCGAATTATATCGGCGGGGAATTTCCATGGCCAGCCGTTAGCTCTGAGTTTAGATTTCCTTTGTATTGCCCTAGCCGAATTGGGTTCCATTTCTGAAAGAAGGGTTTTTCCAACTTATTTCAGGTCAACGGAATTTGCCTCACATTTTAATTGAAGATGCTGGATTGAACTCCGGTTTAATGATTGCCCAGTATACCGCAGCATCCATTGCAAGCGAAAACAAACAACTTTGTACACCTTCTTCTGTAGATAGTATTGTGAGCAGCAATGGCCAGGAAGACCATGTAAGCATGGGCGCAAATGGCGCTACAAAATGTTATCGGGTGGCAAAAAACCTCGAAAATATTTTGGCTATTGAATTACTTAGAACCGCCCAGGCGTTGGATTTACGTAAGCCATTAAAATCATCAAAGGCGATAGAAAATATGGTTTCAGCGTACAGGAAAGTGGTTAGCTTTAATAATGCCGACCGGATTCTAGCTGATGATATCAAGAATACAGTTCAATTTTGAATAAGAATTAGATTTCGGTTGGTGATGACACCAATGCTATTAACTTAAGCTATTTATATGTC
>NZ_JAPIVT010000034.1 GCF_026239735.1 Pedobacter sp. MC2016-05
TAGCGTCACCAATCTGGCCGGCAACATTGAAGCCGGCAGCCCACAATGTGTTGTCCGTTTTTAACACCATGGTATGAGCATCTCCGGATCTTACCGCTTTTACATTGGTCATTATCTGTTTGGCTACATATGCAGTACCTTGGGTATTGTCACCAAATTCGTACATGCTACCATTTCCCAGGCCCCAAAGCGTTTTGTCGGTTTTCAAAATCATGGTGTTGAGTGTTCCGGCAGTCACCGACTCTACATCTGCCATAATTTGCTTAAGGGTTTTTACGTTATTTTTGTCAAAGCCGCCAAGGTTGTGATAAGCATTTTCTCCTGCTGCTAATAAGCTGTTATCTGTACGCAAAACGAACGTGTTATTATTTTTTGCTAAAATGCTTTTTACATTTACCATTATTTGCTTCGGTAGTGTAGACACGGTCGTTGTGCCATCTCCATACTGTCCATAACTGTTGTTTCCCATTGCCCAGAGTGTATTGTCTGATTTTAAGATCAATGAATGAAAATTGCCTGTGGCGACCGACTTCACCTCTGTCATAATTTGTTGAGGTGTTTTCGCAGCAATAGTGGTACCATCACCCAACTGACCGTAAGTATTATTTCCCATCGCCCATAGGGTTTTATCTTTCTTCACAATCAAAGTATGTTCAGGAGCTGCGCTTACCATTTCTACATTGTCCATAATTTTTTTTGCCTTAGTCACATTGGTTGTCGTGCAATCACCCAGTTGTCCGAACTGATTGGCTCCGGTGGCCCATAAGGTGCCGTCAGCTTTTAGGAAAAAGCTGTTCAAATCTCCTGCAAAGATATTGACCACCGTATTTTGACCCTTATCCTGAGATTTATCTTTTTTACATGCCATAAAGCTCAAAAGCAATAGCAGGGGTAGCATTCTTAAATTTTTCATAATGATTAAATTTAAAATTATTGTTTCGTGAACTCGCCTGTTGCCAATTCTCCGTTAGCATAATTTCTTGTTCCGTAAAGTTTTCCGTCAATCATTATCAATAGCGTGCTTACATTATTGATGTAGCTATAAGCACCGATATTTTTAATCGATGTGTACTGTTTATTTGGAACAGGCAAATCAAATGAAGCCTCGGCAAAATGCGTGTCTGTAAATTTGAATGCTGAAGCTTGAAACAGTAGGCTTCCGCGATTTTTCCAGCTGCCAGAATAGGTATTGCCATTTAGCTGATTTCCTTTTGGTATTTTAATTAACTGACAACTATAGGGCTGATTTTTATTAGAATAGGAGATGATTTTTTGATTCTCAATTTTGAACTCACTGTGAAGAGTGGCTCCCTGGTAAATTCTTAAAACACCATCATTATAACTATAGGTAGGACCCGAAAGAAACCCAGACGAGGTGTACCAGATAGCTTTACCTTGTAATTCGAAGGTGGTAATGACATGATCATTATCCGAAACACCTAAGCCTTTTTCTACCAGTACATACGCTGTAATATCAAACGGCTCTTCTACGGTTTCTGGCCCAACTTTTTCTTTTTTACATGCCATAAAACTCAGCAGCAATAGCAGGGGTAGTATTCTTAAATTTTTCATGATTATGGATATAATTGCCGTCCCAAAAAAACGATTTTAATGTTTTCTAATTTTTGATAATGAGTGAGTGGGTAATTTGAATGAGTAAACAAGGTTATGGATTAGCGAATGAGGATTATGCTGGCACAAATTATTGAAGCGCAGTACCTGTGTCTTGATTAAGTTATTCCCGCTGCTGCAGTCTTTTTTTGTTTTTTACTGATGATGAAGCATCTGCTTTTGTATCACAAATCCATCACGTCCCAGTAATATATTTGAAGTTGCTTGGAAAAAAAGGATTTCCTGGACAATCGGGGTCACGAATTAAGGGCGGTCTAAAGTTATGCACCTACTGGGCAGAATGTACAAAAGAACCACTGGCTCTAAATGATAAACCCGATTGTAAAGCGGTGTTCAGTTGCGAAGCGCTACCAAGATTAATTTTCAAATACTTTTATACTTGCTATGGATTTACTAGGCGTTTTTTTTTAATCGTCCTTGGCGGAATAGGCTGCGGATTAAGAATTACTTTATCTTTTGGATGGACAACCACCAGGCCTAATTTTTCCTCTGGTATTTTACGAATTTGCACATCGCTACGATTGATATTCGCATACCACATTGCTGAATGCTTACCCCCAAAAGACTGATAAACAGACAGCAGGTAGGAAGTTTTTTCGTACACCATGCCTTTGCCTGGTTTAGAATAAAGTGATGGTGCCACGGCGAGACCAGTTATAGTCCAGCTTCCTGCTTTTTCTGAAGGATTTACGAACTTGAATGTTTTAGTGGTGTATTTCGTGGCATCTCCCTCCATGTAATAAGTCATTAGTAACTCGGCCACGATACTCGAATTAGGATACCATGTACTGCCCGGCATTTGTGAAAACGGAACTCCCTTTATACCAAAAGGAAAACTCACCTGAATTGTACTACCACTAACATAGTCCTTTACCTGTGGGGGCGTTAACTCTTGAGCAAAGCCCAGATAGCTTAAGTTTATCAAAACGATATACAAAATAAATTTTTTCATGATAGTAAGGTTAAAGTTTAAGTTCTTTGAACAGGAATCTGAATTTATCTGCTTCATCTCCTAACTGGCCGTAAACATTGTAGCCGGTAAGCCAAACTGAATGATCAGTTTTTAAAATTATCGAATGATCGCTTCCTGCACCTATGCTTTCAACATTATCAGTTACAAATTGTGGTGAGCTAAACATGGGCATATCACCTATACCTAGCTGACCGGCCCTGTTATCTCCGGTAGCCCAAAGTGTATTGTCTGTTTTTAGAATTAAGGTATGGTGCGCCATCGAACTCATCGCAGCTACATTTGTCATCATTTGTTTTTGGGTACTGATATTATCATAAGTTCCGTCACCTAATTTACCGGTAGGATTAGCGCCAATCGCCCAAAGTGTATTGTCATCCTTTAAAATCAGACTGGCATCAATAGTTGCATTTATGGCTCTTACACCAGACATAATGAATTTGGGTGTTTTAGCACTGGTGGTATTCCCATCGCCAAACTTCCCATATTCGTTAATGCCGGTTGCCCAAAGGGTATGGTCTGTTTTTAAAATTAAAGCGTAATTATACTCTGCGCTTACGGCCAGCACATCTGTCATAATTTGTTTGGGTGTTTTAATCATTTGGTTCGTACCATCTCCCAGCTCGCCATAATAGTTGCCTCCCATAGCCCAAAGTGTGCCGTCGGTTTTTATTGCAAATGTTTGGTTAATCGAAGTACTTATCGCCCGTACATCCGTCATAATTAGCTTTGGGCTTGCCGAAGGCTGAGTGGTATTATCACCCAATTGTCCGCCCGAATTATAGCCCACTCCCCAAAGTGTTTTATCGGCTTGTAAAATCATAGTATGTGTACCTCCGGAACTTACAGCAGAAACGTTACTCATCACCATTTTTGGTCTGGTTATCCCCTTTGTCGTGCCATCAGCCAATTGCCCATGATCATTCCTCCCAGTTGCCCATAGACTATGGTCAGCTTTGATAAACATAGAAAATTGTGCGCCGGCGTAGACGGCTATAACTCTGTTATTTTCTTCTGCATCATTGTTTTCATGATCTTTTTTGCATGCCATAAAGCTCAGTAGCAGTAAGAGCACCGATGTGATTTTTAATGTTTTCATTTTGAAATGTTAAATAAAAAATGTGTCAGCCTTATTGCATCATAAAAGTGCCCCAAACATTAACCGGATATGTACTGCGGCCTCCCTCAAGCTTATTGTTCATTATCGTAAATAAGGTAATGCTGTTGCCCTCCTGTTTTTTAACTGCTAGGTTATTGATCAGCGTATAATTAGCTTCACTTTGCTGGTTATTGGTGACTTCTGTGTACTTGGTTCCGGTGAATTTAATTTGTGTTGAATGAACTGTCCCATTCCAATTCCCTTTAAATGTTTTACCATCAAATTGATTGGTAACAGGTATTTTTACCATATCGTAGGTGTTAATTATCACTGGTCCGTTATAAGCTTTGATTTGACCATTTTCGATCACAAAAGAACCTATAACCTCATTATCGAAATTAAACTTAAAGACACCATTGACGTAAGTATAGCTTCCACTGCTGACGCTGTAATGGGTAAGCGTTGCTTTATCAGCTCCTTCTGATGTTAGAATATAAGGGTAGCCACCAGTTAATTTCCCAATAATGGCGTGTTTGGTAATGTCAAAGACTTCTGGACGAGGGTCTTTCTTTTTACAGCTCGCCATTATCGTTAACAATAATATTGGTAGCATTCTCAATATGTTTTTCATGATTATGGTTTGAAATTACTGTTTAGTAAAAGTGCCCGTTGATCTATTGGAATTATTATTGCCGTAGTAGGTTCGATACCCTTCCAAATTTCTGTCTGATAGTACCCAAAGTGTGAGGACCTTATTGGTTACATCTTTTTTATAAGCAGCTATATTTTTAATGAGCTCGTAGGTTTTATCAGGTACTGGGAAATTGATGGAAGCCTCACTAAAATGAGTGTCAGTAAATTTTAAACTGGCAACAACCGTTACCAAGCTTCCTTCGGATTTCCATCCACCTGAGTAAATATTTCCATTAAACGGATTCTCTGAGGGTATTTTAATCAATTTATATGATCTGCCTGCTGCATTATCTGTCGTTGATTTAATAGCGTTATTTTCGATCATCAATTCGTGATTAGGCCTTCCGTCATAAAATAGTTTCAAGATACCTTTATCATAACTATAGGTAAACCCATTATCGGCAATAGGCCCGCTTTCAGTAATTATGACACATTTATCTTGCGCTTCGAAAGTCCTTAACCTAATATCATCCACCCAACCGTTACTTTTTGTTTGTTTAATTACCAGAACATATTGCCGGATATCAAAAAGCTCTTCTTCCGGCTCCGGCGTAACTTTATCCTTTTTACATGCCACAAAGCTTAATAGCAAAAATATCATTGGTAGTATTTTTAATATTTTCATGATAATTCTTTTAAATTATTGCTTAGTAAATGTGCCCACGCTTTCCTTTAAAGTGTTGACATTAATTCTGGTTCCCTCTAGTTTTCCATCATCTAGCAACCAAATACTTCCTATGCCATCTATATAACTTTGGGCAGCTATATTTTTAAATAATGTATATTCTTTATTTGGTGTAGGTAGGTTAATTGAAGCCTCACTGTAATGCGTATCTGTAAATTTCAAGCTGGCCACAAAAATCAGTGTGCTTCCTTCGGTTCTCCAACCTCCAGCATAGGTATTTCCATTAAACATGTTATTAGCAGAGGTTGGAATTTTAACCAGTTTGCCGGTATAATTAGCTAATTTTGCTGAACTTGATACGATCGCTTTATTTTCTATTTTAAATTCCTTTCGAAGCGTGCCTTCGGAAAATATTTTGAGAATACCATCCTGATAAGTGTGGGTATGGTTTGGGATACTACCTCCAATTATCGTCAGGATTGCAGTTTTGCCCTGCGGATCAAATGTATTGATGATCGGATCATTCCGTGTAAATCCAAGTCCGTTTTCCACGATAACATATTTTGTAATATCAAATGGTTCTTCTATAGGATCTGGCGTAACTTTATCCTTTTTGCATGCCATAAAGCTTAAGAGCAATATTGACAGCAATTTGATTTTTAGCGTGTTCATAGCGATTTTTTGTTGTTCAAAACTAAGTTCATGAGATCTTCAAACGTTTATTCTGCTTTGAGCAGTCCGTAATAATGTGTGTTACCTGCAGCATTATATTGTGAATAATATAACTTTCCATTGGCAATGCTCATCAGATGGAGCCTTCCCTCGTTGCCCGTATTCGCGGTAGCTACTCCGTTATTTTGCAGGGTGTAGTCGGCTCCATTACCGGTCTGGCCAAACCCGTCGATACTTACAGTAAATTTTTTAGCTGCAGTAAATTTTATGGAGCACGTTTTTCCATTAACAAGACCGTTTGTCGCTATCGTTCCTCTAAAGTTCCTTCCCGAAAAAGCATCGGCATCTGGTATTTTTTGTAAATAGTAAGATTTGTAATTCGGGTTACTACTGGAGGTAACCGCACCGTTTACGATTGTAAAGGCTACACCAATATTTTCAGCTTTTAAAGCACCACCTTCGTATATATAATTAAAGGAGGCATTCTGGATTCCGCCACGCGCACTGAAATGGCCCAGGGCATTGGGTTTTAAAACGATAGCATATGATGTGCTATAGCTATCTACTCCCTCCCCTGTAATGTAATACTGAGTAGGATCGAAAACATCCTCCTTAGTGGCATCTTTATCTTTCTTGCAAGAAGCAAACACAGCCCATACAGCAAAAATGAAGAGTGTTTTTGTGAATATATATTTTAAGCTTTTCATGACTTACTTTTTAACGATTTATATTATCCGCATTATTGTAACCAAAACACCATTTTGTTATACATTTGCTTGGTCCAGTCGCCACCACAATGGCTGTTACAATTATTGTCTGTTACCCCTTCACTCTTAGCTTTAACAGCAGAACTAACCGGAATTTGATCGTAAAGCGCCTTTCCATTAAAGTTTCCTTCGTTATTACCACTACAGTTTATTGCAAAAACCGGGACTTTAAAATTTTGTGCGTTCCAGGCTCCGCTTCCGCCACATGCGCCTAAAACGCCTTTGGTGTAACTAAGGGTTGTATTTACAGATATATCTGAAAACAGCATGAATGATGCATAAGAGAAACCACCCACAACCGACTTGTTTTTATCGATACTGTATTTTCCCGAAATACCTACAATGGCCTTATTGAAATCTTCGCCCATTAATTTGGCCCTGCTATTCCAGTCAGCACCATTTGGAGGTTTTTGATATCTTACAATTGCTGCTGCATAACCGTTAGCGGCGGCTTTTTCGCACAAAGCAGTTTCACTTGTACCGTTAATTTGGCCTTCTGAAGGATTGTTTTCGTCGTTACCGCTGCCCACTACCAAAATCCCTTTGAAATCGGTTGCATTTTTATCCGTAAAGATTTTATAGGTGATGCCATTTACAGTTTCCACAATTTGTTTAATATCACCTTTAATCACCTCTTGATCTTCTGCAGGTGTTTTATGCTTTTTACAAGCCAGTGCTGTAAGGATGATACACATTGGTACGATTAGTGATTTTTTCATGGTTCTTGGTTTTATGTTATTTTTGATTTGCTTACCCAAACTTAACAAGCACTTGGAAGGTATTTGTTAACGATGATTGAACACTGCTTTTTAACGAGTGGAGGCTATGGTGAAATGAGCAAACAGATACTTATTTTTTATGGAACTTTAGTAAATATGCCGTAAGTGAAAATTTCTGAGCCAGTACCTACCAGATTTTTCTTATTGCAGGTGACCTCCAATTTGCCATCAATTAACACGATATCATACTCTGCGTAATTGTTGGCTGCTGCATCTGGTGTATTGCTTCTGGCTGCGAGGTTTGCAATTAAAGTGTACTTGCCGGAAAATGGATAAATTGCACCAGCTTTTTCATCGTAAGTATCCGGGCGAAAAGTAAACACAGAAAATGTTTTCGCAATGTTGGTCCAATTTCCTTGATAGGAAGTTTCATTCAGTTGATTTTTAGCTGGCTTTTTTTGCAGATTGTAAGTGGTAAATGGATAGCGTTTGAACAAATCTTCGTAAGCAGTAATCGCCTTGTTTTGCACAGTAAAAACCATTGTGCCATCAATTCTGATTTTGCCGTCTTTAAAAGTAAACGGTTTAGCGCTTTCTCTTAATAGTGATGCTTTTCCATATTCATCAAAGTTAATGATGTAAGGTATTTGTACGGTTTGGCCATTGGAGAGTTGCGCAGGTTTTCTGCCAATGATACAATAGTCTGCCAGGTTAATTTCTCCTTCATCTTTGTTATCCGCATCCACTCCATCCTTCTTGCAGGAAGCAAATAGTGCGAGGCAAAATATTATCCCATATTTCAGGGTGTTTTTTAAAGTTTTCATTAGTAGATGGTTTTAAGATTGGTAATTATTGAGTGTTTATACCAAAAAAAAATACTAGTTGGCATTCCACAATATTTTTAGGATACGCCTGTTCACATAATCGCTCGAAGTGTAGCCCTTTTCGCCCTTTATACCCGCTATTCCGCCAACTCTAAATGTTACTTCGGGTTTACAATCTTGATTATAATATGAAAAGGCCCTGGCACAATCCTTACAGTTGGCCAATTTTGGGTCTGTTTCATGCTCTATACCGTAAAGAATCTTTTCTTTGATACGCACCTGCACGATTATTTTCACGCCTAATTTTTTTAACGAATCCGGGTTCGACATAATTTTTGTGATGCATGCTGCAACCGGTTCCTGCTTTTCACCATAGCGAACGTTATGAAAGCCGGATTTACCGAAATCTGCTACTGCATAACCGTCTGCTACAAACCCGCTTGGCCCCCTGGTGTTCATGAAATATGCTACTGTATTACAGTTCGCATCGTAATAAACTATCCCTCTTTCACAATGGATACATTGGTGTTTGCTCGTGATGGAAAATTCATAGACCGTCCTATTGCCACTAAGCTTTAGAACCCGCTCGAACCTTTTAGTGGTCAGATCTGTTTTGCTGTTGAGCTTTTCAATACATTTGGGCAAATTTTGCGTTGGGCTACCACTGCTAACCAAAAGCATTAATAGCTTAATTATGAACAGGTTTTTCATATCTTCATTAATTCAGATAAATAAATAATGACTATCCCGTTACCTTTCCTAATGATGTGACCTTGCAGGCATCTTAACGGTTTCCATTAACATGGTTAATTTTGGCGAGGCCAGATATTCGATGTTTTTAGTCTGATAGATATAAGATCCCCATACCTGGTCAACAAAAGCAAATATCCTTCGGCCGGTTGTTTTACTATCAAACCTTACTTCTATCAACGGACTTTGCCACACACCATTGGCATCTGCCTTAGCACTAAAATGTTGTTGTTTATGCTGAGGGGTACTGACAACCAAAACTGGTTTTCCGTTAGCGCTTTTTGGTAATTTATATATTGGCGTAACATATATATTTATAGCTGTATTGGGCTCAGCCTTACCTACCAATACAAAAGGGCCATCTACTGTTGAACCGGCCATGGGCGATGTAATCACTGGCTTAACTTTGCCTTCCATAGGATCTGCCGGCTTTTTGGTTAATTTTTTACCCACTTGAGCATCCGCATTAATGCTATAAACAACTAAAAGACAAACAGCTATACTGGTCGTTAATAAGTTTTGAAGGTCGCTTTTCATATAATATATTTTTTAAGAATTTCGATTTACTTAACCAAACTTATGAGCGCTAACCATATGGTTTTTTACTGATGAGTGAAATAGGGAATATAATGAGTGAAGTCATCTTTAGGGTTAGGGAAGAAGAAGAAATATTCCTAAAAGAACTTTTATATTTAAAAAACCTTTTATCTTGTTGGTAATCAATAAAAAACAGAGATAAACGGATCAATTTCATACAACCTTATAATTTTTTAAGAATGTATCTTAAGCAAAAACCCCTGGTCTATATATTTATTTTGACTTTTTGGATGGTAAGACCTGATACCGCTTTAGGACAATCTAAAAAAATTGATTCTCTTGATATTTTATTAAAAGTCCATTCAAATGAAGGCAACGCAAGAGCTTTGGTTTTATATGATTTAGCAGTCATAAAGATGCGGACTGATATAAGTAAATCTTTCGAACACGTTGAGGAAATCATTTCATTTCAGGATAAAATCACTAAAAAAAACATTGTTGCAAATGCTTATCGGGTCAAAGCTATATTGCAATATTTTACTTCTAAGTTTCCAGAAGCATTAGCATCACTGAATAATGCATTGAAAATAGATAACGCACTTAAAAATAATACCGGGGTTGGGAAAGATCTATCTACTATTGGCCTGATTTACATGGCGCAATCTAAATTTCCGGAAGCATTAAGGTCTTATTTAGCAGCATTAACAAAACTTGACCCCATAAAAGATGAGCTTGATATAGCAGCTACGAATTCAAATATTGGAACTATCTATAATGAAATGGGCAACCTGACGCAAGCCATGGATAATTATCAGAAATCTTATTTGATACATAAAAAACACAAAAACTATATTAACCAGGTTAATACACTCACTAATATAGCCACTGTTCATTTTAAGAAGAATGATTTAAATGAGGCGATAAGATATAGTAAACTGTCTTTAAAATTAGCGGATTCAATAGCAGACTTAGGAGCCATTGCCAGAGAAAGCGGTAATTTGTCAGGATATTATGCTAACCAGATGCAACCAAATTTATCCCTGACATATGGCTTAAAAGCCATTGAACTCAACAAAAAATTAAATAACGAGAGAAGTCTTGGATTCAATTATATTAATGTATCATCAGCCTATTACAAAAGCGGCAATTATCAACAAGCCAAATCATATGGCCATAACGCATTAAACATTGGTAAAAAGCTAGATATTAATGAAATCAAAAGAGATGCAAGTTTGGGATTGAGTGAAGTGTATGAAGCCTTGAAAATTCCGGATAGTTCATTGTTTTACCATAAACAGTTCTTTAAGTTTGCAGACAGCATTGGTAGCAATAAAAAGAAAACTGAAATTACCCGGATGGGAATACAGTACGAATTTGATAAAAAGGAACTCTCCTATCAGCAAAATCAGTTGCTATCAGATGAGCAATTGAAACAACAAAAGCTACAATTGGCTTTGAATTACGCGGAACTGCAAAAGGGTCTACAGTTTAGAGATCTTCAGGCCATTCAACTACAAAATGAGAAGTTACAATCTGATGAAAAAGAAAAACAGCTTTTAATAGCGAGAAATAATGAGAAGTTGCAGGCGAGCAAGGTAAATGAACTTTCACAGCAACAAAAATTAAATAAGTTAGAATTAAAACAATTGTGGTTATATGGGATTCTAGCGCTGGTTATTCTAATGTCAGTGTTAATTTACTTTTTAAACATTTACCGGATTAGACGGTTAAAGTTCAAGAACGAACTTCAAGAGCACCAATACCAATTATCTGAAAGCGAGCTAAAGGCCATCAGGTCTCAAATGAACCCACATTTCATATTCAATGTCCTCAATTCAATTGAGGCCTATGTAATGGACAATGAGAAAAGGAAAGCTTCCAGGTTAATACAAAAATTTGCCTCATTAAGTAGATTAATCCTTGAAAATTCTACCAAAAGTTTAGTAACCGGCGATAAAGAATGGAAAGCGCTAAACTTATATACAGAACTGGAAGCAATGCGCTATGATAATGCCTTTACTTACACATTTAGTGTTGAGGAGAACATTGAATTGAAAACTTTGTACCTCCCGCCGATGTTAATTCAGCCATTAATAGAAAATGCTATATTACACGGACTGATTATCGATCCAAAAGCGGAAGCTCATCTCGCTGTGACAATTAAAAGAAAAGAAGATAAAATCTGTATCACCGTAGAAGATAACGGTGTGGGAATTGAGAATGCCGCAAATAAAAATGTAACTGGCGGGATTAAAGAAATCTCAATGGGACTTGTTTCGATTAAGGAGAGGATTGATATGATCAACAAACAGCAATCAGGTAAGCTGGCAACCTTTGCAATAGGACCCGGTGCAAATCAGCGAGGAACCATTGCCATTATATGTTTGCCATTTTCTATCAGGACACCGGGTTCCAAAGAAAACACATGAGAAATAATACAAGTATTGAAATCAGGATGGATAAAATAGTCGTTGAACCATAAATCCAGGGTAACATATACGGAAGTTCTTACCTGAGTCAAGGCAGTTTA
Organism: Pedobacter sp. MC2016-05; assembly: GCF_026239735.1. Classification (GTDB taxonomy): domain Bacteria; phylum Bacteroidota; class Bacteroidia; order Sphingobacteriales; family Sphingobacteriaceae; genus Pedobacter. The sequence goes on from NZ_JAPIVT010000034.1 coordinate 11,819, forward strand.
TAAAAACTCTGTTTTTTGTTGAGTTTTTAAGGGACTGGATTATTGTATTGAAAGATGTCATTGCTTAATAGACATCTTTAATGAAGATTACTATGAACCTGCCTTTCCAGTTGTCGCGACGTCCAGTTGTTCTTTTTTGTTTCAGCAACATAAAATTCTCTTTTTCTTCATTGTCAACACTAAGGAGTAATTTATACTGTATCCAACTCAATTTTGCGTGCAGTGCATGCACAGTCGGAAAAGTACGATAACGATAGCATCGTTAAGGCATACATTAAAATTGATTTATTCAACCGAAACACATTCTATGCAAGTGATCCTATTTGATTTCCTAAATTTTGTAATGTTAAAAGGTTTATCTTCTATTAACTTCAGCTAACTAGAATTCGGGTTAGCACCAAAAGTAAAATAGGTGCTTTTTCGAAGCCGCCATCAAAAATATATAGTCATCTAAGAACAGCGAAATCTGTTTGTGGAATAGATTTAAGGAACACCACTGTCCATAGGCTTTTTATTTAAAAAACAATGAAGTTGCCAAAATATGGTTCAGTTTTTTATTAGCATCTCAAAAAATAGTGCAGGTTTATTTCAACTTTTTAAATATTGCCTTCATGATTTCCTGATCCAGGCTTTCCATATCAATCAATTTTAATGCTTTCACCATTTTTAAAGTAGATGTTTTATATTCTTTAAAATGAGGAGTCTGCAAATGCTGTTCGTAGGCAGCTTTGTCGGCATAAATCTCTATAATCCTCACTTGTGAGGGCTGCTCCCTTTGTAACATTGGAAAAATGGCGATCACTCCCGGTTCTTTCGCTATTGACTCTGCCGATTCTTCCTTTAAGATCGCATTGTAGGTCTCCAGATTTTCTGGAAATATTTCGATTTGAGAAATGCGGACTATCATATCGGGCTTGATCACTGCAAGTGTCGGTTGATCTATATTCTTAAGCAAGATGTTCGCCTGCGTAGTACTTACCAACTGCTGAACAACAGCACTCAGTGCTTCTAGCTCCGCAACGGTAATTCCTGTGCTTCTGCCCATTTTGATATGAGATTGTAGTTGGCTTTCTACGCCCTCCATAGAGGCCAGTGCGCTAATGGTAACCAGTTCCCGCTGGCGAAAATCCAGCACCTTACTGGCAAAAATATCGGCAAACAAATGCTCTTTTAAAAAAGCATCGATACGAGGCGCAAATTCGCCAAAACCAGGTGCAGGCTTTGCTTGCGGTGTTTGAGTTAATTGTTCTAAAACCTTTCTGCCCTGTTCATACTTATCCTTTACCGTATTCTGTATAATTTTTTCTCCTTCAACATCGTTGATTTTGTTCGCTTTGCGATCGGTTAATACGGCAGAAAACGTATTAATGGCATTTAAACTTCGAGGAAAACCACAGTAAGCATACAATTGCGTGAGGGTTTCTTTGATTTCATTGACCGTCAATCCATTGTTCAAACCCTCAACGAGTTGAACTTTAAGCAAGTCTAGCTTACCTGTTGCCGTTGTAGCAGAAATACCAGCGAGGCTTTTTTCCTGTTTAGTTAATGTGGCCATTTCTTGTGCTTTCGTTTTGGGAATCATGATAGTGGATAGCAAAAGGAGCAATCCAACTTTCCAGCTGATGACTTTCATTATTTCAAAATTTGATTGTTAGCAACCTGATAATCTTCATCACTAACAGCCTCCAGCCATTTATTTTCGTTGGAATTCGGGCTACCGTTGGTAGCAAGGTGCGAAAACCAACTCTTGGTTGTGGCGCCATGCCAATGTTCAACATTTGGCCCGATTTCAACGATATCACCCGACTTTAAATGCCTCGCCGGTTTCCCCCGCTCCTGATATAAGCCTTCGCCGCCGATTACGATGAGCAACTGCCCGCCGGTATGGCTGTGCCAGTTATTTCTACATCCAGGTTCGAAAGTTACATTTGCCAATGGAACGTTAAGGCTTTTATTGCTGGTTAATGGAGCGAGGTAAGATTTACCCGTAAAATATTGGGCAAAGCCTGTGTTTTCTTCTCCCGTTGGGAAATCGCTGATTTTTGGAATATCTCTTTTCATCTTGTTTTCTGTTTTTTCAGGTTTTACTTGTGCCTGTAGCTGGAGCGTAATTAAGCTGGCTATCAAGCTTAGGATGATCAACTTTTTCATTATTTACTACATTAATTTTTTTAATAACCTTGCCGGCACCCCACCAACCACGGTATTGTCATCAACATTTTTTGATACTACTGCACCAGCAGCAACCACAGCATTTTCGCCAACCGTTACGCCCGGCAAAATGATGGCATTAGCACCTATCCAGGCATTTTTTTTAATATGGATTTTGCCTGGCACGAGTGAATCTCTTTCAGCAGCAGCCAGTGGATGTCCTTCAGAAAGCAAGCTTACTTTCGGGCCTATGAGTACATGATCTTCAATTGTGATTCCACCTAAAGTCAGGAAAGTGCAGTCGAAATTGATGAAAACGTTTTTCCCAATACTTAAATTTTCTCCGTTGTTGATGTACAATGGCGGAAACACAGCTACCGTTTCATCTATCTTTTTACGGGTAATTTTAGCCAAAAACTCATTAATTAAGAGCGGATCGGCGCTGCTATTCATTTGCTGTAATAGGCCAATAGTTGCGTAGGATGATTTTCTAAGTTCGTCGCGACCGGGATGGGATGAGGTGATTGTTTTCCCATTTCTTAAATCATCAAATACCGAGTGATCTTTCTTTTTCATCTTTTGTGTTCATCAAATTTCCGACCACTTTATTTCTGATTTATGCCACTAATGGCGCCGTTAATGTCAAATATTACTTAATTTAGAATGCAAATAATAAAAATGACACAAACGCCTGCCCCAAGAGTTGTATCATTATCACTTTGGAACGTGGATGATGCGACTCAAAAGCTTTTAAAAAAATATCATGTGCACCTGTATTGCCATAGTGGAAAATTAAATTTTATTTTCAACGATCAGCAAATGAGCTGTGCAGCTGGCCAGTTTCTCTTTTGGTTTGCAGAATCCAGATGGAAAATATCCCAAGTATCAAAAGGTTTTAAGGCAACGGTTTTACTCGTAGAAAAAAATTTCCTGATCGATAACGTTCCCGATCAGGGATGGAGCATAAATGCACAGCTCCACTCCAGGGTACACCCTGTTAAAGATATTAATACTAAAGCCGAGAAGGATAAAATATTAAACAACTTTACCTGGCTCCTGCTGCGTTTCCAGGAAACCGATCACCGCTTTTACGAGGAAGCACTCAAATTACAGATGCGTCTGTTTATATTAGAGATGTGGCATAGCTTTGCAAACGAATATGAGCGTCGGCGTCATAGTTTGCAAACAGGAACGCTCTACGAACAGTTTATCCAGTTACTGCAACAGCATTGCCTCACCCAAAGAGAGGTACAATTTTATGCCAATGAGTTAAACATTACACCAAAATACTTAAACCACCTTTGCAAAATCCATTCAGATCGCACTGCTTCCGATTGGATAAAAAGCCATGCCAGAGAAAGAATCATTTTGCTCTTGCAAAATAGACACTTAAATATATCCGAGATTGCCGAGGAGATGCGTTTCAGCAGCAAATCTTTCTTTACACGGTACGTTAAAAAATTATTGGGACAAACGCCAACTGACTTTAGGACAAGATTAGGCTAATTTAGAAAACCCCTTTAGAGATAAAGCATTCTACCTCAAATGCGTTTTTTTTCTTTGGATAACGCGAACTATCATACTGTTATAGAATACACGCGTTTCTTTGCCTTTAAAGAACATCGAGGCTGTGCATGAAAAAACAATAGAGTGGTTACTAAAGCTGTTCTAGAAGTGGTTTTTCGAAAGCTACCCATTTCTGATATCCCTTATCATTTAAGTGCACCCCATCTTTTGTAAACTCTTCCTCTAAATCGCCATTGCCATCTAAAAATACAGAATAAAGATCAACAAGCTGATAAAAACCCTTGGTTGCATTTTGCTTAATGTGACTGTTCAGAATAAGAATATCCTTCTTGAGAAAGGCTCTTCTGGTTGGCAGCAGCGTTAGAACAAAGATTTTGGTATGGGGCGATTTGCGGTGAATCTCCTTTGTGATTTTCAATATGTTTTTGGCTACAAAAACCGGAGAGGGAACGGTGTTGGCATATTTTAAAGCAGGATTATCTTCCAACTGGTGAATATTAAACAAATCGTTAATCCCAATGAGGATAAAAACAGCTTTTGGTTTGAAATAAGTTATCTCATCTAAACGTCGCAACACACCATCTGAGAGATCGCCTGCAATACCCCGGTTACGAATATGCTTGATACCAAACTTGCTGCTCCAATCACCACCGCCTTCTGTAATGCTGTTGCCAATGAAAACAATTTCTCCAAATTCAAGCGGCTGCTCCATAAACTCTTTAATCCGTTTTGGAAAATGCTTTTGAGTCCAGGAATTGTGATAGGGAGATACGTTAGTTTGCTCGGGATAAAGTTTCTTAAATTTCTCAATCGATAGATTTGAGGTCTGTCCGAAGCCTTTAAAACTAATGATACCAAGAACGAGTGCAAATAGAAATTTGTTCATTTTGTATAGAATTTGACTAAAAGACACATCCAGTTTTTGACTTCTGGTTGCTTCCAAAATTATTCTTTCCTCAAACTTACAGTTTTTCGATCAAGCCAATTGCCCTATCCCACTTTTTGCAAACCTCAATTGGCTTTATATATTCTGAAATTTCAAATTGCCAGGGGATTAAAACTTCGATATCGTTTTTGTCCGAAAGCTCGGGAATCCATTTGCGTATAAAATCCTGTGCCTTGTATTTGTTTGATTGGTGCACAGGGTTAGTGTACCAGATTTCGAATGCCTGCATATGCCAGTTCATCCAATTAGAACTGACATCATAATCGATTAATTTCGATTCGAAATAGGCTGCCCCCCAGGTCCAATCGATTTTTAAGTCGTGTACAAAATAACTGGCACAATTTACCCGTCCACGATTACTCATATATCCGGTTTGGTTTAATTGCCGCATATGCGCATCAATAAATGGAATTCCCGTTTCACCATCGCACCATTTCCTAAACTTTAATGGGTCGTTCTCCCACTCTAATTTTTTCTTTTTATAACCTTCTGTTTTGTAAATTTTGCTACCGAAGCGCATGGCTTTGAAAGTAAAATAATCTCTCCATACCAGCTCAAAAATCAGCCACCAGGTACTTTGATTTTTTTTGATCTTCGATTCGTAATCTCTAACCTTTTCATAAATTTCTCGGGCAGAAATACAGCCTAATGCCAAATAAGGAGAAAACTTCGAACTGTAATCTAGCCCGTCCGATTTATTTCTACTCCAGCGGTAACCTGTTAAAAGTTCGGATTGGAAAGTATAATATTCCAACCTTTTTAAAGCTGCCGTTTCACCACCTTCAACAAAAGGCTTTGCACCGTCATATTCTTTTTTAGTAAATCCGAAAGTTTTATAAGAAGGACATTTATGACTTACAATTTTTTTGATTGATTTTAACTTGTCAGGTAGGCCGAGAGTTGCCCGTGGATCAGCTTCTTTCCCCGCAGGAATTCGGTAAGCTTTGCTGGTAAGTGGAATCTTAGCTATCGTAAAGGGGATATCATCTATATGATAAAGCGTTTTGCCCCAATAAAAATGAAATTGAACCTCTGGTAAAGCTTCAGTGATGCGATTAACCAGGTTCAGTTCATAATCAGCATATTCTTTTTCCGAATAAATAGCTGTTATGCCATACTCCTCTACCAGTATGGGCAAAGTTTCTAGTGCAGACACCGATCCAATGACTAATTTCCCACCTTTTGATTCAAGATTTTTTTCCAAATCCAAAATAGATTGTTCCAAAAATTTGAATCTCACTATATCTATTTTTCGAAATCCAAGTTCCAGCTTTTCAAAATCGCACTTTTCAAAACAATAGCAAAATATTAATTCATCGCATTCTCCTGCTGCCTTTGTCAAGGCTTCGTTATCATGCAACCTTAAATCATTTTTAAACCAAACCAAGCCGCGTTTTGCCATTAAGAATATATCAAGATGAAGCTATAACAACAGTACAGCTTAACTAAAGTTTTAAACCGCAATTTTGCTTCATAATCTTACACGGCTTGATATTTATTAAACTGAACTTGTTATTAAAAACCAATCAGCAGGGCTTATTATCTATCCTACTCTGCAAAAGGTTTTTTGTTTTCTATCTTTATGGGATGAATGACTTATACATTTCTGGTATCTATGTCTACCCAATCAAGTCGCTTGGCGGTGTTAGCCTAAAGGAGGCTTTTATGGAAGATCGCGGCTTGAAATACGATAGACGGTGGATGCTTATTGATAATGAAGGAACTTTTATTACACAAAGGAAACACCATCAATTGGCCTTACTTACTGTCAAAATTGAAAATGAAAACATTATTGTTTCTCACAAAAATGATTCAGGCGTAAAGATTTCGTTTCCCATAGCTGAGGTCAGTGCTACAGAAATTGTGGTTAGCATTTGGGATGATATTTCTGTCGGCGTAGAAGTGAGTAAAAATGTGAGCAAATGGTTTACTGATTTTATGGAAATGGAAGTCAGACTTGTAAAGATGCCTTTAAAAGCAAAAAGAAAAGTCGATCCAAACTATGCTACCCAGGGTGAAATTGTGAGTTTTGCAGATGGCTATCCATACCTGCTTATCGGACAATCATCACTGGATAATCTTAATCAAAAGCTTGAAGAACCCATAAACATGAATCGATTTCGCCCTAACTTTGTTTTTACTGGTGATGAGGCGCATATGGAAGACCGCATTAAAACATTCGCATTAAATGGAATTGAATTCCAATGCGTTAAACCTTGTGCCCGATGTATTTTAATTACCGTTGATCAAGAAACAGGAATAAAGGGAGGCGAGCCCTTAAAGACTTTAGCTAGCTACCGTAAAGAAGGTAATAAGATTATGTTCGGTCAAAATCTTATCCACAAAGGAGAAGGAAAAATCAACCTGGGAGATCAGATGATAGTTAGCAATTGGAAATAATTTACTTCTCATTTGCTATTTCAGGGAAATAATGCACTTATCAAAAATGCTTATCTTCGGCCGTTAATTACCATGGTGGATTCAAATAACCTAAAATCACGTAAAATCTTTAGCTTTCTATTAAAAAAGGAATGCATCATTGCCGTTTACATTCTCCTGGCCATTATTGCTGGCTTCAAGCAATATCAACATCATTCTTATAACAATTATCTCATTTTTAAATATGTTTATTACCACACGATAGACTTACAGAACCTTTATAATAATTACCCTGAGTATGGCGATAGTAACCATTATGGCCCTATATTTTCAGTATTTATAGCACCTTTTGCATTATTGCCAGATGGTTTGGGGATGATTTTATGGAACGTAGCAAATGTTGCTGTGCTACTGTTTGGAATTTTCAGTCTGCCAATTTCAATAAGGAAAAGGAGTATCATTGCGTGGATTTGTGCCCACGAAACTTTAACGGCGTTATTCAGTTTTCAATTTAATATTGCACTTACTGGGCTCATCATCCTCAGTTTCTCCTACTTAATAAAACAGAAAGAAGTTAAATCTGCGTTACTGATCGCCATTGGCACATTAATAAAATTATATGGGATAGTAGGTCTGGCTTTCTTTTTCTTTGCCCGTAACAAACTTAAGTTTATCATAGCTGGGCTTATCGCATTTTGTATATTATTCGCCTTACCGATAATTCTATCATCTCCAACATTTGTAGTGCAATCTTATGCTGATTGGTATAATTCACTGGTGCATAAAAATGCGACAAATGCGTCATTAACGTCTTTTCAGGATATCTCGCTAATGGGCATGGCAAGGAGAATTAGTGGAAATGTGGAACTATCTAACACCCCATTTCTATTGGGTGGATTATTACTCTTTGGCTTACCATATTTACGCGTTAGCCAGTTTAAGCATTTAGCCTTTCGATTAATGGTGTTGGCTTCTACATTAATATTTACGGTAATTTTTAGCAGTGGTTCCGAATCGCCGACTTACATCATTGCATTCGCTGGTGTCGCAATTTGGTTCGTTATTCAGCAAAAAAACAATTGGGTTGTGGGCCTATTCATTTTTGCGTTTATACTTACCAGCCTATCGCCTACTGACATTTTTCCGAGAGCGATAAAAGAATTTATTCGTCTATATTCGCTCAAAGCCCTACCTTGTATAATCATCTGGCTAACCATTATCTTCCAGATGCTGAAAGAAGATTTTGGATCTTATTTGACTACCGATAAATGAGAAAATTAGTTTCCATAGTGATACCGGCTTACAACGAAGCTGATAATATTTTTGTTATTGCAGAAAGTATTAAAAAGGTTTTCTCATCAATTGATTATCATTATGAAATCATACTGGTGGATGATGGAAGCGCCGATCATACGCTCGAAAAGATCAAAGCTTATGCATCAACTTCCTATAATGTTTTTTTCCTTGAATTCTCCAGAAATTTTGGCCATCAACTCGCTGTAAAAGCAGGGATGGACCATGCTTTCGGTGATTGTGTAATTTCTATGGATTGTGATATGCAACATCCGCCAGAACTGATTCCAGAAATGCTACAAAAATGGCAGGAAGGTTTTGAAGTTGTCTATACCATTCGTGAGGAAGATAAGACGCTTTCAAAAGGAAAACGCAGTTCGTCGAGTTTATTTTATAAAACATTAAACTGGCTATCAGATATCGATTTAGAACCCGGAGCGGCAGATTTTCGTCTGCTCGATCAAAAAGTGGTGAATGTGTTTAGAAATTTCCAGGAGAACGAACCTTTTCTGCGTGGACTGGTAAAATGGCTGGGATTTAAACAGTACGCCATAAAATATAACCCGGCTGCACGCTTTTCTGGAAAAAGTAAATACACCATAAAAAAGATGTTTCGCCTCGCACTTCATGGTGTTACCTCATTTAGTATTAAACCACTTTATTCTGCCGTCTATTTAGGCTTCATCTTGTCACTGGCTTCGGTACTCTATATTCCTTATGTTATTTATGCATTTGTAAACAATGTAGAGGTTTCCGGCTGGGCATCAATGATCATGACTATCGTATTTTTTGGTGGTTTGCAACTGATCATTTTAGGTATTATTGGCATCTATGTGGGTAAAATGTTTATGCAAACTAAAAATCGCCCAAATTATATCATCCGTTCAACAAATATTCCCAATAAATAATGGTGCTTTTAAGTTTCGATATTGAAGAATTTGATATGCCCTTTGAATACGGAAAAGATATATCTTTTGCCGATCAAATCGCCATTTCCAGAAAGGGTACAATTGCTATTCTGGATCTGTTAGATAAACATCAAGTTAAAGCTACCTTTTTTTGCACAGTAACATTTGCAGAAAATATTCCAGATCTAATCAAACGAATTATCGAAACTGGCCACGAGTTAGCTTCCCATGGTTACTACCATTCCGATTTCAAACCGGAACATTTGCTTCAATCAAAATTGAAATTGGAAGAACTATCTGGTGCAGAAATCACCGGCTATCGCATGGCTCGAATGATGCCTGTGGATGAAAAGGAAATCGAAAAAGCAGGATATCAATATAATAGTTCCATTAATCCTACTTACCTTCCTGGGCGGTACAACAATTTTCATATCTCCAGAACATTCTATACCGAAGAGAATGTTTTACAAATTCCGGCTTCAGTAAGTCCAGTTTTAAGGTTTCCACTTTTTTGGCTTTCCTTTCATAATTTACCTTTAAGCCTTTATAAGAAATTGGCCAGCTGGACTTATAAAAAAGATAAATACCTTAATATTTACTTCCACCCATGGGAATTTACAGATCTTGACGACTTTGAACGATTTGGTTTTCCAGCTTATGTTCGTAAAAACACTGGCGATAAAATGATGAGTAGAATGGACGATTTTATCAAGTGGCTAAAATCAAAAGGCTATCCGTTCGGTACTTTTCAACAGTTTATCATAAATATCAATAGGTAATGAATAGATAAATGGAATTGCAAAGAGCAGATTAAAACTATTTATACGTCTCTGCCAATTTTAAGGCGTTGTAAGCGTTGACTATTCCACCACTTACGCAAATTTCGCTAAACATAGCACGGACATTGTCACCCTTATTATCTTTATATTTGACTTTGTGTACCACTGGCGAAACCGATTTCATAATAATTTCCCGTACCTGTGTAGGAGTTAACTGCGGATAATAACTGAGAATTAATGCGGCAAGACCTGACACTACTGGGGCAGCCATACTCGTTCCATCAGCCTCTTCATATTTCCCCTCAGGAACAGTAGAATTGATTAAAAATCCAGGAGCAAAAACGTCTACAGTATATTTTCCATAATTAGAAAAACTTGCTTTTAAGTTTTCATCATCTTTGTAGGAGCTTGCGCCTACTTCAATCCAATTATCGGCATGCGGGAGAGCAAATTTTGCGGTATCTAACGGAATTTTTTTAGCTTCAGGGGTTCTCCCTATTGAAGGTGCTATTCCTCCAATTCCACTACTTTGATTAGTTTTTGGAAGGGGTACAAAATCCGGCTTAACAGGTTTTTTATGAACTTCTTTATAAGCTTCAGCTTCCCTACTCTCGAAATATTTAGTGGGAAAATTTTCTTCAACGTCATTGTTTTGGTTATCATTCCCAGCAGCATGTACCAACAAAACCCCTTTGGTTTCTGCATATTTAACCGCTTCATCAACAATTTTTTTGTCCCATTTGTAGGCTTTTCCGAAGCTCATGTTAATTACTCTGGCACCATTATCTACCGCATACCTGATTCCATTAGCCACATCTTTATCACGTTCATCACCAGTAGGCACTACTCTAACAGCCATAATACTGACATTATTTGCAACCCCCATAATCCCCAAAGAATTTGAACGATCGGCACCAATAATTCCAGATACATGCGTTCCATGAAAGGCATCTGGCCCCTTTACATCACTATTACCATAGTTTTTTTGATGAGAATTAGTATAGTCATCTCCTACTAATTCAGCTCTAAGATCGTATTTGGGATTAAGATTATATTTAAGCATAGCGTCATATTGCTTATATCCCTCTTTGATACTTTTATAAAATTTTTCAAAACTCCCGTCTTCTTTTGAGCCTTTTCTGATAATCGTCTTGACTTGTTCCTCCGTTTCATCATTAGCTTTATATTTCTCGATGTCTTCGTATGACGGAATTTTCTTATTATTTAATATTGATACGGAATCCAAAACCTTATTAATAGCCAACAAAACAGAAAAAGTATTGCTGGCATCTTCATATTTTTTACCGAAGTCACCAACCATTTTTTTATACAAATTAAATTCTTCTTTCTGCGTACTATCTAAAGGGGTAAGATTGGTTGTAGATTGATATTTTGGCGTGTAAATTTTTAGCAGTCTTACAAGTTCTAAATTATCGAATTCCAAATTCCCATTTTTAGATCCTATAAAATTCCATCCATGAATATCATCAACATATCCATTACCGTCATCATCAATACCATTATTGGGAATTTCTTTTTTATTCCTCCACAAAACATTTTTTAAATCGTGATGATTAGTGTCAACCCCACCGTCAATAACAGCAACGATAACATATTGCTCAACTTTTTTATCTTTTAATAAGTCATTATATGCTTTTTCAGCACTGATACCAAAATAGCCACTTTCAGTCAAGTCCAAATTGTACCAATTGGCAGGAAGTTGTACATTCTTAGATTGACCGAAAACACTTGTAGCCAAAAGGTAAAAAAAAATGAATAAAATTAATTTATGGGATATGTTATTCATGATAAATAAAGTGTACATAGTATTACAATAATACGGTTTTATTGCCTTGGAGGAGATATATTTTGCTTTTTTTAACAGATTCGAATATAGTATTTCAATTCTCCTTCAGCCCCGGTGTCCCTCAATCTTTTAGGGTATATCT
>NZ_JAPIVT010000035.1 GCF_026239735.1 Pedobacter sp. MC2016-05
GAAAAAGCCCTGCAAGTCGCAGGGCTTTCCCAAAAAAGACAGGGATATAATTATTGAATTTTGATCGTTGTTGTAGAAGCTTCAGAAAGTTTAATCATTGTTGCTCCCCGCTCCTGCTTACCCGGCGTTTTAATCTGATAAGTAGCAACACCAGATAATTTTGCAGGCTGAGAAATCCTAACAATTGCTTCAGGTGTAAAATCATCTGCCTTTTGAACCTTTAGCAAAACTTCACCTGATGAAATATTATAACTCAGAGATTCTATTTTTCCTGCATCTAATGCAATCCATAAACCAATTGGAGCAATATAAACTGAAGATTTGGCAGCGTTGGTAAGCTCGACATTTACCTTGTTCCCCTTAATTTCTAAGTTCCCCCCAAAAGCCAGCCAGCCAAAATCCTGATGCTTCAGAATATAAGAAGAAGTATTAACGGCATAGCCAAAAAATCCAGATCCATAATCGCCTGTAATACCATCATTTTTTAAAGTTGACGGATAAGCATGGAAGGCAGCAGGTGCAAATCCATCTTTGGTAATGTTAGAAATGGAGCCCATTAATCCACCATAACCAGTACGTAGAAGGTAAAAATTATCCGGATTTTTTCTGTAGTCCATCAATACAGGAATAGCGTTTAAGGCAGAACCATAGTGGTGAATCATTCTTTCTACCCGCTGAAGCTTGCCGCCATAAAGAAAATCCCAATAGCGACGGGCATTGCCATTATATGCCCAATGTGGTAAAACAGGCATATAAGCTAGAATCGCATCAAGGGTTACTTTTGCCTTATCATCGTAGCCGAAATAGTTAGACCATACGTAAACTTCTTCCTGCCCGGTAGAATCCCAAGGCATTTCACTACCAAAAGGATATTGAAGGGAACGCCAGTGATTAGCCCTCTTTTTCATGGCTTCCTCTAATTTTCCTGCCTCATCATTCAAACCTTCGTTTTTCAGGTCATTTAAGATCAGATAGAAAACAGTTCCTTCCATTTGGCCAAATTGTGCATAGTAAGGTGCAATATTTACCATAGCCAAACCGGTTTCTGCAGCATCGATCAAATGCTGTTTCCATGTCGATTGGCTCACCAAACCTCTATAATTCCGAGCCAGTCGGTACATCATCCAATGAGCAGCGGCCACATGAGGATAATTGTATGAACGGCCTAAATTATCAGCTTCCTTTTTAGGCCAGGCAGACCATACTTTAAAATTTAAATCAGTTGCGTAGGTGTTTTTAGGCATTGAATCGGGTTCATAGTAAAACAAACTTTTTTTAACACCATATTTTTTCGGACCATCTTTCAGCTGTATTTGTCCGAACATTACAGTATCTACAAATTTTTGCAGCTTATTGATCTCAGCCTGATCAGGCTGCACCAGTTGTTTCATTATTGCTCCTAACCATGAACCTGCTCCACCTTCATCGCTGAGTCCCGCTATCCACGCCCTGTTATCCTGCACCACTTGCTGTTGTTTCTCGTAATCATAAGTAATGGCCGATGGAGATCGTTTAAAAATATCGCCAGGTTGGTCAAACCATTGTTTTGTGGTTAGAAACTTTCCATAACTGGAAATTACATCTTTTTCAGGAGCAATTACTTTGTAGTTAATAGTTTGTTCTAAACCATCTTCATAAACGATAGATAACCTTGCCCTTCCCCATAATTTTCCATTTACAGCATAAGTTTTCCAGCCATTTTTAGTTGTTGGCAAAGCAGCAAAGGTTAAGGCATTTTCAGGAAAAGAGGTAATCGATTTAATTTTTTTATCATAATGAATAAATAATTTGGCATTAACATCTTGCGCAATTACAAATCCGGGAACAGCTATTGCAACTGGCCTTTTATTTTCAACGAGTGTACGTTCTGTATCTTCCGCTTTACCCGATAAAATAAACTGCAAAGCATATGTTTTCGTCTCTCCAGGTTTGATGATGATTGATGTTGGCCTATTCCATTGTTCTGCGGTTTTCCATTCATTTTCTGCATATGCTTTGCTATGCACCATCCACTCATAAAAGCCTTCAAAGGCAATTCCCCTGGGTGTGCGATCATCGTTAAGGGGGTTATAGGCTTCGAAAGGAGTTTCGCCAACTGGCGCTACAATTAATGAAGGCGCCTGTCCGCTTAATCGCGTTACCTGCAAATAACCAGCACCATTGCCAATATATGGATCATAAAAAACATTTTTAGCATGCGTTTGCTCCAGTGTTCTTCCTTCTAATATATTATCAAAAATCATCGGGATACCCAAGGCACCAATTTCTACAGGAGTAGCGGTTTTATTTTTCAGTTCAAATTTTAAAGAAAGTTTGCCATTGTAAACTTCCCAGATCCGCTTTACCGCCAATGGATTATCAGCCGGAAAAGTTGCGGAAAGATCAGCTGCCGCAAATACCTTCCCTGCAACAGGCAATGCCCGAACCTGTTTGCGCTGTGCCGCACTATTATATTTTTTCCATTCTACCTCGCCAGCAATTCTTAATCGAAAATTGATATCCCCAAGATGATACAAACCATCTGAACTCCTCACCTTTAAGCTATCACTCGGCACAAAATCGAAACCCTCCACATTTTTCGGTTTCAAACCCGCTACAGTTTGTGATGATTTTACCAGTTTCAGATTAAATCCACCGGCATCAAACGATAGAAACCCATTATTTAAATCTAACGTAGAAGGCTTTTTTGACAAGTTAACCCAGGGCGACTGTGCGTTTAAATGGTTAACTGTAAAAGTAAAAATACAAGTTAAAATAAGGGTTTGTAATAGGCGTAAATGTATATTCATGGTTGATTAACGATTAGCTGAAAACATAATGCAAAACCAAAAATAGTCTTAATAAACAAAGGTTTACCAACTCCATTTACTTTAGGTAAAATCGGGAAATAATAGGCTTAATTATGGTTACTATTGAGTTGCTATCTCACAGCTGTTTACCATGATTTTTTCTCCGCACAAAAAGAAACTGATCTTATTGAAATTATTTGATGTTGACTAGCTTGATAAAAAACAGTTTGAATTTCGAAAGCAATCCTAGGCTGGAGATTGCTTCAGAAGTATGCTGTTTTTGCTCCGAAACATCAATAAATTCATGATCCTGTGCTTTAAACAGGCCGAAATGAGAGATAACAAAATCGGACATTGCATCTTTAGGGTTTTCGATTCTCATGCTGATTTGATCAATAAGTTTTTATGGTAGGTGAAGCAATTTTATATTGATGAATGAATTGCTTATCCCAAGGTAGCGAAAAATATTAGAAAATGAAAGAATGGAAACTTTGCAGATTTGCAGATCCCTACAGGCTCACCCGTTTACCGTTAAGCCATTTACAGTTTGTTAAAATCATGTAGCTATCTGATAAAAAATAATCATAAAAGCGCCAATGTTATTTATAATTTTATCCTGATTTAAAATGATTCAGTATCCATTGAAAGTAACGATAATTTGTAACGCCATTATCAGGGATTTATGATCAGGATATAGTAACTCATACAATAACTAAAAACACATGAGCAAATCAATTTCGTTTACCCATAGAAATAAAACTTACCTGGTAGTCTATGCTTTAATCTTATTCCTGTCGATGTGCAATATCAATAAAATTTGGGCACAAAGTGGCGATCAGATACTAGATGGCATTGGCGAGACCGGCATGAGCGCCCGATATATTTTCAATGGAGATTTAAAGGATTGGTCACGAAATAATTTACACGCGAAATCTGCCAGCAATGGCATTAAATTTATAAATGATACACGTTTTGGAGTGGTGCTTTCATTATCTGGCGAAAACAATTCCTTCCTCAACCTGCCATCAGAAGCCTTAAATGATTTAGAATCTTTAAGTATTACAGGCTGGGTATATCTCCGTTCAAAACAATCCGGCCAGTTTCTTCTGGATTTTGGAAAAAACAGCACTCAACATTTTTTTGCTGCCCCTTTTGGGATCCAAAGTGAAGAGGGTTTTCAAGCATACCTTGCAACAGATAAAACTAAAAACAGTGTGGTTTCACCATCATTGCCAGTTAACAAATGGGTAAATTTTGCCATAGTGATTGATATCCCTTCAAAATTAATCATGACTTATTTAGATGGAAAACCGGTAGGCAATACTCAAAATATAAAATTAGATCTCGCTGCTGTATTTGGCCAATCAGGTAAAAACAAAAACGTTCTATACATTGGGAAATCACTTATAGATGGTAATCCAAATCTTAATGCCTTGTTACACGACTTTCGAATTTACCGTGTTCCGCTAAATGGCAGGCAGATTGCAGGCATTTATCGAAATGCGAATAAAGGCGATAATGATAGTCAGGTGAATACGAACAGTAAACCTGAAGATAATCTTCCTGTTTTCGCAACGAATACGGCGCAACTTTACAATGCTAATTTAACCAGTGTAGCGAATGTTAAGGTGACAACGTCAACAGGAAACTTACCAAGATTACCTGCTTATGTTACCGGAACTTATAAGAATACAAGTGCTGGCCCAAAAGTCCGTGTCATCTGGCCTTCACCAACAGATAACGCATCGGTTTTAAAACCGGGTACTTACAACATCATAGGAAGTGTTCCTGGTACAAACTTCAAACCAACCGCAGCTGTTACCGTAAAAGATGCAAATCCGTCCATTTCACCATCATTAAAATTAGAACCTTTTCAGCTAAATCAGGTGTCGCTCAAAACAGATGCAGATGGGCATGAGACAAAGTTTCTCGAAAATCGGAACAAATTTCTAACTACATTAGCTAAAACCGATCCGAATTCATTTCTATATATGTTTCGCCATGCATTCGGGCAAAAGCAACCTGATGAGGCTAAACCTTTAGGTGTTTGGGATACGGAAGATACCAAGTTACGCGGCCATGCAACCGGACATTACCTTTCAGCAATTGCGCAGGCCTATGCAGGCACAACCTATGATCCAGCATTACAAGCGGTCTTCGCCAAAAAAATGGATTATATGGTCAATACGCTTTATGAATTATCACAATTATCTGGTAAACCACAAAAAAAAGGTGGTACTTATATCGCCGATCCTACTGCAATTCCTCCAGGACCGGGTAAAACAGATTATGACTCTGATTTAAGCGGCGCCGGGATCAGAACGGATTACTGGAATTGGGGCAAGGGCTTTATCAGTGCCTATCCGCCTGATCAGTTTATTATGTTGGAGCGAGGCGCAAAATATGGGGGTCAAAAAAATCAGGTTTGGGCACCATATTACACACTACACAAAATTTTAGCAGGTTTAATTGATGTTTATGAAGTAACCGGAAATAAAAAAGCACTTGAAATAGCTTCAAATATGGGCGATTGGGTTTACGCCCGCTTAAGTCGTGTACCGCAGGAAACACTTATAAAAATGTGGAACACCTACATCGCAGGTGAATTTGGTGGCATGAATGAGTCTATGGCGCATTTGTATCGAATAACAAAAAAACCAGAGCATCTTAAAACGGCACAGTTGTTTGATAACATTAAAGTGTTTTACGGCGATACAGCCCACTCGCATGGCTTGGCTAAAAATGTTGATATTTTCAGAGGCTTACATGCCAACCAGCACATCCCGCAAATTGTGGGCAGTATAGAAATGTATCGTGCCTCCAACAACCCTGAATATTATAGAATTGCCGATAACTTTTGGCATAAAATGATTGATGATTACATGTATAGCATTGGAGGAGTAGCGGGTGCACGAAACCCTGCAAATGCCGAATGTTTTATTGCGCAGCCGGCATCGCTTTACGAAAATGGTTTCTCTGAAGGTGGACAAAACGAAACCTGCGCAACTTACAACATGTTAAAATTAACCGGAGATCTTTTTCTTTATGATCAAAGGGGAGAATTAATGGATTATTATGAACGTGGTTTATACAATCACATTTTAGCCTCAGTGGCCGAAAACAGTCCGGCAAATACTTACCACGTTCCACTCCGGCCCGGATCAATAAAGCAATTTGGTAACGCCGACATGACCGGTTTTACCTGTTGCAATGGTACAGCGATAGAAAGTAGTACCAAACTGCAGAATTCGATCTATTTTAAAAGTAAAGATAACCAGGCGCTATTTGTAAATCTATATATTCCATCGGTATTAGATTGGACGGAAAAAAAGATAAAGATTGAACAGATCACGGATTTTCCAAAAAAAGATGAAACCAAATTAATCATAAAGGGCAATGGAAAGTTTGATGTTAATTTGCGTGTACCAGGTTGGGCAAGCAAAGGTTTCTTTGTAAAAATAAACGGAGTAACACAAAAATTCGATGCTAAGCCCGGCAGCTATATCAAATTAAATCGAAACTGGAAAAACAACGATACCATTGAATTGAAAATGCCTTTTACCTTCTATCTCGATCCGGTTATGGATCAGCAAAACGTGGCCAGTTTATTTTACGGGCCCATTTTATTAGCTGCCCAAGAACCTGAAGCCAGAAAAGATTGGCGAAAAATAACGCTTGATGCAAACGATATTAGTAAAAGTATTACAGGAAATGCTGAAGAATTACAGTTTACAATTGGTGATGCTGTATTCAAACCATTTTACAATACCTATGGCCGCCATTCCGTTTATTTAGATGTAACACTGAAATAAGTCTGCATTAAAAACATGCAATACACCGTTTTATACTTAGCCGCTAAACATTAATGAGGATATTTAGGATTTTTAACCAATCCCAAAAACAGCAATGCATTAATTCTAAAATTACAATTTAACCAATAGGCTATCCATCAAGGCTAGGCTTCTTACTGCAGGCCCATTGCATCCCTAAGGCATGATGAAGGCAGGATAAAGGCATCTTAAGGCATACATCATAATTGATCATAAAAAATTGATGGAATAAACTGTATTCGTTAATCCAATTTACACGCTAAAAAAACTGGTGTAAGCAAGCAAAGCCTGTCAATTATTTAGTATAGCTCGTTGATAAACACCGGATAGCTTTTTATAAAATTAAAAAAACATGTTATTTTCCGATACAAAACTTGGTAAAAATATTCTCCAGTAAGTCGTCGGTAGTAACTGTACCCGTAATTTCCCCCAGATAGTGTAAAGCTTGTTTAATATCCATCGCTAAAAAGTCAGACGTAACCGGATTATCTACATTAGCCAGTACACGTTGCAAAGCATTTTCGGTTTGTTTTAAAGCTTCTACATGGCGGATATTAGTCACTAAAGTTTCACTCGTGTTAATATGATGCAGATTAACCTGCTCCAACAAGGTGTTTTTCAACTCGTCTATTCCTTGCTTTTCTTTAGCTGAAATGAAAACAACATTTATATCTCCATAGGCTTTTCGTTGATCAGGGATGATTAAATCTGCTTTATTAACCAGAACCAGATAGGGAATTTCCAATTGGCTGAGTCCCCTCACCTGCTCCTCAATTTCAGCGATGCTTTGGGCAGCATCGGCCATATAAATAATCAGCTTCGCCTGCTTCATTTTCTCCAGCGTCCGCTCTACGCCCAAAGCCTCAATGATGTCGGCAGTATCCCGGATGCCGGCGGTATCAATAAAGCGGAAAACAATGCCCCCTATCGTCAGTTCATCTTCAATAGTATCTCGGGTGGTACCTGCGATGTCAGAAACAATAGCCCGTTCTTCATTCAGTAAGGCATTCAAAAGGGTCGATTTACCTACATTAGGTTTGCCGGCAATCACAATCGGAACACCATTTTTGATTACATTCCCCATCTCGAACGAAGAAATCAAGCGCCTCAAAACATGATTGATTTTATTTACTAAATTCGTCAGCTGTTCCCGGTTGGCAAATTCTACATCCTCTTCAGCAAAATCCAGCTCAAGCTCAATCATTGAAGCAAAATGAATCAATTGTTCCCGCAAAGCTTTCAACTCATTGGCAAAACCTCCACGCATCTGTTGCATGGCTACATCATGTGATGCTTTCGAGTTCGAGGCAATCAAATCGGCCACGGCCTCTGCCTGACTGAGATCAAAAGCCCCGTTCAAAAATGCCCGCAAAGTGAATTCGCCAGGTTTGGCTGCTCTTGCACCTTTGGCAATCAACAGATTAATAATTTGCTGAATAATATAATTGGAACCATGGCAGGATATTTCCACCACATTTTCTTTGGTATACGATTTTGGCGCAACAAATAACCCGGCCACCACCTCATCAACAATATGATCGCCATCCTTAATTAAACCAAAATGCAAAGTATGTGAAGCCTGTTCCGCCAGGTTCTTACCGGCAAAAACAGCATTAGTAAGTTCAATAGCATCCGGTCCAGATAAACGGATCACGCCAATGGCGCCCGATCCTGATGGGGTAGATAACGCAATAATGGTATCTTGATTATTCATGTTTCCTTTTTCTAACCGCAAAAATAAGGCTATTTAAATAGGATAACGTGGGTAAAGGGTAATTTTTTCGCATTTCCTCCGGCACTTTCGCTCAATGAACCCAATGCATTCTTCGGAAAATATTAAACAGGTCCAAGTTTGCAAAACCAGATCAGAAGCATAAATACACTACCTGCATTAAAATATTGATTTATCTCCACACCACATTTTTTTTACTTTAAGAAGCATTTATTTTTAGCCCTTTCGCTAAATTTGAAGATGAAAAACATTGGTGATGCACCGGATGAGGCACAAAAATTCCCCGAAAACTTCAATCCAAATGGGGACGACCTCACCTCACTGCTCCTCCTGAATGCGCTTCCGCAACAGGTTTGGAAAGCAGACGCTGAGGGCATGATCGATTATGTGAACGATACCATTTGCCGTGATTTCGGCCATGAACAATCCACCATCATCCAAAGCGGTTGGGAATCCTTTCTACATCCCGAAGATCTTTCCGAAAGCTTACATATTTGGCACGAATCGCTCAAAACAGAAAAAGAATATACCACAGAGTTCCGGTTGCGATTTGCCGACGGCCACTATTATTGGCACCTGGCAAGGGCCGTACTGGTAAAACGCGAAGGTAAACCCAACTTTTGGGTGGGAACCAATACCAATATACAAGACCACAAAAACATCGAATTCCGTAAGGATGAATTTATTTCCATTGCTAGCCACGAACTCAAAACGCCGCTCACTTCCATAAAAGGCTATAACCAGATGTTGCTTCGCAAAGTGGAAGACGAAGCCATTAAAGCCTACCTTTTGCGTACGGAAGGCCAGTTGAGCAGGCTCGAAAAATTGATTAAAGATCTCCTGGATGTGAGTAAAATCAATGCGGGAAAAATGCTCTTGAACATCGAAAGTTTCAACTTTTCGCTGATGTTACAGGAAGCCATCACCGCAATGCAGCAACTTTCGCCCAATCACCAGATCATCCTGGATAACCAGCTCGATCTTCAGTTTGAGGGCGATCATTACCGCTTAGAACAAGTGGTGCAAAATTTCCTCTCCAACGCGGTAAAATATTCGCCTGATGCAGATCGCGTGGTGGTTACCACGGCCTTAAAGGATGGAAATGTGATCGTTTCCGTAACGGATTTTGGGATAGGCATCGAAACAGTGCATCTGGGTAAATTATTCGATCGTTATTATCGGGCTGACAATTCTTCTGCCCGTTTCGATGGTTTGGGTTTAGGCCTTTTTATTTCTGCAGAAATCATCAAACGTCATGGTGGAAGTTTTTGGATAGAAAGCGAGCTAGGGAAGGGTTCCGTTTTCTCCTTTAAATTACCTTTAGACCCTAGCCGACCGATTGTGCCCGAAATGAGAACTACAGATCATTATAAAGATCGATACCTGACCATCTCCTGCCCCGAAAATGATGACATCATGTACGTGGAATGGGTGGGCCATCAAGACATGCGATCTGTTAAACATGGAGGCGCATTAATGATTGAATATTTAAAAGCGAATCCTCGTTCAAAAGTATTTAACGACAATCGCCTCGTTTTAGGAACCTGGTCTGAGGCATCTGATTGGGCCGCAGAAACCTGGCTGCCATTAATGGAACTAGCAGGCCTGCAATTCTTCGCTTGGATTTTCTCAGCCAGTGTATTTAGCCAATTATCAGCACAAAAAAGTGTCGATAACGAAGAAAAAACTTCACAAATTGAATTCTTCCATTCTGCAGATGAAGCAATGGTTTGGTTAAGGAAATGTGGGTACAGTTTAGAACATTAACCACAGAGGAAACTCAGATTTCACAAAAAAAAACACAGAGAACTGATCACACTAAACAAGATTCTCTGTGCTTTTTATTTATATTAGGAAAGAGTAATTAAAAACATTGAGCATTCGCATTTCTTAATAGGATTATAACAAACATAACAACCCTATTGCACACCGCCCTTTCCATCATGCTATGCTTCCCCTTTCAGGGGGAAGGTGCCCGCAGGGCAGATGGGGGCTAATTCCAGCCTCCGCCTAAACTTCTATACAAACCCACCACGGCATTTAACTGCTCTGTTTTAATGGTGGTCAACTCCAGTTCGCTTTGCAACAAATTTCCCTGGGCAGTAATTACCTCCAGGTAGTTGGCCATACCGCTTTTAAACAATAAGCTTGCATTTTTCGAAGCCTGCTGTAGCGTTTGTGCCCTCTTGGCAGCAATGCTGTATTGTGTTTTTAACTTTTCTACTTTTGTTAACTCATCAGAAACCTCACCTACCGCATTAATCACCGACTGGCGGAATTGAATAACCGTTTTTTCGCGGTGAATCTTTGCCAGTGCCAGGTTAGATTTCAGCTGTCCCCGTTGGAAAATCGGCTGCGTAATTCCTCCGGAAACTAACCCGAATAATGATGCCGGCATGCTAAACCAGTTGCTTGCTTTGAAAGAATTAACCCCACCACTTGCGCTGATCACTAAAGAAGGATATAAACTTGCAGTAGCCACCCCAACCTTGGCATTGGCTACATTCAGCGCCAGCTCTGCAGATTTAATATCGGGTCTGCGACTTAACAGTGAGGAAGGAAAGCCCGCATTCAAATCCTGTGGAATAGCCATTTTATCCAAACGGCTCGTACGATCTATTGCCTTTGGCAAGATGCCGATTAAAACACTCAGCGCATTCTCCTGTAAAGTAACATTTTGCTCCAATCTTGGAATCAGTTGCGCTGCATTTAACTGCTGCGCCTCTGCCTGCTGAATAGCAAGCGAAGTAACTTGCCCGGCATCAAACTGTAAATTGATAATCCGCAAAGTGCTATCGTTTAGCTTTAAATTTTTCCTGGCGATTTCCAGTTGCGCATCCAACATCAACAAATTATAATAGCCTTGTGCAACATTGGCTACCAATCTGGTTTGAACTGCTTTACGGGCTTCTTCGGTTTGCAAAAAACTGGCTAAAGCGCCAGCTTTTTGATTGCGGATTTTACCCCAGATATCGGCTTCCCAAAGTACGCCAAGGTTGGCCGTATAGTCTTCAATATGAGTTGAGCCAGTAAACTGGTTCAAACTTAAGCCGTTCAAACTATTATCAGATGGGCGGCTGGAACTCGCGGCAACCTGCAACTTCAATTCTGGTAAATAACCCAACTTCGACTGTTTGAACAAAACTTCTGCAGCATCGATGTTTTTCAAAGCAAGTTGCATATCAACATTTTTAACCAAAGCGGTATCAATTAAATTTTGAACCGTAAGGTCGTTGATGAAGTTTTTTAAAGGCAAATCTCCAACACTCGAAGAGTCTTTTTGTATGGCGTTTCTAAATAACCCCGGCACAAGATTTGGCAAGGATACATCTTTGGAAACTGAACATCCGCTCCAGATTAAAGCAAGGAGCAGGATGGTAAGAATATTAAACCGTTTCATATAATTCATGATTTATAGGAGCTTCTTCATAATAATGTGGAACCTCCTCTTGTGATTTTTTTGAAAATTTTTCCTGGATGGCCTGGAAGATGACAAAGAGTACAGGAATGATAAACAAACCTAAAAATACCCCCGAAACCATACCTCCGGCAGCCCCGATACTAATCGAATGGTTACCCTGCGCCGATGGGCCAGTTGCCCCCATCATCGGTATCAAACCAACAATGAAAGCCAGGGAAGTCATAATGATCGGACGGAGCCTCGATTTTGCAGCCTCTAAAGCCGCAGCCACCAAGGGCTGTCCTGCCCTCCTTCGTTGAACACCAAACTCCACAATTAAAATTGCATTTTTGGCGAGCAATCCAATCAACATAATCAATGCTACCTGTACATAAATGTTATTTTGGATTCCCGTTAAACCAATCGCAACAAATACCCCGAATATTCCGGCAGGAATAGATAAAATTACCGCCAATGGTAAGATATAACTCTCATACTGTGCCGAAAGCAGGAAGTAAATAAATACCAGACACAGTAAGAATATCACGGTAGATTGTCCGCCTGAAGAAATCTCTTCACGGGTTTGTCCTGAAAATTCGTAGCTGTAACCGGCAGGCAATTGTTTCTCCGCAACTTCTTCAATGGCTTTAATTGCTTGTCCTGAACTATAGCCTGGTTTTGGAATGGCATTGATAGAGATAGAGTTGAACAAATTATATCTCGACGCGGTTTCAGAACCATAAATACGGCTCAATTTCACCAGCGTGTTAATCGGTACCATTTCGCCCCGGTTACTTTTCACAAATACCCTGTCAATGGTCGATGGGTCTGCCCTGTCCTGAACATCAGCCTGAACAACAACACGATAATATTTACCAAAGCGGTTAAAGTCTGAAGCCTGTGCACTACCGAAATAGGTTTGCATCGTTTGCAGAATATCTTTCACATTCACGCCCAGCTGATCGGCTTTTTCATCATTAATATCCAGTTGTAATTGTGGATAATCTGCCTTAAAACTCGTAAAAGCTACCGCAATCTCCGGACGTTTCATCAACTCGCCAATAAACTCTTGCGAAATGCCACTAAACTTATCCAGTTTACCACCTGTTTTATCCTGAAGCACCATATCCAGCGCTTCCACATTACTAAATCCTGGTACGGTTGGGAAACTGAATACAAAGAAACTTCCACCAGAGATGGCACCTAATTGACCACGAACCTGGTTCATAATCTCTTCAATATTTTTTACAGCACCCCGTTCTTCATTTGGTTTCAAGAGTACAAACACTACAGCCGATGATGGACTGGTAGAATTGGTTAAAAGGTTGAAGCCGGAAATGGCGGTAACATCTCTTGAGGCATCAAGCTTGCTCAACAAATCCTCTGCTTGTGTCATTACTTTCTGCGTTCCATCCAATGAAGTTCCCGAAGGCGTGTTTACTGCAATGGCAATAAAACCTTGATCTTCGGTTGGAATAAAGCCCGCAGGAGTAGTTTTAACCATAAAAACCGTCGCCAATGTAATTAACGCTAAACCACCCATGCTCAACCATTTGTGTCGAACCAAAAACTTTAATCCGCCAACGTAACGGTTAGTTAAGGAGTTAAAACTGTGGTTAAACCCGTTGAAAAACCTTTGCTTGAAGTTTGGTTTAACAGCTGGCTTGTCACTAGGTGTGGAATGATTGTCTTTTAGAAACAAGGCCGCTAGTGCCGGACTTAAAGTCAACGCATTTACTGCAGAAATTACAATGGCGATGGCCATGGTAAAGGCAAACTGCCTGTAAAATACGCCTGTTGAACCTTCCATAAAACCGACAGGTAGAAATACCGCAGCCATAACCAAAGTAATGGAAATGATGGCACCGGTAATTTCATGCATCGCTTCATGGGTTGCCGCTTTCGGACCTAAATGCTTGTGCTCCATCTTCGCATGCACTGCTTCCACCACGACAATCGCATCATCAACCACAATACCAATGGCCAGAATGAGGGCGAAAAGTGTTAACAGATTGATGGAGAATCCAAACAACTGCATAAAAAAGAAAGTACCTAAAATGGCTACTGGAACAGCAATAGCTGGGATCAGGGTTGAGCGGAAATCTTGCAGAAACAGGAATACCACGATAAATACCAATATAAAGGCTTCAACAAGAGTATGCTCTACCTGCTCAATAGATTGATCTAAAGAAACTTTTGTACTGTAGAAAATATTCTTTTTAATTCCGGCTGGAAAACTTTTTTCCTGTTTATCCATCAGCTTGTTAATCGCAACCTGAATATCGTTCGAGTTGGACCCCGCCAACTGGATAATGCCCATTACGATCGCTTTTTTACCGTTGATGCGGGTAATACTGTTGTAAGAATAAGCCCCAAGTTCTATCCTCGCTACATCTTTCAGGTGCAAAACAGAACCATCGGCATTTGCACGTATAGCTATATTTTCATATTCTTCGGGTTTAGTTAGTTTACCTTTATACTTAATTACATACTCGAAAACCTCTTTACTTTTTTCGCCAAATTTACCTGGAGCTGCCTCCAAACTTTTATCCTGAATGGCTTTCATGATTTCATTTGGCGTAACCTGGTAAGTAGCCATTTGGGTTGGATTTAACCAAACCCGCATCGAATAATCTTTTACTCCACCAAAAATAGCGGCCGAACCTACTCCAGGGATACGTTTGATCTCCGGGATGATGTTGATTTGGGCATAGTTGGCAATGAAAGTCTGATCATATTTCTTCTCATCATCGGTGTATAAACCAATGGCCATGATGAAACTGTTTTGCTGTTTTGCCGTGGTTACCCCTTGTTGTACCACTTCGGTCGGCAACTGACTCGTAGCCTGGGCCACACGGTTTTGAACATTTACCGCAGCCTGATCTGCATTTGTACCTAATTTAAAGAAAACGGTAATGGCTAACGAACCATCGTTACTTGCAGTAGAACTCATATAAGTCATGTTTTCTACCCCATTGATGGATTCTTCTAGCGATGGTGCAACCGAACGTAAAACCGTTTCGGCATTCGCACCCGGATATACAGCTGTAACCAAAACCGATGGCGGCGCAATATCAGGGAATTGTTGCAAAGGCAACTTCGTAAGACCAAGTACACCTAATATCACCAATAAAATGGAGATTACGGTTGCCAGTACCGGCCTTTGTATAAATATCTTGAACATTGTTTTTTATTTATTTTTTGTTCTTATTGTATGCTTTAAGTTTTTTAGTCTCGAAATCAAGGAATTTTCCTCCAAACTCAAGACCTCAAACTCCCAACTATTTCTTTAAGCTCGCTGCTTTATCAGTAGCTTTTTCAGGGGTAATCACCTGTCCTTCCTGCAAACGATCTAAGCCACTTAGCACGATTTGGTCGCCAGATTTTACGCCGTCTTTGATCAGGTAGTTGTTTCCACTTTTACCGATAACAGTGATAGGCATTTTGCTCACCTTGTTGCCTTTGTTCAAAGCGAATACAAAAACTTTATCCTGCATTTCTACAGTAGCCGACTGAGGAATTAGAATGGCATCATCGTGTTTCAAACCAAGGCGAAGTTTGCCTGTATTTCCCGAACGTAAAGTTCCGCTGGCATTTGGAAAACTTGCTCTTAATGTAATTGCACCAGTGTTTTTATCAAACTGACCATCAATCATATCAATCTTTCCTTTGATCGGATAGATAGAATTGTCGGCAAGAACCAACTCAACAGCCGGAAGATGTTTGATTCTATCTGCAGGAGATTTACCTGGATAATTTGTATTGAAACTGTTGAAATCGTTTTCTGCAAGTGAGAAGTAAACATGCACTTCGTGGATATCAGATAATTGAGTTAAAGCAGTTTGATCGGTTGGCGATACCAAACTTCCTTGCTTTTTAGGTATGCGGCCGATGTAGCCACTAACCGTTGCCTTAACATTGGTATAACCCAGGTTAATTTTGGCTGAAGCGACACTTGCTCTAGCTTGCTCGGCATTTGCCTGGGCAATTTTATAGGCTGTTTTAGCTGTTTTTAACTGAAACTCAGAAACAACCTTATTCTGAACAAGTGGTGTTAGCTTATCAACTTCCAATTGTGCATTAAGAATGGCAGCTTCCGCTGCGTGCAAACTTGCTTTTGCATTGTTCAGTGCTTCACGGTATGGGTTTTCATTGATCTTAAAAAGCGTTTGCCCAGCTGAAACAAAGGCTCCTTCGTTAACCAACACGCTTTGTAAATAACCGCTAACTTGTGGTCTAACATCAATATCAACCGCTCCCTGAATAGATGCTGGGTATTCGATGAAAGTTGTTTCTGTGCTTTCATTGACCATACTAACAGGCAAAACAGGCGGTGGTGGTGCAGCTGCAGCTTGGTCAGGCGATGATTTACAACTTACTAAAGCTACAGAGAGTGTAAATAAAATTAACACTGACTTAACATTATTAAACTGTTTAACAGTGTTAAGTGAAATAAATAGGCGATGGATAGCATTCATATGAAATATAATTTATTATGGATTTAAAGTGTATAAATAATCTAACAGTGTTAAATGATAGATTAAAAAATTTTTAACTGTTAATAGATAGCGTGATACCTTTGATGGCGTCTTTTAAAATTTGTTGGTTAAGATCGTCAGTTGTTCTACCATTTGGGCGTACTAGATTGATTGAGATTAACCCGTGAATGATAGACCAGTAGGTATAGTACTTCATGCAGATATCATCTTCAGATACTGGTTTGTTTGTAAATAAAGATTCAATCACATCGCCTAGCATGGCAGAAACTTGTTCAGCTTCTTGCATAGAATTTTTCACTGTGCAACAAACCATATCCACACCATACATTAACTGGTAAAATTCTTTGTGTGAAAAAGCAAAGTTCCAATAGGCTACCCACATGGCTTCCATTTTATCTTCAGGCTTTTCGTGATCATCACGGGCTTCACGAATCGCTTTGCCCAAAATCTGATAACCTCTTCTTGTTAATTCCAGCAAAATACCTTCTTTATTTGGAAAATATTCATAAATGATCGGCGCTGTATACTCAATCTGGTCGGCAATTTTACGCATACTTAAAGCCTGCCACCCTTCCGTTTGAACAATGTTCAAGGCTGCATCCAGAATACTGGTTCTGGTTTCTTCTTTTAAACGTAAAATTCTTTCTTTGCTTCCCATGACTGGAATTTATTAAGTGTAAATAATCTAACACCGTTAAGCAAATGTAGAACCATTTCAGAAATTGACAATCATTGAATTGTCAAATGAAATTTGGACATGGTAACTATTACCTGCAGATAGTTTAAACAAGGATTCTAGAAGTAATTAATATTGTAGACAGATTTTGGTGACTCACAAAAATCGTGACAAGCAGACGTTTTTCTTTTTGGAAAGCAACTCATCGTCATTTCGAATGAAGCGCAGCGCAATTGAGAAATCTTTGAATCATGCCAAACTTGCTTTAAAGTTCCTTCACTAGGGTCGAAATGATGACAATGAAAATGAATTTAATACTTTTTTCCATCGGTTGGTGTCTCATCAACCGAAACGATCATAAACACGTGGATGGTAAAATACCAACCACTAAGACAAAGATTTCTCCACTGCGCTCGAAAT
>NZ_JAPIVT010000036.1 GCF_026239735.1 Pedobacter sp. MC2016-05
CCAAATTTAAAAGGTGAAAATTATTTTTTTACTAAAAAAGAAGACTGCCTTTTTGAGACAGCCTCTTTTTTTCAATTGTTTTTGAAGTACTCGGGGCGGGAATCGAACCCGCACGCCTTTGAAAGCACAGGATTTTAAGTCCTGCGTGTCTACCAGTTCCACCACCCGAGCAGGCGATTAACCTTTTAAAATAAATGCCCTCTGGTAGGAAGGCATTTAGAGCGAAAGACGAGATTCGAACTCGCGACCCCGACCTTGGCAAGGTCGTGCTCTACCAACTGAGCTACTTTCGCATTAAACAAAACCGATATGCTGTTTCGTTTTGGTGTTGCAAATATAGACAGATTTATATTTCTGTCAAGGGATTTTTTATTAAAAATTTAATATTTAGTTTAAATTGCTGGCTTTCAGTGCCACTAAAATTAAATCAGTTTCAAATCCTCTGCCTTGAAGATAAGTCATTAGCTTCATTTTTCGTTTTAATGGATTAACTTCATTTAAAGTTCTTGCTTTTTTTAGGGCTAAACTTTCTATGGTTTGCATATAATCATCGTCATCTAAACTATATAGAGCTTTTTGTAAAATTCTATCCGGAACGCCTTTTAGTTTCAAACCCTGCTTAATTTTAATTCTTCCCCACTTTTTAATGTTGAATTTTCCCGACGCATATTGCTTTGCAAATCGTTCTTCGTTTAAAAAATTGTTGGTGATTAAATCCGATAAAATTTCTTCCAATTCATCTCCACGCATTCCCCATTCCACCAATTTATATCTTACTTCTTTTTGCGAACGTTCCTGGTAAGCGCAAAAGTTTTCAGCTTTGGCCAATGACTGTTTTTTATCTAATATTGCTGCTTCTTGTTTACCCGTTTTCATAATTAATTAGTGAACTTCGTAAAAATAAAAACGATTACCATAATTTCCTGAATATAATATCATGTTGAATCCGATATATACCATTTCTACCGTAGCTGAAATTTTAAATGCTGATGCAAATTTATTCAATACAGAAGCATTAATTACGCATTTGGTAATCGATAGTAGATCGGTTTTGGTTCCTGAAAATTCCTTGTTTTTTGCTTTGTTATCCCATCGGGATGGACACGAATTTATAAAGGATGCTTATAGCAAGGAGATTAGAAATTTTGTGATTACCGACACGAGCTATTTACAACAATATCCTGATTGTAATTTCCTGGTGGTTGATAACGCATTAAGTGCATTACAAAAACTCGCTATTTATCATCGAAATAAATTTGATTTAACCTGTATGGGCGTCACCGGTAGTAACGGAAAAACCATTGTGAAAGAGTGGTTGTATCAACTTTTGGCTAGCGATTACAGTATTGTTCGTAGTCCGAAAAGTTACAACTCACAAATCGGTGTTCCACTTTCTGTTTGGCAAATCGACGCAGATAATAATTTAGGAATTTTTGAGGCAGGTATTTCTGCAGTGAACGAGATGGAAACATTAGCTGCAATGATCCAACCTCAAATCGGAATTTTAACCAATGTTAGAGAAGCTCATGCAGAGGGTTTTAGTTCAAGAAAAGAAAAGCTTACCGAAAAGTTAAAGTTATTTACAAATACGGATCTGCTAATCTATTCGCCAGAATACACTACAGAAATCAACGAAAAAGATTTACCTGGTAAGAAACATTTTAGTTGGAGTACTAACCAAATGGCCGATTTGCGGATTACTGCTGTTGAGCCGATTGAAGGAAAATGCTATTTAAGAGCGATTTATCAAGATCAGGAAATTGAATGTATGTTGCCTTTTAAGGATAAAGCATCTATTGAAAATGGAATGATTTGTTGGGCAACCTTGCTCGCTTTAGGCTATTCTGCAGAACAGGCTGATCTTCGTTTGGAAAAATTAAGTCATGTGAGTATGCGCTTGGAACTTAAGAATGGCATTAACCAGTGCTCCATCATCGATGATTCTTACAGTGCGGATATTTCATCGTTAGCAATTGCACTGGATTTCCTCAATCAACAAAATCAACATTCTAAGAAAACCGTAATTCTTTCTGACCTATTTGAAACGGGTCAGGACGATCTGGATTTATATACCGAAATTGCTGATTTATTGATCCAGAAGAAAGTGAGTAGTTTGATTGGGGTTGGCCCGCACATTGCAAAATATGAAAGCCTCTTTAACACCGAAGCCCAGTTTTTCGAAACGACAAATGCTTTCATTGAAGCATTTCCAGGTTTACAGTTCAGTCATGAAACCATTTTAGTAAAAGGCGCTCGGCGATATGAATTTGGAAGGATTAGTAAACTGCTCACTCAAAAAATCCATGATACGGTTTTAGAGATTGATTTGAATGCCATGGTTGGTAATCTGCAGTTCTATCGCTCGAAAATAAAACCTGGTGTTAAAATTATGGCCATGGTTAAGGCGTTCTCTTACGGAAGTGGAAGTTTTGAAATTGCCAATTTATTGCAGTTTCACAAGGTTGATTATTTGGCTGTGGCCTATGCCGACGAAGGAATCGCCCTTCGCAAAGCGGGGATAACGCTTCCTATTATGGTGATGAGTCCTGAAGAATCTGCTTTTGAAGCCATCATTAAACATCAGTTAGAACCTGAGATTTATAGTCTCGAAATTTTGAATAGCTTCTTGAATGCACTTTCTGATTATGATTTCGATTACCCTATTCATCTTAAGATTGATAGTGGTATGCACCGATTGGGATTTGAATCTGCCGATATGGAGAATTTAGCAATATGCTTACAAAATTCGCAGAAGCTAAGCGTTGAAAGTATATTTTCTCATTTGGTAGCAAGTGGAGAAGCCATCCACGATGGTTTTACTGAACAACAAATTGAAAAATTCAATTCCATTGCTACACAACTGATAGCAGTTTTAGGCTACAAACCTTTACTTCATATTGCCAATACATCGGGAATTAGCCGCTGGCCAAACGGACAAATGGATATGGTTCGTTTAGGAATCGGCTTATATGGTTTCGACGCTGCCTTAGTTAATAACCGCGGCTTACAAACAGTGATGGTACTTAAGACTACCGTAACGCAGGTTAAAACCTTAGCGGCGGGCGAAACAGTCGGATATAGCAGGAGAGGAGTGATGCCCAATGGTGGTAAAATAGCTACAGTAAAAATTGGTTATGCTGATGGCTATGCCCGTACTTTTGGTAATGGCGTAGGTAAAATGCTCATCAACGGACATTTGGTGCCAACAATAGGTTCTATTTGCATGGATATGACGATGCTGGATGTTACTGGCCTTGATGTAAAAGCTGGCGACGAAGCCATTGTTTTTAATCAGGAACATACTATTATGCAGCTTGCAGACGATATCAACACTATACCTTATGAAATCCTTACAAATATTTCACAGCGTGTGAAGAGGGTTTATTTTTATGAATAGGTTAGTTTATTGGTTCATTGGTCATTTGTGCACTAGTTCATTAGTCTGGATGCATAATTGCATGTGTGCCAATACCCCATAAAAATTTATCTACCAGTTAACTAATGAACCAATCACCACATACCAATGAACATTTAAATTTTATTCACCATGCTAACTAATGAACATTTAAATTTTATCCACCATGCCAACTAATGAACCAATGACAAATGACTAATGAACATTTAAATTTATCCACCATGCTAACTAATGAACCAATGACAAATGACTAATGAACCTTTAAATTTATCCACCATGCTAACTAATGAACCAATGACCATTGGCCAATGAACGTTTAAATTTTATCCACCATGCTAACCAATGAACCAATGAACCAATGACTAATGAACATTAAACTTATCCATCATGCTAACTAATGAACCAGTGACCAATGACTAATAAACATTTAAATCAATCATGCTAACTAATGAACTATTGAACATTTTTGAATAAATTTGCAACATGAACAGAGTCGGGAAAGCCATTTTAAACTATTTAATTAAAGGTTTATTAATTGTTGTGCCCATTGCTGTAAGCATTTTCATTGTAGTTTGGGCAGTTACAACTGTTGATAGCTGGCTAAATGTAAACAATATTCTGGGCGTAAATCCTCGTACAGGCGAAAGCAGAAACATTCCGGGGCTGGGTTTACTAACTGTTGTAACCATTATTTTATTGGCTGGTATCTTCGTAACCAATTTGGTAACCGAGCCGATGTATAACTGGTTTCAGCGCATGATGCATCGCTTGCCTTTGCTTAATTTCATTTATTCATCTATTAAAGATTTAACCGAAGCTTTTGTTGGTGATGAGAAAAAATTTAATCATCCGGTATTGGTTGAAGTAGAAGGTGGAATGAAAAAAATTGGGTTTTTAACCCAAAATGATCTGCATAAACTCGATCTTCCTGATGATGTCGCCGTTTACTTTCCGTTGTCTTATTCGTTTGCTGGTCAACTTTGTATTGTGAAAAGAGATAAGGTTAAGGATTTAAAAATGAGCGCTGGAGATGCCATGAAATTGGTAGTGAGCGGTGGGGTTAGCGGTTTATAATTCGAGGAAGAATGATTCAGATTTATCATAATAACAGATGCACCAAAAGCCGCCAGGCTTTACAGGAACTGGAAAATAGTAATAGAGATTTTGAAGTAATCTATTATTTGGAAACCCCACCAAATCGGGCTCAATTAACTGAATTAATCAAGAAACTAGCTATCAAGCCATTTGAACTGATTCGCAAAACAGAGAAAATCTACATCGAAAATTATAAGGGTAAAAACTTAACCGATTTAGAATGGATTGATGCCATGGTGAAAAATCCTGTTCTCATCGAAAGACCGATTATAGTTTCGGGAGATAAGGCCGTAATTGCCCGCTCAACAGAGCGAATCAAAGAAATTTTAGTAGAAAATATTACGGATAAAAGACATGAAAATCACGATTAAAACCATAGCATAAATAATTCTGGAATAATATTCTCGAATAAATAAGCCGATAAAAAAAAGCATGTCATCGTCGGTATTGCCGTGAATTAAGCCATTGCTTGTAGATGAATTATAAATAATCTGTGTATCGGTATGGTTATTTAGCGACCACCTACTTAACCAACTGTTTTGGTAACTCCAATCAAAATTTTCGCCGTTGGCAAACGTTACTCTCGCCTTAAATGCAAGCCAATCGTATCTAATGGTGGCTAGAAGCTCGTGATTACTATTTAAAATTTTGGTTTCGGGATTGCTATAACCATCACTCCTCAATAAATAAATCCCTTTTTGAGTGGTGGCAATTGCCGAATTTTTTAATGAACTAAAATTGATCGAAAATTTCAGGTAAGTACCCTCAAATACTTGATAATTACTATCAAATAACCCTTTTCTCCAATTTAATATCCTTTCCATTTCCACAGGGTGCTATAATTTCCTTTATCCTAACTTGCTATTAACGAGTTATCAAACAGCTGCTGCTGCTCGTCTATTGTAAATTTGTTTAATAAATAATCCAGCAACGATTAACAATTTATTGTCAGTGTCAGCTGTTATTGAACCCATTCTTTTGCCAGCACTATACATAATGTTTGTATTGTTATTGTTGGATAACAACCATTGCGATTTCCAAAAACTGGTTGGTTTCCAGGTATACTGGGCTCCAGATTCGATATTAATTGTTGCTTCGAATTTCCAATTACCGTAAGTAATCACCCCAACAACCTTATTCGTTTTTCGATCAATTATATTTGTTTTTGGCTTCCAAAATCCCATGCTTTTGAAAAAATAGCTTTCGTTTTCTAATGTAGCTTCTGCATCACTTTTCCAGGTGCTAAATGTAATTGCACCTTTTTGTACTCCTTCAATAAACAATTCGAAATTTGAGTTAAACCAATTGCTTTTCCAATCAATAAACTTGGCCATTTGAAATATGTTTCGATTTAGATTAAAGTTATTCTAAGTTGTTACACCAAAATGTTAAACATAAAAAAAAGTGCCTGCAGAACAGCACTTTTTATAATTATTGAATTTTGAATGATTAATTCACTGAATAAAACCCCAAAGTAAAATCTTATAATTATGGTTTAATTTTTTAACCTCCAAAATCTTGGAAATCTTATAATCCTTTGATTCTGGTCAATAATCCTTTAATCCTGGTTAAAAATTCGGTTTAAGCACATACTTATCATAGAACCTAAAAATGTGTTCGGCAGCTTCTTCAGCAGTATCAACAAGGCGGAATAAATTCAAATCTTCCTCGTGAATATTGTGTTCCTTCTGCAACATTGTTCCTTTAATCCAGTCAATTAATCCGCTCCAATAATCTTTACCCAATAATACAATTGGGAAGCGGGCTATTTTACCCGTTTGAATCAGCGTTAATGCTTCGAAAAGCTCATCCATAGTGCCAAAACCGCCAGGTAAAACCACAAAACCCTGACTGTACTTCATAAACATTACCTTACGAACGAAGAAATAATCGAATTCTAATAGCTTATTATGGTCGATATATTTATTGTGGAATTGTTCAAACGGCAACTCAATATTTAAACCTACAGATTTTCCGCCATTTGTATGTGCACCTTTGTTACCAGCTTCCATAATCCCTGGACCACCGCCGGTAATTACCCCATAACCGCGATCGGTAAGTAATTTACCACATTGTTCGGCAAGCTGATAATATCTATTCGTTTCTGCAGTACGGGCAGATCCGTAAATGGTAACACAAGGGCCAATTTTAGCCAGTTTCTCAAAACCATCCACAAACTCGGCCATTATTTTAAAAATTTGCCAGGAGTCGGTTACCTTTATTTCCTGCCAATCCTTATTTTCAAAAGCGCTTCTAATTTTTTCTTCACTCGTCATATATACTGTATTCTAATATTAAAATTTGGTTTGCGCATCAGTTTTTTTGCTGATGAAAAGCAAGCCGATAAATGTGATTAAACCATTAATTAAAATCAGTTCAACACTAAAAACATAGCCTCCTAAAATCTCTTTTGAATAGCTTGAAAGCAAGTAACATAAAAAAGGGGATAAAATGCAAACTATTGGTACTAATTTATCGTGCAAGCCACGTTTTTTTACAAACAAACCAAAACTGTAAAGGCCCAAAAGTGGCCCGTAAGTATAGGAGGCAATAGTGAAAATTAAACTAACTACTGATGAACTATTTAGTGCATTGATTACGATGATAACCAGAAACATTAAAATTGAAAAAGCCACGTGAACAGTGTGGCGTTTTTTTACAGCATCTTTTGCGTTTACGTTTTCGGCTTTTGCCATCCCTAAAAAGTCTACACAAAACGAGGTAGTTAAAGCAGTCAGTGCCGAATCAGTAGTAGCAAAAGTAGCTGCGGTTAAGCCTAACATAAATATAATGGCCGGTACTGCACCCAGGTTGTTCAATGCAATTTCAGGAAATAACAAATCGGTACGCGGTTTCCCCGTAATATGGTCAAGAGGAATCTCAATGCCATTTTTAGCGGCGAAGATGTACAATAAAGCACCCACGCTTAAGAAGAAAACATTTAAAATTACAAACACACCTGTAAAAGTGAACATGTTTTTTTGCGCTTCTTTAATGGTGCCCATGCTTAGGTTTTTCTGCATTAAATCCTGATCTAAACCGGTCATGGCGATGGTTACGAAAATACCTCCGATAAACTGTTTGCTGAAATACCATTTGTTGGTCAGGAAATCATCCCAGAAAAATATCTTCGAATAACTGCTGTCTTTTATTGTTTCAAATGCAGCTGGGATGCTTAAATTCAAGCTACTACAAATAAAATAGATGGTTAAAAAAACAGATAATACTAAGAAAAACGTTTGCAAAGTATCGGTGATAATGATGGTTTTTAAACCGCCTTTAAATGTGTAAGACCATATTAGGGCCAATGAAATTAATACTGTTAACCAAAATGGAACGCCGTAATTGTCGAAAATGAAGCGCTGTAAAACAATGACCACCAGGTACAAACGTGTTGCAGAACCCAATGTACGACTCAAAAGAAATATAGAAGCTGCTGTTTTGTAGCTGTAATGACCTAAACGTTGCTCAATATAACTGTAAATCGAGGTCAAGTTCATTCGGTAATAGAGTGGCAAAAGTACCGTACAAATGATAATGAAACCGACTGCGTTACCTAAAACGAACTGAAAATATTGGAACTGATTTCCCGCAGGTGCACCAACTTCGCCAGGTACTGAAATAAAGGTTACTCCCGAAAGTGCTGTTCCAATCATTCCAAAGGCAACCAAGTACCATTTCGAGTTCCTGTTGGCGACAAAAAAGGAATTATTATCAGATGAATCTTTGGAGGTGACGAAAGAAATAACAATAAGTACTAGAAAATAACCAATTAAAAAGCACAATAGGATGGTTGGCGACATAGTTTTGTTTTAAGGTGTTAAATGTAAAGAAAACGATTTTTATAATCAATATTTTGAATTGGAAATCAGGTTTCAGTTTTCATCGACAAATTAGCCCCGTCCTTCGCTTTACTCACCCGGAAAAAATCGGGTTTCGTGCCCGCTTCGGCCGGGTTTAAATTACTTAGGTTTACCTTACTATTGCAAACCTGACAGGAGCGGAAATCCTTTTGGTTGCAGCAACCTTGAATATGCGGTCATGCTGAGGCACGAAGTATCTGCCACCGATGAAACAGATTCTTCGTTCCTCAGAATGACAATGTTTACCAAAAGATTGTAGCAAATGGCAGGAATGATGGAGCCTAAGAACTACTGGTATTGCTTTCCAAAAAAATAAATTTGTCTTGCTTTTGACAACATTTTTTATCAACCATTTTGTATATTTTTGTGCATGAATTTTTCATCCAAACTGCTTGAAGATGCGGTAAACGAATTTTCGAAATTACCGGGTGTTGGGCAAAAGACGGCGTTGAGATTGGTTTTGCACCTTTTAAATAAGGAACAGGAGGAGGTTAACCAGTTTGGAAACACATTAATTAAGCTTAAGCAGGAAATTAAAAACTGCAGTATTTGCTATAACATTTCCGATCATACGATTTGCGAAATTTGTACCTCGCACAAGCGTGATAAGGAAACGATTTGTGTTGTAGAAGACACCAGGGATGTAATGGCAATTGAAAATACCGGGCAATATTTCGGTGTTTACCATGTTTTGGGCGGTTTAATTTCTCCTATGGATGGTATCGGACCTACAGATTTATACATTGATGGTTTAGTGCAAAGAGTTTCAGCTGGTGATATTAAGGAAGTGATATTGGCACTAAGTCCGAATATGGAAGGCGATACGACACTTTTTTATCTTTACAAAAGATTAAAGGACTTTAACGTTCCTGTAACTACAATTGCCAGAGGCATTGCTTTTGGTGGGGAATTAGAATATACAGATGAGATTACTTTAGGCCGATCGATTATTACCCGTGTGCCTTATGAAACTGCAATGATGAAATAATGGCAAAACAGTTTATTATTTTATTGGTAGCCATCGGATTCAATTTTGCTGTTATCGCACAAGTTAAAATCCATTCTCATAATGATTACACGCACAAACGTCCATTTTTCGAGGCCGTTGAAAATAAAGCGTTTTCGATTGAAGCTGATGTGTTCCTGATAGGCGATTCATTAATGGTGGCGCATAGCAAGAAAGAAATTAGAGCTGGTAATACTTTAGAAAATTTATATCTCAAGCCGCTTTCCAGGTTTTCCAAAACGAAAGATTATTACACGATCCATCTGGTAATTGATATTAAAGACGACTGGAATTTAACTTCCAAAGCTTTAATCAAGACGCTAAAAAAATATCAAAAAGATTTCGGCAGGCAGGGAAGAAATTCAGTTGTGGTCATCACCGGTAATCGTCCGGAAAGTAATTTCGACTGGGTCAATTTATACTTTGATGGATTGCCAAATGTTGACTATTCTGCCGCAGATTTAAAGAAACTGGTAATGATCAGCGATAATTTCGCGAAATATTCGAAGTGGAGAGGAGTAGGAGAGATTTCAGAAGCAGACAAAGTGAAATTGAAATTATCGATTGATAATGCTCATAAATTAGGATTACCTTTTCGCTTTTGGGGCGCTCCAGACAATGAAACTTCTTGGAAAGTGCTTCGTGAATTGGGCGCAGATATTATCAATACCGATAAAGTGGCCGAGGCAACCCATTATTTTAAAATGAATTAGAAGGTGTCAAGTCTTGATACTTGATTTCCTTTATTGGATACTAATATGAACCTAAAAGATAAAGTAATCATCATCACAGGCGCATCAAGCGGAATTGGAAAGGCTTGCGCTGAAGAATTTGCTAAACGTGGCGCAAACCTGGTTTTAGCCGCCCGTCAATATGTTACGCTTTGCGAAATCACAGCAGACTTAGAAAAAAAATACGGCATTAGAGCAGTTGCTGTTCAGGCAGATGTAAGCAAAGAAGCCGATTGTGAATTGATTATCAAACAAACGCTGGTTTCTTTTCAAAAGATAGATATTTTGGTAAACAATGCAGGCTTATCCATGCGTGCCTTATTTAATGATTTAGATTTATCAGTACTGAAAAATTTAATGGATGTTAATTTTTGGGGTACCGTTTATTGTACAAAATATGCCTTGCCAGAGATTTTGAAAACGAAAGGCACAGTTGTTGGCATCTCATCAATAGCAGGCTATCGCGGTTTACCGGGAAGAACAGGTTATTCGGCATCAAAGTTCGCTATGAATGGTTTCATGGAATCATTGCGTACCGAACTTTTAAAAACCGGTGTAAATGTTTTAGTGGCCTGCCCGGGATTTACAGCTTCCAATATTCGTGTAACCGCCTTATCAAAAGATGGAGCCGCACATGGTGAAACGAGCATGGATGAAGGCAAAATGATGACTTCTGAAGAGGTAGCCAGCATAATTGCTGATGGAATTGAAAAACGCAAACGAACATTGGTAATGACTGGTCAAGGTAAGTTAGCGGTTTGGATGAACAAGTTGTTTCCGGCTTTTGCAGATAAAAAGGTTTTTGATTTGTTTGCGAAAGAGAAAAATCCGTTGATTAAGGCTTAATCGCGGATGGGAGCAAAGGGAATAGGAAATAGATAATGGGAAATAGATAGTAGAAAATAGATAATAGGAAATAGTGAATAAGAAATAGCTAGTAGGAAATAGTTAATGGCTCCAAAATAGCGCACAACTCGACTTGAAAACCTAATCTATTCCCCATTTCCTTATTCCCTTTTTCTATCAAGAATAAATCTGTATGAACAACAATTTCGTTTATTCACCATTGAATCGTTAGATCATTTTCGGCATGACAAAATACTTCATTTTACTAATGTTCTTGTTTCAAGCCCTTATAGCTTCAGCACAAATAAAAACAGCCAAAAACATTAATTATGCTGGCAATGCCGAAGAAAATAACACGCTAAATATCTTTTACAAAAATGATAGTGTTAAAAATAAGCCTGTTTTAATCTTCATACATGGTGGATCTTGGAGCAGTGGAAAAAAGGAAACATATTGGTGGCTTGGTAGAAATTTCGCTAGAAAAGGAGTGGTTACGGTCATTATTAATTATCCTTTAGCACCTGAAGCGCAATATCAAAAAATGGCTAATGACTGTGCTTTGGCTGTGAAATGGGTGAAGCAAAATATATCTCAATATTCCGCGGGTGAAGAGAATATCTTTGTAATGGGCCATTCTGCTGGTGCCCACTTAGGCGAACTGATTAATTCAGATCCACAATATTTTCTACAAGCTGGAATCAAAAATCCTATTAAGGGTGTGGTTTTGAATGATCCCTTCGGACTCGATATTTTTGAATATTTAACCGAAGCTGAAAAGGATGATTATTATTTCAATTTTTTGAGAACATTTACCGATAAACCCGCGGTTTGGAAATCTGCCTCTCCGCTAGATTATGTGAATAATATCAAAAACCCTCATTTGCTTCTATACGGCGAAAAAACTTATAATGCCATAAAGATTCAAACGCCGAGACTTTACCAAAAATTAAAAGCCAATAATGTTTCTGTAGAAATGAGGGAAATTAAAGGTAAAAGCCACGTTCCAATGATTAGTCAGATGATATTTGGCGGCAATGCTTTGTACAAATATATTGTTGAGTTTATCGCGAACTCATCATTGTAATTTGATGCCGATTGACTAGCCTTTTCTTAAGTATTTAGTTAAAATTACAATGGTTTGGCCTTCAACTTTTCCTTCAATTTGTTCGGTATTATCATGAACCAAACGGATATTTTTCACCACTGTGCCTAATTTTACACTTAAAGTCGAGCCTTTAACATCCAATGTTTTAACCAAGACAACGGTATCGCCTTCGTGTAGACGAGTTCCATTGCTATCCTGATGAAATTCGACCGTTCCATCCATTTCATGATCGCCTGTTTTTTTCGCCCACTCCAACGTCTCATCTTCCAGGTATAAGATGTCCAAACTATCTGACGCCCAACCTTCATTTCTTAATCTGCTTAGCATTCTCCAGGCCACCACTTGCACAGGTGCAAATTCCGACCACATGGTCTCTGTAAGTATTTTCCAATGGTTGGCATCTAACTGCTCGGTTTTTTCAATTTGGTTTAAACAGGTTTTACAAACTAAAATGCTGTTATCGCTATTGGCATTGCTCGTTGGAGGAACTTCATAAACACTTAAACTGTTCTCTGATGTGCAAAGTTCGCATTTGTTTCCCGAGCGGGTTTGTAATTCTTGTACTAAAGACATATTGATTTTAAATTTTCGGCGAAAGTACTAAAACTATCTGTAATTAATTGTGGGGTTTTGATTCGTGATATGAGGTCGACAGGTAATCTCGGCAGGTGAG
>NZ_JAPIVT010000037.1 GCF_026239735.1 Pedobacter sp. MC2016-05
GTAAAAGGGACTAAGTTGAACCGACCATTTTGCATCGCTCCAGCCGAGCGTTAGATCTACTTGATATGATTTTTCAGCGGAAAGATTCGGGTTCCCTTTTTCGTAGCTGAAGTAATGATAGTTTACTCCATTTGCACCTAGTTCTTTTGCAATCGGCATTCTGAAACTTTTGCCAATATTAGCCTTTAAACTGAAATTCGATAGATTGTAATTTAATCCAGCAGACCATACCAAGCTGTTGAAAGTGCGATTCAAATTGGCAGCCCGTTGCAGGTTTTGCTGTTCGAAATTGCCGTTTCTATTAACTTGCGATGGAAACCAGTCCTTGTATTCAAACATGTTAATTTGTGCTCTATCGTACCTTATCGCACCATGCAGCAATAAATTTTCGCTGATTTTGAACTTATCGTACGCAAAAGCGCCAATTGTACTTTGGTTAAATGCCGGAACCAGAAAGCTCCATCCGTTGATGTTGTTACGC
The DNA here is from genome assembly GCF_026239735.1 of Pedobacter sp. MC2016-05. GTDB lineage: Bacteria > Bacteroidota > Bacteroidia > Sphingobacteriales > Sphingobacteriaceae > Pedobacter. The sequence goes on from NZ_JAPIVT010000037.1 coordinate 482, forward strand.
TGCCATTCTGCATTTATTCCAACGGTTAATTCGTGAGCATCAATTTTGACTCTATCTTTTAGATTTGCCGAGTAAACTGATTTATCGAACTCCCTTTCTAAATCGCTCTGAACGAATAGCGATGAAGGATAAATAGGGGGCATAAAGCCATGATTGACGTATTGACTAAATTCCTGCCTAAAGTTTTTTTGATAACCTAATTCAGCTTCAATGTTGTGGTTTTCTAATTGAAGGCTCGATCTGTTAATGATTTTAAAATGGTTAACCGATTGATACGGATGTAAAATATCCCGATCTGAATTATCGTGGAGCTGCTTATCAACACGTCTTGGCTCCAGTCCGTGGGCATTGGCAAAAAAACCACTTTTGGTGTAGGTATTACTTAGATAAAATATCGATCTAAACTTATCTCCAACAAAACCAGTATTGAAATGAATTCCAGTTTCTTTTCCTGCGGTATTTCTTAAGCGATTGTTATTTAAATTTACTTCGTAGTCATACACATAAACCTTGGTTGCAGGTACCCGGTAATCAGCATAATTTTGGTAAGTAAATCGCGAATCGAAAAACCATTTTTTGTTTCTGCCATAAAGATTTGTCGATGTTCCGTATAGGTTGTTATTACTTTTTCCAATTAAATCTACCGAACCCCCAAGGCTATTTGGCGCTGGAACGGCAATCGGTAATATGTCAATTACGCCTCCAATGGCATCACATCCATAAATAAATGAGGCAGAACCTTTAATTAGTTCAATTTCGCCAGTGGCAAATTGATCAATTTCCAAACCATGATCGGCTCCCCATTGCTGCCCTTCATGTTTAATACCCTTCTCAACAACAACAACTCTATTAAAGCCCAAGCCTCTAATTAACGGTTTCGATTGTCCTGAACCGATGCCAATGGTCTTAATTCCTGGCAAGCGCTCCAGGCTTTTCATCAGGCTTCCACCCAAATTTCGTTGGATAAAATCCTGGTTAACAATTTCTATATTCAACGATTCCGCTTTACGGCGATTTTCTACATGTTTATCTTTTATGATGACGTCAGCTAGTTGCTTGACCTCTTTTTGAAGAACCCCATTTTTGATAACAGCCTGATCGCTTCCTTCTATTGTGATTGTTGTTTTGGAAAAGCCTACTGCAATAACCATCAGGTGATAAACTCCTTTTTCCAAAGCTGGAAATGTGAAGTTACCCCGATCATCTGTACGGGTTGAAATTGGCGACTGAACTAGCTGGACCGTAGCGTTTGAGATCGGTTTTAGTTCGTAAGAAACGGTTCCACTGAGTTGAAATTGTTGCGCATATACCTGCACAGTTCCAAATAAGGAAAATAATAAAATTAAAAATTTACGCATTGCCGATGGCCTAAGCCAATAGTTAAAGGATTAGCATATGCAAAGCATTGGCATACTAATCATGTCAAAAAAATTGAGAAAAATATTGGAGGTTGGAAATACCGATTACGGCATTCTAGGCAGAAATAGGCGGGCCTTTATTGGTAAAGCCTTGAAGTGTAAATTTGTAATTGGCTAAAAATGTGCCTGTATTAAGCAGGTTTACTTTTGGTAAAGGATATGAAATAGAAAAGGGTAGAGGCAACAAGATCTCTTTCCCATGTTTATGTGCCAAATAATCGCACACCGAACATTTTTCGGTAAAAGAAATATTATCTTTTTGATTACCCACCTGCTCAACATCGTCAGTGTTGTGGTTGTGGATGATTTGAATTACAGAAATAAACGAGAAAGTGAAAATGAGCAGTGCGCTCACCGCCTTCACTAAATCAGTTCTTTTTTTTAGTTTCCTGTTATTCATTTACGCCACAAAGTTGCATTTATTTTTGAAAATAACAATTGATTTTTCAAAAAATAAATATTTTGGGCTTATTGAGAAGATTAATTATTTGTAATCGTTTGATAATTAAACTAAACGCTTAAATAGATGTTGTAGAGGCCGTCTCAAAATTGCGAATTTAATATTTTCCAAGATTACTATTTTGAGAAATCTTGATGCCTGGGAACGGCGATATTCAAGATTTTTTTTGTCTTTTCATTTATCAAATTGATTTTGAGACAGCTTCAATTTAATTAAATCTGACTTGGTTCATCATCATCTTCTAACTCGTCATCTTCTAGTTCGTCACCTTCTAGTTCGTCATCTTGTAATTCGTCATCCTCTAGCTCATCATCTTCTAACGCCTCATCTCCTTCTTGCTCATCGATAACTTCATCAAGCTGAGTTCCTTCTCCATCAGCAAAAGGAATCTCATCTTCGGTGTAACTTTCATCATCATTTTCTTCGTCTGGGGCATGGCCTTCTGCTGCATTGCCGTTTGAGCGATCGACTTGAAATTGCGCTATGTTTGGAATTTCATCGTCTTTAATTGGTTCTTGATCTGGATTTTTCATAGTATGATTTTTATATAAACAACATTGATTTTTTAGCATAAGTTTTGATGAAAGATGATAACAACATGGAGGAATATCATTTTTCCCGCTCCAAATGTGCTATTCTGGCTTATTTTGCAATAAAACTTTCTGTTTAAATTATTTTTTGCTTTCTTGCCGAATAATTCACGTTCACCTAAATGAAAAATCTCTCCATAAGTTTAACTCCAGCTAAATGTGAGCTTTTGGACAATATCCTTAACGAATTTGAGGAGGAAGTTTATATCAAATCCGATAGGGTACTTAAAATATTTAGAGGAAATGGTACGCTGGCTTCTGATTATCTGGATGTTTTAGTTCAAATGAATCTCGTTATTTTAGTGGGACAGGTAGATGGCGTTCCATTACCGGCAATGGTGGGTAAACAAGCAGGTGTAGATATGTTTATTAGCGAAGGCGGTTTTAAACGGCGCTACGCTTTAAACAAATTAGAAGAAGATACCGGAAAAAGCATATTCGATCTTAAAACTGAAAATTTAGACCTCAAAGAAAAGGTAGAAAAGCAAGAAGTTTTACTCAAAAACCTCGAGAAAAATATCACTCAACAGGGCCAAAGTATCTTAAATAAATGGCTTGCTCGTGTCGGCTTCATGTTTATCGGAATTGTGTTAACCGTTTGCTATTTTTTATTTTTCAAGTAGTTACAAAGGTTAGAATAATGTGCTAGCACCCATAAAGCTGTTCACAATCTTCATAATCTCTCCTCCCAAATCAACGGCGTTACCAATTCCTACTCCTCTTATGGCTGCGAGTTGATCGGTAGTTTTCGGTGGTCTCGATGCAATGTTCACCAAAGCAACATCAGAAAGGATAGTGTGTTCAGGAACGTTTCTTTTCCTACTCAAATCACTGCGCCAATCAAGTAAGCGCTGATAAAGTTTTTGATTGGCGATTTCTTTAGGAATATCAATTTTAGCTACAAATGTTTTCCTGGGTGTAATCTCGTATTTATTACCGGCATCTAAAAAAGTTTTGGTGTAATCTGCAATCGAAAATTTTGCCCACGGGAAACCAAATAAGGCCAGTTTCACATTTAAGGTATTTAAAATTGATATCAGCGTAATCACCGTTCTTTCCGACTTTTCATCAGCCAATAATTTTAAAGATGTAAACTTGGATATTTCTGCAATTACCTGATTTATTTTTGGTGTAAAATAGGTTGAAGCTTTACTTAATCGGTCTAGAAATAGTTTCTCGTCAGCAACATCGGTTTCCTTCGAAATTTTGGCAACTTCCTGACTTCTAAATTTTGTGCCCACTCTAATCAGTTGAGCATCCAAAATTTCGGAAGTATTATTTAACATGTTTTTAAAGGCCGCATTCTCATCGAAAGCATTAAAACTAACATCTTTTATGTTGGCCCAGCTTTCGCTTAAAGAACTGAAGTCGAACAAGTCTTCAATCAAATCCCAGGTGTATTTTTTAACATAGAGCGCTAAATTTTGGTCAGTCGGAACCTGGGTTACCGCCTTTGATGTAAAACCTATAATCCTTTTATCGGTAATAATATTCTCCATCTTCACCGGGGTTTTCAAAATCAGGCCAGCCAAATTTTTGCACCTGCTTAACGCTACATAAGCCTGTCCATGGGTAAAGGATGCGCTAATATCAACAATTGCCTTTTCGAACGTTAAGCCCTGGCTTTTATGAATGGTAATTGCCCAGGCCAGTTTAAATGGATATTGAGAAAATGAGCCCGTATTTACTTCTTCAATTTTATTTTCTTCCTGATCCAGGTTGTATTTCAAATTCTTCCATTCCTCTCGCTCCACTTCAAAATGAGCCGAATCATCTAAGAATTGCACTTTAATCGTATCATTGGAGATAGACACAACTTTTGCCGCCTTCCCATTGTAATACTGCTTTTTACCAGACGAATCGTTTTTGATAAACATCACCTGGGCACCTACTTTAAGCTGCAATAGTTCATCAACAGGATAAGCATCTTTAGGGAAATCGCCTGTTATTTTTGCACTAAAGGTGTGAAGCTCACCATCTAATTTCTCAAGACAATCTTTGTTAATTTGGGTAACTAAATTATTGTGTGTGGTTAAGGTGATGTACTCATCTTTCCAATTATCTTCTAAACTTGGATCGTAATGTGAATTGAGTTTATCTAAAAGTGCTGGCGTTAAATCATTCTCTCTAATTCTATTCAAAATATCAATGAATAACGGATCGGATTGACGATAAACTTTTTTTAACTCAAAGGTGGTTAATGAAATTGATTTAAGAATATGGCTATCAAAAAAGTAAGGACTTAGGTAATATTCTTTCAAAATATGCCATGCATCATGTGCAATCGGCGATAGTTGATATAAATCACCAATCATTAAAACTTGTACACCGCCAAATGGCATGTTAGAACCTTTTACTTTTTTTAAAGATTGATCAATAAAATCGAGCATGTCTGCCCGAACCATACTAATCTCATCAATAACTAAAAGTTCCAGGCATTTCAAGAGCTTTATCTTTTCTTCATTGTATTTTACTTCTTTAAATTGCTGGTCGTTAGCCACAGAAATAATTGGTCCAAATGGCATTTGAAAGAACGAATGGATGGTAACTCCACCTGCATTTATTGCGGCAACAGCAGTTGGCGCCACTACAGCGAAATTTTTCTGTGTAGTTTCTTTGATCTTTTTTAGCAGCGTGGTTTTTCCGGTTCCTGCTTTTCCGGTTAGAAAAATAGGTTGATTTGTGAACTTGATAAAATCGAGAATAAGTTGGTTATCGGGAGCGGATTGATTAGTATCGGTTTCGTTCATCTTATGCAGGGATCCTTCTTAATTTATCAAAATATTTATGCAAAGATGCACAGAATGTCAGTAATGCTTTGCCTGATTACAAGCCGATTTATTCACATTTGTAGTTTAATCATGGCTTGCTATTTTCATGATTTCAAATACAATTTAAACCAATATGATGATTAGCCTGACCTCCAAGGAGATCAATTTAAAAGTTAATCTCCTTTTGTTTGCTTAAATTTTCTTCCCTTATTAATTTTTATTCTTCTGTAAATCAATTGGTTTAAATTGATTGATGTTTAAGCGTTAAAAATAACTGTTTTTATTTTTGTTTGCTAATTATTTTAGTATAAATTTGTTTAATTCGCTGCTGGCGATTCATTAAACAATTAAGGAAGAAAGCTGTTTATAAGGCTTTCAAACGAAGAGGAGTGATATGACTGTTACAGTTTTAGCAATATTAGAAACAGATTTTAAACCAGATCTTTCTTTAGGGAAAATCATGAATGAGCGATTGAAAAACGCAGCCGATGACTTAAGAGATATTCATTTGCAGGCTTTACAATCTGTGGGACAACGTACTGATGATGTGGTCGTTTATATTAGCTATAACCCAAAATATAAAATCCGTTGGCGCATAGTAAATGATGTACCTGATGAAGTGGAAGGATTTGTAGCAAAAGTTTGTGGCGATTTAGGATACATTCAATGGAAAACTGCCGTAATGAATATTTTTAAAGGCAACGAATAGTTACATCAATCATGCAGTTTGCGTTGTTAAACGGAAATCGAGTTGAAGCTTTAAAAGGCAAAAGTGCCGTTTGTTTAGGTTGTGGGCAAAAAGTAATTGCAAAATGTGGTTCCATAAAAATCCATCATTGGGCACATGTTTCTCTTAGCCATTGCGATTCCTGGTGGGAAAGCGAAACTTTGTGGCATCGCCAATGGAAAGAAGTTTTTGCACCCGAATTTCGTGAAGTAAGCTTTTATGATGAGTCTTTGAAAGAATTTCATCGGGCAGATATACATACGGCATCAGGTCTAACCATCGAACTTCAAAATTCGCCCATAACCACCGAAGAGCTTCAATCAAGAGAACGATTTTATCCCAAGTTAATCTGGGTGGTAAATGGTTTGAAGTTTAAAGGTTTAAAAATCTTAAAATCCATTCCAAATCCGCTTAGCCCATTATTAGATCCATTTGAATTTTGCGCTTCTGAGCATTTATCGGTCATCCGTAAAATCGATGCTTTAGCTAAAAATCCTCAACCAGAAGTGCTAAATTTTTACCATAAGGAATTAAAATCAATCCCAGTCTCATCTGATTTTTATTCTTTTAGTTGGCGCAATGCGCACAAAGCATGGCTAAACGCTTCGTGTCCAATTTTCATCGATTTTGGTGGCCATTTTTTATACCGATTAAGAAAGCGACATCAAATCTCCACCGATTACAACTATTTGCAGCTGATTAATAAAACAGCGTTTATCGCTAAATACAGTGAATTGGGAAAGGATGTTAAATAAGAAACAGCATCCTGCAAGTCTTTCAATGATATTGTTGCACAATAAAAAGTTAAATCTTTGCACTTGTTAAACTAATATTTTGATCTTTAGGTATGAAAAGAATAGCTTCAATTACATTCTTATTTTTAGCAATTATTGTATCCAAAACCATGGCTCAGAAACCAGCTGTAATTAATCACATCGCTGTTTATGTGAACGATTTAACGAAATCGACAAGCTTCTATCAAACTGTTTTTAGTCTAAAAGTAATTCCAGAACCATTTAAAGATGGCAAGCATACTTGGTTCTCATTGGGAAATGCTGGTGCACTTCATTTAATTGAGGGGCAAAAGGCCAATCAAATCTTTGATAGAAATGATCATTTGTGTTTCAGCGTTTCATCAATCGATGAATTTATAGCCGCTTTGAATAATAAAAAGATTCCGTTTGAAGATTGGGCGGGTAAAGTTGGCGCCATCAACTTAAGGCTTGATGGAGTAAAACAGATTTATTTCAAAGATCCCGATGGTCATTGGCTGGAGGTAAACGACGCTAAATAAATATTTCTACGCTATTATAATTTCCAATTTATGATTAAGATTTTTTTAAAGGTGATGTTCGTGTTGTTATTGATCAGCACGAGTATTTATGCTCAAAATGAAAAAGCAGAAGCTGATTTTAAGGCTGTAATGCAAAAGTTTAATGCGGTAGGTGCTTCAGTGGCGGTAGTAAAAAACGGGAAAATAATTTATACACACTCTTTTGGACTAAAAGATTTAGATAAAAAAACGGAGCTGACCGATCGCGATATTTTCCGTATTGCATCTATTTCAAAATCCTTTTCGGCAACGTCCATTATGCAATTGGTAGAGGTGGGTAAACTTTCGCTAGATGACGATTTTGGAGATTTAGTAGGGTTTAAGATCAGAAACCCGAAATATCCAGATCAAAAAATAACCTTGAAAATGGCACTTTCGCACACTTCGAGTTTGAATGATTCTCAGGGATACTTAAACCTCGATTTGATTAATCCGGATAAAAATCCAAATTGGGCCAAGTGTTACAATGATTATGCTCCAGGAAGTAAGTTCGATTACTGTAATTTGAATTTCAATATCATCGGAGCGATTATAGAGAAGAAATCTGGTGAGCGATTCGATAATTACGTTAAAAATCATGTTTTAAAGCCTTTGGGGCTTTATGGCGGTTACTGTGTAGATTCATTAGACAGCACCCGATTTGTGAAGCTTTACGAATACAACTCGAAGACGAGCGAATTTACCAACGCAACAGCAGCGTATGCACCACGCAGAACTGAAATTAAAAATTACGTTATGGGCTATTCTACACCTATATTCTCTCCAACAGGAGGAATGAAAATATCGGCAACAGATTTGGCAAAATACATGATGATGCATATGAATTATGGTCAATCAAATGGAGTAAGACTTATTTCAAAAAAGCATTCGAAATTGATGCAAACCGCTATTACGGCTGATGAAGGTTACGGATTAGCAATCAGAACTGCTGACAATTTTATTCCAAATGTTAAGTTAAAGGGTCATACCGGATCGGCTTACGGGCTATATAGTACGATGTTTTTCAATCCAAAAGAAAAGTTTGGTTTCGTCATTATTACCAATGGGATAAATCCTACCTACACAGATGGTTTTCCTGATTTCAGTCGCGATGCCATCAATAGCCTTTATCAAAACTTTGTTAAATAAGATTATTCTCAGTTTAGTTAGCTTTTTGTAGATGATAAATTTTCAAAACATTTCATAAGTCAAACGGATTGTTAAATCAAAGACGAGTTTTGATTTACGAACGATCAGATTTATAGTATGGCTGAATATTTACAATTTCCGGGGGAAGCTTATCCTTTGGGAGCAACATGGGACGGAAACGGAGTTAATTTTGCACTCTATGCTGAAAGTGCAACCGCTGTAGAGTTGTGTTTCTTCGATCATGAACACGCTGAAGAAGAAACGGTGAGAATTAATATTCAGGAAAGGTCGCACCAAATCTGGCATTGCTATATCCCTGATGTAAAGCCAGGGCAGTTATATGGTTATAGGGTATTCGGACCTTACCGTCCATCGCAAGGCCATCGTTTTAACGGCAACAAAGTACTTCTAGATCCTTATGCTAAGGCCATTGCCGGCAATATAAAATGGAACGAAGCTCTTTTTGGATATCAGTTAGGATCAGAAGAAATGGATCTGAGCTTCAATGAAGCGGACAGTGCAGCATACATGCCAAAATCAGTTGTAATTGATTCAAGCTATGATTGGGAAGACGATAAGCACCCAAAAATTAGTTATAATCAAACGGTTATCTATGAAATGCATGTTAAGGGTTTTACAAAAACCCACCCGGATATCCCCGAAAATTTGAGGGGAACTTACGCAGGGCTTGCTCATCCCGTATCAATCAACTACTTAAAAAAATTGGGAGTTACGGCTGTCGAACTTATGCCTGTACATCAATTTATTTCTGACCATCATCTCGAAGAAAAAGGATTAACAAATTATTGGGGCTACAATAGCATCGGTTTTTTTGCCCCCGATTCTCAATATGCTTCTTCAGATATTCGGGGCGATCAGGTTCGCGAGTTTAAGGATATGGTAAAGGCTTTACATAAAGCCGGAATCGAAGTGATTTTAGATGTAGTTTACAATCATACAGGAGAAGGAAATCACCTTGGCCCAACCTTGTCGTTTAAAGGGATCGATAACCACTGCTATTATAGATTGGAAAACGATAAAAGATTATACCGGCACTGGAAATACGCTAAATTCGATGTTACCGAACGTGCTCCGATTTATTATGGATAGTTTGAGGTATTGGATTTTAGAGATGCATATCGATGGTTTTCGATTTGATCTGGCCTCCACTTTAGCCAGAGAATTACATGAAGTTAACCGGTTAAGTGCGTTTTTTGATATCATCCACCAGGATCCGGTAATTTCACAGGCCAAGTTGATTGCCGAACCCTGGGATGTGGGAGAGGGAGGTTACCAGGTTGGAAAGTTTCCTCCTGGATGGGCAGAATGGAATGGCATGTACCGGGATGTAATGCGTGATTATTGGCGGGGCAACCCGAATATGCTTGGCGAATTTGCACAACGTTTTCTTGGAAGTCCGGATTTATACAAAGAAGATTATCGCCGCCCAACTGCGAGTATTAATTTTATTACAGCGCATGATGGTTTTACGCTTCATGATTTGGTTTCCTATAATCATAAACACAATGAGGCCAACTTAGATGATAACAATGATGGCGAAGACCATAACAAATCGTGGAATTGTGGAGTAGAAGGAGAAACCGATAACGAAGAAATTATCAACCTGCGATTGCAGCAAAAGCGTAATTTTTTAGCGACACTATTTTTATCACAGGGGATTCCTATGCTTGTTTCTGGCGATGAAATGGGGAAAACCCAACAAGGAAATAACAATACCTACTGCCAGGATAATGATCTTTCATGGTTGGATTGGGCAAATGCCGATCAATCATTATTAAATTTTACTCAAGAGTTGATTCAGTTGAGGCAAAATCACCCCAGCTTAAGAAGGAGAAAGTGGTTTGTTGGTAAAGAAGTAGGTGAGGATGGCATAAAAGATATTGCCTGGTTTACGCCTGATGGAAATCCGATGAAAGGGCATAACTGGGAAAAAGATTTTGCCCGTTCTATTGGAATTTATTTTCACGGTGAAGGAATACAAAGCAAAGGCCCGATGGGCGAAGATATTCTTGATAACCACTTTTTTATCATTTTCAACGCACATTACGAAGCTTTAGATTATAAACTTCCAAAGGAAGAATATGGGAAAAGCTGGAAGAAAGTGTTAGATACTGCGACTGGTGAAATTGCTAAAGATGGCTTAGGTTTATTTACTGCATCTGAAGGGTTAGAAGTTGCCCGAAGATCCGTAACCGTTCTCAAATCAGCATAAAAAGAAAGCAGGTTTTAAG
>NZ_JAPIVT010000038.1 GCF_026239735.1 Pedobacter sp. MC2016-05
AAGCGCTTTTTTACTGTTCAGTTCAGTTGATAATCTTGCATGGTCTTTATCTTTTGGAAGGTCCTTATCAAAGAAATTACCAGCCCTGAACAAAGTGATATCGTCACCAATATTTTCTATACCTCTGATTTTTTCTCTATAGCCCGTTTTTGCAGAATATCATTTTCAAGACTAAGTGGAAAAAGCAGTTGCTAAGCAACATCATGAATATTCAATGAAATCAATCCATATTTTGGTCTCAGACTGAACAACAATTATAGCGGGAAAAACATTCTATCTGTTTATCTTTTGTTTTATTCAATTTTATTATCAATTTATCGCTATAAGGTAAATGCAACTTTGTTGTTTTTATTTGTTCGATAACAATTTATGTTTTACATTTGAAAAGTTTTGTTGATTAATGATTGAGCAGGGAAGAGTGGTTACTTTCCTGCTTAATATTGAATTCTGATTGGCGAAATAGCATGATTTTAAGGTTAGCAGTCGGGTCGTCAGCGCTTAAATACTAAAGACGGATAAAACACTACTGTTCTACAGGAATGTCTGAAGGTTGGAATAAAAGTATTGAATAACTGATGATAGTACATATGTCCGAAACATAATAATGAGATGAACGATTTAATTCTCAAAGACATGCTGCAAGCAAGAGGACTAAGGGCGACTGCTTCCAGGATTTTGTTGCTGAATCTTTTCAACACTGATCATATTGCACTTATGCATAGTGAAATTCGTTCTCATTTGCAAAATAAGGTAGACCGGGTAAGTGTTTACCGAATTGTTGCTATTTTGGTAGCACATAAGATTCTTAGGTTTTGTTGATAATGGGGGCAACGAATCGTTTATGCTTTAACCGCTACAAAGAAGTGGCAGAAGAAATTGTTCCACTGGTAAAATGTGAAAATTGTCATCGGGTTTCACAGCTTCCCTCACTGCCTTTTGACTATGAAATGATTCTTAAACAAAACAAACTGAGAAAACAGCCTATCTTCCACGGATTATGCAGACATTGTCAGGTTTAATTAAAAATTAAGCACTATCATATTCTGTATATAAACTGTTACAAAGTTAAATGTCAAACCCCATAAAGAAGTGAGAATTTTAATGCAGCTTTGTAACAAAATGAAAAAGCAATTGGTTTCTTCTCACACCAAAACGCATCGGTTCCTGTCGATGCTTCTTGTGATGCTTTTTCTTTCAATCTCGATTTTACAGCTTGCGCATACCCACCGGGCACTTTCTTCTGAAAAGGAAAATATTACCTCGGATTCAGTGTCCGCAATAGAAAAGTGCGAAATATGTGATTTCATCATCCACAAACAAAGCAAGCATCTTCCAGGGTATTTTTCGCCATACATGAACGTTCTTTCACCCGTTGAAATAACCTATAACTGCAATTCCTGTATCTGCAATTACGAATTTACCCTTCAGGGCTTTACCAACAAGGGTCCACCCATCTTTCACTCCTAACCTACTCTATTCAGCGATCTGAGTAGATAGCTTTGTTCATTGCACGCATTTTTAGTTGCTAAAAATGTGTCTTTCTTTTTTTATTTTTTTATCCGGCTGTGCTGCTGCGCCTATTGTAGCGCATTAAGCCAAATAACGCCTACCGATAAGTGTCTGTTTTTACTAGCATGCAAAAGTTTATTTGCGTATTTATTCTCTTTATTGCATTGTTTTCCGATGCCTTTGGGCAAAACTTCACCCTGGAGGGGCTGATAAGTGATGAACACCATCAGCCAATTTCCGGCGTGGCGGTATCCGTTCCTGGAAGTAACAAAATCGTCTTCACTGATCAAGATGGCCATTTCTTGGTGGAAAGCCTTGAAAGCGGGAAAACAACGCTGAGATTCGCAAGATTGGGTTATACCACTATCGAGAATACCTACAGTATCTATACTTCCATGAAGATCAATGTAACCCTGACTGCTGAGGTTAAACAATTAAAAGAAGTGACTATAGAAGATGATCGTATGGAGCAGCGAAATAAATCCGAATCACTGAACATTCAAACGGTAGATGCGGCTTTTATTCAGCGGAATCTGGGCGGAAGCCTGATGAAAACACTGGAACGCCTTCCCGGAATAAAAACAATCGGCATTGGTTCCGGTCAATCCAAACCCCTGATACGCGGGTTAGGCTTTAACAGAGTGGTAGTAGTAGATAAAGGCGTCAAACACGAGGGCCAGCAGTGGGGCGCCGATCATGGACTCGAGATTGATCAGTTCGCTGCTGATCAGGTGGAACTGATCAAAGGTGCCGCATCCTTTATCTATGGTTCGGATGCCATTGCAGGCGCAATTGCGATAAACCCTGCGCCTGTACCGATGCCTAATTCCATTGGCGGATCTGTTGATCTCATTGGCAAAACCAACAATAATCTTTTGGGGGGCTCGGTAAATTTCTATGCAAGAAACAAGCAATGGTTTTTAGATTCCAGGTTTACCTATCAGGACTATGGCGATTACCGGGTACCAACTGATGAGGTTTATGTATACGATTACCAGGTGAAACTAAAGGATAATTTCCTGCGCAATACTGCCGGCAGGGAAACCGGTACCCATTTAAATATTGGATATGTAAACGAGCACTTCCGATCCGTATTTTATCTCAGCAACACCTTCAGCAATAGTGGTTTTTTTGCCAATGCACATGGGCTGGAGCCCAGAAACGTCGATGCGGTGATGCATGACGCGTCATCCAGGGATATATTGCGTCCAAGTCAGAAAGTGAATCATTTTAAAATTATCAACCGAAGCGTTCTGGAAGATGGTAATCATAGATTTGAAGGCGAGCTTGGCTATCAGCGAAATTTAAGAAAGGAATTCAGTGACTACGTAAACCATGGCTACATGCCACCGGTCTATCCATCCTTCATGACTATTCCCTCTGACCTTGAACGGGAATTTGATAAGGTGGTTTATTCGGCAAACTTGCGAGACAGGATAACGCTTGGAAAGCATGAATTAAGTTTGGGGCTGAACGGCGAACATCAGAACAACGGCATCAACGGATATACATTTCTGGTGCCTGCTTTTAATCAGTATTCAGTTGGATCATTTGTATATGATAAATACAGGCTTAACGATAAAATACTTCTTCATGCAGCGCTGCGATATGATCACAGCCGGATCAGGATGTTCAGCTATACCGACTGGTTCCCTTCCACCATCACCAGCGGCGAAGTAGCAAGAGAAGAGTACGTAGTGCGCTCTTCGGATCTCAAAAGGCAATTCAACAGTCTGGTCTGGTCAGTAGGTGCAAACTATAACCTTGATCGCTTTTCCTTAAAAGCAAATATTGGTAAAAGCTTCCGTATGCCAATTGCAAAGGAGCTTGGTGCGAACGGCGTGAACTATCATTACTTCAGTTTTGAGAAAGGAGATCCATCGCTTGCCCCCGAACAGTCCTATCAGGCCGACCTGAGCCTGGAATGGAAAGCTGAGCGCTGGTCAATATTACTGAGTCCTTTTTACAATTATTTTTCAAACTATATCTACCTGAATCCTACTTCGGGCCACGATACAAATTACGGTGCCGGAAACCAGATCTTCCAGTATGCCCAAAGCAAAGTCTTGCGATACGGAGCAGAACTGCAGTTCAAAATCAAATTCCTTAAAACTTTAAACGCAGAAGTCCTGGGAGAGTATCTTTCCGCCGAGCAGCGTTCGGGTGACAAGGCAGGATACACCTTGCCTTTTTCTCCGCCTGCTTCAGCGTTATTCAACCTGACCTGGTCGCCGGTACTGAAAAACAGACCGGAAGGAACCTATTTCTCAATTGATTGCCGGGTAACCAGTCCACAGAACAATATCGTTCCCCCGGAGAAGAAGACACCGGGCTATCAGCTCATCAACCTACAGGCAGGCACTACGGTGAAATTTTACAATCAAAGCCTGATGTTCAGCCTGCAGGCACAGAATGTACTTAACACACGGTACCTCAATCATACCAGTTTCTACCGGCTGATAGCGCTGCCTGAAATGGGACGAAATATCGTATTATCTATAAAACTACCTTTCAGCAACATCAAAAACAAACCTTAAATATCCAATAACATTAAAAATTCAAATCATGAAAACAACGAAAACCCTTTTATTATTTTTTCTTTTTGCCATCACCTTTACTGCCTGTAAAAAGGATGAGCAGATGCCCCAGGCACCAATGATATCAGCGCTTGAGGTTGGTACCGGCAACAGCAAGATCGCCCATCCTGGAAATGACCTGCATATTGAGGCCCAGATCAGTGCACCAGCCAATATCAAAGATGTTGTGCTTGAAATCCATCCGGAGTCCGGAAACGGCTGGAATGTCAGCACTACCTACACCGAAGGATTTGCGGGGCTTAAAAATGCAGAATTCCATAAGCACATCGATGTACCTGCTGATGCCAAGGTGGGCGCCCACCATGGCCACCTGAAAGTTACCGACCAGAATGGACAGGTTAGCGAAATCGAGTTCGACCTTCAGGTAACCGCAGATCCAAATCTTGCAAAAGTGACAGGTTTCGAAGTCGGACTTAATACCGCCGGAAATGACCTGCATGTAGAAGCGTCTGTTACTGCGCCAAACAAAATAGCTAAACTGGTATTGGAAGTACACGGTAATGGCTGGGAAAAAGAAGTGAGTTATGAAGATGCAGCGGTGGTAGGAAAGACTAGCTACAACCTGCACAAACATCTTGACGTGGCAGCAGCTCCCAAGGGCCATTATCATGTTCACCTAAAGGTCATTGACCAGAGTGGCAAAGAAGTGGAATTCGAGGAGCATTTCGATAAATAGTTTAAAATAGTCGTCAAACTACGATAAGCTCGGGCATTTATTAACAGAATATATTTTTAAATCTACACCCTTTAACAGCTATAAATCCCGCCATCCGGCATGGCTTATAGCCTAACTTTTATCCTATGAAAAAAGCGATTTTTTATTTTTCCATCTTAACGGTGATATGCCTGTCCGCCTGTAAAAAGGAGACTGAAAATGAAGTTGATACCGAGTATCCAACAATCGATGTAACCGCGGCCAATGCGTTTCCCAAACAGTGTGGTACGGTGAACCGTGGCGAAACCTTTACTTTTAGGGCACTGCTCAACGACAATACCGCACTTGGTTCGCTAAGCCTTGACATTCACCACAACTTTGATCACCATACCCACAGTACCGAAGTGGAAACCTGCTCAATGGAACCCATTAAAGTTCCGGTCAAGCCATTTCTGCTCATCAAAAGCTTTCCAATTCCTGCTGAACAAAGATCGTTTCTGATGGAACAACAGATCACCATACCAACGGATATTGATCCCGGAGATTATCACTTTATGATCCGACTGACTGACAAGGAAGGATGGCAAACGATCAAAGGACTTAGCATTAAAATCAATTAACCAACTGCATTTCTAAAAAATTCCATTACATGAAAATTAAAAACCTGATACTGTCCCTGGCATTCATTACAGCCAGTATCTCTGCCTGTAAAAAAGAAGGCACGGAGCCAGAGGCATTAAAGCCAACTGCCGAGAATGTAGAGATTGGTACGGCCAATAATAAAAGGGCGCTTAGGGGCCGCGATTTCCATTTCAACGCAGATATTCTGGCAGCCAGTAAAATAAAAGACGTCAAACTCGTCATCTCCCAAAAAGCCGGACACAACTATGCTTCAAGTTTTAAGTTTGAGCTTTCGTGGCCGGAATATATTGGCGTGAAAAACACAAACGTTCACAAGCATTTTACCATTCCAGCGACTGCGCCGGAAGGAACCTATGATTTTGCAGTAATCGTTCAGGATGATAATGGAACTCAACTGGAGATCAAAGAAGATCTCATCATCCTGGATCCGGCGAATCTCCCGGTTGACCCGAAGATTGGGAGGGATTTTGTTTCCAGAAACGGCACACTGATTTATTATACCGACGTTTTTGAAGAGAAAGAACTTATTTTTAAAAAAGGCGACGAGATGAGCCTTCATGCCCAGGTGAGCGAAATCAAGGATGACGGCATTCTTTACTCGGTCCTGATTAAAAGGAAGGCGAACTATTATCCTGAAAGTATAGATAAGCTGGATCTAAGCAAAGTTATTGTGGTGACCAAAGTTGAGCACAAAGGGCTTGGTAATGCAGGAAAGGTATCCACACTCAAACTTGTTAACGGAGTTTATGGAGGAGAAACCATCACGGTCGGTGCAGCGATGGACAATAATGAACCATCCGCTAATACAATTACCGGAGAGAAAGCCTGGGAATCCGGTCAGTACCAGTGGGTAATCCTTTACAAAAACACGACGCACAATATCAGCGTATTCAAGAGTGTTCCAATTACTATCAATTACAATTAGTAAGAAACTTTACCAGCTACCCTGCTATGGAGAATCAGCTTTTCCGGCAGGGTAGCTTCAGAATCCAAAAGGAAGTTATATGGAAAGAAGGTACTTATACATACAATCAATTGCATCTTATTTGCTTCCCGCCATTTGTTTTATGATTTGCTTAAGTGGTGGAAATTCAGCGTTTGCACAACGAAATGCTTATGAAGAAGC
The DNA here is from genome assembly GCF_026239735.1 of Pedobacter sp. MC2016-05. Taxonomy (GTDB): domain Bacteria; phylum Bacteroidota; class Bacteroidia; order Sphingobacteriales; family Sphingobacteriaceae; genus Pedobacter. Next base: position 6,530 of record NZ_JAPIVT010000038.1, read on the forward strand.
GCTTTCCAGATTTACAGGAGCGCATAAATACGATATTGAGAAACCCGGTGCGCTTGATGGGGTACAGTCCCCTGATTTCTCCGCTGAGACTATCGATGGAAGGTCAGTAGGCTTAGCCTCGCTCAAGGGAAAGGTGGTAGTCTTGAATTTTTGGTTTATTGCCTGTAAACCATGTAAACTTGAGGTTAGTCCTCTGAATGAAATCGTCGAAAAGTATAAAAACAAAGACATCGTGTTCTTATCCATTGCCCGCGAAAAGCAGGAGGATCTCTTGCAATACCTTGCAGCCAACAAGTTTGATTTTCAAACAATTGCCGATCCAAAGGCTTTCCTCGCAGGAGATGTTTTTCACGTAATGGGTTATCCAACAACAATAGTCATTGACCGCGCCGGCAAGATCAGGTCTTATAGTTTAGGGGGGAAAATTGATGAAAACGCCGTCCGTGCGGATTTTAGAAGAAAGCTGATCCCTGTGATCGATGGGTATCTCCGGAACTAAAAAGAAATAGCCCCCTAACGAAAGCATTTATTATAATGCGTGTATTTAACGGAGATCCTGATTTACGTTTTACTTCACATTTGAAATCCATATCTATTAAAAACAAAAACATATATTTTTATTATGAAACCTATCAAAACACTACTACTTATATTATTCGCAGCCCTGGTTTTCACTGCCTGTAAAAAAGACAGACCAGAAGAGGAACTTCCTTTGCCTACGATAACAGATCTGGAAATTGGGTCAGGCAATAACGGGCAGGGCATCATCGGCAGAGACTTCCATTTGGACATGGATGTAACTGCCGGGGATAAAATCAACACCGTTCAAGTCCTTATCAGCCAAAAAAAAGGCGTTACCTATCCGTCAAACTGGTCCTTTGAGCTGACATGGACAGAATTTAAAGGGGTCCGAAATACCAATGTTCATAAACACTTCACCATCCCCAAAGAAGCCGCTGCAGGTGAATATGATTTCACAATCAAAGTCACTGATGAGAACGGAACGCTACTGGAAGAAAAGCACCCAATTAACCTGGTCACAGCGGAAAGTCTTCCCGTTAATCCACAAATGTATTCACTGATGCTGGAAAAAATGGAAAAAGGTTTTCTCTATATTCTCAACAGGGGATTTATGCTTGGGGATGATAAAGGGTATTCAAAAAATGAAAAACTAAGAGCTTATGTGGATATCAGCAAGGTAAAGGGCGATGGAATCATGTACAACATTCTGGTTAAAAAAAGTGCCGGGCACCTTCCGGAATCCGTAGATAAAATTGATTTTTCAAAAGTAATCGTAACGGACACTAGGGAACATGCCGGAATAACTGCTACAAATACTTTTACCAATTATGTGGGCCTTCCAAATTTCAGTCCAAAAGAACTCCAGATAGGCGCTTTAGCAGACAATAACACTCCATCCAGTGCCATTGGTGGAGAAAAAGCATGGGCAAATGGTGAATATTATTTTGGTGTGGTCTATACCAATAAAACTTATAACATGAGCGCATACTATTATATCCCGTTAACCATTAAAGGATTCTAGGTTACAACAATTTGCGGGAAAATAGATTTAGATATTCACTTTACACAGAATAATAATGCGATATAAAATCAATAGACGCTGTTACTTAAACAAATCTTGATTATCTAGAGCAGTAGGTGTTTAATTGAATGATGTAAAATCAAAAACATTACATCATTGCTGGTACGAACCTACTATAATTGAGATTTGGCCAGCAATTAACAAACAATTTGGCGAAGAGGATTTCAGTATTTGGATTATCTAAAATTCAACCTCAGTTTCAGCATGACGAATTAGGTTTTTTTTAGTCTCAAAAAACGAATGAAATAAGCCAATCAATCCAATTCAATGTCATAAACAATTTAAAAGTTGGATTTTGCGACAAAAATATTTATTTTTAATAAAAATGTCGTAGCATGGATTTGATTAACAAAAAAATATACAAGCCAAGAATTAGTGACCTACTGGGCGGGGCATTATCGCTAGCTATTCCGATAAAAAATTATTACGACCTTATCTTACTCTCAAGGGCGGGCATAAGTAAGGCTTCGGCGGAATCAGTAATCAGTTTTACAGGAATGTCCAAAAAAAGCTTCGTGGAAGATATTTTGAATTTATCAATAAAAACGCTTGAAAGAAAACAAGCTGACGATAAACTTGATATAAGAACATCATCCCTTGTAATCGAAGTTGCAAGGGTTCTGGAGCATACTTATCAAGTATTTGACGATAAGGAAAAAGTTCAAAGATGGCTTTCTAAACCCAACAATGCACTTCACGGCGAAACCCCCTTATCTCTTTTTTCCACACCAACAGGAATAGGTATGATCGAAGATGTCTTGACACGCATAGAGGAAGGAGTCTACTCATAGATGCATGTCTACAGAATTGTAAAATCCGAAAAAAGGATTAAAGACTTGTCCGGAATGGGGGCCTTCCGAGCAGGTGGGCGATGGAATGATAAAGGAACTTATGTACTTTACACCTCCGAAAACTCATCCTTGGCATTTTTGGAAAACCTTGTGCATTTTGATATGGAGGAAATTCCACAGGATTTATATATTATAGAAATGAGTGTTACCAACGAAGATTTGATATATCTAATTCCCGACTCAGACTATCCAAAAGATTGGCTAAATACCGATAATTTAGCATGTAAAATATTAGGAGATCAACTATTTTCCGAACATAAATTATTGGGAATTAAGGTTAAGTCGGCAGTCAATCGATCGGAATATAATATACTTTTGGATCCTCTATTCCCCGGATATAATGATCTTGTTAAAATAATTGATGTAATTAAAATACCTGTTGATCGACGTCTAATCTAAAATATATTTTATTACAGTGTATTTTTTACGCAAAAAAAAAGAAATTATTAATACCTAAATATACAGATATTTCAGAGTAGAACATTAGTTGAAGTGAGAAAAAAGTTTATTAAAAAATTGGCATTTTATGTGCTAATTAATTTTATATCATAAATGATGCGTCTCAAAAAAGGAAAGTATGTTAATAACAGTATTCTCCTTCCACCTATAATTGCCCAATCACTAATAGAACAAAGAGAAAACGATCTATAAAAACCAGGGAATATTGATAGTACCCTCTAATTGATGTTTAATCGATTGACAACAAATCTCAGACATTTAGGCTTTCTTACTTTAGTTCTTGAATCATTTTCCTTGCTGATTCTAAATTAGGATCTAATTTGAGTGCGATAATATAATTTTCCAAAGCTTTACTCCTGTTACCTTCGACGTAATAGGCTTCTGCCAAGCTATCAAACATATTTCCTGAATTGGGAAACAATTTAGTATTAAAAGTGAATACGGTAATTGCATCAGCGAATTTCTTATTATTTAAAAAGAAGTAGCCTACTTGGTTGAGCATTTTTTCACCATCAAAACTGTATTGATCTGGCTGTTCAACCTTAATTTTTCTATATAAAGCAAGCGTTTGCTCGCCGTTCATATTTTCCAGTGATTTCTCGAAATCATCGACAAAGGACCTTCTCACTTGTATATATTGCTTTCCTTCAAGAATTGAAATAACAGACTTACTAATAGCATCTAAATTACCTTGTTTATTGTTGGTCATTAAAATGATGGTTCTGGATGAATTTGCGTTACTAATTAATAATGCCTGATAATTTTTCGCTGTTCCATCATGTCTGTGCGTTGTTAGTGTTTTACCTTCTACAGTTCCGTGCCCCAGTCCTGTTTGATCGTCAGTAGAAAAAGGACTTAAAATCTCCTTAGTGGATGCGGGCGTAATCAAGCGGAAAGAACTAATGCATTCAGACCATTTATAAAAATCTAGGAGATTTAATGCTGGCCAACCGTCAATTTCCCATTGGAGACTATCCTGTACTTTTTCGTCGTTGTAGGATCTGGCAATCAGTGTGTCCGTTTCTTTGGGATCAAAAATAGCGCTCTTTATACCACTTGGCCTAAACAAGTTATCCGTCACAAATAGTGCGTAGGGTAATCCAGTGATTTTTTCGATTATCCTCCTCTGTAGGAATACGTCATTATTGTTGTAGTCATATTTAGTACCTGGCTCAAAAGCAAGTTTTGTAACTGACTTGAGGTACTTCATGTTATCAGCATCTCCTTTTATTTCATTCCAATTACTTTGGGGAATTCCGCTAGTA
>NZ_JAPIVT010000039.1 GCF_026239735.1 Pedobacter sp. MC2016-05
TTGAAATTATTTACATTTATTTTAAAGTAATTCTAATTTTCATTCGTCTCTACTCCTGAAAACCTAAAATTTTACTTAAGAAATTACCCTATGATCTCGATTTTTAAAACGAATATTCAAACAGGAGTTGAACTCAATAAAATCGCCCAGCATTTAAACAACTTACTTTCTGGAGCAACCTGGAGTGTTGATCTATCAGACGCTGATAAAATCCTTAGAATAGATTCAAGTGTTGATAAAATTGGGGATGCGGTTTCTTTACTTACCAAATTCGGTTACAATTGCGAAAACCTGCAAAACTTTTATGCCCCACCCGTTTGGTAATAATTAATCAGCCATTACCTTTTCTGTGTGATCAAATAAGCTGTAATCCATAACCGTTTTGCCGGCCTCGTTGTGGTAATGCATAATCTTAAATTTTGCATTCCATTGAATATCTTCATCCTGATAGCTGGTACGGGTATGGATTGTTTGCGCAAACGTATCGTCGAATGCCCTTAAAATCACAAAAATTTCCACTTCGGCTAATTTTAGTTCATCTAAATTTTTTTCGAAAATGGGGCTGTCTTCATTTATAGGATGTACCAAAGTCCAGTTCAACGAAAGAAAAGCAATTTTACTGCGCTCCAGTTCTAATGGATAAAAGCTACGTTTGAGTTTTCCATCAACGGTTTCGTTAAAAGTCATAAACATTTCCACCTCAACATCTATTAAAGAATTTTTTCTGAGGTTGGCAAGCCGACACATTAAACCTAGGCCGTTTTGGTAAGGTGCGATAACCATTTTTTTACTAAAAGTTACCTTGGAAGTAGGCCTACTGAAACGGCCATAGAGCAATCCGGTAGCCAGTGCGAAAGCCAACAAGCCCAACATACTTTCGAAAGCAGCCAGAACGCTGGTAATAAAACCTTGCGGAGAAATGTGGCCATAACCAACGGTAGAAATGGTTTGTGCGGAAAAGAAAAAAGCATCAAAGAATTGATCTCGAAGGGTTTTGCCATTTGCTCCATTCAAATTTTCGATTCCAATAACGTTGTAAGCAACAGCGAATAAAGTATTTACAATAAGATAGGCAATGAGTATCACCAGAAAAAAACGAGGCCAACTCATGGTAACTAACCGAGTATACGTATCATCAAATTTAAACCAGGGTAAGCCTGTACGTTCAATATTCGGAGTACCATCGGTATTTAGAACGCGTTGATTTTTGATTACGGGGCTCGAGCCGAAACCCAAATCATCATTAAACTGTACTTTTCGCTTAAAAAATGCCATAGATTGTTAAAAAGATTTTGGAAATATAAAAAAGTATATCAATATTTGTTCTATATAAACATGATAATTAAAAACTTAAATAACAATTGGTGGTGGCATAACGAAATTCGTTAGGCAAATTCTGTTGTTATATATTTTAAAATATTTTATAAACGATGAAAAGGATTGCCTTAAAAGCAATCCTTTTTTTATGCGCTGTCGTCATGCTGAGTTTATTTCGGCATCTGGTAAAAATGATTCTGAACCAAGTTCAGAACGACGAACGAGGGAAATAATAAAAATGAAAAAAATCTTAAATCATTTATTCGAAAATAAAAATTTCAGTAGGGAAGAGGCAAAAAATATACTCATTTCCATTACACAGGGGGAATTTAATTCTTCGCAAATTGCCGCTTTTATTACTGCTTATGCCATGCGTAATATCACTGTTGATGAGCTTCAGGGTTTCCGCGATGCCATGCTGGATTTGGGCATTAAAACAGATTTTTCTGATTATGAATTAATTGATCTTTGCGGTACCGGTGGAGATGGAAAAGACACTTTTAACATTTCCACCCTTTCCTCTTTCGTGGTGGCTGGTGCAGGACATAAAGTAGCAAAGCATGGTAATTATGGCGTTTCTTCAGGTTGTGGTTCATCAAACGTAATGGAATATCTGGGTTATAATTTTACCAATGATCAGGATATTTTGAAACGGAACCTTGATGCCGCTGGAATATGTTTTTTACACGCTCCTTTATTTAACCCGGCAATGAAAATTGTGGCACCGATACGGAAAGATTTGGGCATCAAAACCTTCTTTAATATGCTGGGACCAATGGTTAATCCATCACAACCAAAATATCAAATGGTTGGGGTTTTCAGTTTGGAACTTGCCCGTTTGTATAATTATTTATATCAGGATACTACCAAAAATTACACGATTGTGCATGCGCTTGAGGGATACGACGAGATCTCGCTCACTTGCGATGTGAAAACTTTCAATAACAAAGGTGAAAGTATTTTGACCTTAAGCGATATGGGTTTTGAAAAGGTTGCAGTAAATGACATCAAGGGTGGAGATACGGTAGAATCATCTGCAAAAATATTTATGAATGTACTTAATGGTGAGGCTACTGATGTACAAAACAATGTAGTGCTCTGCAACTCAGCATTAGCCATCAAAACAATCAAACCAATCGCCAGCTTTGCAGATTGTTTTTACGAAGCCGAAGAATCATTGGTAAGCAAAAAGGCGTTGGAAAGTTTTAAAAAATTGGTAGCCTGATGAGAAGTTTAAAGCTAAAGGTTTGCGGGATGAAGTTTGCAGCGAACATTGCTTCTGTCGCTGCGTTACAACTAGATTATTTGGGCTTCATATTTTATGAGCAGTCGCCGAGATTTATTTCTGATGTTTCTGCCGAATTGATAAAATATGTGCCTCATCAAATTAAAACTGTTGGCGTTTTTGTAAACGAAGATTTGGAGGTTGTTAAGAAAAAAGTAAATCTTTATCAGTTAAAAGCTGTTCAGTTACATGGCAATGAATCGGTTGAATACTGTAACGAATTGAAAGAGTCATTTAATAGTTTGGAAGTAATTAAAGCTTTTGGCGTAGAGGAGGAGTTTGATTTTTCTGTTTTAGATGTTTATGAAAATGTAGTTGATTTCTTTTTGTTCGATACAAAAACAAAAGCGCATGGTGGTTCAGGGAAAACTTTCGACTGGAAGATTTTGGAGAATTATAAATTAAATAAGCCTTATTTTTTAAGTGGAGGAATAGATTTAGAACATGCAGCAGCGATATCAAAAATTGAGAATTCGAGATTATATGCGTTAGACATTAATAGTCGGTTTGAAATTGAGGCAGGAGTTAAGGATGTACAGAAAATTGGAGAGTTTTTTGCAAAACTCGGTCATTAGTTTTCCTTATGCTATCCGTTTGGAGTGGAAAGGGAGTAGAATTTGATTATATTTTGTCCTAGCCGGACGGGCTCTTCTCTTTTTGATTTCAAAAAGAAACAAAAAACACGGGCTGAAAATCTCACTATTAAAGTTAGAGGTTTGGCTTGGATAATGCATTTCGAAAATTTGTTAGGCCGGATTAGAGTGAAACGGAGATGGAGTGGCAAGGCTTTGCAGAATGGAATAATAAGTGGCTAAGAAATAAAAGATTGAAAGTTCACTACCGTCGGTTTTAAGCGACGCAATATTGATTAAAGATATTATGAAATACAAAGTAAACGAAAAAGGATATTACGGAGATTTTGGTGGAGCATACATTCCGGAAATGCTCTATCCAAACGTGGAAGAATTGCGTCAAAACTACTTGAAAATTATTGATGATGCCGATTTTCAAAAGGAATTTCATCAACTTATGAAGGATTATGTAGGTCGCCCTTCGCCATTGTATTTGGCAAATCGTTTATCAGCAAGATATGGGGCGAATATTTTCTTAAAAAGAGAAGACCTAAATCATACTGGTGCACACAAAATCAACAACACAATAGGTCAAATTCTTCTGGCAGAAAAGCTTGGAAAAAAGCGAATCATCGCCGAAACAGGTGCTGGTCAGCATGGCGTGGCAACCGCTACCGTATGTGCCCTGCGTAATTTGGAATGTGTAATTTATATGGGCGAAGTAGACATTGAGCGGCAGGCACCAAACGTTGCCCGGATGAAAATGTTGGGCGCTAAAGTGGTACCGGCAAGTTCTGGAAGTAAGACACTTAAAGATGCCACTAACGAGGCGATGCGAGACTGGATCAACAATCCGGTTGATACCCATTATATTATCGGTTCGGTGGTTGGGCCACATCCTTACCCAGATATGGTTGCCATTTTCCAGTCTATTATCTCTGAGGAAACTAAAAAACAATTGATCGAGCAAACTGGAAACGATCAACCAGATTATGTTTTGGCTTGTGTTGGTGGTGGAAGTAATGCCATGGGTATGTTTTATCATTTTATGGAAGATGAAAATGTGAAATTAATTGCTGTTGAAGCGGCTGGAAAAGGTGTTTCAAGTGGTTTTTCTGCAGCAACTACTTATCTTGGAAAAGAAGGAGTTTTACATGGAAGCCGGAGTATTTTAATGCAAACAGATGATGGACAGGTGGTGGAGCCGCATTCGGTTTCTGCTGGTTTGGATTATCCGGGAATTGGTCCGCAACATGCCCATTTATTCAAAACTGGCCGCGGGAAATACGTTTCCATTACCGATGAGGAAAGTTTGGATGCTGGCTTGTTGTTAACACAATTGGAGGGAATAATACCCGCAATAGAAAGCGCACATGCATTAGCCTATTTAGAAAAAATGGAATTTAAAGGTGGCGAAAATGTGGTGGTTTGCTTATCAGGACGGGGCGATAAGGACTTAGATACTTACATTAAATATTTTAAATTATAAAGATAAGTCGTCATTGCGAGGTACGAAGCAAACTTAATGCTTTGGATTTATTAACCTTGCTATCGTTTTAGGATTGCTTCGTGCCTCGCAACGACGAAAAGTTGAAAACAATGAACAGAATCAAACAACTCTTCGAAGAGAAAAAAAATATATTGTCAATTTATTATACCGCTGGTTTCCCAAATATTGGCGATACGATTAAAATTGCTGAAGCTTTAGAAAAATCTGGTGCTGATATGCTGGAGATCGGATTCCCATATTCAGATCCTGTTGCTGATGGTCCGGTAATTCAGGCCAGTAGTAAAAAGTCGCTAGATCAAGGCATGAACTTAAAGCTGCTCTTTGAGCAACTTAAGGATTTGCGCAAAAGCGTAACTATTCCTGTTTTACTCATGGGATATGTAAATCCGGTTTTGCAATTCGGTGTAAAAAACTTTTGTAAAGCTTGTGCTGAAGTAGGAGTAGATGGCTGCATTGTACCCGATTTGCCGATGGTAGAATACGAAGAATTTTACAAAGGCTGTTTCGAAGAACACAATCTGAGCAACGTATTTTTGATTACTCCACAAACCGCTGATGAGCGTATCCATAAAATTGATGGCTTAACAAACGGTTTCATTTACCTGCTTTCTTCTTCAGCAACAACTGGTAAAAACCTCGAAGTAGGCAATACCACGGAAAATTACTTCAGCAGAATTAAGAATATGAATTTAAAAAATCCAACCATGATTGGATTTGGGATTAGCGATAAGCAAACTTTTGATAAAGCCTGTTCTTATGCAAATGGGGCAATAATTGGTACCGCTTTCGTAAAAGCTATCGAGAATGGGAATATCGAAGAGAATGTAAGTGAGTTTATGAAGAAGTTTAAATCTTAAGGTCGTGACCGTAAAGCAAATTTCGTCATTGCGAGGCACGAAACAATCCCCAGTTCTGGTCGTAGCGTCTCGCTACGATCTTTTGTTTTTTTGTCCTGGCCGGAATGGCTTTTTTTGTTGATTCTAAAAGGAAAAAAACATCGACTGAAAATACCTCACCCCGCCCTCTCCTGAAAGAGAAGGAGCTGTTCGTGAAATTTAGGCTATATTGAAGAAAACGGAGATGATGTGGTGGGGCTTAGTTGGATAGGAAGTTGTGCGAGTAAATTTTATAAATCGTCATTTTAACCGTAGCAGAGAACTCTTTTAGATGAGTTGGTACAAGATTCAAAGATTTTTCCATTGTGCTGCGTTTCATTCGAATTGACGGCTTTTTGTGTTTTTATCTTATCCAATCTTCATAACTCATTTCAAACTTTACTTCCCCTTTATTTACCATCCCGACATTTTTCCAGCCTTGTTTTTCGTAAAACTTTTCGGCTCTGGTGTTCGGTGCGGTTCCTAGCCAAACCATTTTTTTTGTTTGGTTGAAGTACCAATCCATCATCAATCGATGGAGCGCTTTGCCGATTCCCTTTTCTTCAAATTCTGGCATTACGAATGAAGCCCAGATATTGTTCTCCTTCAAATCAACGATAGAGAAGCCTACTATATTTCCATCAATTTCGCAGACCCATCCTCGGCCACGTTGGGTTAAAAATTCCTCACAATCTGCATCGGTGACGAGTAAAGGGTTAGACAAGGTGTTCTCCTTAACGGAATGTCGAACGATTTGGATTTTAGCGATATCGGATATTTCTGCCTGGCGGTAAATCATAAAACTAAAATATTGAATTTTTTTTATAAATCGTCCTTTAGATTTGTATCAGTATCTTATTTAGGGGTTAATTGAATTTTACAATTAGTTTAGCTTTGAATAAAATATTTAAAAGATTACCTAAATCGGTAGCGGCACATTAATGGTTCGTCAAGG
>NZ_JAPIVT010000004.1 GCF_026239735.1 Pedobacter sp. MC2016-05
CGCTTTTGCCCGTTTTAACAAAATAATGGTTAAATAAACATTTCTAGCCAGCAATAAACGAACAACACATAGGATTTATTTAAATACAAAAAAAAAGCTGCCTCATGTATTTTGAGACAGCCTCTTTATATTTAAGGATAATATTATCGATTAAACGCCTAACAACAATCTCGCTGGATCTTCTAATAATTGTTTAACACGAACTAAGAACCCAACAGACTCACGTCCGTCGATAATTCTGTGATCGTATGATAAAGCAACGTACATCATCGGACGAATAACCACTTCACCTTTTTCGGCAATAGGGCGCTCAATAATGTTGTGCATACCTAAAATTGCAGATTGTGGTGCGTTGATGATTGGTGTAGACATCATTGAACCAAATACGCCACCATTAGTGATGGTGAAAGTTCCACCTGTCATTTCTTCGATCGTTAATTTACCATCGCGGGCCTTTAGTGCTAAAGCTAAAACAGATTTTTCAATTTCTGCTAAGCTCATACTTTCAGCATTACGAATTACAGGAACAACTAAACCTTTCGGCGCTGAAACCGCTATAGAAACATCAGCGAAGTTATTGTAAACAATTTCTTCACCATCAATGCGAGCATTAACTGCTGGGAAATCTTTCAGTGCTTCTGTAACAGCTTTGGTAAAAAAGCTCATGAAACCTAAACCTACACCATATTTTTCTTTAAAGGAATCTTTATATTTTCCGCGTAGATCCATAATCGGCTTCATATTAACCTCGTTAAAAGTGGTTAACATTGCAGTTTCATTTTTAACCGAAACCAAACGCTTAGCTACTGTTTTACGCAGTGGCGACATTTTCTCACGACGCTCATCACGAGCACCTGCCGGAACTGCAGCCGCAACAGGGGCACTAGCCTTAGGAGCCTCTGGTTTTTTACCAGCTTCTGCTTTTACAGCATCATCTTTGGTAATGCGACCATCAACACCTGTACCTTTAACAGCACCAGCGTCAATACCTTTTTCAGCAAGAATTTTTCCAGCTGCAGGAGATGGAGTTCCCGTAGCATAGCTCTCTCCAGATGCTTTCTCAGCAACAGGAGCTGTTGTTTTATCCTCAGCTACAACGGCTTTTTCTTCTGCTTTTGGAGCCTCTGCTTTCGCAGGAGCTGCGCCACCATATTCAATTTTACAAACTACTGCGCCAATAGCCAAAGTATCGCCTTCAGCAGCTATGGTTTTTAAAGTTCCGGCTTGTTCTGCGGTTAATTCGAAAGTAGCCTTGTCTGATTCTAATTCAGCAATAACTTCATCCATTTCAACAACATCGCCATCGTTTTTTATCCAACGTGATAAAACAACTTCGGTTATCGACTCACCAACTGGTGGAACTTTTATCTCTAAACTCATATTTTTAAAATTGTAATTTTTTGTTGTTATATGTTTAAGATTGCAAAGTTGAAATGCTTTGGATACTAAACCCTCTACGTTAAATCCTGCAATCCTTTACATCAAATTAATCTGCTTCTGCCATCTTTTTGCTCGCTTTTTTTGCCGCTTCTTTAACTTCTTCTTTCTTAATCGGAAGTTCTAAAGCTTTAGCTAAAATATAAGCTTGCTGGTTGGCATGTTGTTTAGCAAAACCTGTTGCAGTACTACTACTTTCTTTTCTAGAAATTACATCAATACCTTTCAATTCAGTTTTATATAATCTGCGGAATAAATATGGCCATGCACCCATGTTCTCTGGTTCTTCCTGAACCCAGAAAATTTCAATGGCATTTTTATATTTTTTCTTAATGGCTTCCATTTGGTCAATAGGTGTAGGATATAATTGTTCTACACGAACCAATGCCACATGTTTAACTTGATCAGCCTGTTGTTTTTCCAATAATTCGTAATAGATTTTTCCACTACAGAAAACGATTCTGGTTACCTCCGCAACTTTAACATTTACATCATCTATTACTTCTTTAAAACCGCCCTCTGTAAATTCTTCAAGTTTCGATACACAAGCAGGGTGACGTAATAAACTCTTAGGTGTAAATACAACCAGCGGTTTACGGAAATCGCGTTTAAACTGGCGGCGTAAAACGTGAAAGAAGTTTGCAGGTGTTGTACAATTTGCCACTTGCATATTATAATCTGCACAAAGCTCCATAAAACGCTCAATACGTGCTGAAGAGTGTTCTGGTCCCTGACCTTCATACCCGTGAGGCAATAACATTACCAAACCGTTTTCGCGTTGCCATTTTGTTTCCGCACTGGCGATGTATTGATCGACAACAATTTGTGCTCCGTTAAAGAAATCTCCAAATTGCGCTTCCCAAATGGTTAATGCATTCGGATTAGCCATTGCATAACCATATTCAAATCCTAATACACCATATTCTGATAAGTGAGAATTGTAAATATCAAATGTTGCCTGCTGATCTGAAATATTAGCTAATGGTACATATTCTTCCTCGCTATCTTCCAATGTTAAAACCGCATGACGGTGTGAGAAAGTACCACGCTCAACATCCTGACCACTTAGACGAACCCGTTTACCTTCTGATAACAAAGTACCATAAGCCAACTGCTCCCCCATTGCCCAATCGAAAATATTAGTTTCGTTAACCATCTTGGTCCGTTCCAAAAATAATTTTTCAATTTTTTTGAAGAACTTTTTATTTGATGGTAAAGTGGTAATGCGCTTTCCAATCTCTAACAACGTAGATTTTTTAACTGCCGTAACCGGCGATGTTAAGAAATCTTTAGGAGTAGCCATACGTAAATCGGCCCAGGCACCACCAAATTTGATCTCAGCGTTTCCGGCAACATATTCTTTCGCTTCGATTAAGCGTTCCTGCAAAATACTTCGGAAATCTTTTTCCAATTCTTTCGCTAAACCCGCTTCTAACTTGCCTTCTTTAGTAAGTTGCTCGATATAAATTTCCCTTGGATTAGGGTGTTTCTCAATTGTTTTGTACAGTAACGGCTGGGTGAATTTCGGCTCATCAGCTTCATTGTGACCGAAACGACGATAACATAAAATATCGATAAAAACATCGTTTTTATATTTCTGACGATATTCCATTGCCAGGTTAATGGCATAAACCAAAGCTTCAGGATCATCACCATTTACGTGGAAAACGGGCGATAAAGTGACTTTTGCAATGTCGGTACAATAAGTACTTGTTCGGGCATCTTTATAATTGGTAGTAAAACCGATTTGGTTATTAATCACCAGGTGAATGGTTCCACCGGTTTTATAACCCTCAAGGCCTGCCATTTGAATTACTTCATAAACAATGCCTTGGCCGGCAACTGAAGCATCTCCGTGAATCAAGATCGGAGCTAAACGAGAATTATCGCCACCATATTTGAAATCAATTTTCGAACGGCTCATGCCTTCAACCACACCATCTACAGTTTCTAAGTGAGATGGATTCGGGCAAAGACTTAAGTGAACACTTTTGCCTGCAACCGTAGTTACATCAGTAGAATAGCCTAAGTGATATTTTACATCACCACCAAAAGGAGTTTCTGGATTGTAGCTTTTACCTTCAAATTCAGCAAAAATATCTTTATAAGTTTTTTGCATGATATTCGCCAACACATTCAAACGACCGCGGTGCGCCATCCCGATTACAAACTCCTCAATTCCTAACTCAGCACCTTTTTCGATTACCGAATCTAATGCTGGAATCAAAGCCTCTGCACCTTCTAAAGAGAAACGTTTCTGACCTAAAAATTTTGTACCTAAGAAATTCTCGAAACTTACTGCTTCGTTTAATTTTCTAAGAATGCGTTTTTTTTCGTCGATTGAAAAATTAGGCGTATTACGTGCACTTTCCATTTTCTGTTGAATCCAGTTCAACACTTCAGGCGTACGTAAAAATTTATATTCTGCTCCGATTGAGCTTGTATAAGTCTGTTTTAAGAAAGCAACAATATCTTTCAGTTTGGCAGCACCAATACCAATTTCAACACCTGAGTTAAAAACCGTTTCTAAATCTGCATCAGATAAACCGAAATTTGCAAGGTCTAATGTAGGTTGGTGTTTGCGTCTTTCGCGAACAGGATTGGTATGTGTAAACAAATGACCGCGGGTTCTGTAACCATCAATCAAATTTAAAACACTCACCTCTTTTAAAAATTGTTCCGGAGTTTCGGCTTTAACCGTTGGGGCTTCAGAACCTCTTCCGAAATCAAAACCCTCAAAAAACTTTTGCCAACCAAACTCAACTGATTCAGGATCTTGCTGATACGACTGATATAAAGAATCTATATATTCGGCGTTTTCGCCACTAAGATATGATAAACTACCCATTATTTACTGTTTACTATAAGCATTACAAAATTAGAATTTTACCTTATATAAATGGTAAAAAACTGGATTAATTGCACAAAAAAATATATTTAGAAACATTCTGACTTTCAGGCGAATTTATATCGCAAGGAATTAAAATAATTACTTCTCATGGTTAAGCAAAAGGCAAGCCAATAATTAATTAGTGAATGAGAGAATTAGCGAAATGAAGGAATGATAAAATAATTCAATTGGAAAACAATGCTTCAAACTGCATAATTAGCTACGAGGCCCAGGTTAAAGCGTAATTCCCTTTCGGATCAAGATTTTTGATGTTTTTATCGAGATCAAAAACGCTTTTCGATTTTTGATCGTTTCCAACGCCGGCAACATTTGCCCAATTACCCCAATTACTCGCCGGGTTGTAATCAATTAGTTTTTCCTCAAAATATGCAGCGCCAAAAACCCAGCTCACTTCCAAGTTATTTATTAGATAAAGTGCGGCTGTTTGTCGTGCAATATTTGAAATAAATCCAGTCTGGTTAAGCTCTGTCATCACTGCATCAACGACGGCAAAGCCAGTTTGTCCGTTTTTCCATTTCGTAAAATTCTCTTGTTCATATTCAACATCAACTAAACCCTGGCTACCAAAACCATTGGGGTTAAAGAAGGTATTGCCGTATTTTTTGAACATAAAACGGAAATAATCTCGCCAAAGCAATCCTAACAAAACATGATTAAACATAGCTTTTGTATTGGGCATTCCTTCCATTTTTTTGATTTCCCAGTATACCTTTCTAGGCGATAAACAGCCCATGGCCAGCCATGCGGAAAGCTTCGAAGCAAGAATTAAGTTTTTAGAAGTAGCAGCTTGTTGCATGGCCACAGTCACTTTTTGAAGATGCGCCAGCCCTTCAGCTTCGCCACCGGTAAATTCAAAATCAGCACGTTGATCTTTCTCCTGCGGAAGCAGATTCAGTTCTTCTAATGATGAAAGTGTTCCCCAATCGATAACTTCGGCAACATTGATACGATCTGGCGCTGGTATACACGGCTTGATAATCGAGTCACGTTCAATTTTCTTTTTGAATTGATTGAAAGCATCAGGAATATCTTTAATTGGAAAAGGAAGATCTTCTTTATTATACAGGGTATGCCCGATGAAATGTTTCAGGTTGACACGTAATTTCCACAGGGCATTTTCTACTAAAGTAGAAACATGGGTTTCTTCTCTCGCTACTTCGCGATGATGATAAACTTCGGTGATTTCATATTCCTGAACCAATTGAGGAATGATGTCCTCTGGGTTTCCTTCAGCAATTAAAAGGTTGCCACCAATTTGTTTTAGTGAATAGCGAAGTCCTAAAACACTTTCTAAAATGAATTGAGCCCGGATGTTACCAGTTTTAAGTGTGTCATATTTTGTTTGACCAAATTGACGGGGATCCAAAATATAAACTGGCAAAATAGAATCAGACTTAGCAATAGCCTCCACCAGCATTTCATTATCATGCAAACGGAGATCATTTCTAAACCAGACTAAAATTTTTTTTGACATCTTAATATTTCGAAAAGGGTGATAAGAACGTAATCACAAATTTATCTTATTTTTTGTCGGCATCAAAAACCACGAATTTTCTTTACAAATACTCAACAAAAATTACCGTTATGGAAAAATAGAAAATCGCACATCCTGTATTCAGCTATCCATTTCTAATACATAATAAGAAGAAAATGAAACGAATCCTAATTGCACTATTATTTCCTTTTGCCACTTTTGCTCAACAACAAATTAAAACAAAAGCCAATTTACAAAGCGTAACGGTATACAATAACGGTGCGCAACTCACGCATTCAGGTAAAGTGCATCTTCCAGCAGGAACATCGGAAATTGTAATCAACAATATATCTGGTCGGGTGAATGAAAATTCTATTCAGGTTGGGGTAACTGCAGGCGTAATGATTTTGGCGGTGCAATTCAACAAAGATTTTTTGAATACTGATGCAGCTAACCCAGAGATTAAAAAATTGAATGATAGTGTAAAAATCGTTTCCAGAGAGTTGACTAAAATTAAAAATGCAAAAACTATAGAAGAACAAACTTTAGTTTTATTGGATGAAAACCGAAAATCGGGCGGTACAAATAACGGCACGAACGTAGCAGAGCTGATTAAATTAGCCGAATATTACCGTACTAAAAGTGCTGAAGTTAGAGCTGCTATTTCGGCGTTAGCATTGACGGAAGAAAAACAAAATCAAAAACTTACTGCTTTGCAACAACAAATTGCAGAATTAAGAAACAGCCCAAATCAACAATTGGGACAACTTGTTTTACAGTTAATGTCTAAAGATAGTGCCGAAGCCGACTATAATGTATCATATGTATGCCCGGCTGCGAACTGGTTAGCCAGTTATGATATTAAGTCGACGAGTACAGCAAAACCACTTAGCATAGCCTATAAGGCTGCGATTACACAAAGTACAGGTTTGGACTGGAAGAAAGTAAAGCTTTCCTTATCAACAGGAAATCCTAATTACAATATCACTGCACCAAACTTAAGTCCGTGGTTTGTGAAAACATATAATCCTATAGGATCAGCCTTGGCTGGAAAAGCTGCAGGAATACGCATTAGAGGCATGGCATCCCCAATTATAAGAGAGGAAAAAAGTCTGGATGAAGTGGTGGTAACTGGATATTTGAATGCAAAAAAGTCAGAAGCAGCTGTATCAACTATCAACAACTACACATCCGTTAATGAAACTCAACTTGGTGTTACCTTTGACATTGATATTCCATATGATGTAAACAGCGACAATAAGCCGCATACGGTTTCATTTAAAGAATATGAGGTGCCTGCTAAATATAAATATTACGCAGCACCAAAATTAAGTACCGATGCTTTTTTACTGGCTGATGTTATTGATTGGGAGAAGTTGAATCTTCAAGCGGGAAGTGCCAATATTATTTTTGAAGGCACCTACACCGGAAAATCATTTATAAACCCTGCCAATATTCTAGATACGCTAAGTTTAAGTATGGGGAAGGACAAAAAGATTATCATCACTAAAGAAAAACAAGAAGATTTTAGCAGCACTAAATTCATTGGATCGAATAGGAAACAACTTTTCACGTATTTAATCAAGATTAGAAATACTAAGAAGGAGGCGATTGATCTAACATTGAAAGACCAATATCCGTTGTCTTCTGAGAGTGATATCGAAATTGAATTATTGGAAAGCAACGGCGCCGAAGTGAATAAAGAAACAGGAATGCTTTCATGGCAATTGAAAATTGCGCCGAATGAAGCCAAAACCATTAAGCTAAGCTATTCGGTTAAGGCACCAAAAAATAGGATAATTGCAGGGTTGTAGATTTATTTTCGGTATGAAGATCCCGCATATGAGAGGATGACGGACTTACAGATGGACTTCAAACTCCCGACTCCGGACTTCCGACTAAAAACAAACCCTTTTGTATCTTTGGTGTTTTACACACATGGCAAAAAAGATTCTAATTACCGGAGCGACTGGACTTGTGGGCAAAGAGCTCAAAACCCAGCTTGTGAATAAAGGATACGAGGTAAATACGCTATCCCGAAAAGAGGTTAACGATCCGAATAATTTCGTCTGGGACGTTTACAAAGGAACAATCGATTCCAGGTGTTTAGAAGGTGTAGAGTCAATTATTCATTTAGCCGGCGAACCCGTAGCAGAAAAAAAATGGACTAATGAGCGCAAAAAACAGATTATTGATAGCCGGGTAAAATCAACGGAACTACTTTACCAAACTATTCAAAACAATCCCGATCATCAAATAAAATCCTTTATTTCAGCATCGGCAGTGGGCTTTTATGGCGATTGTGGCGATGAAATATTAACCGAAAACAGCGCCAATGGTTATGGCTTTTTAGCTGAATGTTGCAAACTTTGGGAAGATGCTGTTAATAAGGGCAAGAAATTAAGCTTACGCATTGTTAAACTTAGAACTGGAATCGTTTTTAGCAAGGAGGGCGGTGCACTGCCACAATTGGATAAACCCATCAAGCTTTTTGTAGGTTCGGCATTGGGCACGGGAAAGCAATGGACACCCTGGTTACATATTGATGACATGGTTGCCATGTATATTTACGCCGTCGAAAATGTTAAAATGGAAGATTCATACAATGCCTGTGCCCCAGTTCCCGTAACCAACATTGGTTTAACCAAAGCCATTGCAAAACATTTGAAGCGCCCCTTTTGGCCAATAAAAGTTCCGAAAAAAGTAATAGAATTGTTGTTGGGCGAACGAGCAGAAGCGGTTTTGATGAGCAATAACACATCAGCTCAAAAAATTCTGGATGCGGGCTTCAAGTTTACATTTACAGATTTAGATGAAGCACTTACTAGTCTCTATCATAAATAATCTTATTCTAAGTCCTCAAAGCATATTCTTAAATGAAGACACCCATCACCATTTTTTGGTTCCGCCGCGATTTGAGATTAGAGGATAACGCAGGTCTCTATCATGCATTAAATAATGTCACACCTGTACTTGCGCTCTTTATATTCGATAAAAACATTTTAGATAAATTATCTGAAGATGATGCCCGGGTTACTTTCATTTTTCAAACTATTGAAAGTTTAAAAAAAGAACTGCAACAATATGGATCAGACTTATTAGTAAAGTACGGAACTCCAGAAAAAATCTGGCCTCAAATTTTAAAAGATTATAAGGTTGAAGAGGTTTATACCAACCATGATTATGAACCTTATGCCCGTGAACGCGATGATAATTTGGCAGAATTTTTAACCAGTGAAGAAATCGCTTTTAGAACTTTTAAAGATCAGGTGATATTTGAGAAAGATGAAATTTTAAAAGGTGATAAAACTCCATATACCGTATTTACGCCTTATTACAAACAGTGGCAGGCAAAGCTCGATGATTTTTATTTTAAAGCTTACCCTACAAAAAAATACTTCAAAAACCTTTTTCAAACCGAACATTTAGTTTTGCCTTCACTAAAGGAAATGGGATTCAAAGCGAGTAGCCAGGAATTCCCAAAAATTAATTACAAAAATAAACTGGATGACTACGCAGAGCAACGAGATTTCCCTGCTATGGAAAGTACAACCAGAATTGGTTTGCACCTCAGATTTGGTACTGTAAGTATTCGTAAGGCCGTAAAAGATGCTGTAGAGGCAAAATCAAATGTTTGGTTATCTGAATTGGCCTGGAGAGAGTTCTACATGATGATCCTCTGGCATTTCCCTTATGCTGCCTATGATTCTTTTAAAAAGCAGTACGATAAAATAAAATGGCGCAATAACGAAACAGAATTTAAAGCCTGGTGCGAAGGAAACACGGGTTATCCGATAGTGGATGCCGGAATGCGACAGCTCAATGAAACCGGGTTTATGCACAACCGTGTGAGGATGGTTGTTGCAAGTTTTTTATCGAAACATTTACTAATCGATTGGCGCTGGGGTGAAAATTATTTCGCCGAAAAGCTTCTCGATTATGAAATGGCCAGCAATGTAGGTGGCTGGCAATGGGCTGCAGGCTCAGGAAATGATGCTGCGCCATATTTCCGCGTTTTTAATCCTGAATTGCAGACCAAAAGATTTGATCCAAAATTTGAGTACATTAAAAAATGGGTGCCAGAATATGGGACAAAAAAATATGCCCAACCAATAGTTGAGCATACATTTGCACGAGAAAGAGTGCTTAAAGTATTTAAAGAAGCGTTATCTTAATTGGTAACGCTAACGATTTCAATATCAAAATCTAAAGACATATTTGGAGAAATGGCATTATTTCCAGAACGACCGTAGCCGTAGGCAGATGGCAAAATCATTCTGAACTTGGTTCCAACTTTAAATTTTGGAATCATAACTTGCCAACCCGATACCAGACCCGACAAAGGCAGTGAAATACCATCTGCAGATGAATCAAATACAGCGCCATCTAATGTTCTTCCTGTATATTTAACGTTTACTGTACTTCCAATACCATTAACAGCCTCTCCTGTTCCTAAAGTATTTACGATGTAATAAATCCCACTAGGATCTTTCGTTGCAGTAAGCCCTTTAGAAGTTAAAAAAGTTGTAATGCGATTGTCATCTAATAATGCCTGCTTTTGGTAAGGATAGGTTGTCACTATTAAATCCACAATTTCATTTGATGGAATATTTCCGGCTCCGTTTCTTCCAAAAGCCAAATAAGAAGGCAAAAGTATTCTTGCCACTCCACCAGGCTTTAGCGCCAATAAAGCGGTTCTTATCGCAGGAATAGAATAGAAACCCTGTGGATTTGAAGTTGTAACTAATGATGAATTATAAAACTGGTCGGTATAACCTACAAACGTGCCTAAGTTCGATGATAGTGGAGACTGCAGGTATGTGGCACCAGTAGATAAAGACTTAACCGTTAAGTTATAAAGAACTGAATCTGGATTTTTAAAATTATTGCCTGTTCCAGGTGAAGTTACCTGATAAAAGAATCCTGATTTATCCGGATCGGGCAACATTACAGCACTTAAGTTATTTTTTGATATGTATGAAGCTATTGTTGCACTCTCTGTAGCCTGAATAGTTTCATACTCTTTCTTGCATGCAGAAAGGAAAACAACAGTCAGTAAACAAGTTAAGAAACTTAATTTGGTAAATTTATTCATTTAGTTTGTAACGTCTGTAAGTGTTATATTGAAATCGAGGATAGAATTAGCTGGAACTAAAGATGATGGAGATCTTGTTCCATATGCATAATAGGATGGGATAATCAATCTGATTTTACCACCTTTTTGTATTTTCGGAATACCAAACTGCCAGCCTGTAATTACGCCACCTAACGAAAATTTTATTGGAGTACCTTTTGAACTGTCGAAAAGTGTGCCGTTGAGCAGTTTTCCTTCATAATCTGCAGTAATCTGCGTTGAAGTAGTGTAAGTAATACTGCCCGAACCAGGTGCAATAATTTGGTAAAATATACCTGAAGGATCTTTTATCCCTGATATGTTATTTGCCTTTACGAAAGCGCCAATTGCAGCAGTATCGGCTTTAAACTGAGGTAGTGGATCGTAATCCTCTACCGCCTCATCTTTCTTACATGCAGCGAAGAACCCAACAACGCAAAGCAATAATAATATATACTTGAATTTTAGCATCATCCGCAAAAATAAGCTTTTAATACGGATGCTACAATTTTTAACCAAATTTAACATTCAAGTTAAAAGCTGTAAGTTATAGGTCGAATTTATCAACAAGCAAAACTAAATCTATTACCACTCGACTTATCGACATCCAAACTTATAACTTACAACCTATAACATACCCTTTAAAAAATATACTTATTCGCCTCAATCAATTGCTGTGCAACTCTTTGGCGGGCATCTTTAACATTAAAAGGCTCAACTTTTGTGAAACGACGTAAACCAACCAGCATTATGCGTTGTTCATCGCCTTCTGCGAAAGCCCAAAGTGCTTCTTTACCCGCTTTGGCAATACCATCAACAGCTTCAACCATATATATTCTTAATAAATCTAGCTGACCATTAATCGCTGCTTCACCTTTTGTAGCAGCCAGTTTTTCGGTCCTTAATAAAGCAGACTCGAAAACATAAACATAGCTGGCCATATCTGCAATATTCATTAAAATTTCCTGCTCCTTGCTCAAAGTCATCATTAATTTTTGAACCGCAGCACCGGCAACCATCAAGGTAGCTTTTTTCAGGTTGGCAAGAACTTTTTTCTCAGCGGCAAATAATGTGGTGTCTTCTTCCCCAAAATCTGGAATGCTCATTAACTCTGCAGCAACCGCAGTGGCCGGTGTCATCAGATCAAGCTCCCCTTTCATGGCTCTTTTCAGCATCATATCAACCGTTAACAAACGGTTAATCTCGTTCGTACCTTCAAAAATTCTGTTAATGCGGGCATCACGATAGGCTCTATCCATTGGTGCATCAGCACTAAAACCCATTCCTCCATAAATTTGAACCCCTTCATCTACCGTATAATCCAATGCTTCGGAACCCCAAACTTTTAAAATGGCACACTCAACTGCAAATTGTTCTACAGATTTTAACCGGGCCTTTCCAGATTCCATTCCGCCAGCAACCAATTGCTCATAGGTGTCATCAATGTTTTGTCCGGCACGATAATTAGCAGCATCAACTGCATAAAGTTTCGAAGCAATTTCTGCAATCTTAAAGCGAATGGCACCGTATTTCGAAATTGGGCGGCCAAATTGACTACGCTCGTTTGAGTAGTTAATCGCTGTATTTAAAGTTGCTTTTGATGCACCAATTGCTGCCGCTGATAATTTTATGCGACCGATATTTAAAATGTTAACCGCGATTTTGAAACCATTCTCCCGCTCACTTAACATATTTTCAACCGGAACAGGGCAATCGTTAAAGAAAACCTGACGCGTAGAAGAACCCTTGATACCCATTTTATGCTCCTCTGGATTCATGGTGATGCCACCAAAATCTTTCTCCACAATAAAAGCAGTCAGGTTTTTATCATCATCAATTTTTGCAAAAACGATAAAGATATCTGCGAACCCCCCATTGGTAATCCACATCTTTTGACCATTGATGATATAATGTTTGCCATCATCGCTCAGCTTGGCTTTTGTTTTTCCGGAATTTGCATCCGAGCCTGAATTTGGTTCTGTTAAGCAGTAAGCCGCTGTCCATTCGCCAGAGCCTAATTTTGGAATATACTTCGCTTTCTGTTCCTGGTTTCCATAATAAAGAATAGGCAATGTACCAATTCCGGTGTGTGCTGACAGTGCTACTGCAAAAGAGTGACCAGCGCCAACCACATCAGCAACTAACATAGAAGTATTGAAGTTTTTGCCAAAACCACCATATTCTTCCGGGACAGAAACCCCAAGAATACCCAATTCGCCAGCTTTTGTTAAAAGTGTTGGCATTAATCCAGGGTCTTCCTGTTTATCTATTTTATCTAAGTTTGGATAAACCTCAGCGTCCAAAAAATCGCGACAAGTTTGCGCAATCATTTGTTGCTCTTCATCAAATTCTTCAGGAATAAATACATCCTGGTAAGCCGTTTCTTTAATTAAGAATTCGCCGCCTTTAATTGTTTTCTTTTCAGTTGTTTCCATCTTTGTAGTATCTAGTAGCGACACATTGAAAATCGCTTAATTTTTATTTTTTTATTTTGCCTAAGTCAATCTCTTACAGCATCTCAAAAATTCCTGCTGCTCCTTGTCCTGTACCTACGCACATGGTAACCATACCATATTTCTTGTCCTGTCTTTTCAGCTCATTCATCATTTGCACCGAAAGTTTTGCACCTGTACAACCCAGAGGGTGACCCAATGCAATGGCTCCACCGTTTACGTTAATGATATCCGGATTTAAATCGAGCGTTCTAATGATCGCTAGAGACTGCGATGCAAAAGCTTCGTTAAGTTCGATTAAATCAATATCATTCTGTTTTAAGCCTGCTTGTTTTAATGCTTTTGGGATTGCCTCAACTGGTCCGATTCCCATAATTCTTGGTGGAACGCCGGCGATGCCATAACTTACTAATCTTGCGATTGGTTCAACATTAAGTTCCTTCATTTTCTTTTCAGAAACTACTAAAACAAAAGCTGCGCCATCAGATGTTTGCGAGGAGTTACCAGCGGTTACACTTCCTATAGTATCAAAAACAGGCTTTAATTTTGCCAGTTTCTCTAACGTGGTATCCGCTCGAGGACCTTCATCAGTATCCACTACATAAGAACGCGTTTTCTTTTTCAGGTTTTCATCCAAATAATTTTCGTTAACCGTAATTGGCAAAACGCCATCTTTTAAATGACCGTTTTTTATAGCATGAATAGCTTTCTCATGAGATTTTAACGAAAATGCATCCTGGTCTTCGCGACTCACATTGTATTCTTTCGCAACGGCTTCGGCAGTTAGTCCCATCCCCCAATACCAATCGGGATTGTTTTTTGCAACCTCTGGATTTGGAACGAGTTTCCAACCTCCAAACGGCATTCCACTCATTACTTCTACCCCACCAGCGATAATACAATCGGCCATTCCAGCTTTGATTTTCGCTACAGCAGTAGCAATTGTTTCCAAGCCAGATGCGCAATATCGGTTTACAGTAACACCCGGAACTTTATCCGTATTCAAACCCATTAGTGAGATCATCCGGCCAATATTTAAGCCCTGTTCCGCTTCGGGCGTGGCGTTACCCACAATTACATCGTCAATTTGTTCTTTATCTAAATTTGAAACCGATGCCACTAAAGCGCTTATCACTTCAGCAGCTAAATCATCAGCTCTGGTAAAACGGAATACGCCTCGGGGTGCTTTACCCACTGCTGTGCGATATCCGGCTATAATATATGCTTCCATTTTATTTAGTATTTTGATGGCTATCAGCCAATATTATCTTTTTATTATACGCACTTCCCTTACTATTGCCGTCATTGCGAGGCACGAAGCAATCTTAATGCAATAGAAAACCCTCAGTTGTAAGATTGCTTCGTACCTCGCAATGACGAAGTGGATAAGCAAATCTCATCACTACTTTCTAATTCCTCAACGGTTTCCCTTTTGTTATAATCGACTGAATTCTTTCCAATGATTTTCTTTCTCCTGCAAGAGATAAAAATGCTTCTCTTTCCAAATCCAACAAATATTGTTCGCTTACTTCTGTTGGGGAGGATAAATCGCCACCGCACATGACGTAACCTAATTTTTCGGAGATTTTTTTATCATGTTCGGAGATAAAATGACCGGCGTACATGCTATTTGCTCCGGCATAAACTATTCCTAAACCTTGTTTCCCTAAAACTTTAATATCTGTCCGCTGAACGGGTTTGGTATAACCCGCATCAGCAAGCTCAATCGCTTTAGCTTTAGCATCGGCCAGTAAGCGATTACGGTTCATCGATATAGAAAATTTATCCTTTTGCAAATAGCCCAATTGGTAGGCTTCGTAACCAGAAGTAGAAACTTTCGCCATTCCGATGGTTAAAAAGCGATCTTTCAATGCATTTTGAACAATCTGGTCGTCTTTATATTCATCAGACGCCCGCAGCGCAAACTCTTTTGTTCCGCCGCCACCTGGGATAACGCCAACACCAAATTCTACCAAACCCATGTACGTTTCTGCTGACAGTTGAACATGGTCGGCATGTAAGCTAAACTCGCAGCCGCCACCTAATGTTAGATTGTGTGGTGCAACCACAACAGGAATAGAAGAATAACGAATGCGCATCGAAGTATTCTGGAACATTCGGATAGCCATATTTAATTCGTCCCACTCCTGCTCTACCGCCATCATGAAAATCATACCCACATTGGCACCAGCAGAGAAATTTGCACCATCATTACCGATTACTAAACCACGGTAATCTTTCTCTGCCATATCAATGGCTTTGTTAATGCCCGAAATTACATCACCACCGATGGTATTCATTTTGGTATGGAATTCTACATTTAAGATGCCATCGCCTAAATCAATGATAGAAACGCCAGAATTTTTCCAAAGTGTTTTATTCTCGCGGATGTTATCTAAAATGATAAACTCATTCGTTCCTGGTAAGGCTTTGTAAGATTTTGTTGGAAGATCATAGTACTTTTTAACGCTACCTTCCACTTTGTAAAATGAATCATTTCCTGCATCAAGCATTTCATGAACCCAAGCCGCAACCTTATTTCCATATTGCTCCATTCCCTCAATCCCTTCTTTCACACCTACCGCATCCCAAAGCTCAAAAGGACCAAGCTCCCAACCAAAACCTGCACGCATCGCATCATCAATGCGGTACAATTCATCAGAAATTTCCGGAATCCTATCGGATACATACTCAAATAATCCAAATGAAGAATGGCGGAATAACTCTCCTGCCTTATCCTTTCCTTTGGCAAAAATCTTCATGCGTTCGCGAAGATTTTCAACTGGCTTGGTCATTTCTAATGTAGCCGATTTAACTTTTTGCTGAGGTTTGTATTCTAAAGTTTTTAAATCCAATGCAAGGATTTCGGTTTTGCCGTCGGCAGCTTTAGTTTTTTTATAGAAACCCTGTTTGGTTTTATCGCCAAGCCATTTGTTCTCCTCCATCTTTTTCACATACTCAGGAAGCTTAAATAACTCATGTGCTTTATCCTCAGGACAATTATCGTAAAGTCCTTTGGCCACTTTAATCATGGTATCCAAACCAACCACATCAGAAGTACGGAAGGTAGCTGATTTTGGTCTACCCAAAGCAGGACCGGTAAATTTATCTACCTCTTCAACTGTTAAATCCAATTTTTCGACCAAATGCAATAAGGCCATAATTGAATATACACCAACTCGATTGGCAATAAAGGCTGGCGTATCTTTACACAAAACTGTGGTTTTACCCAAAAATTTATCGCCATAATGCATTAAGAAATCAACTATTTCCGGTTTAGTGTGCGGCGTAGGAATGATTTCCAATAGCTTTAAATAACGCGGCGGATTGAAAAAGTGTGTTCCGCAGAAATGTGCTTTAAAATCATCGCTTCTACCATCAGCCATTAAATGAATCGGAATACCAGAAGTGTTCGAGGTAATTAATGTACCCGGTTTACGAAATTGCTCTACCTGTTCGAAAACTTTTTTCTTGATATCAAGATTTTCAACAACTACTTCAATTACCCAGTCAAAGCCAGCAATTTTCGACATATCGTCTTCGAAATTTCCGGTTTTAATTTTATTCAATACTTTTTTGGAATAAACCGGTGATGGATTTGTTTTGACAGCCGTTTGCAAAGCCATATTGACAATCCGGTTTTTTACCACTGGTTTGTCTAACGTCAGTCCTTTTGCTTGTTCTTCTGGAGTAAGTTCTTTGGAGGCAATATCTAATAGTAAAACCTCAACCCCAATATTGGCGAAGTGGCATGCAATACGCGAACCCATAATCCCCGAACCTAAAACAGCAACTTTATTAATGCTTCGTTTCATCAGTCTTTATTTATTTTTCTTTTAGTCTGTTGGAACCTGCTTCAAAACCCGAGCCCGTTGGTAAGCTCATGCAAAGCAGGCTTCATTAAAAAAATATATTTAATCAACAGTATATGCTACTGTAATATCATTAAGTTTTATTAACAGATTAATGAATGTTTCTTTCTCTTTTTTAGAAAAGTGTTCATCTAAATATTCATTAAATTTTCGCACAACCCCTTTTGCCAGGTGCTTCTTTTCTTTTCCGAAATCGGTTAAAAAAACTTTCACCGAACGTTTATCACCTATTGAGGTTTCGCGATAAATAAGCTTAGCTTCTTCCATATTATTCAACATTCTGGAAAGGCTGGTCGCTTTTACACCAAGCAAAGCAGCTAAATTGGAAACGGCTGTACCCTCTTCATCGTTTATGTTTATCAGCATATAACCAATAGCCTGTGTTATACCAAAAGTAGAGGCCATTTGATTATACTTGTTAAACATGTTTTGCCATGCAAACTTCACGTGATAATCTATTGTTTGCTGTTGTTTCATTTTAATAATTTATTATGCTTGCATAACAAAGCTAATGAATGTATTTTATTATTCCAATAGAGAAATTGAAAATTTTTTGTCATAAAAAAAGCCCCCGAGTTTCATCGGAGGCTCTCAAAAATTATTTATCTACTAGTATAAAGTAAACTCTACACGACGGTTTTGTTGACGACCAGCTGCAGTTTTATTAGTTGCAATTGGTTGACCCATTCCGTAGCCAGTAGCTTCGATACGAGATGCATTTGCACCTTGAGAAACTAAATAAGCTTTTACAGATTCTGCTCTTTCTTTAGATAAACGTAAGTTTAATTCTTTAGATCCAGTGTTATCAGTATGACCTGCTAATTTTAAGCTGAAGTTTTTCTCTACTAATAAGGCTGCTACTCTGTTTAACGAAGCATAAGATTTAGAGCGGATAGTTGCTTTACCTAAATCGAATTCTAAGTTTTTAATCGCTTCGTTAACTACTTTACGGTCTTCTTCAGTAACTATTGTTACTTGTGGTTTCGGAGCCACTAATGGACAACCAGAACCATCAACCACAGTACCAGCAGGTGTACCTGGGCATTTATCTAATTTATCAGCAACACCATCACCATCTGTATCTTTTAACAGATCATTCATTTCTGAACGTAATTTTGCGTTTTCAGCTTTTTGAGCATCTAAATCAGATTTCAAAGCATTTGCTGTATTTTTTGCAGCCAATGCCTCATCATAAGTTGCAGCTACAGGGTTGTGGAAAGCCAATTGTTTTCCAGTACCCAATGCAAATTCTAAACCAGCGTAACCATAGTTATATTTATCATTAGCCGGGCCTCTGTGTAATCCATCAAGATTATCTCCATCAACAAAGTTGATAGTCCAGCCTAAGTCGATATTAATTCCATCAGATACTTTGAATTTTGCACCAACACCTACAGGGATAATTAGTTCCTTGATTGTTTTACCACCAGCAAATTCAGTTGTTCCTGCTGTAGTGGTAATAGTTGGTTTGTAACCTGCTAAACCAGCACCAACCGAAGTATATAATTGTAATGCGTTTTCTTTTTTGAACATATCAATATTGAACATATTCACAACCGCATTTAAACTTCCTGAATACTCTAATTGAGTTTCAAAGGCTGTTACTGGGGAGCTATTCACCAATCCACCTTCAAAAGGCTCTGAATTATCAGCCTTTAATTTACCTCTCACTCCATCTAAACGCAATGAGAAATACGGTGTAAATTGCTTTTTGATGTAAAGACCATAACCAAAGCTGGTTTTGTTGTTACTAAAATCATTTTTTCCACCCAATGGCGACAGCGGAGTCAATGCACCAGCATTGACACCAATAGACCAGGTTCTGAACTGAGACGTGGATGTTGCTGGTTCCTGAGCCATTGCTACAGTACCTGCAAATAATCCGGCTAATATAACCGGTAGGGACTTGATTAGATTTGATTTCATATTTTCTAATATAACGTTGATATGCGTTGCCCAGCATATACAATTGCTATACCAAAAAGAGGAAATTTAAAAAATACTTATCCACCTTAACAGTTAGTAACCCAGAGCGGTATCATCTCCCCGTGGATCTGCACCTGCTTGATAAGTACCCCATTTGGTTTTCAAAATGGCATCTACCCTTCCAATTGCGCCACGGTTGATGATTTTATAACCTTTAGCTTCCAACTTTTGTGTTGATGAACTATCTATTGCATCCTTTTCTACATAAACTTCATCTGGCAGCCATTGGTGGTGAAATTTTTTAGCAGCAACAGCAGCTTGCATATTCATGTCAAAATCGACTACATTAATGATGGTTTGGAAAACAGAAGTAATAATTGTAGATCCACCTGGGGTACCCACAACCATGAAAAGTTTTCCCTCTTTTTCTACAATAGTTGGAGTCATAGAGCTTAACATCCGTTTATTTGGTGCAATAGCATTGGCTTCGCCACCAACCAAACCATACATATTTGGCGCTCCTGGCTTTACCGAAAAATCATCCATTTCATTATTCAGTAAAAAGCCACCACCTTTAACCACAACCAAGGATCCATAAGAGCCGTTTAAGGTTGTCGTTATCGAAACTGCATTTCCTTCATGATCCACAATAGAAAAATGCGTGGTTTCTTCACTTTCTTTACCTTTGATTACCCCGGCTAAAATTTGATCGCTAGGTGTTGCGGTAGCCCAGTTAAAGTTGGCCATTCGCTGTTTATTGTAAAAAGGATTTAATAATTCTTTTTGAGGAACACTATAAAAATCCGGATCACCAAGATGAGTGGCCCTGTCAGCATACACTCTCCTTTCTGCTTCAACAAAAACCTGTACTGTTGAATCTGAGTTATGTCCCCATTTTTTCAATGGATATGGCTCAACCGATTGTAGCAATTGAATGAGCGCTATGCCACCGCTAGAAGTTGGCGGCATGGTAATAATTTTATGGCCCCGATAACTCCCTGTTACAGGTTTGCGCCAAACCGCCTGGTAGTTTTTTAAATCTTCTTTGGTAATTAAGCCCTTTCCACGCTGCATTTCTGCCACGATAGAATCAGCCACGGCACCTTCATAAAAGCCTGCCTTACCTTTTTGTTGAATAAGCTTTAAAGTATTCGCTAATTCGGTTTGTACTAATAAACTGTTCTCTTGCCAAGTGCTTTCTAGGTTAACCAAAGCAGTTCCGTTTATATTAATATCCATCAATTTTCGGTGCAAGCCGTTCAGTTCGGCGGATTGGCGCTTGGTAATTTTAAAACCATTTTCTGCCAAATCAATTGCTGGCTGAACAACCTCTTTCCAAGAAAGTTTACCATATTTTTGATGAGCCTCAACCATACCGGCAACTGAACCCGGAACCCCTGCAGCTAAATGCCCAAATAAGCTTTTATCAACAATTGGATTCCCTGCAGAATCTAAGTACATGTCTCTGCTTGCTGATGCAGCGGCTTTCTCGCGAAAATCCAGTGCATTCACTTCGCCTTTTGCGGAGCGATAAACCATAAAGCCACCACCACCAATGTTTCCAGCATTTGGATACACTACAGCTAACGCAAATTGAACAGCAACAGCCGCATCAACAGCGTTGCCGCCTTTTTTTAAAATATCAATACCAACTTTTGATGCTTCAGGATGTGCTGTAACAACCATCCCATTTTTAAATTCCCCGCTATTGTTTTTCCCGAGCTGACCGCTTACACAGCTGGCAAAAACAATGACTAATACGATGAGCGTTGAGCTAATTTTAAGTTTAGTTAGGCGCTTTATAGTTTTCTGCATCTTTATATATTTTTTCGATGATGTCGGCATTTTTCTCGGTAATCACTTTTCGTTTCAAGCTTAGTTTTGGTGTTAACTCGCCGCCATCAATACTCCATTCTTTTGGAAGTAAAGCAAATCTTTTCACTTGTTCCCACTTCCCAAAATCTACACTGGCTGCCTCAACTACCTCATTGTATTTTGCTAAAACCTGATCATTTTTTATAATCTCTTCATTCGTAGTAAAAGTGATTCCTTTTTTGCCTGCCCAGGTTTTTAATACTTCGAAGTTAGGAACAATTAATGCAGATGGAAATTTTTTATTCTCACCCAAAACCATAATCTGCTCAATGAAAATTGACTCTTTATATTTATTTTCCAACATTTGAGGCGCAATATATTTTCCACCAGCGGTTTTAAACATTTCCTTTTTACGATCGGTAATTTTGAGAAAACGACCATCCACTAATTCACCAATGTCGCCGGTATGGAACCATCCGTCCTGATCGATGGCTTCTTCCGTTAAATCGGGGCGATTGTAATAACCTTTCATCACTTGGTGGCCACGGGTTAACACCTCTCCATCCGAAGCGATTTTCACCTCAACACCTTTAATCACTTCCCCAACAGTACCGAACATGGTACCGCCAAAATGATTTACCGTAATTACAGGCGAAGTTTCCGTTAAACCATACCCTTCGAAAACAGGCATACCTGCAGCCCAGAAGATCCGTGCCAAACGCGGATTTAAAGCGGCGCCACCAGAAACAATTACCACGATCTCTCCACCAAGCGCCTCCTGCCATTTTTTAAAAACCAATTTCCTGGCAATGCCCAATTTGAAATTATACCATGCACCGGCATTCGTGGTATATTTTTCGGCCAACGCTACCGACCAAAAGAAAATTCCCTTCTTAATACCAGTAAGCGATTTCCCTTTCTCCATTATTTTATCATAAACTTTCTCAAGCAAACGGGGTACGGTAGAGAATGCGTTTGGTTTTACATGTTGAATATCGGCAACTATGGTATCCATGCTTTCGGCATAATAAATACTTGTTCTATTATATAAGTACAGGTAAATAATCATGCGTTCGAATATGTGCGAAAGCGGCAAAAAGCTTAAACTTTTATTTACACCCTCTGGCATCACTACAGATGAATTTACGAAATTGGCCACCAGATTATGGTGCGTTAACATTACGCCCTTCGGGGTGCCCGTAGTTCCTGATGTGTAAATGAGTGTTAATATGTCTTCGGGTTCTACTTTTGATCTATATTCGTCGAGGTTAATTGCCTGGCTGTTTTCCCCATCAGCGATAAGCGTTTTCCAGGATCTTACACCTTCAACATCACTAAAACTGAAAATTTTTATATCTGGATTAATCGCATCTGCACATGGCTTTATTTTTTTATATAAATCGCCATCGGATACAAAGACAATCGAAATTTCTGCATCCTTTAATATAAACTGAATATCGTGTTCTGCTAAAGTGGGATAAAGTGGTATCTGGTAGGCTCCAATTTGATTAGCTGCAAAATCGGCAATATTCCATTCTGGTCTATTATGAGACATCACTGCAACCCTTCCACCCTTTGCAATACCAAGATTAATTAATCCACGACTTAACTTGTCTACAGTTGCAGAAAAATCTGCAGTACTGTAATTAACCCATTTGCCATTAATTTTTCCATTGATAAACTCTTGCTTCGGATCTTCCAGGTTATATCGTAGGAGGTCGAATACCCTTGTAATTTCTGCAGCCATATCTTTTTATTATTATTTGGTTAAGTTAAAAAAATCAAACATAAAGATGTGCCAGCCTTATGTTTTTGATCGACAAAATTTTGCAGCTATAAGTTAATCTTAAAGCAACTTCTATAACGAAAAATTTAAATAAACTTAAGAAATCAAAAATTACTATGCAAGCATTGTTTTTTATAGCTATAAATTTTTACCGTAAAAACATAAACGGCATTAAAGTTGTTAAGCTGATTAAATATTTGAAAAACGTTATTTACTTTAAAATTTGATTATGAAAAAGCTATTTACAATTTTAGGATGCATTGCATTATTCGCATTGACGACAACGAGTGTTAAAGCACAGAATTACAAAACAGGTTTAGGATTAGGAATAGACTTTGGCGACGGCGCAACATTGGTTGGCCCATCTGTTAGACACCATTTCAGTAGGAGTGCAGCTTTACAAGGTGAAGTTTTATTTGGTGGTAACTCTACAACCTTACAGGCATTTTTACAATATAATGCTTCAATTCCTGGCGCAAAAGGTCTAGATTGGTATTTAGGTGGTGGTCCATCAGTACAATTATATGATGGTGGTTCTAACTTTTATTTAGTACCAATGGTTGGTTTAGATTACAAAATAAGCGGTGCACCATTAGCAATTGCTTTAGACTGGAGACCAAGATTATATCTAGGTGATGGCGATAGCGATTTTAACGCTGGAAGATTTGGTTTAGGCTTCAGATATACCTTTTAAGCAAACAGCTTAAATAATAAAGCGATAAGCTTGATATAAAAAAGCCGCTGGAGAATTTCCAGCGGCTTTTTTATTGACTAATTTTGAACTCGAGACTAACCCCTCAAGACCCAAACTTACTTACCTACCCATTTTTTGAACACCGCTTTTTGTGCCGGCGTTGCATTCTGATTTATGGTAGCTTTTAAACGTACGCTAGGGTTTGCTTTCAAAGTAAGTGAAATCTCTTTCTCCAAACCATCACGTTTAATTTTAAGTTTCAACACATCGCCGATATTCTTCCCTGAAACAACAGGTAAGGTTTCTAATGATAACATCGGGCTTTTTAGTCTGACATTAGCCAAAGCATCGTTAACCGAAATGTTGTCTAACGAAATGATTTCATCATTAACATTCAAACCAGCAACCCAAGCAGCAGAATTTCTAGTAATTGAAGAAACCGAAATCGTACCATTATTGGTTAACTGACCTGCGGCACCGCTTACCGGTTTATTAGGCGTTGCATTTTCTGTAGTCACATCCACACCAGCGTATCCTAAATATTTCATATATTCTGCATCATCTACGCCATTAACATATTTAGCCCAAAAATTGGTGAAACTAATACCCGAAATTTTTTCGACCATTGCTTTAAATTCAGCATCGGTATAACCACGTTTTAAAGTTTTGCACTGTAAATACATGGCTTTCATCACGTCATCTAAACTTTTGGCACCTCTTGTTACATTGATAATTTCCAAATCCATCAATATTCCAATTACTTCACCTTTACTGTAATAAGAAATAGAATTATTTTTAGAGTTTTCGTTCGGACGGTAACCAATAATCCAGGCATCATAACTAGAAGAAGCAGCTGATTGATATTTTGCTCCAGGCGTGTTAATCACCGTACCGATCGCGCCAGCAAGATCTTTCACAAAAGTAGCGTCATCGTTAAAACCCGCTCTGTGCATGTATTTATTTTCATAGTATGAAGTAAATCCTTCAGCCACCCAAAGGTTGGTGGTATAGTTTTCGTTGTCGTAATCAAACGGACCTAAAGCAACCGGGCGTAAACGCTTAACGTTCCATAAATGGTGATACTCATGGGCAACCAAAGCTAAAAAGCCTTTGTAACCTGCTTCGGTGTTGTAAGCATTTCGCGTAGCACCCAAAGTAGTAGAATTTAAATGCTCTAAACCACCGCCACCTCTTAAGAAGTTGTGAACGATGAAAGTGTAATGTTTGTTAGGATTTTCTCCATAAACCGCAGTAATTTCTTCTACAATTTTAGCCATATCCACTTTCAACTTCTCTTTATCATAATTACCGCCGCCATACATGGCAACCTCATGACGAACACCAGCTGCATTAAATTCGAAAATATCCTGGTTACCTACCTCTATCGGGCTATCGTATAAAATATCGAAATCGCTTGCACGGTAAGTAAACTGTTGACCAGCAACCGGCTCTAAACCTGTTGAAACTTTACTCCAGGTGTTGAATGGAATAATTTTAACTGTACTTGGTGATTTAATCATTCCATCAGGATGCATAAAAATTCCTGTTGATGATAGAAAGGCATGAGATTCATCAATGAAAGGCGTACGTACCGAAATTTCGAAAGCGTAAACCCGGTAGTTAATTTTTATCTCAGCAGCTTTAGCAGAAAATATTCTCCAGGTATTTTTTCTCACTTTTTCAACACGGGCCTGCTTACCGCCAGCCGTTGCCTTAAAATCTTCTACACTTTTCTCAAACTCGCGAACAAGATAAGAACCTGGAGTCCACACTGGCATTTTTACATCAACATAATCGTTTGCCAAACCAGAAATATTCATCTGAACTTCAGCATAATGTGCTTGAGGCTCTTTAAAAGAAACCTCAAAAGCAATTTTTACTTGTGCATTTGCTGCCATAAAACATGTTAGTATTAAAACTAAACTTAAAATTGATTTTTTGATTAACATATTGGGGTATTTTGTCAGCAAAAATATGCTAATTGATGAAGTTTTTGAATTTTAAACGAAAATTAGATCGAGCCTGGGCATATAAAACTCTGAAGTCAGCTGTCATAAGTCTTAAGATATTATCGATAAACCATAGCCTTTGTGATAAAAGTTGATTTAAAAAGCATGGCAACTTATTCAAAAGGCATTTTATTAAATTAACAATCCATACTTTGGCCTACACGCTAAAGCCTTCAAATTAACTTGGTAACATCCTTAATACAACAAATTTAGGACTAAACTATTTGAATATTTTTACACTCTTATTCTTACGTTAATTCAATTTTAAACGTTCAGATAAGTACGACACAAATATAAACATGAAGAAAAGGTATATTTTTTATGCTGTTTTTGCTATTGGCTTGGCCTATTTAGTATACTACAGAATTAACGCAAACAAAAAATTAGAAGGTAAAGGCGGGGCTGCTGGCGCTTCTGCTAAAGGTGGGGCTGGCAAAGGTGGAGCTGCAGGCGCACCCATGGTTGTTGATGGTATTGTGGTAAAACCAACATCATTTAATAACGACCTCGAAGTAACCGGAGCCATTGAAGCCAATGAATCTGTAGTGCTAAAAAGTGAGGTTGCGGGTTTGGTAACTGGAATTTATTTTAAAGAAGGAACCAATGTAGCTAAAGGATCAGTATTGGTTAAAATTAACGACAGAGATATTCAGGCACAATTACAGGAAGCCTTAACCAAACAAAAACTATCTGGCACTACCGAAAACAGGTCGAAACAATTGCTGGAAAAAGGCGCAATCAGTCAGGAGGAGTACGATATCTCACTTGCCGATTTGAGATCGCTACAATCGCAAACGCAATTAATTAGGGCACAATTGGCTAAAACAACTATCCGAGCTCCATTTTCGGGCAGAATTGGTTTAAGAAGTATTTCTGCAGGAACATATTTAACACCTTCTACTGTCATCGCAAACCTGGTAAACACCAATCCGGTTAAAGTTACATTTTCGGTGCCTGAAAAATATGCAGGGCAGATTAACCTGGGCTCATCAATCGCATTTAAAACCGATGGGTCTTCAAAACAAAATACAGGGAAAGTATATGCCATAGAACCTGGAATAAATACAGCCACTAGAACACTGCAAATTAGGGCATTAGCGCCTAATGCAGATAACAGCTTGTTACCAGGCTCATTTGCCAAGATAAAGCTTGCACTAAACACCCTTCAAAATGCTATTCTTATTCCTAACCAGGCCATTATTCCGGTTTTGAAAGGTAAAATTGTTTACATCAAGAAAAACGGAAAAGCCCAGGAAGTGAAGGTAGAAGCCGGAACGCGGACAGATGAAAACATTGTAATAACTTCTGGTCTTAAAGCTGGCGATACGGTTTTAACCACTGGCTCAATGGCCTTAAAAAAAGATGCTCCTGTGAAAGTAAATCTGGTTAAAGAATAATTATGAGTATCTCTACAACGAGCATAAAAAGGCCTGTTCTTGCCATTGTAATGAACCTGCTGATTGTCCTTTTCGGGATAATTGGTTATACATTTCTGGGCGTAAGGGAATTTCCTTCTATCGATCCGACAGTGGTTTCGGTGCGAACCTCCTACCCTGGAGCAAACTCTGATATCATTGAATCGCAGATTACGGAGCCTCTGGAAAAATCAATCAACTCAATTGATGGGATTCGGAATATTTCTTCTTCAAGCAACCAGGGAACAAGTAACATTACAGTAGAGTTTAACCTCGATAAAAACATTGAGGAAGCAACAAATGATGTTCGCGATAAAGTTTCGCAGGCAGCAAGAAATTTACCCCGCGATATTGATGGTTTGCCAATTGTAAGCAAAGCTGATGCAAACTCTGATCCTATCCTTTCCATGACGATACAGAGTGATAAGCGTAATACCTTGCAGCTTAGTGATTTTGCCGAAAATGTGATTGCCGATCGGATCCAAACCATTCCTGGTGTGAGTAGTGTACAAATTCAGGGACAACGGAAATATTCCATGCGAATCTGGATGGATCCAAATAAGTTAAGTGCCTACGGACTCACCTCTCAAGACATTGTAACCGCACTAGATAATGAAAACGTAGAGCTGCCTTCGGGAAAAATTACAGGCGAAACGACCGAACTTACCGTGAAAACTTTGGGTAAACTGGTTAATGAAGAACAGTTCAATAATCTGATTCTTAAATCAGATAGCAACCAGGTTGTTAAGCTTAAGGATGTTGGTTATGCAACTTTAGGCTCGGAAAATGAAGAAACTGTGTTACGTGAATCTGGTAAACCAATGGTTGCCGTAGCCATCATTCCTCAACCTGGAGCTAATTACCTCGATATCAGTAAAGAATTTTATAATCGTTTTGATAAACTAAAGGCAGATATGCCTGATGACATTAAGCTGAATGTTTCGCTGGATAATACGTTATTTATTAAAAGATCGGTAACAGAGGTGGCTGAAACCATCGGCCTATCCTTAGTTTTGGTAATCTTAATTATTTATCTTTTCTTCAGAGACTGGGGAATTGCTTTCAGACCGCTCATTGATATACCGGTATCCTTAATTTTCACTTTTTTTGTGATGTACGCCTTCGGGTTTTCGATTAATGTTTTGAGTTTACTGGCAATTGTTTTAGCCACCGGTTTAGTGGTTGATGATGGGATTGTAGTTACTGAAAACATTTTCAAAAAGGTTGAGGAAGGGATGTCGCCATTTGAAGCAGCAATTAAGGGCTCAAATGAAATTTTCTTTGCGGTAATATCCATCTCTATCACACTTGCAGCTGTTTTCTTACCTGTAATTTTTTTACAGGGATTTGTTGGGAGATTATTTAGAGAGTTTGGAGTGGTAATTGGTGCCGCGGTATTAATTTCTGCCTTTGTATCGTTAACGTTAACTCCAATGTTAAATGCCTATCTGATGAAAAAGGGGGGGCATAAACCTTCTAAATTTTATAATTGGACAGAGCCTTATTTCATTAAACTTAACGATGCTTATGCATCCAATCTGAATAAATTTTTAGATAAACGATGGCTTTCTATTCCCATTATTGTGGTATGTATGGGTTTGATTTTCTTATTCTGGAAGTTGTTGCCTAAAGAAACGGCCCCCTATGATGATCGAAGTGCTATCAATATGACGGCAACTTTGCCCGAGGGTGCGTCATTTACCTCGACAGATAAATTCATCATGAAATTAAATCAAATGGTGATCGATTCCGTTTCGGAGAAGAATGTAAATATTACCATTACAGCACCTGGTTTTGGTGGTGCGGGTTCAACAAATATGGGTTTCGTGAGGATGGGTTTGGTTGACCCTGAAAAACGTGAACGTTCGCAGAAAGAAATTGCTGACATGCTCACGAAAATCACGAAAAAATATACCGAAGGTAAAGTGATTGTTAATCAGCAGCCGACTATTTCTGTGGGTAGAAGAGGTGGTTTACCCATCAGTTATATCATTCAGGCACAAAATTTCGAAAAGTTAAGAGAGAAAGTACCTTTATTTATGGAAGCTGTTGCCAAAGATCCAACTTTTACTGTATCTGATGTTAACTTAAAATTCAATAAGCCAGAAATCAACCTGACTATAGATCGGGATAAAGCTAAAAACCTTGGTGTATCAATTTCTGCCATTGCACAAACGCTAAACCTCGGTTTAAGCGGTCAAAGGTTCTCTTACTTCTTTATGAATGGCAAACAATATCAGGTAATTGGTCAGTTTGACCGTGGCGATAGGAAAGATCCTTTGGATTTAAGTTCAGTTTACGTTCGTAGTGATAAAGGCGAATTAATCCAGCTTGATAATTTGGTTACGGCAAAAGAAGAAAGCAGTCCACCGCAATTATATAGAAATAATCGCTTCATTTCTGCAACCGTTTCTGCAGGTTTGGCACCAGGCAAAAGCATTGGCGAAGGAATAGATGCCATGGATAAAATTGCCGCCAGCGTTTTAGATGAGACTTTCTCTACCGATTTAAGCGGCGAATCAAGAGATTTTAAAGAAAGTTCTTCAAATACATTTTTCGCTTTTGGCTTAGCATTGTTGTTGGTTTATTTAATTTTATCAGCACAATTTGAAAGTTTTAAAGATCCTATCATTATCATTTTGACTGTTCCAATGGCGGTTGCAGGGGCATTTTTATCGCTTTGGTTGTGCGGTCAAAGCTGGAACATCTTCAGTCAGATTGGAACCATTATGCTAATTGGCTTGGTTACCAAAAATGGTATCTTAATCGTTGAGTTTGCCAATCAGCTAAAAGAAAAAGGTATGGCCATACCGGAGGCCATCCGCGAAGCATCGGTTTCTCGTTTACGTCCAATCTTAATGACTAGTTTGGCCATTGCCATAGGTGCACTGCCTATCGCCCTGGCTTTGGGCGCGGCAGCAAAAAGCAGAATGAGTATGGGGACCGTAATTGTAGGCGGAACTTTATTTTCGCTGGTATTAACCCTTTTTGTAATCCCAGCAATTTACTCGTACTGGGCAAAACCATACAAACCAAATAAACAACTAAAAGATGCTGACCGTTTTGAGCAAGAGGCAACACATATAGCAGAATAAGATGAGTAAGCAACTAACCATATCCATACTTTTTTGGTGCCTATCCATTTCCGGCTTTGCACAGGAAAAACTCAGCTTGCGGGAAGCCATCACCATTGCGCTTCAAAATAACTACGACATAAAAATCAGCAAGAACGAAATCAAGATTGCGCAAAACAACGCTAACGTTGGCAACGCAGGGATGCTGCCCACCATTGATGGGGTTTACAGTAACGGTGGAAGCATTCAAAATACCAGGCAAACACCCGTAACCGGAGAAGACAGAGTGATTCGCGGAGCGAGAAGTACCAATAATAGTTATGGCGCCGATTTAAACTGGACAATCTTTGATGGCTTTACAATGTTTGCCAACTACGATCGTTTAAAAGAATTACAGAAACAAGGAGAAATAAATGCCCGGCTTACCATTCTAACTACCGTAGCTGATGTAATTACAGCTTATTATGATATCGTAAGGCAACAACAATTACTGGTAGCCGCCGATAGTGCCATTGACGTTTCGCTATGGCGCGGCAATATCGCTAAAACTAAATTACAACTGGGACGAGGGTCAAAATTAGACGTATTAACTGCCCAGGTAGATTATAATACCGATACTTCGAACTTCATTCAAATTAAGAATTTTCTTCAGGTGGCTAAGGTTCGTTTAAATCAGTTATTGGTTAGAGATATTAGCACTGACTTTACTGTTGCAGACAGTATAGATGTTGATAAGGGAATTCTATTTAGCAAACAGGCAGAACTTGCGGAGCTACAAAATCCAAACGTACAAAATGCGTTTATCAATCAAAAAATTGCTTCATTAAACCTCAAAGCCATTAAAGGGGCAAGATATCCGGCAATTAGTTTGAACTCGGGTTACAGTAGGGCCAAAAGCACAAGTCCGACAGGGTTTAACCAGCGTTTTGCAGCAAATGGTTTTACCTACGGGGTAACGGCCAGTTTAAATTTATTTAATGGTTTTTTGCAGCGTCAACAAGAGCGCAATGCCAAAATCGACATTGAAAATTCATCGCTGAATTTGAGCAAAACTAAACTTGATGTAAAGTCACAATTGTTAACCGCGTACCAAAACTACGCAACCTATCTTGATTTGATTAAACTGGAACAACGTAACGTAGATATTGCGAAAGAGAATTTAGATATTACCATGGCCAAATATAAATTAGGAAGTATTGCCCCGTTGGAGCTTAGAGAGGCACAACGCAATGCCATTGACGCAAAAAATCGTTTTATCGAGATGCAATATCAGGCTAAAATTGCAGAAACCACCTTGAAAGAGATTAGTGGCAACGTAGATTTATCCAATTAATTTTTATATTTATTCCTATGATACTTGTTGCAGATAGTGGCTCTTCGAAAACAGATTGGATGGGCTATCTTAATGGCGAAACCATAAAATTTAACACTCCCGGTATAAATCCTTACTTTTTAAGCGAGCAGGATATTAGCAAGCTAATTTCGAAAAACGAAACGGTGATGCAATATGCAGAACAAGTAAAAGAGATATACTTTTTCGGTGCAGGTTGTTCGTCGCCTGATAAGCACGAGGTGGTATCGAATGGCTTATCGGAGATATTTAAAAACGCTTTTATTTCAGTAGATCATGATCTTTTAGGATCCGTTTATGCTACTTGTGGCAATGCAGAAGGATTGAATTGTATTTTAGGCACTGGCTCAAACATTTGTTATTTCGATGGTAAAAAAATCCACGATGGCCATCATGGTTTAGGTTATGTTCTAGGTGATGAAGGCTCTGGAACATTTTTCGGTAAAAAAGTATTGCTTGCTTATTTATACAACAAAATGCCCTCCGGTTTAGCCGCAACGTTTAAAAAAGCTTTCCCGACAGAAAAAGACCAGATTATTACTAATGTATATCAGAAACCTTTTCCAAACATTTATTTGGCCAGCTTTAGCCGTTTTATGGCCAGTAACAGAGAACATCCTTTTATTCAGGATATTTTAAGAACAGGCTTTCAAGAATTTGTTGATACCAATATAAAAGATTATCCAAAGCATAAAGATGTTCCTTGTCATTTTGTAGGTTCGATAGCTTTTTACTATCAAGATGAGTTGGTGGAAGTTTTGCAAGCTAATGGAATTGAGCCAGGCAAAATTTTACAAAAGCCAATAGAAGACTTGTTTAACTTCATTCTTCAAAAGGAAGGAATTGTACAACAAGCTGGCGAAACCGATAGCATTATTTCTAAGATAAACTAAACGTTAAATTTTTTTGAAGATTTTAAACATAACAATATACATTTTGTTATAATTTTAAGGGCGCATAAATTGCTTTAAATATATGAAGAGAATATTGGTAGTTGACGACGACATTGAGGTTTTAGAAACCATACAGTTAATACTCGAAATTGGTGGCTTTAAAGTTTCGGCACTAAATGATGGCGAAGAAGTTTTTAACAGAATTGAGAGTTTCAATCCAGATTTAATTTTACTTGATATTTCTTTGGGCCATATTGATGGCAGGATATTGTGCGAGCAATTGAAATCAATAGAAAGTACTTCTAAAATTCCCATCTTATTGATATCTGGCTTATATGATCAGAAAGATTTTACAACCCTTAATTATGGTCAGGATGACTTCTTATCGAAACCTTTCCAAATGGATGTTTTACTGAAGAAGATTACCAAAATATTAAGCCTAGAAGAAAACGAACCAAGCTTTTTGTTGAACTAAAAAGAGACTTGAAAAAAATACAGCCAAGGAGACAAAACTTCTTGGCTTTTTTATTTCAGCTGATGACTAAAATCCCTCTTGAAGCTAAAGATGACGACTTTTTCAAGAATAGTTTAATGTATCGATCAGTGAGGATACCGACCGATAGGATAAAATATTGAGGCATGTTTAATGCGGTCGTCATTGCGACGGTTAATTTATTTCATGAAAATCAATATAAATGTCGTTAAGAACGGTCGTCATTGCGAGGCACGAAGCAATCTCATTTCATAAAATAATGCTTAACCGTTCGCTTCAGATAGATGATGCTACTTATTGCAAAATTCACCTGTCAATTTGGCAAACAAAAAGCTTTGGAACAAGCCTTGATATGCAGGATGTAGATTAAACAATTTATTTACATATGAGCATACAAGAAAAAGGAAATATCTCGATACATACCGAGAATATTTTCCCGATAATTAAGAAGTTTTTATACTCTGACAACGAAATTTTTCTTCGTGAGTTGGTTTCTAACGCAGTAGATGCGGTTCAGAAAATTAAAAGACTTGGTTCATTAGGTCAGTTTAACGGCGAAGTGGGCCAACCTTTGGTACAGGTTGCGGTTGATAAAGACGCTAAAACCATTACCATAAGCGACAATGGTTTGGGGATGACTGCCGAAGAAATTAAAAAGTACATCAATCAAGTTGCATTTTCTGGCGCAAGTGAATTTGTAGAAAAATTTAAAGATGCTAAAGATGCCAACGAAATCATCGGTAAATTCGGTTTGGGTTTTTACTCGGCTTTCATGGTTGCTGATTTAGTTGAAATTCAAACCTTATCTTACCAGGACGGGGCAGAACCAGCTCGTTGGGTGTGCGATGGAAGTACTGAATTCGAAATTACTGAAGGAACTAAAACTACCCGTGGTACCGATATTATTCTTCATGTAAATAAAGATTCGGAAGAGTTTTTAGCGGAATCGAAACTGCAGGAAATCCTTGATAAATACGCTAAATTTTTACCTGTTCCTATCAAATTCGGCACCAAAAATGAATCTGTTGAGGACGGTGAAGATGAAGAAGGCAAGAAAAAATATAAAGACGTAGAAGTTGATAATATCATCAATACGACTAATCCAATCTGGACAAAAGCACCTGCAGATTTGTCAGACGAAGATTATCTAAACTTCTATCGCGAGTTGTATCCATTTAGTGAAGA
Organism: Pedobacter sp. MC2016-05; assembly: GCF_026239735.1. Classification (GTDB taxonomy): domain Bacteria; phylum Bacteroidota; class Bacteroidia; order Sphingobacteriales; family Sphingobacteriaceae; genus Pedobacter. The sequence goes on from NZ_JAPIVT010000004.1 coordinate 33,902, forward strand.
GCCATTGTTCTGGATTCACTTAAACGTAGATTATCCATTTAATTTAACTGGTGTATTGTATTTCCCTAAGTTGAAGAACGACTTCGAAATGCAACGCAACAAAATCAAATTATATTCTCGCCAGGTATTTATTACCGATGAGGTGAAAGATATCGTTCCTGAGTTTTTGATGTTGTTACACGGCGTAATCGATTCTCCCGATATCCCACTAAACGTATCGCGTAGTTTCTTACAAGCAGATAGCAATGTTAAAAAAATCAACAACTATATCACCAAGAAAGTTGCTGACAAATTATCGGAACTGTTTAACAAAGACCGTAAATCTTTCGAAGATAAATGGAAAGATATCGGCTTGTTCGTTAAATATGGCATGATTAGCGAAGAGAAATTCTACGATAAAGCCAAAGATTTCGCCTTGGTTGGAAACACTAAAAACGAACTATTTACTTTAAACGAATACAAAGAGAAGGTTTCGCCACTGCAAACTGATAAAAACGGAACAGTGGTTTATCTATATTCCAACGATGCTTCTAAACAAGATGCTTTCATTCAATCGGCCAATAAAAAAGATTATGATGTATTGGTTTTAGATTCACCAATTGATAATCATTTTATTCAGCAACTAGAGCAAAAGCTAGAAAAAACTTCTATTAAACGTGTTGATTCGAGCGTTGCTGATAAGTTAATTGAGAAAGACGAAGTTAACGAACATGTGTTAAGTGAAGATCAGGTAAAGGAAGTGACCACAATTTTTGAGAAAGCAATTACCAAACCAGGTATGCAGGTAGAAGTGGTGGCGCTAAACCCTGATGAATTACCGGTAACCATAACCATGGATGAATTTATGCGTCGCATGAAAGATATGGCTGCAATGGGAGGTGGAATGGGCTTTTACGGCCAAATGCCTGATAGCTATAAAGTGGCTATTAATGGCAACCACAAGTTGGTAAGCAAAATTCTAAAAGCAGAAGGCGAAGAGCAAAGTAATTTGGCTAAGCAAGCTGTAGATTTAGCTTTATTAGCGCAAGGCATGTTAACGGGTGCAGAACTAACAGCATTTGTGAGCAGAAGCGTTGAACTGATTTAATTCACAATAACGATTATTTAAAAAGGGAGAAGCCGAAAGACTCCTCCCTTTTTTGGGCACAAAAAAACCCCGCAAAGGGACTTTAGTTCCTCTAGAATTTCGGGGCTCTTAGATCAAATAAATATATTAACTGGCTACAGACTTTTGCTCAACGTTAAAGTAATCTTTATGTTCTTCAATCAATTTTGCAATTGTCGCAGCTTTAGTATCAGTAATTTTAAACTCAAATAATGGCTGCTGATTTTTTTTCGATTTAACCATTTTCTCGGTATAGAAGCGATAAACCAAACCATTTGTGAGCAAACCGTATTTTGCCTTAGTTTTACGAAAATACTTTGATAAACGAGAATCGTGGATATCAAGACTATCCTCATGGTGCTTACATTCCACCAAAATAGTTGGCTCACCATCTTTCATAATGGTGTAGTCTACTTTCTTACTTTTTTTAACACCAAAATCCAAAACCGCTTCAGATTGAACTTCTGAAGGATCAAATCCTAAAATTTGAATAAATGGCATTACCAATGCATTCCTGGTTAAGTCTTCATTTTGAACTTGAGGAAGCATCTTCTTAATTCTTACTGCAAACTGACCGATTTCGTCTTTAAGTTCCATGTTGAGTATTTGTAATTTGTATGTTTTTCATTTGTGTTGTACCAACTTCACTTACACTTCCAACTATTAGCTGATCCCAGTATTGTATGGCCTGTTTTTAATTTTCTTATCCACAGGCTACACAAGCTTGGGTAGGCAGATGTAAAGGGTTAATTAATCTATTTACTTTTTAGAGGTAAATCCATTAATTATCTGTTTTTGGCAAACAGTCTAAAGATTATTAAAAAGAAATGAGTAAGTTATTTTTTTACATCAACCATGTGGATTATTACACGAAACCAAGATTTTCTTGTAGTAAGAAAACGGCAACCAGGCTTTTTTTTAGGCAAGAAGTAATTTGATTATATTTTTCTTTAACTTGCATTAAAATCATTCCAAACTCATATTTATCATATCATGAATCTAAAATGCGTTGTCATCGATGACGAACAACATGCGATTGAGGTACTTACAGACCATATAGCAGAAATGCCTGGACTAACAGTATTCAAGACTTTTACAAGTCCAGTTCAAGCCTTAACCGAAATTAGCATTGACGACGAGATAGATCTCCTCTTCATGGATATTGATATGCCTGGAATTAATGGCTTAGAACTTGCCAAAAATATCCGAGAGAAAGCTAAGTATTTAGTTTTCACTACCGCACATCCTGACTATGCTTTACAAGCTTTTGATGTTCAATCAGATCAATATCTATTAAAGCCAATTTCATTTGCCAAATTTGCTTTAGGTATTGATAGAATTTTGAAGAAGGAGGCAAATAATGCCAAAGCTACTTCAAAAGATGCCGAACAGGTGGCGGCGCTTTATATCAAAGGCGACCACAAATATGCTTTTTCCAATATTGCTATTGATGAAATACTTTACATAAAAGCACTTCAGAATTATATTCAAATCATTACCAAGGGTGAAACGCACACCACTTACCTTACACTAAAGGAGATTGAAAAAGCTTTAGAGAACCACGCATTTATTAGAGTTAATAAATCGAATATAGTTGCTAAAGCAGCAATCAAAAAGGTAGATGGAAATATAATCCGTCTTGTAAATAATGAAATGATTCAGATTGGCGAAGGCTACAAAGAAGCTTTCTTCGCCTACGTACAAAGTAGCTTATTGAAATCAAATAGAAGTCAATAATTATACTTCAAAAATAAAACTTGTAACAACTGAATGGCTCATATCTCCGGTTGGATTAGTAGCGTAGTTATTTTTAGCTTTAATGTTTTTATAAACGAACACAGCTTTTTTTGTGATTTTTGAAGTGTTTTGAGTTTTCATAATCTGATAAATTTAATTGTTATTATTAATTTCTGTAAAGGTGCAACGTAAATTCATGTTCAACTATTTTTTTACACAAACACATGTTTTTAACAGATAAAAACCCATTTTAAGTAGATATAACGCTAAAAAATGAACTTAAGAGCATTAAAAAACTTCTATAACATATATCAAATTCACCTTATAATTTGGAGTATTTATATCGTATATGAAGTGTTTGTGTTAGGACTTATCACTAACAAATTCAGAGAGCCTGGCGCTTATGTCTTAGTATATATAATTAATATAATCACTTTCTACTCCTATGCATATTTATTAAAAAACATCTTAAACCGGGATAGTAAGGCGTATCGTTTCATCAAAATATTGGTGCTAATATCAATCATAATTTGTGGATACATTTTCTTAACCTATGCCTTCATAATATTATTTGAAAAACTCCAGCTACTCGAAGCTAATCCCAGCAGAAGCTTAGATAAGGAGTTCATACTGTCTTGTCTTTATAGATCTCTTTTGTATATCGGTTTTTCTACTGGTTATGTTTACATTTTAAAATCTTTTGAAGATAGAAAAAAGGTGGAGGCTTTGGAACGTCAAAGTCTCGTTACACAAATAGAAAAACAGGCTTTAGAGAATGATTTGGTTCAATCGCAAAATAACTTTCTTCGGAGCCAGATCAACCCTCACTTTCTGTTTAATACCTTAAATTTTATATACAACGACGCCCGTAAAAAAGCACCAATGGCTGCTGATGCGATCATGAACCTAGCCGAAATGATGCGCTATGCTTTAAAGAGGCCAGAAGCATCGGAAATGGTTCCATTGAGTGAGGAAGTAGAACAAATTGAACACTTAATCAACCTTCATCAGCTCAGAACAGCAAATGCTATTAATTTAAATTTAGAGGTTAATGGTGATTTGTTTGGCTTAAGGTTTCCGCCACTTATCTTATTAACCCTTGTAGAAAATATATTCAAGCATGGCAATGTGACTCACTCCACGCAACCGGCTATCATTAAAATTGATTATGAGAACAATAATTTAAACATCAGCACCATTAATATGGTGAATGATAATAAAGGAAAAGAACATGAAAGTCACCACGTTGGTATCGACAACATCAATAAAAGGCTAGCCAATTTTTACAAGGATGATTATATTTTCAGATACTACAAAGACCCGTTGAATAGATATATAACGGAAATAGATGTGCAGGTAATTAATCCGATGTCTAAATTAAACCTCAACCAATAGCTCTTCTACGTTGAAGGTCCTTAAGTAAGAAATAATACATTACCATTTCATTCGTCCGTTGATCTTTGTTGAACAATCGGTTAACATGCATGTGCATTAGATCAGTAAAGAGTTTTACTTTTCTGTTCCCGTCAGTTAATTTAAGTACGCCGATAAATGATTGCCTAAAACGGTCGAAATTTTCGTTTTGTTTTGGATCAAAATTTGGCGCAGTTTTATATTGTTGATATTGCTGGTTGAGTTTTTTGAAATCTGTCGCATCCAAATGATGCTCTTTATTGAATGAATCGGAAATCATTCTTGTTACTTTCAGCATCACTTCAGAATCGAAAACGCCAGCTTTTAACAGTTCATCTACCAAATAAGAACACCATTTATACTTGGTAAAAGCATCTGTTTGCTGCTGCAACTGCGATAGAACAAAATCACTATCAATAGAGAAATGATTTTCAACATCCGAAATGATTTCTGCTCCATATCTTTCCAACTCTCGCCGGTAGGTTTTTAATTGAAAATCTGAAACCAAACCACTCGCCATATAATCCTTCAGAAGATCGCCTAGCGCAGAAACCAATGCTTGTCCGTCTTCGTTGTTGTGCAGTAAAATCCTCAAACGCAAATGGTTTCCATTTTCATTGTACCTGATAAAAAACCACGATCTTATCTGCGCTGAAAATTGATTTAAGAAAGATGGGATCACCCCAATTAACAATTCATCGGAACGCTGTTGATGGCAATAAATTTCGAAATATAGCCACTCCTTTCCCGGAAGAAATACCTTTTGAACAGGAATTGCATTATTACTGCTAATTTCTGTTTTTTTGTAAATGCTATTGTTATGATACAGGTTTAAAATAAATTGACTTACATAAGGACTTTGCGCCTGATTTACAATAACATCATTTTTGGGCAAGATGACTTCCTCTAAATATAATTTATTCTGCTTTTGGATAAATTGAAGAAAAGCATTCAAATCCTCATCACTATCTAAACCAAAGCATAAAGTTTGATCTGACAAACCCGCTTTAAAGTACTTGCTTACTCCGATTTGCGTAAGATAAGAACGACAATCTTCCATAGAGACGGCTGTTTTATTGGGGTAGAAATGTGTTTTGCTTACTCGCCATTTTGCACCGCTTAATACAATATTATGAAACTGAAAGCGAGGATAAAAGTCCAGATCGGGAAAGATACTATCAAGGGATAGTGATAGGGAAGTTTGCAGACCCTGATGTTGCAAATCGCACAAGAGCCTAAACACCGACAAATCTGACCGGGTGTAATTATAAGCCGAAGCCATGCGGGGAATAAGCCTTTTATTTAAGCTCTTTGATCTAAGAATGACTTCGTTATTACTCACCGAAATTTGAATATCACCTAGTGAAAGAGGTGCTGATGATATATCGAAATTCAGTATGGATAACTGGTGCCCGTAAATCTGCTTTCTACGATTGATATTATCCACATTGGTTTCAACGAGGTAGGCAACATCAAAAAAAAGCACCTCCGGGTTTGCATTTTGCTCAATGGCCGAAGTTTCTACGCAAAACCGTTCTACAGCTTTATCGGCGATAGAAAAGCGCCCGGTTAAAGCATTTGCCGTTACACCACCAATTTGATCAACACAAATTAAATCATCCGCTAACGACATCAAAAAGCTAAATGAGTTTGGCAGAATGCTTTCACTTTCATTTGTTTCAAACGCAAGCTTATTCAAATAAATAGGCTCCTTGTTTTCAAAACCAGCTACAGAAAGTTTGGTTTTTAATGTTGATTTCAGATCTTGTTTGTCTTCAGCATTCTTTTTCTTCGAATTAAACTGCGCTACAAAATCATCTTCGCTTACCTGCTCCAATTCATCGTAGCCCACACCCATTTCAGGGTCGAGTGCGATGGAAAGCGGAACTTCCTGCTGATCGAATTTATTCTTGAATCTCGAAATAAAGCTTTTTAGCGCTTCACGTTCATCAGATTGCAAGATTTTCGATAAAAGATCGATCAGTGTCGGTATCGGCTTCAATAAACGCTCATCTAAACCGCCAACAATTACTTTTCTTTCTGCAATTAAATATTTTGGGAGATTGCTGTCATCGATTCCAATTCTTTCGAAATAATCTTCCCCTATCACATTAGGATCGAACTCCGTAAAAAGAAGTTGGATGGAGTGCATATCCTGAAGCAATTCTAAAAATTCTACCTTACCCGCTTCATCTACACCCAGCGTGTTAATCAAATCATTTACCGCAATCGGTTTGGCACATGATTCGAGAATTTGCATTACAGATTCATTTTGATCAATCTCTGCCAGTTCAAAAACCCCTTCCGTGCAGGCAATATACCTGATGCTGTTGATTGTTGAATAATAGCTAGTGTTGCTGAACAGCTGAACGTTATCAGCCATCAATTTCTCGAAATCAAAATGAAGTTCATTCCGATATGGCCAATCAATAAACTGATGTACAATCTGCTCATTGTTTACAATGATTTTGCTTTCGCTTTCATTAAAGGCATTTGCCAAAAAGCTGAAACTTGCAAATGTGCCATAGGGTGTTGAGCGATATTTCGCCCGGTTAAAATATTTCCAAACTGTGAAAAAAATCTTTGGCGGCAGGTTTTTCAGTTCATGAGCTTCTACGTCTTTTATGGTTTCGTAAAAGGTAGATGATGAAATGGAAATGGCTTTTTTAAGTTCATCCCAACTACTTTCAAGATCAGCTTGATATGAAAATTTCGGCGTTCTGAAAATAATGGAGGGATGAATCAGGGGTTTCATAGAGATATTTTATTGGGCGAAAATTACAAAGATTAATATTAAAACCCACATGGTATATAAAGTAAAAAGCCATCCTCATAACTGAAGACGGCTTTAATAAGAGACATAATTAATTCTATTTCTTTGTAACTTTAAACTCTGTACGCCTGTTTTTGGCTCTTCCATCTGGATTATCTTTTTTCTTCTTACCCTTTCCAATCTCGTTTGGTGCAATAGGCATCGATTCTCCATAACCTTTAGATGTTAACCGAGATTCGGAAATTCCTTTGCTAACCAGGTAATCGACACAAGATTTCGCCCTTTCGTTTGATAAATTTAAATTGTATTCATCGGCACCAATATTATCGGTATGCGAACCCAGCTCAATCTTCATCTCAGGATTATCTTCCATAATTGGGATAAGAAAATCCAGCACTTTTTTAGATGGCTCCGTAAGTTCTGCGCTGTTAAATTCATAATAAATATTATCTAAGGCAATTGGGATTCCTAGTTTAAAAGGACTCAGACAATAGTCTTTATAAATCATAGTATCGGCTTTCGCAAGCTCCTCGAAAGAATAATTTTTGGTGATGGAGAAATAATTATCTTTCGCAAAAAGCAACTTTAAAGGCCGTTTTGAATCTGTCCTGAATATATATTTACCATTGGTACCAGTGGTTTGTTTTTGATTGTTTTCTATATTCGAGAAACTCACCGTTGCACCTGCCAATGGCAATTTTGTTTTGCAATCGGTAAGAATGCCGCTGATATTGAAAAACTCCTTTTTAACTTCGAAAACTTCTAAACAGCACGATGATTCCCTGTCAGAGCTAATGTATCCTTTGGTACCTTGATCATCAATAGCGGTAAAATAGATATCATCTAAAAGACCAGTGGTTTTGTCAACAACATAAACCTGATCGTAAATTTCATTTGGGGTAATGGCAATAAAAGTGTAGCCATTCTTATCCTTAACAATTTTAATATTTGAGTTATTATCGAAACCTGAAGCACTCGACCGATTTAAAATAGTGGATCCATTGGGGCGTAAAGCTCCAACTTCAAATTGATGGTTTCCAATAACCAGGGTTCCGACAATGTCTGCTACGAGCCCTCCTAATGTTCCTCCCAGCAAGCCGTTTAGTGCCGATTGATCGAAATCAATTCTGATATAGGTGGTTTTATTTGCCGCAATGCTGCTTGGAAATTTTAAATTAATTCCGCCAGAATAGGAACCTGCACCCAACGCTACTCCCCCAAACGAATTAAGTGTAGCAAAATTAGCATCACTGGTACTTATCGCATTGTTGATATTATCCACACGAGATGGACTAAATGAAAAAGGCTTAATTTCAGTAACTGAATTTGCATAATTTTTTGTTTGCGCATACGAAACAGAACCGAAGAACGTTAATAAAGTGATGATTGCGAATGCAAGCGCACAGCGAATTGTTCCTTTATGGAAATGAGAGGTAAAGATTTTCATCATGTCAGGCGTAGTTGGGGATGATTGATTGTGTTCAGTACTTGTACATAAACATTTCAATGACAAATCTACATTTCGCATGAACATGCTTTCTATCCATTCTTGTTCATTATATTTTCGAAATTTTCATTCATTTTGTTCATCCGTTCAATTAACATTTATTTAATTTCCTGCATTGTGAAATTATGATGACATTAGTGAAGTCATCCCTGTAAATTAATGAACACTAACGAACTCCTCTCTGAACTCAGGAAGTTTGTACTTATAAAGTCGGGATTAAAAAATATAGATCCTTCTCACTGTAAGCTAATTTCTGAGTATATATTTCAAGAAACTAAAAACTATGTTAGTGAAACCACTATCAAAAGGTTTTTTGGCTTCGCAAACACCCAACACAAATTTTCTTTGTTTACTTTGAGCAGCTTATCACAATACATAGGCTATTCAGACTGGAATACATTCTGTAAGGAAAAAGAAACTCAAGTTTCAGCTGAACAAAGCACCTGGGAAACACTCAAATTAAAAGCGAAGTATATCAGTGAGATTGCACTGGTTTCAAAGAAAAATAATTCAGGCATTCCATTCGTATACACAGCCAATAGAAGTTTCTATTATCCTGATTTTGATTATTTTTTAAATAACGATTATCAGTTTACAACTTTGAGTGCTTTGCCCGGCCAAGGTAAATCCATCCTACTGGCACATTTGGTTCACCGCTTTTTTTATTCGGAACAAGCATTGTATAAAAATGATATTGTTTTACTGATGAACGTGAATAGTATCAATACGATTCTCCGAGATGGAATAACGCTAAAAGAATGGTTTTTAAAGGAATTTAAATTTGAAAGCGTTAACGATTTAATCAGTTTTCAAAGTTAATCCAGAAAAAAAAGAGGGCCGGTTTATATTAATCGTTGATGGAATTGACGAATTTCTCACCAAGACAGAATATTTACAAACATTTATAGATTTTTTATACAGCATAGAAGAAAACAACTTCCTAAAAATGGTATTTGGTTTACGAACCAATAGTTGGATTAATCTGCAACCTGTTATAACAGGCTCGGCTTTTTTAACAAAGAGTTGGTATAATGGCTTGTTTACGATCTTGATGTACTTAGCAATGTTCCGCCGCTAAATACCGAAGAGATATTAAATGTATTAAGCCAGCTTGAAGATAAAACGGTTATTCAGGATGAGGTAAGCCCCGCCCTCTTGACGCAATTTAAAACGCCGTTTTGGCTGCAAGTATATTATCAATTAAAAAAAGATAATCTTGCCCTCGAATTGAATAATACGCTTCTCTGTTATGAGATTATTAACTTTTTCTTAGAAAAGAAAATCTTTTTAGCGAAAAAAAGTACCGAGAAAATATATCTGTTAAAAAAAATAAGCGGAAGTATATCTAAAGGAAATAAAGGTCTTCGTGTGGCTAAAGAAGCTATTCTTGACATTGTAAATCAATATCCTGATGCTTATCAAGAACTGTTGTACGATGGTATTCTAATTGAAGAAAAGCGGCTTAGCACTGCAATACCCACAGAAATTGTTCGCTTTTTGGACGATGATATCTATACCTATTTCATTTTTATTCAAATTACCGAACGCTTTAATTACAAACCAGGCAAGGATTTTTTTGAATACATCTTAGCAACCTTTCTGCAAGGAACAGTATTAAGATATCACATTTTAAACTGGGCTATTCGCTTCTGTATCAATAGAAATGAAATTTCTGAGTTAAAAAACATCCTAAAACTGTCATTTACGAATGAAGAAAAAAACATGTCGTTTGATTTCATTTGCAATGTTTCGAAATATGAGCTTAGCAAGCCCAACTCAAACTTCAATAAACAAAGTATCGACTTAAATTTTATTGATATTTTGGCTGCAGGCCGAACGATGAGTAAACTTTACAAGGAAACTATTAAAACTATTTCGGATAATGTATTAAATGAAGATGTCCAGATCATGCTATTGGTTATCGAATGTAATATCGCCTTAATTGATATCGACAAATCTTCTTTGATCAGTACAATGCATACACTTAAACGCCATTACAAGAGATTGAGTGAACTATTCCCCATAAATCCGTACGACATCATTTTATATTTCCACAACAACCTGTTAGGCAAACCACATGAAAGTAAAACACTCGAAGATAAAATTATCAGGCTATGCCAAAAAATTGATGAGAGTGAACCTCTGAGCAACAAATTAATTACTACCCCCGAAATTCTGGCCTATCGATTAGTTTTATTGGCTTTATTCGCACAGAAAAATTATGCTGAGTGCCACCGCTTTATTATGGCTATTCTAACTAAATATCCTAATATCTTTACTGTACGCCATTCGGTCTTTTCTCCGTTCCTACTATTGCATTTGGGCCATACCTATCTTAAACTTAACTATTATAAGAAGGCTAAAAGAGTTTTAGAATTTATGGAGAAAGTGATAGAATGCGACTATACTTACTACACCAATTTTATTAGCGTAGGTTTTAGTTTATTCAAGGCGAGCTTTTACAACTACACAGACAATTATGAACAAGCAGTTACCGAAATAGAAACAGGGTTGAAAATGGCCTTTAAAAATGATTTTATAATTTACGAAGTTTCATTGCTTCTGCTAAAAATAGATGTGTTGAAGCATTGCGATAAACCCGAAGAGGTATCAAATGCAATAAAAGAATTATTTAAATTTATATCGATAAACAAAATTTCGATGCCAGAGTATGCCAACTTGAATAACTTCGAATTCGAACAATCATTTAAGATTTTAAAGTCTTATAAATAAAAAATTGCCCTAATGATTAAATCAAAAGGGCATTCTTACTCATTTAATGCGATTAAATTATTTGATCAGGTTGTAAAGTTCATCCAATTTTGGAGAAAGCACAATTTCGATTCTTCTATTTTTGCTTCTTCCATCTGCATTTGCATTTGAACCGAGGGGCTGAAATTCTCCTTTACCTGTGGCAGTCATTCTTACGCTTTCTACCTTCTCATTATCTGTTAAATAACGTACCACCGAAGTTGCCCTTAATACACTTAAATCCCAATTATCTTTAATCTGACCTAAGTTGTTTATTTTTTGATTATCGGTATGGCCTTCTACAGCAATGTTAATTTCTGGCTGTTGCTTTAAAACATTAGCCAACTGTGTTAGTGCCTGCTTCCCTTTTTCATCTATGATAATACTACCTGATGGAAATAACAATTTATCTGTTAGCGAAACATAAACCTTTCCGTTTTTAATTTCTACAGTTAAGCCACTTTTGGTGAAGCCGAGCAGTGCTTGCTGCAACTTCTCTTTTAATGAATTGGTTGCTTCATCGCGTTTACGCAAAACTTCTTCTACCTCTTTTAAACGCTTTTCGCGGGCAGCCAGATCGCCAGATAGCTTTGTAATTTCAGTGGTCGAATTATTCTTTAGCTTTTTATAGTTTGCATCTACTTCATTGTAACTGCTTTGCAAATCTCTTAACTCTTCAGCCATCAAAGTGGTGTCTTTCTTAAGTTTCGCAACCTCTTTCTCTAAGTTCTCGATTTTTACCAAGCCCTCATTAAAGGCAGTATACAAAGAATCTTTGCTGCCCAATAAAGCTTTATATTTTTTTGGCGATAAAACCACACATGAGGTAAAGGATGAAATGAATAAAAGAATGACAAAAGCTAAGAAGGTATTTTTCATCGTATAATAATTTGTTTTAAATGGTGATTAAGCCCCGCCTACCGCAGGCAGGTATCAGATTTATTCATCCACTAGGTGTTTGAAAAATCATGATGGTTTCATATTTTGTTTTCAAGATTTTAGCATCAAGTACAAAACCTGCGAAGGGTTGAACATTGATTATCGGTTATTTTGAGTATTAAATTAACAGTTGGTTATTGCTCGATGGCATTTCGTAAAAATGCAACTAAAGGTTGTATTGTTGCAAAAGAACTTATCAACTTATTAACGAGATCAGCTTTAAAAAAGTCTTCATCTTTTAGTGGCATGGTAGCCTCAAAGCTTTTTAACTTTAAAAACTCAATGTTTGGATCTGCAGGATCATAGCCCTTCGGCGCATTTTTCAGGGCATTTGTTGTGCCCAATGTGAAATTTGCTTTGAATGCTTTAGCTTCAATAATGCTTTTGAACTCGTCAATATTGTAATCTATTTCCTGGCGGATAAGTTTAACATGTGGTGCTTCGGGCATCCAATAGCCTCCTGCAATAAAGCTTTTACCCGGTTGGATGTGTAAATAGTAACCAGGTTCATTACCGCCTTTGCTCTTGGCAGAAAACCAAATGCCGAAGTTATTTTTATAGGGATCTTTATTTTTGCTAAACCGCACATCGCGATAAATACGCATTAAGCTTTTCTTTGGATCAATTTCTGAAGAAATTAAGGGATCTACCTTGGCCAGCTCCGGCATAAGCGCTGCTACAAGTTTCAAAGTATCTTCTTTCGCTTCCTCGTATCTTGGTTTATTTTCCGTAAACCATTCGCGGTTGTTATTTTCCGCTACATCTTTGATAAATTTTAAGGTTTCTTTTTTTAGCATATAGATATGATTAATCGGATAAACCGTACAACAGCTATCCAATTTAGAATCTTGAGTAATTAATATATCGTGTTAAACACTCAAACTTAAAACTCCTGACTTTTATTGATCGTAATAAGCTTTATACTTAATATTCGGCGACAATACATGAAGCAAAATAATACGTGAGTAGCGGTAATTAAAAGGATAAAGAATAAAACAACCAGCAAAAATCGCAATCAAATAATGCCAAAAAGTTGCATCAGTTAGTGGACCAAAAAACAGGTAAGTAATAAAACTTACGAGGAGCATTTCGATTACATTCATAGCGTAACTAACGTACATGGCCGCATAGAAATATCCAGGTTCAATTTCTATCCGCTGTGAACAATAACTGCAAATTTCTTTAGTATGCTGAATATTCCAGCCATACATACTGCCCGTAAATATATCTCCCCTACGACAGTGTGGGCATTTGCAGTTTACGATTGCAGAAAGCTTGGAAGTTTTACCAGACATGTTTAGTTTAAATGAAAAGGTTCTTTTTTCATATTTAACGCCACATTTTTCTTTCGGTATTTCTTGTACCAGATCACCCCAATTACTATTGCCATAATGTAAGGAATGGCCAGTAAATATAGAACACCTGTATTTAAACCAGCCGAAACGGTATTGCCATTTTTTACGCCTTGCTCTGCATTGATGCTACACATGGCGCATTGTGCTTGTGCATTAGCAGTGAAAAGTAAAATGCAGGCAATTGAAAATAAGATAAAAGTGAATGTCTTTTTCATCATTGCAAATATAAGATTTAACGTGTGAGGGGTAGAAAAAATTATGTCATAAAAAAACCCCGCTGATGAGGCGGTGTTTGTGGGAGAGAGATTATTTTTAAACTATTAAGTGATTACTTAATTGCCTTTTCCAAAAAATAAAGACTATTAATAAAACCAAATTAATTGCGATAAACAAATACGAACCTTCAAAAACCCAAGAAACAAGGTTTAACACAATAAGCATGGCACAGCTTATTTTAAACTGTCCTATTTTTTTATAATGAATCTTATAGTCATATAGACCTGAGAAGGCAAAAAGTATAGCCAGAATTAATCCCAGCATTTTCACCTCAAAAGAAAAAACTTTTTCGTTAATTAATATAAAACATACATGGTTCGACAAAAAAATCAAATAGCCTAGTATTTGCCTTACAATGATTTGCATTGGAGATTTTATAAATGATTTATAATAAAGATATGCACAGTCAAATTCGACTTATATTTTAGAATTAAGATCGATTTTTAAACCAAAAAATTCACAGAAAACCCCGCTGATGAGGCGGGGTTTAAAAGAGAGTCTCTTAGATAAAGTTTAAAATATCGGAACTAATTTTAACGTTCCAGCGGAATTATCATAATATCCATTAGGATACCCTACTGCTGCCGGCTTTCTCGTCAATTCCTTAACTGTGATGCCATTAACGGTTACAGGTTCTAAAAACTCAATACCAGTAGGTGTAACCCTAAAAGAGTACACGTCTGTAAGCGACTCTAATTCCATAAACCAACCAAAAGTAAGCGGAATATTACCAGTAGAAGTTTCAAATCTGTAAGAGTTTGGTGCGTAGTAGGCTTGCCATGCAGCTTTGTAACTGGCGATTACTGTAGCTGGATTTGATGGCATAGGTACCATAACAATAAGAGTGCCTCTTTTTCTACCTTTTAAAATTACAGAATCAGCGTCGGCTTTGGTTACTAAAAACTCTAGATCGCCACCCAAGCCACCATCGTTACTTACTAACCCCGTAATCGCTCCAGGCGCAGCAAAATAAGCTAAAATTGAGTTGTAGGTATCGAAAGTTAATATTGGACCAGCACCCGGATAAACCTTATAAGAACTGGTTACATTACTTGCCGTATAATCTCCCTGTACATTCACATCCGTAGCGGATGTGAAATTAACAAATAAATTAACCCCACCATAAGGCGCATTTGTACCTGGATAATATTGCATAATCCAGCCATTTGGCTTACTCCTCAAAACGGTTTGTGCATTAGCAACCGCTGCATTTAAGCGAACTGTTGGACTATCTTCAAATATTCTGTCTTTCTTTTTATCACAAGCAGCAAAAAAAAGAAGACTAGCCATTAGTAATAAATAATAATTTCTTTTCATAATATAATAAGCTTATAATGATGTTTGATCAAAAGTGGCCAAGTTGGCTTTTCTATTTACAATGTTAGCTCTTAACACATCCATATCTATATTCCAAACCGTTAACATATAGTTTTTTACTGCTATAAGTTTGTTATTGATAATTGTTCTTCCAGCAGCTGTACTTCCAGTTACGTTTAACATCGCGTTGAATTGAGCTGCAGATAATGTAATATAAAATGAATAGAGTTCAGCAAAATCTTCTTTAGCAGAACTGCTCGCATAAGGGGAAATGAAACCAGCAGCAAGTGCTGCACCATTACCAGCCGCTCCTGTGCCCCATACAGTACTCCAAATGTCATCAACATAGGTATTTCCAGATATCGCTTGGAAACTAGATGGAAAATCGGTTGTTTGATTTAATATATGTTGAAATTCATGATGAATGGTATGAAAATAACTATCAGTCAAGAAATCAGGATTAACACCTGTTGTTGCATTTAGTGAATTCACCTCATATAAGGTTATTTTCTTAGCACCTTCGGCAGTACCTAAAATTCTGGTTCCATTGTTATTATAGGCCGCTGAACCAATAAAATTAATCAATTTAGGAAAATATTGTTTAATGAATATTTTACTTCCAGTAACCTCATCATAAGGCTCAAAGCCTAAATATTTAAACAACTTGGTTAATCGAATAGAGCTAGTATAACTTGCCGGAAGCAAATTATAGTTCAAACTTGACTCTTTATCAACATATTTATATAAAATATCTACATTATAATTTAATACATAGTTATTATAGATATAATTATCTAGCGGGTTTTTTTCAATGGTTGAATCGACAAACACACTGTTCGCATCCAACTTTTCTTTTTTACAGGCGCTCACTACTAGTGTGCTTGCAAAAAGAATTAAATAAATATTTTTAAATTTCATGTCTATCTTGGATTAGGGGTTAAACCAGAACTGATTACATCTTGAGGCAATTGTAATGCTCTTCTATTATCTCTAACTACTAAAGTATTTGAACTAATTGGGCCAACTGCTCCTGCAACAATTGTACGCCTTGTAATTTCAATACCATAACGTTTTACATCAAACCAACGCAATCCTGTTAGCAATGTTTCTGCTCTTCTGTAAAACAATAGTGCATGTAACATATTTTCCTGTGTACCAGCTTCAATCACAAACTCTGCATTAAATTTCTTTTTTGGAGTCGAAACTGCTGGCGTAGAATAGGCGAATCCGTTGGCCCAAGCGTTAATAGAAGCCTCGGTTAACTCAGGTGTTGCTACCGTATAAGTATTGTTCACAAAAAGTTGCATATCAGCGATGGCAGGAGCATAGTTTTTTAATTGGATATTTGCTTCAGCTCTGGTTAGCAACGCTTCTTCTGCAGTAAATGGAGTAAAAACACTGTGTGTATAGCCAATACCGGCTACAGGATCTGTGTACTCAAACTGGTAAGAAACATGTGGTAGCAATACTTTATCCAAATTTGCACCTGAATAAGTATATGTCCTAACTCTATAGGCCGGAAGAGCTGTTCCATAATTGAAATGCGGAGTTCTGGTTGTTAAGATAGATTCTTGTCTAGCGATATAATTTCCATGGGAGTATCTACTTCCAGTGTAATAATTACCAAATGCTAATGCAGCAGAAGATGCTGGCGTACTAATTAAAAAGTTAGCTTTGATCGTACTGGCATTGTATTCTCTGGTTGTATTTGCAAAATTTGCAGAATAGGTAGAGATATATGACCAGTCACGAAGATATGCCCCAGGAGAATTGTTGAATGATGCTGTTGCATAACTTACAGCTTTTGTCCAATCACCTTTATACAAAAATAACCTTGCTGCAAAAGCATTTGCTGCAGACTTATTAAAGTGATATTTGGCCACATTGGCATTAGAATAAGAAGCATCATTAATTAATGGCACCCCAGCTTCTATATCTTTGATCATTAAATCGTATACCTCTGCAACTGTGTTTCGCTCATACTTTGGATTAAGAGTAGTTTCCGATTTCGTCATATAAGTGATACCCAAATCAGTTGTTGATTTTGTTGGAGAATAATGCTGAGCAAATACATTTACCAATATAAAGTGGCCGTAAGCTCGTGCTACCAAAGCTTCTCCTTTAGCAGCAGTTAATGATGCAGGATTACCTTGTTCTTCTATCGCAGCAAGGGCAGCGTTTGCACTAGCTATCGCACTATAACAGCCGCTCCACAATCTATCGATACCATCATTATTGGTTTCAGTTATATCCTGCCAATTAAATGCCTGAGTCGAAAACCTATCGCTGTAAGGATTTGTATCACCGTAATCGTCAACATTATCCGAAGACAATTCTGTAGGCAATACATATGAATTTTGAGGGTATGCAGATACCAGCATCTTCGATATCTTTTCCGTATTGTTTAGTTCCGCTCTATTGTCAGGCAATTCATCCAAATATTTCTTACAAGAAGAAATGTTTAAGATAGCTACTGCACAAATGGCTATGAATAAAAATTTATTTTTCATCTTAATTTCTTTAATTAAAATCCAACTCTTAAAGTTAAAGTATATTGTTTTGGTATTGGCAATGCCACACCACCAGCATTTACAAACTCCGGATCTTGTCCGTTCAGCTTCTTATCTGCATAAAGCAACCATAAATTAGTAGCATTTAAACGTAAGCCTAAGTTTGCTAATCCTAATTTAGCCAGTTTTGCTTTAGGAAAATCGTATCCCAAAGAGATATCTTTTAATCTAATAAAATCACCTTTAGCAACATTTGCGGAAGAATAATTGTAAGAATTATAAGCAATACTGTAATCACTGTCATTCCTTAGATATCTTGTATCTAGAATTACTGGTACGTTAGTTCTTAATTCATCACCAGGAACGGTCCACGCATCAAAGAATTCTCTTGTATTAGCATCCAAATCGGTGTAACCCGTTCTAAATGCTGGATCTAAACGCACTACGTTCCCGTAAGAATAAGTTACAAAAACATTCAGTTTGAAGTTTTTGTAAGCGAAAATATTTCCAAAACTACCTAAATGTGTAGGCTCTAACGTTCCTTCATATTTTAGGAAATCCACTTTATCTCTATTTTGAAGGTAAACTCCTGATACCGTTTCTGTTCCATCATCATTGATAAATACCGGAAGACCATCATTTTGTATTCTTACAAAAGGAATTGAAAATAATGAACGAGCTGGGTAACCTTTCAAACCATAACCTGTTCCCGTAATATAATCAATTACCCTAGCGTTATTTTCTGATTCTGTTACCTTATTGGTTGCATGAGTGTATATAAAATTAGCTGTCCACGAAAAATCTCCCTTTTTCAAAACTGTACCAGCAATACTTACCTCAATACCGCTAGACTTCATTGCTGCCACATTACCATATTTAGTAATTTCACCACCTAAGCCTTGAGTATTTACAATACCTATTAGATCAAAGTTGTTTCTTTTGTACCAATCTACATCTATGGCCAACCTATTTTTAAACAAACCTAAGCTTGCACCTAAGTTTAACTCATGTTTCTTTTCAAAGGTTAAATCAGAGTTCTCTAAATTATCAATTTGTAAACCTGTTTCTCTATCGCCTGCAGTTGGTCTCCATGGATTATAACTGCTGTATATTGCTTGTGAATTGGTTACATAGCTTGGCCCTCTGTTAGCTGATAAGCCGTAAGATCCTTTCAAAGACAAATTAGAAAATGGTGTATTTAATTCCTGAAAGAACTTTTCTTCCATTACATTCCAAAGCCCTGACACACTCCAGGTAGGTAACCACCTGGCTGAAGTTGATCTACCCAAACGGTTTGAGCCTTCATATCTTCCTGTTGCTTTTATGGTATATCTATTATCGTAAGTATATGCTCCTTCACCAAAAAATGCCACTTCTTTACTTCGGGTATTTCCTACCCTGAAATATTCTGTATTTTCTTCAGCACCTCTCTTAAACACACGGTAATCAGTAAAGGGAATTTCCCCTAATCCATACTGCAAGCCCCAACCTCTATTCCAATTATTATTTCTCGATATCTCACTTAATGTAGATCCACCAACAAAATCAACTGTATGCTTGTCTGCAAATGTCTCATTGTATTGTGCTGTAAGGCGAAAATCATTACTAGTCATTTTATAATCAGTACGATTGTAGATACCGCCTGAAGGTAAAATAGATACAGGAACCGCATATAATATACTTGGATCAGTATATAAATATGGATTTGCATCTCTTATGATTGTTGTACCCATCGCACGGTATGCCATCGCCTGATTGGATTCATCTTTTATATAATGTTGTTGAGATGTTTGTTGATATCTGGTAGATGCGAGAAAGCCAAAGTCTAACGTTTTTAAAGCTTTCCATCTTAACTCACCTTGAAATTTAACATCCGCGACATTTACATCCATGTAATTGTTCTCCATCTCTTTTAATATATTAAATGGAGCGTAGTTTCTGGTATAGGTTTCGTTCGGATCTAACGTCCTTGATGAGTTTAATGCATAAGAAAAAGGATTGATATCAAAATCACGACCAACTGTTCCAAACACCACATCAGTAGATTGCCCCAAAGTACCAGGTGCTCTTTGATCTCTATAAGATCCATTAGAGAGTATGGTTAATTTCAAATTATCACGTAAATTATAAGTAGCGTTAAAATTTGCAGTATATCTTTTAAACTTACTTTGCTTAGACCATCCTGGATCAGTGATAGCACTTAAAGAAGAGAAATATTGTGCTTTTTCTGTTCCAGAACTCATGCTGATCGAATGATTTTGAGCAATGTTCGTACTGAACAATTCATCAAACCAATCGGTATTTCGGTATTCAGCTTCTCTTAAATAAGCATTTTTTGCCTCTTGCGTATTTAGTAATTGACCCGAATTAATCAATTGATACATTTTTCCGTAAACTCCGCTATTCGGCGCATTAGATACGCTTGAGTTATTCAACCAACCTCTTTGCTCCAACATTTGGTAAACGCCCATTTGTTCTTGAGAGTTCATGATGTTAAAGTTGTTATATGAAGGTATTGCACGTGTAGTAAATTCAGAAACATAATTCAATGAATTAACACCCACTCTACCTCTCTTTGTGGTAATTACAATAACCCCGCCCATGCCTTTTGCTCCGTAAATTGAAGTCGCGGCACCGTCTTTTAAAATCTGAAAAGACTCAATATCATTTGAGTTTAATCCACCTACTGCAGAACTAATTAAAGTCAGTGCGTCACCTGACGACAAGGCATCAGAACTTATGTCGGCCACGTCCTCTAAAATAACACCATCAACAACCCAAAGAGGCTTTGAACTACCGTAAATAGAAGTTGCCCCACGCACTCTAATTTTAGGCGCTGTACCGAAGGTTCCTGTAGTATTTTGAACAACAACTCCAGCAACTTTTCCATCTAACATCCTACTAGGATCTGGCAAACCACCAATTTCTGCATCCGATACTTTTAATCTTGATGTAGCACCAGTAAATGTTCTTTTATCTACCTGAGTACCCATACCTGTAACTACTACATCATCCAGCTGACCTGCATCTTCCTGCAAAGAAATATCAATAGTATTTCTTCCGTTAACTATAACATCTACCGTCTTATAACCAATTGATGCAAAAGATAACGTTGCGCCATCCTGAACAGTTATTTGGTATTGTCCTTGACTATTTGTTGATATTGCGTTGGAAGCCCCTTTCTCTTTCACACTTACACCTGGCAAGGGCGATCCGTCTTTTTTGTCTCGAACAGTACCTTTTACTGTGATAACTCTTTCTGATTTGATAAGCTTAGTGCCGTCTTTCATCATGGACCTTGCTTCTAATGAGGGAAGAAAGGTACAGCAAAAGAGCCCCAAAAGGCAATAGCTGATTCTCCCTACATGTTTTTTGTAGATTTTCTTCATAGAAATTAATTGATTAGTTTATTTAAGTTTTTAATGCGAAACACCTTCAGTCTTCACAAAAAGCGAAAACAAGGAATTTATAATTAATAGTTTGTTTGTTTGTAAAAATTATTTGGGGATAATTTTTACTAATATAAAAATTATTTAACAAAAAAGTACTTTTTATAATAAATACAGAATTTCTAAATAGTATCGAAATGCAACGGAAGTTAAGAATGAAGGTGCAGGATTAATTGGGCAAAATATATAAAACTAGCTGTAATAAGGTGATATCATCAAATAAACGATTACCCCGGTTACAGCAACATACAGCCACATTGGAAAAGTAATCCTTGCAATTTTTCTATGCTTGTCAAAATGTTCGGCCAGTGCCCTAACGAAAGTAACTAATACAAAAGGAATGATAATTACCGACAGGCAAATATGAGTGATGAGAATAAAATAATAGATGTATTTAATAGCGCCCTCACCTCCAAATTTTGTCGAATCAGCTGTCATGTGATAAGCCACATACATCCCTAAGAAACCTACAGATAAGCCAATGGCTACTTTCATCAGGTTTTCATGAAGCTTTTGTTTGCCGTTTTTTATTGCCCAAACCGCAATTACCAATACAATGGCCGTTATCCCGTTTATGGTGGCGTAAATTGGCGGCAAAAAAGATAATGGCTTTACATCGTAACCAAGTTTCCTTAAGTTAACTCCAAATAACAATGCAACTACCAAAGGTATGGCGATTGACAATACAACAATCCACTTATTATATTTCGTTTCAACTGATGACTTCATTTCTACTTGTGCCCTTAAATACTTTTTACTTTAAACTTTTCACTTTCAACTTTTCAACCTACCTGCCATCCTTTAAATTGCGTAGATATTCTGCTATAAGCACTTTTATTTCGTCCTCTAACCTACTTTTAGCTTCGGGATTATCAATTTCATACATGCCTCTAATTCGATGTTGAACATCTATCAATAATATTTTGTTACCAAATATGAAATTGGGTATCTCCTTTGATTCATCTTTAATTACATCAAGTAAAAGCCCTTTTCGGATTAAAGGATAGGTTGTTGCTGTATCTCCGGTAAGCAAATCCCACTTACCAGGCTTGGCCTGAAATTGATTGGCGTAATCAAAAACTTTGTTTTTATCATTTGGATTTACAGAGATACTTAAAAAGCGGACAAGTGGCTTTTTGGTGTAACCAGCTGACAACTGACTGATGTATTTAGCCACATCTTTACTCATCGCATCAGCAAAGAAAAGATTGAGAACAATTATTTTATCCTTTACAGAACCTAGATCAATAATTGCACCTTGTTGATTGACGAGGCTAAAATCAGGAATTTGGTGATAAATGGTATCTGGAATTTTCTTCCCTTTCACGGAATGAAACGTAGATGCTACTACCTTTTCCCCGAAGATGGGCAAGCTCTTATACCTGTTTTTAGCAAACTGTGGCAATAAGTAAAAAAACAAAAATCCTGGTATAGCCAATATGCTTACCAGGATTAATACCTTTTTAATTGGGCTTCTTTTCATTAATGGTTCATCATGTGGATGTTAAGAAATCCACCTTCAATTAACATTAAAACGATGAAGTAAATAATGAAAATGAACGAAACGGTAAGCGAAAGCTGAAGTCCTAATTTTTCATACTTTAAGTGCATAAAGTAAGCCACTATATAAAATGCTTTTAATAAAGTTAATGCAATATATACAAAGTTACCTACCCCATGAGAGATATAGCCTTTAGGCAAAATCACCAACGCGATAATAAATTCAATTACCGTAATCAGTAATAAGATACCAAATACCTGCCAAATTTTTCTTTTGCTTAGGCCTGCATGTTCTTCGTGTTCGTGTCCTTCTGTTGTATGTGAATGATGCTCTGACATGATAATATTTTTAGATATGATAAATTAAACCAAATAGAAGAATGTAAATACAAACACCCAAACTAAATCTACAAAGTGCCAGTACAAACCAACCTTTTCAACCATTAAATAGTGACCTCTTTTTTCGAAAGTTCCGTTAATAGTCATGATTAAGATAATGATATTGATTAACACACCACTAAATACATGGAAACCGTGGAAACCTGTAATAGTAAAGAAAAGGTTTGAAAACTGTTGTGCTGCTACCAAAGAAACATCACCAGAAAACAAATGTTTTAATTCTTCTGCTGATGGTATTTTTCCCCATCCAAATCCTTCATGGAATAAGTGAGTCCATTCTAATGCCTGACAGCCTAGGAACATAAAACCACCAATAATAGTAGCCACCATCCACCAGATCACTTCTTTTTTAGAACGTCTGTGTCCTGCTTCTACGGCTAATACCATCGTTACAGAACTCATGATTAAAATGAAGGTCATGATACCCACAAATACTAATGGATAACCACTATCTGCAAGACCAGGTACGGATTGGAAAACCAAATCAGGATCTGGCCATGTTAATTTTGAAAAACGCTGAGCGCCATAATAGATCAATAGCGATGAAAAAGTAAAAGCATCTGACAAAAGGAAAAACCACATCATGATTTTACCATATTCTACCGACCACGGAGAACGACCACCATTCCATGGTCCGGTTTTAACTTGATCTAATTGTGATACTGAATTCATTTGGAAATAGTATAATAGTTTGTTAACAAATTTAACGGTTCAAAAGTAAAAAAACATACAGATATATCCATAATATATCTATAAAATGCCAAAAAATAGATGCGATTTCCATGCGATATTGGCTTTTCGCTAATGGAATATTTCTGTAGCTCCCCACTAAAGCACTAATTATTAAAAAAGCGCCAGCTATAATGTGTAGCAGGTGAATAAAACTCACCACATAAATAAACGAAATTGCTGCATTATTACCTACGAGGGTTGCACCTGTTTTGATCATACTGCCCCATGCATTAAACTGCATTACACCGAAAGCAATAGCCAATAGCACAGTTACCAAAAGCAAATTTCTTTGTAACTTGAAATTTAATTTACGCAACGCCCTAGATGCTAAGAAAAGCGTAATACTACTGGCGATAATCACCAGACTAGAATAGATAAAGGCATCGGGCAAAACCAAACCATGCCCTTTTCCTTTTGATGCAGAAAACACAAGATAATAACTTGTGAAACCACCAAACATAATTGTTGATGATACTACAAATAACCATACTATAAATTTTCTTGGCTTTGGATCAAATGTATCTTGGATATTTTCCATTGTTAGAACCATAAATTATTTTGCTATAAAATTTAATAATAAACCCAACTGTACGGCAGGGATGTAAAAAAACGAACAGAACATTACTTTTTTTGCATCAACTAATTCTCTGTTTAATAAAAGTTTTAAAGCCAACCAGCTAAAAATAAGCCCGGCTATTAGCGATAAACCAGCAATGTAACAACCACCGAAACCGTAAAAGGTCGGCAATAAACTTACCGGAATCAAAATTAACGTACTTACAAAAGTTAATAAAGCTGTAGCCTTATCGCGTTTTTTAGTGGGTAAAAGTCTGAAACCAGCTTTTTTGTAATCATCATCCAACACCCATGCAATTGCCCAAAAATGTGGAAACTGCCAAACGAACTGGATTAAAAATAATATTCCTGCGATGTAATAATCAATTTCATGAAACATTTCTGCTTTCAAACTTCCGAATGCTGCCAGGTAACCGATAAGTGGTGGCAATGCACCAGGTATAGCTCCAACAAAAACCGCAATCGGTGATTTACGTTTCAAAGGTGTATAAGCAAAAGCATAAAGCAAAATCGAAAATACTGACAATAGCCCGGTCTCGAGGTTAAGTCTTCCAAGTAGCCACGTTCCTACGAAAGCCATAAACACGCCCAAAATTAAGCCCTGTCCGGTTGTCATTCTCCCTGCAGGCATTGGTCTATCTTTGGTACGAGACATCAGCTTATCTAAGTCTTTCTCAATAATTTCATTGAAACAGTTTGCGGCTGCTGTTACCAAAAACCCACCAGCAATCAAAATGCCCCAATTTCCCCAATCAATAGATGGAATATGGCCTCTGCCTACTTGCATTTTCTGACCGATCAAAAATGATATCGATGCAGAAAATACTACCGTAAACGATAGCCTGAACTTGATAAGTTTAGAAAAATCAGAAATAACTTGTTTCAATTCTCTTTTTATTATTGCTTATAAGTACTTGTACGGTAAACCAGCAAGTACAAATAAAATTGTAAACTAAATAGCAGCGTAGAAAACAAAATGTGTATGGCTTGCGCTGCCGGTGGAAATGCGATATAAGCTAAAGCAAAACCACTTAAAATTTGTATGAGAAGCGTGATTAAAATAAAACGGGCAGTTAATAATGGGGCTGCTTTTCCGCTAAAGCGATCAATAACCATTTTATAAACGATCGCATTTGCAACCACTACTAATATGGCCAAGTCACGATGATATGAAAAAACAGAACCCACTCTTGCTATCCAACTTCCTCTGAAATTGTATGAGAGTGATTTAGCAATTACATCCACCGACTCTCTTACCTCAGTACCTAATATGATTTGAACAACACTAACAATCAAGGTGAAAAGCAAAAATCCTTTTAGCCATAATATGCGGTACATAATTACGGATTGTGGTTTGTTCAGCTGTTTCGCATAGTTATAAGTATATATGGAAATGGCTAAAATTACAATGGCCAATAACATGTGTACGGTAACTACCCACTGTGCCAGGTTAGTCGAAACCACAATAGAACCCAGCCAGGCTTGATATCCCACCACTAAAATATTCAGGATACTTAAAAAAATGATCCTCTTTGCTGATTTCCTATAGGTAAAAGAATACACCGCTGTTAAAAGCAAAAATATTCCTGCAACAACTCCCGTTAAACGGTTAATATATTCTACCCAAGTTTTTGCCGGATTAAATTCTTCAGGCAGTGTAATACTTTTATCATTCCTGATGCTATCTGCCAATTCAACTTTGCCCATACTTTCTAGGTATTTAGCAAATTTTTCATTCTTTTTTAACCTTCCGGCAACATACTTCTCTTTATAATCTGCAGGAAGCTGAGATACATCAGTAGGTGGAACATAACGGTCAAAACATTTTGGCCAATCAGGACAACCCATACCCGAGCCAGTACTGCGAACAATACCGCCGGCAAGTATAACCAATAGTGTAACTATGATGGTTATGAAATTGATCCTAATAAAACGTTGTTCTGATCTGCTGACCATATATCTTTTAAGATGAAAAGGGTATCCGGATAAGCAGAAACTTAATCAGATACCCCTTTTAAAATTGTATTAAAGCTAAAAGCTAGTTATTCTCTTCTACAGGATTAGCCAATTCCCAATCTTGTTGAATTTTCTCTGCTTCAGCATTTCCTTCAAAATCATGAGGCAGGTTTGAACTCATGGTTTGAGAGAAAGGAACCGTTTGTGGAATAAAATCTACATCATGTCCTGGTTTGCTATAGTCATAAGGCCATCTGTAAACTGTTGGAATTTCTCCTGGCCAGTTACCGTGGATATGTTCAACTGGTGCAGTCCATTCTAAAGTATTTGATTCCCAAGGATTTTGAGGTGCCTTTTTCCCTTTGAATATCGAATAGAAGAAATTGAACAAGAATGCTACTTGAGCCAATGCTGCCATAATAGCCGCCCAAGTTACAAAAACGTTCACCGTTAACCATTTTTTCATGAATTCGAATTCAGTGAAAGCATAGTAACGACGAGGTACACCATCTAAACCTAAGAAGTGAAGTGGGAAGAATACCAGGTAAGCCGCGATGAAAGTTAACCAGAAGTGTAAGTAACCTAATTTAGCATTCATCATTCTACCAAACATTCTTGGAAACCAGTGATAAACACCTGCAAGCATACCAAAAATTGCTGCAGAACCCATTACCAAATGGAAGTGGGCAACTACAAAATAAGTGTCGTGTAGGTTAATATCCAGTGAAGCGTTACCTAAGAAGATACCGGTTAAACCACCAGAGATAAAGAATGAAACTAAACCAATAGCGAACAACATGGCTGGAGTGAAACGTATGTTACCTCTCCATAGCGTAGCTAAATAGTTAAATGTTTTTACCGCTGAAGGTACGGCAATAATCAACGTGGTTATCATAAATACACCACCCAATAGCGGGTTCATACCGGTAACAAACATGTGGTGACCCCAAACGATGAATGAAAGTACGGTAATACCAATCAATGAATAAACCATCGCATGATAACCGAAAATTGGTTTACGTGAGTTTACAGAGATTACTTCAGATGAGATACCCAAAGCTGGCATAATTACGATGTATACCTCAGGGTGACCTAAGAACCAGAATAGGTGTTGCCATAAAATTGGAGAACCACCTTCGTTTGGTAAAATATCAGTACCTAAAACTATATCAGATAAATAGAAACTTGTTCCAAAACTACGATCGAACACCATCAATACCACCCCAGCTACAAGAACAGGGAAAGATAAGATACCTAAGATAGCCGTTAAAAAGAAAGCCCAAATTGTTAATGGCATTTTCCAAAGGTCCATACCTTTAGTACGCATGTTTAAGATTGTACTCACATAGTTGATACCCCCCATTAATGATGATGCCACGAAAAGTACCATACTAATTAACCATAATGTCATCCCCATACCAGAACCTGGCATTGCTTTCGCAACTACAGATAAAGGCGGATAAACCGTCCAACCACCAGAGGCAGGTCCTGTTTGGATGAAGAACGAAGACATCATGATCACACAAGCCATAAAGAAGAACCAGTATGAAAGCATGTTCAAGAATGGCGATGCCATATCTCTTGCACCAATTTGCAATGGAATAAGTAAGTTACTAAAAGTACCACTAAGCCCTGCAGTTAACACGAAGAATACCATAATGGTACCGTGAATGGTAACTAATGCTAAATAAAAGTCAGGTTTGATACGACCGCCCTCAGCCCATTTTCCTAAAAAAGTTTCTAAGAATGGAAAGTTTTGATCTGGCCAAGCCAATTGAATCCGGAATAAAATTGATAAGCCCATTGCTATTACGGCCATAATGACACCCGTAATTAGGAATTGCTTAGCAATCATTTTGTGATCCATGCTGAAGATATACTTCGAAATCAACGTCTCCTTGTGGTGTCCGTGATCAGCGTGGTCGTGATTGTGTTCGTCGTGTAATGCTATTGTTGACATATTCTTTTCGCTCCTGCTTAATATTATTTATTTAAAGCCATTTGGTTTCCTTTCACAGCTGCCGAATCGGTTGCTGATGAATCTCCCTCTGCTGCTGGTTTAGCAGGTGCAGGCGCCACTGGCAAATTAAATTGTTTTCTTAAATCGTCGTTTAAGTATGTTTTTTGTTCTGCAATCCATGTTTTGTATTCAGCTTCTGATACTACACGTACATCTTTTTGCATGTTATAGTGACCAGATCCGCAGATTTTAGCACAGTAGAAAAGGAACTTAAAATTAGGATCATTGGTTTCCTCCTGCATCTGACGGGTAGTCTTTGTTGGGGTAAATTCGAAAATAGTTTGCATACCTGGTACAGTATTCAACTGAACTCTGAAGTGAGGCATGTAAAAACTATGGATTACATCTTTACTGTTTAAGATTAATTTAACAGGCTTACCAACAGGAATAACCATCTCGTCAGCCATTTCGTCATCACGAGAATTTAAATCTTTAAAATCAATACCTAAAGTATTTGATGCAGTTGTCAATTTATAGTTTTTCTTTCCTACAATACCATCAGCTCCTGGGTAACGGATAGACCATTTAAACTGCTCCGAAGTTACTTCGATTTGAAGTGGTTTGTTATTAGGATCTTCAACTTTGAAGAAGATTGATCTCCACGTTAAGAAACCCATCAACACTAAAACTGTTAATACTAAGGCTGGAACTATTGTCCAGATTTTCTCAATCGTATTATTGTGTGGATAGTAGTAAGCTTTTCTTTTTGCAGAATACTTGTAGATATAAGCAAAACCAAATAATAAAATGTGCGTAGCAATGAATACAATGGTCGTGATAATTAATGTTAAGTTAAACATTTCATCAATCTTCTTTCCATGTTCTGATGCAGCATCAGGCAATAACATAGAACCATGAACGGTATATTCCCAATACACACCGTACAAACCTAAAACCAAGAACAATGCAAATAAGCTTGCATGTACCCCGTTCCAGTTGATACCAATTGGCTTACCTTGCGCTTCGCGGCTTAATTCATATACTTTTATTGCTTTACCAATAATAGCGATGAATACACATACGGCAAGGAATATCAGCGTATAAAAAATTACTGATTTGTAAACCTCTCCCATATCAACTTTCGGTGCCGCTGCAGCACCTGCTGCTGCCTCTTGCGCAAAAGCGCTGGTGTTTGCAAAAACAGTAAGTAATACTGCCAAAGCCGCGGTCGTTTTATTCGTGATAAACTTTCTTAAACTCATTTCCTTAAAAGTAGTACGCTGTACTTCTATAATAATAATTAAATATTTGCTCTATACTATCACCTATTAAAGCTGGTGATGCAAACTTTCTTGTAATAACGGATGATTCTTTGCAATTAAAGGTTTCTTGCTTAAGTTGCTTAGAACTGTAAAGGTAAACAATCCTACAAAACCTAAGGCAGTACCGATTTCGACAATACCGAAACCATTGTGTCCATCTTCTACAGCACCTGGCATAATCATTTGGTAGTAATCTACCCAGTGACCTAACAATACTACGATAGAAACAAATAACAACTTCGCATCTGTTCTCTTGTTGTCTCTGTCCATTAATAATAAAACCGGAGCTAAGAAGTTCATCGCCAGGTTTAAGAAAAACCAGAACTTGTAATATTCAAAGCGTTTGTAGAAATAAACAGTTTCCTCTGGCATGTTTGCATAGTAAATTAATAAGAACTGTGCGAACCATACGTAAGTCCAGAAGATAGAGAAACCGAAAATAAATTGACCTAAGTTATGTAAGTGGCTATTGTTAACCCATTGCATATAACCAGCTCTCCTTAATAAGATGATGATGATTGCAATGGTAGCTAAACTACTCACCCACATTGCGGCAAAGTTGTACCAACCGAACATAGTTGAGAACCAGTGCGCTTCTAATGACATGATTGTATCGAAAGCAAAAATTGGTGTAGTGAAACCGTAAATTACCAGGAAGATACAAGCATTTTTAAAGCTCTTTCTGTATGAAGCTAATCCACCAGCTAAATCTTCATTATATGAAAGTTTAGTAAAGCTTATTGCAAATGCACTGTAAACACCCAAAAATACTACCATACGACCTAAGAAGAAAGGCACATTTAAGAATACGGCCTTACCTGCGATCAATGAATCGTAATTAGGGCTATTTGGATCAGTTAATCCATCAGCATGCCAGTGGTGGTATAAATTATGTGTATATAAACCAGCAGAAATAATCACGATTAGGATTATAGAAGCAATAGGCAATGTTTTGGCCAATGCCTGTGGTACACGTAAAATTGAAGCAGACCATCCTGCTTGCGCAACAAATTGAACAGCTAGGAAAAACATACCTGACATACAAACGCATGCAAAGTAATATCCCATAAGCAACAAGTTAGCAAAAGTACGCTCATGCATTACTTTATCACCAGTAAAACCGTAACCAATAGCAATAGCACCTAATATGATACCAACAATGCTCAAGGTTTTTACTTTACCTGTAAACTCAAACTGTTCACTGAAATTAATATTGTGAGTTCCCATTTATATTCTGCTTTACTATTGTCCTTTTTGTAATTGTTGAACATACATCACTACTTTCCAACGATCTGTTGGCGTAATTTGTGAAGCATGCGAGCCCATGTTATTTACACCGTAAGTAATGGTGTGATAAATTTTACCTGCAGTAAGATCTACCATGTTACCACCACGAGATGAAGCGCCTGTTTGATATGCCGGTACACCGCTAAATTTCTCAATTTTTACCAAATGGCCTTGACCATCACCTTTTTCGCCGTGACAAGGGCTACAGAAAACATTGAATAAGTGCTTTCCTTGTGCCAAGTTAACGGTATCAACAGGCAATGGATTTACCATACTTACCCCAGCTGCTTCGTAACCTTCTTTAGTGTTAGGAAATTCGTCGTACTCTGTAAAACCAACAGGTTTTGTATTTGCAGGTGGCGTTTGTGCTGCCTGACCTTTAAAACTAGCCAGTAATTTATTAGCCGTATCAACAGGTTGATCCGGGTTTAATGCTAATGCATCATACATATTCCTGGCATATTCTAAACCAGTACTGCGTTTATCTTTACAAGCGGATACTGTAGCTGCGAAAGCGATAGCTAAAAACGCTGTATAAACAAATTTATTCTTATTCATAGCTAATGTACTTCCTTTCATTATACTTTACTTCTAAAGCACCTGCATCTTTTAATAAACCATCAATAACAGTATGCGCTGCATTATCTTTTGCATCAACAGCAATCACAAAGCGATCGTCTGTTGCACGAAGATCCATTACTCTTGGCGCTCTTCCTGGAAACAAATGCGTAGATGCATAATAAGTTAAAACCATACCGAAAGCACAAAACAATACAGTAAGCTCGAACATTATCGGAATAAAATCCGGCAATGCAAATGATGGCTTACCACCAATGTTTACTTTCCAATCGATTACTGCGCAAAAATAAATTAATGCAAAAGCTGCGCAAGTTCCAGTGATACCAAAGCAAAATGCTGCAATATCAATTCTCGATCTTTTAATCCCTAATTTGGCTTCTATTCCGTGTATAGGCATTGGCGTATAAACATCGTAAATGCTTACACCATTTTCCTGAAGTTTTTCGATGCCATGCATCATTTCATCAGGATCACCAAAGCTGCCTAAAATATATTTGATATCACTCATTGTTATATTTTTGCGTAATCTTCTTGTTTAACACTATCAAATTTCTGTAACGACTCTACGTATTCTGCTACGTATTCTTTGTTCTCATGCCCGTCTTTAATCTGTTTCATTTTCGCTTGCTCACTTGCAGATTTTAATAATAATTTAACCTCTGCGATAGCGATTGAAGGCAATACCCTTAAGAATAATAAGAATAAAGTAAAGAACAAACCGATTGAACCTACGAATACACTCACATCAACCCAGGTTGGATAAAACATTGCCCAACTCGAAGGGATATAATCACGGTGTAATGAAGTAACGATAATTACGAAACGTTCGAACCACATACCTACGTTTACTACGATTGATAAAATCCAGGTAGCTTTGATGCTTAAACGGATCTTTTTGAACCATAACAATTGCGGAGAGATCACGTTACAGGTCATCATCATCCAGTATGACCACCAGTAAGGACCAGTAGAACGGTTGATGAAGGCGTATTGCTCGTACTCAGAACCTGAATACCATGCAATGAAGAACTCAGTTAAGTAAGCCACACCTACAATTGATCCTGTTAAGATGATGATTTTATTCATCGACTCAATGTGGAACATGGTGATGTAGTTTTCAAGACCCAATACTTTACGTGCTACCAATAATAAGGTTAACACCATCGCAAAGCCTGAGAAAATCGCTCCCGCTACAAAATATGGAGGGAAGATTGTGGTATGCCATCCTGGTATTACTGATGTTGCAAAGTCCATTGATACAATAGTGTGCACTGAAAGTACTAATGGGGTTGAAATACCAGCCAGGATTAATGATACCGCCTCGAAACGTTGCCAGGTTTTAACACTTCCACTCCATCCGAATGAAAAGATAGAATAGATTTTTCTGCGTGTTCCTACTGCACGATCGCGAATGGTTGCAATATCTGGCAATAAACCTGTGTACCAGAATAATAATGATACCGAGAAGTAAGTAGAGATGGCAAACATATCCCAAACCAATGGTGAGTTAAAGTTTACCCAAAGTGAACCAAACTGATTTGGCAATGGTAAAACCCAATAAGCCAACCATGGACGACCCATGTGTGATACTACGTACGTTGCTGCACAAATAACGGCGAAGATTGTCATCGCCTCTGCAGAACGGTTAATGGAGTTACGCCAGTTTTGACGGAAAAGCAATAGTACCGCTGAAATTAGCGTTCCGGCGTGACCGATACCTACCCACCATACGAAACCGGTGATATCCCATGCCCATCCAACTGTTTTATTTAAGCCCCATGCACCGATACCATTCCAAAAAGTGTAACTCACAGCTACAACCCAAAGTAAAGCACCTAATGCTGAAACGATGAAACCAATCCACCAAGCCTTGTTCGGCTTGTTTTCTACCGGTCCTAAAATATCATCCGTAATTTTCGCATACGTGATATTATCGCCGGTAATTAATGGTTCTCTAAGTATTGATTCGTTATGTCCTGACATAATTTGTATTTTCTTTATACTAAAGCTTACGCTTGTACTGTTGTATCTGTGTTTCTAATTTTTGTCATGTATCCGATACCTGGTTTCACATTGATTTCTTCTAATACGTAGTAGATACGCTCAGAACGTAATGCTTTTGAAACCTCTGAATTTGGATCGTTTGAATCACCAAATATGATTGCATTTGCTGAACAAGCTTCCTGACAAGCCATTTTAATATCGCCATCTTTTAATGGACGTTTCTCTAATTTAGCTTGTAATTTTCCACCTTGAATACGTTGGATACACATTGAGCATTTCTCCATTACACCACGAGAACGGGTAGTAACATCAGGATTCAATACTAATTGAGTAAACTCATTATTTAAGTAGTTATCGAAACGTGAATCATTCCAGTAGTTAAACCAGTTGAAACGACGAACTTTATACGGACAGTTATTCGCACAGTAACGTGTACCTACACAACGGTTATAAGCCATGTGGTTTAAACCATCGCTTGAGTGTACAGTTGCCAATACCGGACAAACTGTTTCGCAAGGTGCGTGATCACAGTGTTGACACAACATTGGTTGGTGAACCACAGAAACGTGATCTAAATCTTCCAATTTAGCAATCTCCTTTTCTTTGGTTACATCACCATCTTTGGTTTCGTAGCTATAGTAACGATCAATACGAATCCAGTGCATTTCACGACGACGGCGAACCTCATCACGACCCACTACTGGAATGTTATTTTCTACATTACAGGCAACAATACAAGAACCACAACCTGTACAAGCATTCAAATCGATTGCCATTACCCAGTTGTTACCTGGTTTCTCATAAGCATCCCAAAGATCGTAATCTTTGTGTTCGCCTTTATGGTTACCAGCAGAAGCATCTTTCAAATATTCTTTGAATGTAGCTTCTTTGATTACCGCACGACCTTCGAAAGAGTGGTGAGTTTGTGTTTGAGCCAATTCATAATAACCGCCTGTTGGGGTAATGGTTACATTGCTGGCATATTGCATTGTTCCGTTTAGGAAAGAGATAAAAGGGAAAGCATTTTTACCTACCTCGTTACCAGCTTTACCAACTTTGGTACGGCCATAACCTAACGCGATAGATGCTGTTCCTTGTGCTTGTCCTGGCTGGATCAATACCGGAAGATCTACAGAATGTCCATTGCTACCTTTTACAGTAACTACATCAAATTCTTTAACCTTTAATTTTTCTGCAAATTTCGGAGCAAGTGCAACATAATTATCCCAGGTTACTTTTGAAACCGGATCTGGTAATTCTTGCAAGAATGCATTGTTGGCGTTTTTACCATCACGCATCGGAACGCTTTCGTAAACTTGTAATTCTACCTGGTCGCCACCTTTTGCTAAAGCTTTGCTGCTGCTTATGATTGAAGTAGCAACTTGCGCCAATGATTGAGTGAAAGAATAACTACCAGCAGCTTTTGGAGCTACTGTAACTACACCTTTCTCTAAAACATCATTCCATTTTAAACCAATTGCTGGCAACATTTTGGCTTCCCAGTTGTTGCGAACAAACTGATAGTAATTTTTAACAGGAGCATCAGCCCAAACCAATAGACTCTCTTCTGCCTGACGGCTATTGAAAACTGGGTTGATGGTAGGTTGAACAATTGAATAATATCCTTCGTAAGCATTTGCATCACCCCACGACTCTAAATAGTTATGGTTAATTGCAATGGCATCACAAAGTGAAGCTGTTTCATCAGCTCTATCTGAGAAAGAGATTTTTGCAGGAACTTTAGCTAAAGCCTTAGTAAATGCATCAATATTCATGAAATCGTAAGCAGGGTTACTGCTTAAGAATAAAACAGCACCAACCTCACCGTGACTCATTTCGGCAACTAAGCCGTTAAATTCAGCATCGTTACCTGCATATAAATAGCAAGGATTATCTAAATCGATTGTAGTACCATAACTTCCAATAGCGGAGTTAATGGCATTTACCAAAATCTGAGTTGAAACATCGTTAGAACCGCATACTACAAGGCCTTTACCTTTGTTTTGTACTAATTCTTTTGCTACTAATTTGATTACCTTATCAGCAGTAGTGTTGTTTCCAAGTGTACCGCCAGCTAAAGACTGACCAGTAATTGCATTATATAAAGCGATTAAAGCAGGTCCTTCTTCTGACAATTTAATCGGAACACGCGTATCAGCATTTGTACCCGTTAAGCTCATTCCACTTTCAAACTGAATGTGGCGGCTCATTTTTTTGTTTTCTAACGATTTGTAGTTACGGTTAGAAGTATATTGAGCTGTAAACTCTTCTCCGCTAATCCAGGTTCCTAAGAAATCGGCACCGAAACTTACAATTAAGTCAGCTTTATCGAAGTTATATTTTGGCAATACCGCTTTACCAAAACTGTTTTGGTTAGCCTGGATAATTCCGGTATAAGAAACCGCATCATATTGTACTAATTTAGCC
Organism: Pedobacter sp. MC2016-05; assembly: GCF_026239735.1. Lineage (GTDB taxonomy): Bacteria > Bacteroidota > Bacteroidia > Sphingobacteriales > Sphingobacteriaceae > Pedobacter. The sequence continues at coordinate 69,776 of NZ_JAPIVT010000004.1, forward strand.
GCTGGATATTTCGTAATAAACTGCGCTAAAACAGCATTTGTTGATGGGCTGTTAACTGTAGAAGCCACTACGCGGATTTTCTTACCGCCTGCTTGTGCTTTTGCTAATTCGCTTTTTACAAAGCTATCTAACTTAGCCCAGGTAGTTTCTTCGTTTTTAAGTACTGGCGCTTTTAATTTCGATACATCATAAAGATCTAACACAGAAGCTTGCGCTCTTGCATCAGTACCGCGATAAAATTCACCTGCATTAGGGTTTGGTTCAATTTTAATCGGACGCCCCTCTCTTGTTTTAACTAAAATACTTTGGCCGTTAAAGCTCGAAGTATAATAGTTAGGAATACCTGGCGTAACCTCTTCAGGTTTTACCAGGTAAGGAATAGATTTATGAACCGGGGCTGTTTGACATGCTGCCAAAGTAACTGCACCTAAACCAAAACCTAACGCCTTTAAAAAGTCGCGGCGTGGGGTAACGGTACTTAACCCTGCTTCATTTAAAACATCTTCTATTGGAAGTGGCTCGGCGAATTCGTTTTTGCTATTCTTAACAAAATCGGGTGTATTATTATACTCCTCTAAGCCTTTCCAGTATTTTTTGTTGCTTTCCATTTAAGCTATATTACTGTTTATTCGAACGTTCTTACTAAACTCTATCTATTAATAGTGGCATTTACCACACTCTAAACCACCCAATAACGCTGGGGTGACTTTCTCGCCTTTTTTAATCTTCTCATGCGCTTCGATAACCTTAGCGTAGAAAGCATTATTTTTCTGACCAGAAATATCTGTTTCCTTGTGACAGTTGATACACCATTTCATGGTTAATGGAGAATATTGGTAGATCTCTTCCATTGTATTAACCGGACCGTGACATGCGAAACATACAGGCTCTGTTGGTTGTAATCCTTTTGCTTTACGAATAGCATCTTCTGCAACTACTACGTGTTGAGAGTGGTTGAAGTATGCAAAATCTGGAAGGTTGTGTACACGTACCCATTCCATTGGTTTCTCTTTGCTCTTATCGTATTGTTGGGTCTCAGGATCGTAACCCAAAGCATTGTAGATTTTTTTGATCTCTGGAGAAATCTCACCATCGTAATTATCTCTTGCCTGAACAGCTTTGTGGCAGTTCATACAAACATTTAATGATGGAATGGTAGCATTCTTAGATTTGAAAGCACCATTGTGGCAATACTGACAATCGATTTGATTGATACCAGCGTGTAGCTCATGTGAGAATTTAATTGGCTGAACTGGTTGATAACCAGTGTGAACACCTGTGTTCCACATACCCATCCAACCCCAAGATCCTAAAGCAATTACCAAACACAAGATGAAGAACATCACGAACTTCTTGTTTTTGAACATTTTACGAACACCTACCTTTAACGGCACATCCTCTTCAATTTCAATACCTTGTTTCTGTAAGATTAAACGCTCTAGCAATTTAGAGGCACGACCTAAAATTACCAGGATTAGAATACCTACCAATACAATAGCAACGATACCAGCGATAGATAAACCAGATGTACCGCTTTCTCCACCGCCCGCTTTAACCACACTTGGATCAACAGCAGCTTTTGGCTCGCCTTCTTTGATGTATGCTAAAATGCTTTTAACTTTTTCCTCATCTAACTCAGGGAAAGAAGTCATAGCTACTTTACCATTTTCGTTAAATAATTTAACCGCTTCCGGATTGCCGGCAGCAATCATCCCTTGCGAATTAGGAATCCATTTTAATAAGAACTCTTCAGAGTGGCGATCACTCACCCCTGTTAAAGCAGGACCTACCAATTTGGCATCTAATGCATGGCATGATGAACATTTAGCTCTGAAAAGCGTTCTCCCCTCTTTAGCATCCTGAGCACTAACGGTTGAAACCGCCATTACAGTAACTGCTGAAAACACGAATAACGACTTCCAAACGCTTTTTAAAATCATCGAGATATCTCTCATAATGAACACTTTATACTTATTTAATTTACTTTTTGTTGTGAAATTGATGCCTGAACTGATGTAGCTCCACCAAAACTTGAACAAAAGTATAACTTATTAATAAATCCCATGACATAATAGTGACCGGAAATACAATTTATAATCATTCTAAACAAATGATGTTTCAGGCCACTCAGGCAATAAAAATGCCCATTTTTCGATCTTTATCGAAAATGGGCATCAAGCTTCAATTTTGTTTTATCAAAATGTTATTCTTATTGCTTTAATATCCAGGCAAACATCAGCGGTGCTACAATTGTTGCATCACTTTCTACAATAAACTTTGGTGTATTGATATCTAACTTACCCCAGGTAATTTTTTCATTCGGTACCGCTCCAGAGTAGGAACCGTATGAAGTTGTAGAATCAGAAATCTGGCAGAAATAGCTCCAGAAAGGAATATTTTCCATTTCCATATCCTGATATAACATCGGTACCACGCAGATTGGGAAATCGCCAGCAATACCACCACCGATCTGGAAGAAACCAATACCTTTGCCGCCACTGTTTGCAATATACCAATCGGCTAACCAGCCCATATACTCAATACCACCTTTTACAGTAGTAGCCGTTAGCTCTTTTTTCATTACGTAGGAAGCAAAAATATTTCCCATAGTTGAATCTTCCCATCCTGGAACCACAATTGGAAGATTTTTTTCAGCAGCGGCTAACATCCACGAATTTTTTGGATCAATTTCATAATATTGTTCTAAATCTCCACTTAAAAGCATTTTGTACATAAATTCATGTGGAAAATAGCGTTCGCCTGCTGCTTCAGCATCCATCCAGATTTTTTGAATGTGTTTTTGCAAACGACGGAAAGCCTCTTCTTCAGGAATACAAGTATCAGTAACACGGTTGTAGTGGTTTTCTAATAAATCCCACTCATCCTGCGGACTTAAATCGCGGTAGTTAGGCACACGTTTATAATGCGAATGCGCTACCAGGTTCATTATATCTTCTTCCAGATTAGCTCCTGTGCAAGAAATAATAGATACCTTATCCTGGCGAATCATTTCTGCAAGCGAAATTCCCAATTCAGCAGTACTCATTGCACCGGCAAGGGTAATCATCATTTTACCGCCTTCATCCAAATGCGTTTCATAGCCCTTAGCCGCATCCATCATCGCCGCAGCATTAAAATGGAGATAATTACGCTCCATAAACTGAGATATTGGTCCTCTAGTATTGCTCATTTTGTTATGTATTATTTTTCGCAAAAGTAGGCATTTAGCCCGAAACGATAAAACATTAAAAGTATTTGGAGCTAGGAGTCAAAAGTTTGAAATTCATTGTGACACCTCGTTAACAGTAATTCCGAAGATCAAAAAAGATTAATGGAGAAACAATCAGCGATAATCACCTTAATCTGCGGGAGAAATTGTTCCAATCTAGCTTTTTCCCATGGTCGGTGTGCCCCACAGACCATTTCTTGTTTGTCAATGCTTCGGTCTGTAAAGACACAGACCGAGGCGTTAAATCGATTTCACCTGCCTGTCGCAGGCAAGAAATCACGGAGAATTAAAAACGTCAATGGTAGCGTGCCGAACGATTTTTTTTGAAAAGCAGTTGCTGCAACATCATCAAAGGCAGTCCGGCTTTTTGGTACAATGCCCAACGAAAAGTTGGACGATTTCCCCGCCAACCCGGTTTAGGTGGCCCAGGCCTTGCTACTATTAAAAAATCCCAAGCCACTGTCATAAAACAGCTATAGCCCTTCAGTAAATAATTCTTAATAAAAAAATCAGTTAATTTGCGGCAATGAAAAAAGTTTATTTTCTCCTGGCTTTCGTGTTCCTATCTGGAAGTTCATTTTCTCAAATGAAATTGATAAAAAAGTTGCTATCAAACGAAAAAGATACTTTACGCAAAGCAACCTTTCTGCCCATTCCTTCCTTTGGATATGCCCAGGAAACCGGTTTTCAGTTTGGTGTTGGTGCAATTGTAGGTTTTTATGCCGATCGGTTGGATACCACAAATCGCCCATCATCTTTAACCTTAAACCTGAACTACTCTACCTTGAAAGCTTACAATATGAGTTCGCTCATTGATATTTGGGGAAAAGGAAATAAGCTACATTACATTGGCGAATTACGTTTCAAACGCATGCCTTTTAACTTTTATGGCATTGGCAACAGTACCGAAGAGGCTAATGAAGATAAATTGATCCAGCAGCAGATTAAAGTTTTGCTTCAGGCAGAAAAACAGTTATTGCCAAAGGCCTATACCGGGGTTTCGCTAGGTTTTGAAAATTATAAATACAAAGATGTAGTTGCCGACGGAATTTTTAACAGCGACACATATTATAACAATAGAACCGGTAGCGTTTTATATCTAGGTGTTTCGCAAAGTTATGACGCCAGGAATAATAACAACTACACCACCAAAGGCTTTTTCATCAGAGGTACCTACCAATATGCGCCCAATATTTTTTCGGCCGGCAATTTTACAGGTAGCCAGATAAAAATTGATGTAAGGAATTTCTGGCGATTGAATAAAAGCTTTGCCGTGGGCGTACAAGGATTGTACAATACCGTGTTAGGCAGTAATACACCTGTTTATCTGTTACCGCAAATTGGTAACGACGAAATGATGCGTGGCTATTATGGCGGGCGCTATCGCGATAAAAACTTATTGGCTGCGCAGGCGGAATTAAGGTACCGTTATAGCAGTCGTTTCGGCGCTACGCTCTTTGGTGGAACCGGAACCGTTTGGGGTGTTGATGATTTCTCTACCGATGCTTTCAAACCAAATTATGGTGCTGGATTACGTTATTTCTTCGATCCGGAAAAAGGAATCAGCGTTCGTGTAGATTACGGAATTGGCGAGAAAAGATCAAATGAAAAGCGTCAGAGTGGATTTTACATCAGTATCGCGGAAGCGTTTTAATAACCACAGATATCTTTTGCAAAGAGGAACAACGTGGCAATCTGATTCGGCAACTGCGATTGCGGCAATGAAATTACCTGAAACGATGAAAAATCATTTATCGCTCCACAGCTGCCATTATCGAGCAATAAATTCTGCACAGTAATAAGTTAATTGCTCCGCCTTCGCTCCTCTTCATTTCCTGATTTACGATCCGTTTGTTTTAGCTTCTCGTTTCCGAAATTGAACCGGGCAGTGATTCGTAACTGTCTGGCATCGTAATAATTATTGTAATCTTGTTTAATGTTATTGATTAAACTGCTAAATCGATACCTATTGGATTTCAGCAAATCGTTTGCGCTCAACGATAGCTGAAGTTTTTTATTGAGCAGCAAGGTCTTCACTCCAAAATCCAAATTATACTGGCTTTTAATTTCATTTAACCCTTCAGCTCTCGGAAATTGAAACCAAAAATTAACATCGGCCAAAACAGTTTTGCTTTTATTTATGGTAAATTGATTTGAAGTAGAGAAATATGCGCCTATTCTGCTCAAATTGGTTTGTGTTTGCAAAATTGCAGACTTTGATACATTGTAAAAAACATCAAACTGATTAATAGTTTGCCAATTTTCGAATGGGTTTGACACTAGGGAATTACTAAATTGGTAACTATATGCGGTGATAAAATTTACGGGTTTAGTGGCTTGGGTATTTGAATTTACATCGATAAAATTTACATCAGCAAAACCATTATTGGCACCGCTAAACGATAAAGTACTGGTGAGCGAACTTTTGTAAGTGTGCGAAAGCTCAATGTTGTGGTTATAAGACGGCTGCAAGAACGGATTACCTTCAGTATAAACATACTGATTGCTGTACCACCGAAAAGGATTTAACCTCCGGTAGGCTGGTCGATTAATTCTACGTCCATAATTGATGCTCCATGCACTTTGATTGCCAGCACGATAAGTTGCGTAGAAAGTAGGAAACAACTGTAGATAATTAGACTGAATTTCTTGATTGACTGAATTTCCATTTATCTGGGTATATTCCGACCGCAGGCCAAGTTGAAACTCCCACTTTTTAAAGGTCTTATTCATATTAGCATACAAGGCCTGAGTGTTTTCATGATAAGTAAATAAATTACTTTGATTCAAATCAACGGCATAAAGGTCATTCCGTTTTCTATAAAAAGCAATATCGCTTTCGTTCTTAATAAAACTAAGTTTGGTACCGAACGAAACTTTAAAATTTTTATAAGGCAAATCTACATCAGCTTTTAGCGTATAAAGTGTAATTCCTTGTTTGCTCGTTGATAAATATTCTGCAAATGATCCCGGTATTATAGCACCATCACCGAAAAAACTCTGGTTATTGAAAGCCCGATTTTTATCGTCGGCAAAGCTAAACCAGTCTGCATTTATGGTAAGCTGTTTGCCTGTTGAATCTAATGTTTGTTTTAAAAACAGATTTGCAGAATGATAATGGGAGCTGATTGCTGCATTTGCATCAGAATTTAGGATAGAATCTAACTGCTGATTGACGTTAGATACCCTGGTTTTTATATTCTCTTCTGAATGAAAATTTGTATACCCGCCATTGTACGCAGCACCAAGCATTGTTTTTTTGGAAATCTGATAATCCAATCCAATTTGCCCGCTGGGTACCGTTCTGAAGTTCCGGTCTTTGTTAATTACATTCCAGCTTTGCGAAGGGTAAAAAATAGTACTCTGTTCAAATGGTACAATGGAACCCTTTCTGATGTTAAAGGTTGAATTAACGGTAATTTTATCTTTTCGATAACTCACATTTCCACCCATGGATGCCGTTGGATGTGAAGCTTGGGTAAAAACCATATTAACGGAACCTTTGAGACCTTCAGCTGTTGTTTTTTTTAACACGATATTGATCAAGCCGTTATTCCCCTGTGCATCGTATTTGGCCGGAGGATTGGTAATCATTTCGATTTTCGAAATTTGATCAGATGGAATAGATTTGAGATAATTAGACAAATCATCCTGACTCAGCTGTACCAATTTATCATTCACCATCACATTTACACCACCTTTGCCCACGAGGGAAACCTGATCATTTACTACCCGAACGCCTGGAACTTTGGCTAGTAACTCAAGCGCATCGGTACCGATTGCAATTATGCTATTTTCTACATTAAAAATGGTTCTATCGATCTTCTTTTCAATCAGTGGCTTTTTAGAGTTGATTTGAACATCGGCGAGCGCTTGGCTATTTTCCATTAGCTGAACATGAATAGAAGTATCGCCTTTAAGCTGAAAACTATTTTGCTGACTGAGGTAATTAACGGCCGAAAAAAAGATATTGTAATTCCCTGCTGGCAAGTTCAGGAAAGTGTAATTCCCCAAGCTATCGGATTGTGTGTAGATTGATTTCTTGTTAAAGTCGGTAAGCTTGACTGAAATGTGCTCATTTGGTTTATTTTTTACAGATTTTGTTTCCCCAAAAACCCTGAACTGTGCCTTACTTGGTGAAATTGATAATATCCCAATCAAAATGACAAAAAGTTTTTTTAACATCGAAAAACTACTTATCTGATTGCCATAACTCGAACTTCCCTTTACTCGTTAAATCAAACTTCTCTTCGGATCCAACCATTGATATTCCGTTTTTTAAAGTTTTAATTTTTACATTCTTAGCAGTACCTTTTCTGGTTGTATTGTCGTAAATGATTTCATCAGCAAGCAAATCAATATCCCCGTAAGACAGTTTGGCATTACCGTAGAGTTTAATCACGTTTCTATTCTTGCTGAATCGGACAGAATCAGCCCAATAAACAAACCTATCACCAGGTAATGCATTAGAACCTGTTTTATCTGGCTTCAGATCAGATTCCGAATCCTGTTTTAAGGATGTTTCATAAGTTCCGTTATTCAAATCAAAAACGAACAATTTTGCAATAGTTTTATCGCCCAAATCATTGGTTAGCGAAGCATTTCGAGCTGTTAGAATGTTCCTCACTTTATTCCATTCTACGCTTTCAGCCCTCAGCACCTCCGATTTTATTTCTATCACCGCATCTTGCATCAAAGAAATTTTGTTTTTGGTATCTCCAGTTATCTTTTTGAAAGATTTAATTCTGGGAATAACTGAACCTGATGATTTCTTCGCCGAATCACTTCGTGCTATCCTTTTGATTTTTTGTTTCTGTTTTACAATAGTATTTGACCTGGCTTGTGCTGAATCTATCACTTTAACATCTCCACTCTTCAATTTAAATTCTTGAACAACTTTTTCAGCGTAAACGACTTCCACCGACAATAGCCAAACCAGACCGAATACCACTGGCAAAACCAACAAATACATCAATTTTTTCATGTTTTTAGATTTTGAATTAAACAACATCTTGATTCGATCCTTAATCGGGCTTTTCACGAAATTGTGAATGAGTGGCATATCATTTTTAGCTACGGCAAGCCTGAGCAGCAAATTTGCATAAGCTTGATTCCCGAAGTCAGCTGATGTAATTTCATCTGCTTCATACTCATGGGTTTGTTCTAACGCTTTATTAAATAAATAAATGATTGGATTGAACCAAAACAAAGCTTTAAAAAGCATTAGCAAAATCTTATCAACAGAATGAAGTTGTTGAGCATGAACCCTTTCATGGACTAATAAAACTTGCAATTCGTTTTCGCTTAAGCTATTTGGATCGATAAAAACATAATTGAAAAAAGAGCAGTTGGTAAACCCCTTCTTTTTTGTAACCAATTTTAATCCATCATTGGTCTTTACATATTTCCCAGTACACTTTAGTAAGGCAACCAACCTCCAGACAAAGGCCAAAATGATTAATGAGGTAATGCCTCCATAAAAGTAAAACCCTAGTTTTTCCCAATTTATTTCGTTTTTATCGATAGACTGGTATTCAACTGCAATAGGGTTAATCATTTGGAATGGCGCATCGCTAACAGGCTTGAGGTTTGAATCAACTAACGGAATGTGGATCTCTTTTATCTCGATTTGGCGTTTAATTTCAAACTGCAAAGCAGGAATAATTGAACTTAAAATTAATGAGCCAAGCAGGTAAATTCGATTGAATTTAAAGAAGGTTAGTCTTCTTAAAACCAAAAGATAGAAGCCGAAAAACAAAACTGAACAGGCGCTGACCTTAAGCAAATAGATGAACCATTCCATATTTTAATCTTTAACAACCTCGTTTTGAGAACAAGACAAACCCATCTAATATTAAATTACTAATTCTACGAAGATTATTTTCCTGATTGATGAAATCCAGACTTTTTTGATCGGTAATATTCCCTAATTCGATCAAAACAGCTGGCGTTTGAGATTCTCTTAATACCAAGAGACTTGCGTCCTTAAGCGAATTTTGGACAGGCGTCCCCTTCACTTGTTTAAGTTTTCCTAAGATATTTGCGCCCAGTTCTTCTGCTATTTTAATATTCTTATTTGATTTCGAAACATAAACCTCTATGCCGCCGAAGGCCACGGGACCGTTTTTAGGCATTGCATTATGATGAATAGAGATAAAAGCAGTAGCAGGTTGAACAGGTAATCGATCACGAAGCGATACATACTCATCACTACTTCGTGTCAACCGAATTTTAATGCCTCGTTTGGTAGCTTCTTCTTTTAAAATGTTTACTGCTCTCAAATTCATGTCTTTTTCCCTTTGCCCATCCAAGGCAACCGAAGCTGCATCTCTACCTCCATGTCCTGCATCAAGAACCAATACCACTTCTGCTTCGTTAAATGCAGGTTTTGCATTCGGATCCAAAACTATTGCTGTTTTAAAATAATCTTGCTTGTAAACCTTAACATCAGTAAAATAATTTCCATTATCTACCACCTTTTTTTTTACAATAACCTCTTTACGGTTTGCAAAGGCTAATAAGCAACCCGCAATTATTGGAATAAACGAAAAGTAAATGAGCTTTTTCATATTGGAGTTTGGTTTTTTGTACAACATCATAATTCTTTTCTTTAATGGAAGCTTACTAAAACTATGCGTCAAGAGCATACTTGATGGCATAGCCAAATTCAACAATAAAGATGCATAAGCCTTTTTATCAGCGGTTTTTAGTGTTTCCTGATCAGCCAAAAACTCGTGATTATGGTCGATTGCATTTCTCCAGAAGTAAATGATGGGATTGAACCATAAAATACAAACTGCTAAATTTACCAGGAGCTTGTCGACAGCGTGGCCTTGCGTTACATGAGCCGACTCATGCTGAATTACCAAATCTCTTTCATCTTCTGTTAAGCTTTCATCGATGATAATTTGATTTAAAAAGGAGCAATTTTTTATCTGTGCATGAGGTTGTACCAGAATAAGTTTACCATTTTGAGAGGATTTGTATTTTGTGATGGAACGCTGAACGATACCTATCATAATCATCATTCGGAAAATTAACGCCAGCAAAACGGCACCATACACATAAACCATTAACTGACTCCAATGTCTAGCCGAATCCCTTATTGGCTGATTATCATCAAAATCTTGTTCAAAAGCGGCTTCATTGCTATAAGCCACCTCAACTGGTGTTTCTTGCTGATTGATCGAAACTTCCCTTGTACTTTCTACTGTCAAAGCCGGAATGGTAAAACTAAAAAGCAATGCAGTTAATAAGAATAAACGGTTAAGTTTAAAAAAGGTAAGTTTCGATAACAAAAAATGATAGGCTATGAACAGGACAACTGTACAAGCCGAAACTTTTAACAAATACAGTAAAATCATGATTTTTGATTTTGGTGAATGATCTTTTGGATTTCTTCTATATCGTTTTCACTCAATTTTTCTTCTTTAACCATAAAGGATAATAAACTGGCTGGTGAATTATCAAAATAGCCAGAAAAAAGTTTAGAAAATGTTGTTTTGGCATAATCATCTTTTCCGATTGAAGGAAAATACTCATAGGTTTTTCCATAAGCTTTGTAGTTAACATAACCTTTTTTTTCTAAAAGCCTTACGATAGATGAGATAGTATTGTATGGTGGTTTCGGTTCGTCATCCAGTTCATCAATAATATCTTTTACGAAAGCTTTCTTTAGCTTCCATAAAACCTGCATAATCCGCTCTTCGGTTTTGGTTAATTCTTCCATACCCAAACTTATAACTTATTTTTCAGTTATACAACTATAAAATCAGTTATGTTATTGATTTTTCAGTTTTCATACTGAATATCGCTACGGAAACGATCCGGAACAACTCCCTAGGAATATAAATTTGAAAATGTGATTATCGTGAAACTTTGAGAAGGTATTACATTAGATAAATAGGCAATAAGCAACAGCCTTTGTTTTTAAACCCTAAGGGATCGAAGCGAGATGTTCCCCGATTTTTTATCGGGAGCAGAAGCGGGAGCGGGACAGAAAGCCGCCACGAAACAGAGAACTGATCATTTACAAATAATTGATCAACAATATAGCCTCTGAAATTAGTGAGTTAATCCAGCCAATGCATTTATGGTTAGCGCCACAATTACCGTATTGAAAATAAAAGCGATTAAACTGTGTAGCAAGGAAAGCCGACGAATTTGACGGGAAGAAATTTCGACATCGGAAACCTGAAAAGTCATCCCTAAAACGAAAGAAAAGTAGGCAAAGTCAACAAAATCTGGAGATCCATTGCCAGGAAAACCCAATCCTGAACCTTTTCCATTTTCATTATCGCCATAAAAAAGATGTGCGTAACGCATACTGAAAGTGGTATGCACCAAGAACCACGACAAAAACATTCCTGACAAGGCGATAACCAATGAGAGCGGTTTGATATCTTTATTGATTAACAGCAGAATTACAGCCAACAAACCAGCGAAGGTAGAAACTACAACAATTGCAAAAATCTCTTCTTTGGTTTCATCTTGAATTTTTGCTTTTAAGCAGGTTTCGATAGGTGATGTTTTGAAAAACATGAACCAGTGCAAGGATATCAGCATTAAACTAAAAATATCCCAGCCAAACATCACGTGGGTGAGCATGTCAGTTTTTAAGAGCAACGAGCCGAAAAAACCCAAAACCGCCACAAAAAAGCTAATTAGCAAAATATACAATGCCGATAACTTCTGGATACCTTGAAGTTTGGGTTCGATTTTCATACTGGTTTATTTACTGATTAAATTTCAGCTTGAAATGCTCTTTGGCTTGGCCTTTTTTGAAATAAACCAATCCAATCCAGAACAAATCAACTGTTACTGTTACTTCTGGATGGCTTTTGATCTCTTCCCAAGCTTCCTTCATTCCCTTGCTCCAGTAAATATCATCAAAAATGAGCAAAGAATTTTCGGTAACTTTTGGCAAACACCATTTAAAGTAATTTAAGGTAGCATCTTTGCGGTGGTTGCCATCAATATAAACGAAATCGAGGCTTGGCTGCTTAACAATAATATCAGGTAAAATGAGGTCGAAATTACCTACATGAAGTTCAATATTATTCAGATGGAGATCTCGGAAATTTCTCTTTGCCACCTCGGCCGTTTGAGGACAGCCCTCTATAGTAATAATTTCAGCTTCGGGACAAGCTTTTGCCAAGTACGACGAGGTAATTCCTAAACAAGTGCCCAGTTCGATTGCTGTTTTAGGATCAGTATTTTGTGCTAGCCGATAAATAAGTTTAGCTAACCGCGGACTTTTAAGTGCGTTTTTAGCGATTTCACTTATCTTCTTGGTTCGGTTTTTATTAAGATGGGAGCCTGCTCCAAGATCTGTAACAGTGATTTTGGAATCGTCAGAAAAAAGTTTTTTTCTTTGCTCTTCTATATTTTTGTATTGAGATTTCTCGCTAAAATCGTAAATTACCCCATCAGCGAGCTTGTATACGAATGGTGAATGCGTTCCATGACGGGTTTTCGCTGTTAAACGATGTTTAATGTAATCGGTAATAAATTGAAATAGCATAATATTGCAAAAGTAGTTAAACGCGGCAAACGTGTGTATGTTTTATGGAAAATATCGGAGAGATAAGCGCATTAATTAAATTATTGGATGATCCGGATGAAGAAGTTTATCAGCATGTTGAGCAAAAACTGCTCGAATATGGTGGTGAAGTGATTCACTATCTGGAAAATGCCTGGGAGCAGTCTTTTGATGGGCTTTTGCAGGAACGAATTGAAAACATTGTTCACCAAATCCAATTTAAAACGGTTAAAGAAGATTTGAATTTATGGTATTTGAGCGGTGCTTTCGATTTGATGCAGGGTGCGCTCATCATTAACCGTTATCAATATCCTGATTTGGATGAACAAAAAGTGATTAACCAAATCGAGGAAATTAAAAGAGATATCTGGCTGGGCTTACAATACGAAATGAGTTCGGTAGAAAAGGTAAAATTGATTAACCATGTTTTGTACCAACAATACGGTTTTGGTGGCAACACAAAAAATCATCACGACCCTCAAAACTCTTATTTAAACCAGGTTTTAGAGAGCAAAAAAGGCAATCAAATATCATTGGCTATCATCTACTCTACCCTTGCCCAAAAATTGGATTTGCCAATTTATGGTATTAATTTGCCTCAACATTTCATTTTGGGCTTTATAGATGAAAGTAAACAAGAAGGCACTGAATACGGCGTGTTGTTTTACATTAATGCTTTTAACCGTGGAAATATTTTTGGCAAACATGATGTTGATCAGTTCCTGCGCCAACTAAATTTAGAGTCGCTGCCAGAATATTACAGACCATGCAGTAATACAGATATCATTCGCAGGGTAATCAGGAATTTAATTTCTGCTTACGAAAATGCCGGTGCAACAGAAAAAGTGAGAGAACTGAACGAACTGCAAAATATTATTGCCGAACCTTAAACATCCCAAAAATTGAAAAAAATCTCCCCTCTGTCTTTTTTACAATTCATTATTTTCGCAGGATTTATCTGCTTTGCAAATAACCTTATTGCACAAAAAATAACCAAGCCAAACGTAATAGCCTATTACACTGGTGGCGGCGGAACTTTAATCGACAGCTTCCCTGTAGAGAAACTGAGCCATTTAATATACAGCTTTGGGCACGTTAAAGGCGATAGCCTGAACATTAAAAACGCTAAAGATTCGGCTTTGATTTCGAAAATGGTGGCTTTAAAAAGTCGCAATAAAGATTTGAAAGTGATGATTGCCATGGGAGGTTGGAGTGCTTGCGAACCCTGCTCGGAAGTATTCAGCAGAAAAAACGGACGCGAAACTTTTGCCAAAACCACTAAAGAACTATTGGATTATTTCCAAGCAGATGGAATCGATATTGATTGGGAATATCCTGCAGTAGCGGGTTACCCAGGCCATCGATACACAGAAGCTGATAAACACAACTTCACTTTATTGATTCAGGAGTTACGCAAAAAACTGGGCAAAAAAGCCGAGATTAGTTTTGCTGCCGGAGGTACGAAAAACTGTATAGATTCTTGTTTTGAGTGGAAAAAAGTGATGCCTCTAGTAGATCGCGTAAACTTGATGAGCTACGACCTGGTAAGCGGTTATGCCACACAAAGCGGGCACCATACGCCACTTTTTTCTACGCCGCAACAACAACTTTCTGCAGATTGGGCCATAAATGAGATGATTAAAGTAGGTGTTCCACCGCAAAAAATTGCTTTAGGTGCAGCTTTCTATTCGAGAATTTTCCAAAACACTACAGATGCCAACCAGGGCTTATATCAACCAACAAAATTCTTAAGTGGTGTTTCTTATAAGAATTTCCCAGATCAGTTTACGGTAGAAAAAGGATTTCAATACTATTGGGATGATGTAGCCAAAGCGCCATATTATTACAATGCCGCTTCGAAACAACTTGTCACTTTCGATGACCCAAAATCAATTGCTTTAAAAACCAAATACGTAGTTGACCGTAAGCTAAACGGTATTATGTTTTGGGAGTTAACGGATGATGCTTATGCCAATGGACTGGTAGATGTTATAGCTGAAACTTTAAAAAAATAAAAAAGCCGCAAATTAAATTGCAGCTGCTCAATATTATCCATGCTATTTACAGTCCCAAGTTAAGGTATTCGATATTTGATATTCATCGGTTAAAACAAGTTTACCTGATTCATTTTGATAACTTTTGGTAGCTAAAATAATTGATGTGGCATTCCCTTTTGCATCGAATTGATATTTATGATCAACAACATCCTGTGCGGATATAACGCCATTTGTTGGATTGACATGAAATAGTCGATTTGATGAATACGTTTTTGGATTGGATGCCGTAGTATTTGCCTGGAAAATAATCTACATGGCCTGTAAGCGGATCGGCCATTTCATAAGCATTCACCGCGGCCGAGACTGAGTATTCGTAAACAGTAATCTCCTGTTCGCCACCACTTACAAAGGTTACAACTGATTTGGTAAGGTTACCACCAGCGTAAGTAATTACATCTGTAGAATTTAATTCTCCATTAACATAGTTTTTCACCATAGCAAGGTAACCCTCTGCATTGTAGGTATAATCCCTCTTGATATCGTAACTTATTCCGTTAATCTGAATATAATCTGGAGACGAACTGCTCACCGCTCGTCCGTTTGACAACGAAATTTCACTAACTTTTCCGCCCGTATCAGTTGCTGTAATTTTATTCGTTGAGTAAGTATAATTAAGACTTTCATCATTACTTACGCCCTTGATCACCTTGCCAGCCACATCGTAAGTGAAACTAAGATTGAAATCTCCAAAACCAGGCAATGTTAAAACCAGATTGCTTAACTTACAGTTGTTCCCATTCGGATCGTTGTAATTGATTTCCTTTTGACAGCTTGCGATAGAAATAATGGTAATAACAGCCACCATTGCAAGTTTAATTTTATGATTCATTTGGCCAGATTTAGAGCGTAAATTTTTGGCTACAAATGTATTAATATTATTCTTTCCAGAAACTATTGGCTTTTAGCCCAGATTAGAAATTTCCTTTTACTTTAAATTTTTGAACTTTTAACCATCCTGCCATCAGGCTAAACCAATCGGTGGTGCTCGTTTTGTTAATTAGCCCGAAACCATGACCGCCTTTTTCAAAATAGAAAAGGTTACTTGGAACTTTAGCAGCAAGTAATGCTTTATGCATTAATTCACTGTTTGCTACAGGCACGGTCTTGTCATCTTTAGCGTGTACGAAATAAGTTGGAGGTGTTTTTTTAGTTACGTTTTCATTTGCAGAAAAATACCTTCTTAATGAATCTGGCGGATTTGACCCTAATAGATTTTTCATTGTCCCTGTGTGTACCGATTCTTCGAAACTAATTACCGGATAAACCAGCACACCGAAGCTTGGTCGTAAATCTATTTTTTCAGGGTTCGCGATTTTTAGATCGTTATAATGTGTTTCTAAGGTAGAAGCGAAGTGACCACCTGCCGAAAAGCCCATTATTCCAACCTTATTGCTTTTGATATGGTATTTTTTAGCCGCCTTTCTTACCAGATAAATCGCTTGCTGTGCATCCTGAAGCAATGCATAAGTTTTATCAACCATGATTTGATCACTCGGCAAACGATATTTTAAAACAAAAGCGGTAACCCCAATGGCATTGAAACGTTTGGCCACATCTGTTCCCTCATGACTAAAAGCAAGCGCTCCATAACCACCTCCCGGGCAAATAATTATTGCTGTTCCGGTGGCGATATCTTTAGGCGCTTCAAATACCGTAAGTGTTGGTATCGAAACCTTCGTAACGCTTAATGTACCATTAGATCTTACCTCGGTATTTTCGGCATATGTTGACGGTGTAGGCTTTGCTCCTGGAATGCTGTCAGTAAACAAAGGAATTACTTCTTGTGATTTTGAAATTTGAACCGCCATAAAGAACAAAAAGAAAAGGATGAATGATTTTGCCATGATTGTTTATTAAAATTCCATTAAATAAGCTTTCAAAAAGTCGTTAATATCGCCGTTTAAAACGGCATCAGGGTTTGAGGTTTGATAGTTGGTTCGGTGATCTTTAACCCTTCGGTCATCCAGCACATAACTTCTAATCTGCGAACCCCATTCTATCTTCTTCTTCGATCCTTCTACCGCAGCAATGGCCTCATTGCGTTTACGTTCTTCGATTTCATACAGTTGAGATTTAAGCAAGCGAATGGCATTTTCTTTATTCTGCAACTGCGATCTCGATTCCTGATTTTTGATGATGATACCCGATGGTTTATGGTACAAACGAACAGCGGTTTCCACTTTATTTACGTTCTGTCCACCGGCCCCACCTGCTCTGAAGGTTTCAAATTCTATATCAGCCGGATTGATGTCAATCTGAATGGTATCATCAACCAATGGATAAACGTAAACCGATGCAAAAGACGTATGGCGACGGGCATTCGAATCAAACGGAGAGATGCGAACCAAACGATGAACGCCGTTTTCGCCTTTCAAATAGCCATAAGAAAAGTCGCCATCAAACTGAAGCGTTACCGATTTTATTCCGGCAATCTCCCCTTCTTGACTATCTTGTTCGGTAATTTTGTAACCATTTTTATCGCCCCACATCATATACATCCGCATGAGCATGTAAGCCCAATCGCAACTTTCGGTTCCTCCAGCCCCAGCAGTAATCTGCACTACTGCCGAAAGTTGATCTTCTTTATTTCTGAGCATATTTTTGAGTTCCAGTTCTTCAACCGAAGTTTTGCTGACCTCAAATTGCTCTTGAAGTTCTGTTTCTGATGCATCGCCAGATTGAAAAAACTCAAACATTACTGCTGCATCTTCTACCGCATTATTGGTTTGGTTAAAGCCATCTGTCCATTTTTTCTTTGAACTGATTTCTGCTAATATTTTTTCTGCTTTTTTTGGATCGTCCCAGAAATCGGGCGCCATCGTTAATTTTTCCTCTTCACGGATGGCGTATAGTAGCTCATCGACGTCAAAGATGCCTCCTCAGAGACGTTACTCTGTCTCTTAAATCCTGAATCTGTTCTTTGGTCATAATGGCAAATATAGCAATAGTTGCCGATTAAGCATGGAGAAATAATCGACAGACATTAAAGATAAATAATATAAAAAATCGATTTAGAAAGTGCTAAAACAATGTTAATTATTGCAACATATAAAAATGAATTGATTTTTTTAGTAATTTCAATTTTCTAATCAGATTATTAGCCAGTGAATTAACAACGTAGTTTAAAACAACGACAACCAATGCGGAGAAAGAAAATCAAAAACCAATTATCATTAACCAATGCTTAAACACACGCTCTCGTTCATCATCCTATTTTTTGCCGCAGGTAACATCTCCGCTCAAATTACAAAAGTAGATAGCTCAGAAATGGTTACGCTCCGGATTGACCCAGAAAGTGCTAGAGGCGCCAAAGTTTCAGAAATCTTCGAGGAAGTGAAATTCATCCCGTTAGAAACCACAAAAGAAAGCCTATTTGGGTCAATCGATCATCTCGAATTAACCAAAAATTGCTTTGTTATATATGATCATGATACTAAAGCAGTATTGATTTTTAATAAGAATGGGAAATTTAAGGCTAAAGTTAACAGCAGTAAATTAAACGAAAGCGATGAAAAGGACAAACAGGCTTTTTATGGTTTCAAATTAATTAAAACAAACGAAACTGAACTCATTCGAATTGCCTCTGGCAAGAAATACTATCTTTTCGATCTCGAAGGAAAATTAACAAAAAAATACCTCAGAGAAATGAAAGATTCAAAAGAAAATCATTTCAAATTTGCAGACAGTATTACCTCTATTGCGCCTTTCCATGTGAGCAGAGATGGGAAAGACAGTACATTCCACGAAATTGCAATCCTAAATAATAAGAAAGAAGTTGCCTTATATTTCCCATTGGAGTTTGACCGGTTTAAAACGGACCAATATATTGGATCAGGTAACCCAATTACAGATTCCCATCTTAAAAATGAACTATTTTACATCCGCTACTACGATTACAACATTTACAGAATAAAACCTAAATCTCTTTCACTGGCTTATCGAATTATTTTCCCTGCAAACAACTCTGTTCCAAAAGATTTTTTAACCAATCCCGATTATAAAAATAAAAGGATTGAGTACTTCCAAAAAAACCCAACCCAGATTTATGGCATAAGCAATCCTTATCTCATTGGCTACAATTTATATCTCAAAGCCAACACTTGGGGTTGGAACCTGGATTCAAAGACTGCTTTAATCCACAATTTGCAAACCGGTGCATTAACATCAATTAAAAATTTAGAAGCCGATAGCTTATCGCAATTTCTACCGGTTACTGATGGCGGATCATTCACTGATTTTTACAATCACGGTTTTCATCTTTACGAAGATGAGTATCTATACACCAGCTATTCATCATTAGCGATGTTTTCCTTTAAAGATTCAAGCGTTACTAGAAACATCAAATACGATCCTTTATTGAGCAAGTATTTTGAGACACAAAATAAAAAAAGCAATCCCGTTATCATCCAATTAAAGCCGAAAAAAAATTAATCGTTCTCATGTTCAAAATTCTGAAATTAATAGCTCTCCTTGTTTCCATCTTAATAGTAAAACCAACATTAGCGCAGCAAGCCAAACCTGTTTTCCCAGGTTCGGCTAAAGGCGTGTTAAGAGATACGGCTCATAACTATACCTTAAAATCGGCTACAGTTTCAGTCTATAAATTGGCAGATAGCAGTTTATTGAGTTATCAAATCAGTAATAATTATGGCGAGTTTAGCTTCAAAAACCTTCCTGTAGGAACTTCTTTGCAATTGGAGGTTAGCCATGTAAGTTACCAAACGCTTCGTAAAAAATTTACCATCCCCAGCGATAAAAACGCTATCGATTTACATACACTTATTATCAACCCAAAAGATATTACCTTAAATGAAGTGACGGTAACAGTACCGCCCATTACCATGAACGGTGATACACTAGAATTTAATGCCGCAGCATTTAAACTTGATAGCAACGCGGTGGTAGAAGATCTACTTCGTAAAATTCCGAACATTACTTTGTGGGGCGATGGGTTAATAACCGTGAACGGCAGAGAGATAAAAAGTGTTTTAGTGAATGGAAAACCATTTTTTGGAGGGGATACAAAAGTTGCCACTCAAAATATTGCTAAAAATGCTTTGGAAAAGATTCAGGTTTATAACACCATTAAGGATAAAACCAATCCTTTAGATTCTACCCTTACCATGAACTTAAAATTAAAAAAGGGAAAAGAGATCGGGTATTTTGGTAAAATCTCTGCAGGTTATGGAACAGATAATCGATTTGATGGCGATTTAAGTTTTAATATGTTTAGTCCGAAAATGCAATTGGCGATTGTAGGCGCAAGCAATAATGTGAATAAATCGTTAAACAATATTAATACATTGATGACCAATAGCACTTTTAAAGGCATTGGAACCAACAGTGATTATCAATCAGACTTTCGGGCTTCTGGTATAAATAGAGCCAATGCTGGTGGAGTTTCTTTTACTTACAATTTTATTGAAAAACCAAACTGGGAACTTCGAAACACACTTACCTCAACCTATTTTATTCAGGATAGAAATAGCGATGTGGTAAGTAATACTCAAACTACTACATCAATTAATACTAATGATAAAATTTACGAACAAAGTAATAATAGAAACAGATTTGAAAGCACCAATCAAAATTTTGATGCTAAGTATGAATTAATCAAACGAAACAAAAATTTAACATTAAGTCAAAATTTTCAGAAAAACAGCGGAGAAAACACGGGTGAAACACTCAGAAATGCCAGAAATGCTGAAGGTATGCTCACAAGCACCAACAATACGCTGAGCCAAGGCAATTTTGATAATACTAGTTTTAATTTCCTAGCCAATTATCACCTGTCGCAGGATTGGCTGAAACCTCGTAGGAAATTCAAAGGTATAAATATCACTTACGGACTTAGAGTTGATGATTCTCAAAATGAAAACTCCAACTTAACCGAATTTAAATCTTTTACTAACGCGGCTTCCGATCAACGTTTCGATCGTAGATATGATAAAAACATCAACACTCTTAATCAACAATTTGATGTCGAATTTCCAAACTTAAGGTCGATATTTTTTGGAGATAAACGATTAGGAGGAATTGATTTCGCTTTCAAAAATCAATTGAACTTCAACAACAGAAAAGATGACAACCAGGTTGAAGACCTAAACGGAAACACTAATACTTACCAACGAAATACTTATCTTACCAACAAGCTTGAAACCAATCGCATTGACGAAACCCCCGGAATTACATTTACCAAAACGATAAATAAAAGCCTATCTAACCGCTACAGCAAAAATCTTAGTTTCAATTTCGCTCCGAAACAGACGTTTATTTTTCAGGATAATAAGTCGCAAAAAAGTTTTCAAAATTTAAACAGGACTTATACCCGCTTCCTTCCCGATGCGTTTGTTAATTACTCAAATTACCAATTTGGAGAACATTTGAAAAACTATCGTTTAAGCTACAATACGAAAATCAGAATTCCAAATATCGATCAATTGGCGCCACTAATTGATAGTACTAACTTATATTCGATACAGAGGGGGAATTTAAACTTAAGAGAGGCAGTAGACCGAGAAATTAGCCTATCGACTAATCATTATGACCAAACCAATAAAAACACATTAAACTATAACTTATCACTTACTGCCGGTTTTACAAACGACAACATTGTAGACAGTACTTTTATAGATGATTTGAATAGAAGAACAATTTTTCTAACCAATGCAAATGGTAGAAAATACATTAATTTTTATGGAGATATTCGCAAAGCAATTAAGTTTAAAGCATCCGAATTGCAGCTTAGTCTGTCGTCGCAAATCAATAACGACCAAAACCCTGGCTTCACAAATAATGCTTTTGCTTTTTCTAAAAACCTAAACACAAACTCCGATTTAAAAGTTAATTACACCTATAAAGATTATTTGGCTATAGCGGTAAGTCAGAACTATGGAACCTACCAATCAAAGCAAGAGGCATTTAATACTGAGTACACAGGCGTAAACATGGCTTCTACTATAAGTTCAAGCTACAATTTTTCAAAGAGATTAACCCTTAGGAGCAACATTACCTACAACAGAAGTACCTCATCAAATGCGAATGATATTAACTTTACCATTTGGAATGCTAATCTTTTGTACCGCTTTTTGAAAGGAAATAACGCTGAAATAAAACTAGCAGCCTTGGATATTTTACATCAAAATACGAGTGTAATTAATTATGGAGGAAACAACAGTTTCACAATTGGCACCAGAAATGTACTCCAACAGTATTTTATGGCAACCTTATCATACTACCCTAAGCAATTTGGAAAAAAACCTGTGAAGAAATAATCTATTTCTTCATCCCCATATAATCCAGCGTTAAATTGGATAATAATTTTACGCCCAACACAAAGCCGCTTTCATCCAAATAGAAATCGGGCGTATGGTGAGAAGCCGTTTTTAAAGGATCTTTGCCTTTTGGCATGCCACCAAGAAAGACAAACAAGCCTGGTATTTTTTCCTGGAAAAATGAAAAGTCTTCAGCGCCAGTAACAGGCGGCTTAAGCATTACATTGTCTGCTCCGGCAGTTGCTTTCATACTCGGAAGCATTTTTTCTGTTAAAGCGATATCATTATATGTAACAGGATAATGGTTACTATATGGGATTTTAACTTCTGCAGTTCCGCCGCCAGCCTCGGCTGTTTTGGTGGCAATAGTTTTAATACGCTCAATAAACATCGCTTCATCTTCCTTGCTAAAATTACGAACCGTCCCGAGCATCTCGACTTTCTCGGGGATAATATTCGAACGTACACCACCATTGATAGCGCCGATAGTGACCACGCCTGGGTTTTCTGTAAGATTCAAATTTCTGCTTACAATGGTTTGAAGATTGTTTAGAATTTGGGCTGAAATTACAATAGGATCGATACTGCTCCAGGGATAGGCGCCATGTGCTTGTCGGCCTGTTACCGTAATTTTCATATCGTTTACCGCAGCCATTGTACCGCCGGGGCGATAAGTTACTTTGCCCACTTCTGTTTGAGCATTAATGTGTAAGCCAAAAATAGCTTCCACTTTTGGATTTTCTAAAACTCCCTCTTTAATCATCAAGGCAGCACCGCCTTCTTCTCCTGCCGGAACACCTTCTTCTGCGGGTTGAAAAATGAATTTCACAGTCCCGGGAATATCCTTTTTAATTGAAGCCAAAGCCTCTGCTACGCCCATTAAAATAGCCATATGGCTATCATGACCACAAGCATGCATTACGCCTACTTCTAGTCCGTTGTATTGCGCTTTCACTTTTGAAGCGAAAGGAACATCAACTCTTTCTGTAACGGGAAGTCCATCCATATCGGCTCTTAGTGCAACCACCGGACCAGGCTTACCTCCTTTTAAAATGCCAACCACACCAGTTTTGGCAACGCCAGTTTTAACCATTATGCCCAACGATTCGAGATGCTTTGCAATGATTTCTGCTGTTCTGGTTTCGGTATTGCCCAATTCAGGGTGTTCATGAAAATCTCTTCGCCAGGCGATTACTTTTTGTTCTAATGCATCGGCTTTTTTTGAAACCGCCGACCTCAAGTTAGATTGTTGAGCAAAGCTGACTAGCGAAATCAGCAGAAAAGGGATGATGTATAATTTTTTCATAGGAGATGATTAGTTGGTTTGCTAATTTAACAAGAAAAAGCTGTATCATTTATACAATCTGTTATCGTAAACCTGTGGAAGGACTTGTTAAAATACCAATTAAGGAGTTGCGACAAGCTCAACGCAACAAGGGTGAAGATGTTTAGATTTATGATACAGCCTCTAAATCACTTTATATTTTAACTAAATATGCCTTTCAGCTTATCTAATATCCCACCTTCGGCAGGAGTTTCGCCGTTTTGGCTAGCTGCAGGCGCTGGTCTGCCACCATTAAACATCCCAATTACATCGCTCACATCGAATTTAACATCACTTCCACCAGCCAAACTGCCCAGTACATCTTTAATATTGAACGAACTATCATTTGGATCAGCAGTTTTTTGGGTTAGTTTTCCAATGATTACGGGGATTACCGTTGCAGCCAATTTCTTCGCTGTTTCTGCATTTATGCCTAAACCCGCTAATTTATCTGTAAAACTTCCAGCCGCCTGCTGTGTAACCGCTGATCCTTCTGCATTCCCAGAATTAAAAATTTCGGCCAAGCCACCTACATTTCCAGAGGAAATTTGATCTTTCAACGTATCAAAAATAGAATCTGAAGCCGCTTGAATTACCTGTTCATTTTGCTCATTTCGAATTTCGTTGTTATTTACAACGGTGTCCTGTACGTTTTCAAGCACCAATTCATTTAAATTTTCTAACATATCGTTTGTTATTTATTTTATTGCTGGGTGCAAAATTTCAACGGGGACTAATATTAAAGTTACACTATAGATTCAACAATAAAAATTCTTATGGATTTTTGAACATTAAAAGACAGAATTAAAAATTTGCTTTATTACTTTTACAAAAAACAAAGACTATGTTACCGAAAATAAATTTTACTGAAACCGAGGCATACAAATACCTGGCCGATCATTTTATAGATATTAATCAAAAAAGCATTAAAGATCTTTTCGCAGAAGATGCAGATCGTTTCAACAAATTTTCTGTTTTTTTTGAAGATATCTTGCTTGACTACAGCAAGAATAGAATTACGGATGAAACCTTGGCTTTGTTAATTCAGCTGGCCCGCGAGTGTAAATTAGACGAAGCCATTAAAGCCATGTACAATGGCGATAAAATTAATGAAACTGAAGATCGTTCTGTACTTCATATTGCGCTGCGTAATTTAAGCAATACGCCAATCTTGGTAGATAATAACGATGTAATGCCTGAAGTTAATGCTGTTTTGGCTAAAATGGAAAAATTTAGCAACAGCATTATCAACGGTGAGTGGAAAGGTTACACCGGAAAAGCCATTACCGATATTGTGAACATAGGAATTGGAGGTTCAGATTTAGGACCGGTAATGGTTACCGAAGCCTTGAAACACTACAAGAACCATCTGAATAGTCACTTCGTTTCTAATATTGATGGAACGCACATCGCTGAAACCCTTTCGGGATTAAACGCAGAAACGACTTTGTTTTTGG
Organism: Pedobacter sp. MC2016-05; assembly: GCF_026239735.1. Lineage (GTDB taxonomy): Bacteria > Bacteroidota > Bacteroidia > Sphingobacteriales > Sphingobacteriaceae > Pedobacter. The sequence continues at coordinate 94,658 of NZ_JAPIVT010000004.1, forward strand.
TGGCCTCCAAGACGTTTACTACACAAGAAACCATGACCAATGCGCATTCTGCCCGCTCGTGGTTTTTAGAAAATGGTGGTAAAGAGAATGATATTGCTAAACATTTTGCTGCCTTATCTACCAATGCTAAAGATGTTTCAGCTTTTGGAATTGATACCGAAAACATGTTCGAATTTTGGGATTGGGTTGGCGGTCGTTATTCTTTATGGAGTGCAATTGGTCTATCTATTTCATTAAGTATCGGCTTCGATAATTTTAAAGAACTTTTAGCTGGTGCGCATGCAACCGATAATCACTTTAAAACCGCAGAATTTGAAAGCAACATTCCTGTAATTTTAGGACTATTAGGCGTTTGGTATATTAATTTTTACAATGCAGAAACGCAAGTAATTTTACCTTACGATCAATATATGCATCGCTTTGCAGCGTATTTCCAACAGGGAGATATGGAAAGCAACGGCAAGCATGTAGATAGAAATGGCAACGAAGTTGATTATGAAACAGGGCCAATTATTTGGGGCGAGCCTGGTACAAATGGTCAGCATGCATTTTATCAATTGATCCATCAAGGTACCAGAATCATTCCTGCTGATTTTATCGCTCCGGCTCAAAGCTTAAATCCACTGGGAGACCATCACCCAATTTTACTATCTAACTTTTTTGCGCAGACCGAAGCTTTAATGAACGGTAAGACGGAAGAAGATGTTACCGAAGAACTGAAAAAAGACGGCAAGTCGGCAGAAGACATTTCAAAAATTGCTCCGTTTAAAGTTTTTGAAGGAAACAGACCAACGAACTCTATTTTATTGAAAAAAATTACGCCATACACTTTAGGAAGTTTGGTAGCTATGTATGAGCACAAAATTTTTGTTCAGGGTGTAATATGGAATATTTTCAGCTTTGATCAGTGGGGTGTGGAGTTAGGTAAACAATTGGCTAAAAAAATTCTTCCAGAGTTGGAAGGTGATGAGAAAGTGGCGAGCCACGACAGTTCGACCAATGGTTTGATTAATCAATATAAGACTTGGAGGTAAAACCTACAAGTAGTTTTGGCTTTTGAAAACAAAATCAAACAAAGTTTAGCAAAAAGCGAGTTTTATACTCGCTTTTTCTATTTATAATCAATATTTTAGGGCACCCTTAGCCAAGTGGCAAATCCAAATTAACTTATTAATGAAATTTTCTCTCGCTTCTCGCCTTTGATCGTTTCTAATCATTAAAAACAAATTACGAATGAAAAAAAGATTTCTTTTTGCTTCGGCCCTTTCCATTTTATGTTTAAGTGCCTCCGCTCAAAAAGTACAATTTACGGAGTTCGACCTTGACAATGGTCTTCACGTTATTTTACATCAAGACAAAACCGCACCCGTAGTCGCCGTTTCTGTAATGTATCATGTTGGTTCGAAAGACGAAGAAACAGAGCGCACAGGCTTTGCACACTTTTTCGAACATTTATTATTTGAAGGATCGGATAATATTAAACGCGGCGAATTTATGAAATTCGTAAGTAGCAATGGTGGGCAGAACAATGCAAATACCTCTCAAGACCGTACTTTTTATTACGAAGTGTTTCCCTCTAATCAATTGGAATTAGGCCTTTGGCTTGAAAGTGAAAGAATGTTGCACCCGGTGATTAATGAAGTTGGCGTTAAAACCCAAAATGAAGTTGTTAAAGAGGAAAAACGCTTACGTATTGATAATGCACCTTATGGAAAGTTTACCGAAAAAATATTTTCGCATCTGTTTGCTGGCCATCCTTATCGCTGGCAGCCAATTGGTTCAATGGAACATTTAGATGCTGCAAAACTTAGTGAGTTCATTGCATTCTTTAAAAAATATTATGTTCCTAACAATGCGGTTTTAACTATTGCAGGCGATGTGGATATCGAAAAAACCAAAGGCCTGGTTAAATCTTATTTTAACGAGGTACCAAAAGGTGAACCTGTTGTTCGCAAGGAGTACAAACTACCAGAGATCACTAAAGAGATCATCGATACCGCTTACGATGCCAATATTCAAATTCCGGCAATATTTGCAGCGTATCGCGTACCGGGAATGAAAAGCAGAGATAGCAAAGTACTGGGCATGATCAGCTCTATTTTATCTGGCGGCGGTAGCTCGAGATTAAGCACTAAAATGGTTGATGAAAAGAAAACTGCCTTGCAAGTAGCGGCTTTCAATTACAGTTTGGAGGATTACGGCGCTTATATCACTTTAGCCCTGCCAAATAAAAACACCCCACTAAACGATTTATTAAAAGATATTGATGAAGAAGTATCGCGTTTACAAACGGATTTAATCAGCGAAAGTGATTATAAAAAGTTGCAGAATAAATTTGAAAACGATTACGTAAGCGCCAACAGCAGAATGCTCGGAGTTGCCGAAAATTTAGCAGCAGGTTACACCTTCCACGATAAAGATACAAACGACATCAACAAAGAATTAGAAATAATAAGATCGATTACACGCGAGGAAATCAGAGACGTTGCCAAAAAATACCTAGGCAAAAATCAACGAGTTGTTTTGTATTATTTACCTAAGAAATAAGCGCTTTATATCTTACATTATTTAAAATCATGAAAAAAATATTCATCATAGCTGCAATTTCCTTATTGGCTCAAGGTATTTCGGCACAAACTATAAATCGCAGTCAAAAACCAAAACCTGGTCCGGCGCCTGTAATAACTATCGGCGATCCGGTAATTTATAAACTGGCCAACGGCATCACTGTTTTAGTGGTAGAAAATCATAAGTTACCTAAAATCTCAGCAAGCTATAGTATCGATGCTGGTCCGATTACCGAAGGCACTAAGGCTGGCGTGGTGGGCTTAATGGGCAGCATGTTAAATGAAGGAACAACCGCCAAAACCAAGGCACAATTCGATGAGGCGGTAGATCAATTAGGTGCCGATGTTGCTGCTAATGCATCTGGGGGTTCGGCATCAGCTTTAACCCGCTATTTTCCTCAAGCTTTCGCTTTAATGGCAGAAAGTATCAGAAAGCCAGCATTCCCTGAAGCTTCTTTTGAAAAGATAAAATCTCAAACGATTACGGGATTGAAATCAAATGAAAAAAATGCCAAAGCAATATCTTCACGTGTGGTAAATGCCCTGGCTTATGGAAAAAATCATCCTAATGGAGAATTTGAGACGGAAGCATCTATCAACGGTTTAACTTTGGCTGATGTAAAGAACGCTTATGCAAAATACATTACTCCATCTAGAGGTTATTTAACTTTTGTCGGAGATATTAAACCAGAAATGGCAAAAGCGCTTGCAGAAAAAGCATTCGGCGATTGGAAAGGCGCAAAATTAACTTTACCTACATTAGCAAAAGTGAGCAATCCTGCTAAAACTGAAGTTGATGTAATTAATGTAAGTAACGCGGTACAATCTGAAATTACGGTGGTAAATTTAATCGATTTACCTATGAGCAATCCTGATTACTTTCCACTTTTATTGGCTAATCAAATCTTAGGTGGAGGTTCGGAATCCAGATTATTTATGAATCTACGTGAAAAACATGGATTTACTTATGGCGCCTATTCTAGCACAAGTGCCGGAAGATTTCAGTCAAAATTTTCCGCTAACGCCGCCGTTAGAAACGAAAAAGTTGATAGTGCCGTAGTTGAATTTTTGAAAGAGATAAATACCATCCGTACGGCAAAGGTATCTGCGGAGGAGCTGCAAAATGCAAAAAATCTTTACAATGGTAGCTTTGCGCTGGGTCTTGAAAACCCTGCCCGTATTGCTGGCTTCGCTAGTAGTATTTTAATTAATAATTTACCTAAAGATTTTTACCGTACTTACTTACAAAAATTAAATGCGGTAACAGCTGACGACATTTTAAGAGTTGCCAAAAAATATTACAATCATGATAATACCCGTGTAGTAATTGTTGGCAAAACGGAAGCTTTTATACCGGGCTTAAAGAAAGCTGGTTTTGCGGTCAATCAATTTGATAGTTACGCAATGCCTGTTACAGCTGCCGCTACTACTAGCACAGCCACTACAAAGGGTGCTAAAGATGTTATAGCAAGTTACATTACAGCAATAGGCGGAGAAGCAGCGATTAAAAAGATCACGTCGTTACAACAAAATGGTGAAATGGACATGCAAGGCAACAAGTTAACTGTAACCATGAAAAACATGGCGCCGAACGCAAATAGCATGGAAATATCTATGATGGGACAAACTGCAATGAAACAAGTTTTCAATGGGACAACTGGATATGCCACGCAAATGGGGCAAAAGAAAGAATTAACTGGAGATGACCTGACAGACAAGAAAGAGGAAAAAGGCTTGGTAAGTCAGTTGTACTATGCTACTGATGGCTGGAAAGTTGAATCGGCCGGAACAGCAAAAGTGGGAACAGCCGACGCTTATAAATTAGAAATTACTTCACCATCTGGCAAAAAGAAAACTGAATATTATGATGTCAAGACTGGCTTGCTTTTGAAAGATGAGAAAACGGTAACAAAGGGCACTGTAGAAATTAGTCAATCGACAGAGTATGCTGATTACAAGAAAGTAGGAGACCTATTATTTCCTCATTCATTGACGCAAAGCGTCCAAACTCCACAAGGCTCACAAGAGTTTGCCATTATAATTAAAGAAATTAAAGTGAATCCGCCACTAAAAGCAGAAGAATTTAATTAACGAGTTATTTTGAAGATAGAAAGCCGTTGCATTTAAAATGTAACGGCTTTTTACTTTTGAAGCCATTCTTTGCTTTTTCATAATATCATTTATGGAATGTTTGAAACTTGCACATCTTTAATTTGTTATACTTTAAAACACACAGGTTATGAAACAATTTAGATTAATACTGAGCTTGGTTTTGGTGAGCTCATCATTATCATTACTCGCACAAACAGATAAAGAAACCACAGAAAAAATAATTAAAGAGCAGAACTATACATTTGTGGCTAATTCTGCCATCCCGATGGCTAATATGGATGTTTCGAGAGTCTTGGAAAGAATGCCCGGAAATCCAAGTGGGTCTTACATCAATTTATCAGGAAGCAACTACGACTTCACAGTAACCAAGGATAGCATTATTGCTTACTTGCCATTTTATGGGAGAGCATTTAGTGCGCCATATAACCCGAATGAAGGTGGAATAAAGTTTACTTCAAAAGATTTTACTTACAGGCAAACTGTGAGTAAAAAAGGCGCCTATACTGTTCAAATAAATACGAAGGATGTTAAAAGGGAAAATTATAGGTTTACGTTAAATGTTTCTACAAGTGGATACGCTACTTTGGTTGCTTCTGGAAACAATAGGCAACCGATTACCTTTAACGGTGTATTGCAAGAATCGAAGAAGAAAGATAAAAATTTATAAATCAGGTGTGGAAGTCTAATCCTGTATCCTCATTCTCGCGTAGGCGTTAATTTTAAAGCAATGCATAATAAATCCGATTTAGATCCTCAGTCAAGCTGAAGGTTAATTTATTTGATAAAATCAATATAAATGACGTTAAGAACGGTCGTCATTGCGAGGCACGAAGCACTCTCCTTTAAAAAAATAATGCAACAAAAGAGATTGCTTCAATCCATGAAAAATTGATTGAAGCAATTGTAAAGTTCGAAAATTAAAAACATCAATGTAGGATGAGGGTTATTTATGGTCGGTGGAGATACCGACCATAGAGGAATTATGCTATTTCTTTACCAACTGAATCTGATAAATATGGGGCCATTTTTTACCCGTTACAAACAGGCTTTTTGTTGCTTTATCATAGGCAATTCCGTTCAGCACGTTATTTGCCTTTTCGTCTTCAGTCTTGAAATTATCTGCAGAAAAAATCCCCGCCAAATTGATACGTGCTTCAACAGCACCATTATCCGGGTTGATGATCAAAATATCGTTTGTGGTGTAAACATTGGCGTAGATTTTCCCATCGATAACTTCTAACTCATTAAGATTTTGAATTGGCCCTTTATTGTCATAAACATCAATAGAACCGATGCGGTTGTACTTATCTTTATCCAAAAAGAAAATCGTATTTGAACCATCTGTGTTGAGCACCTTTTCTCCGTCGAAAGCCAAACCCCAACCCTCTCTTCCGGTAGTGTAGGAAAATTCTGAAAGTTTTTTCATGGTAGCTTTGTCGTAAACAAAACCCACTTTTTCACGGTAGGTAAGTTGAATGATTTTATCACCAATAACCGTGATTCCTTCTGCAAAATATTGTTTATCAACCGGTGTTGACTGAACTATTTTCCCTGTTGATGGTTCTACTTTACGCAGACTCGAATGGCCGTAATCGCCAGCGCTTTCGTAAAAAAAGCCATCATGATATTCTAAACCTTCCACGTAGGAAGTAGTATCGTGCGGAAGCGTTTTGATTACTTTGTAAGTATATTCCAATGGTGCCTGGGCAGCCAGCACATTAATATTGGTCGTTAGCTCTTCAGCCTCTGTACCTTCGTAAATTTTGGCAGTTAAAATATGGCTTCCTAACTTCAATCCTGCTGTTTTTAGCTTAATAGACAAAGTGTCTGTTTTGGCAATAACTTTAGCCGTATCAATTAAATAGACAACAGAATCTACGCTCTTATCCTTTCCAAATTGAACTTTAACTTCAAATTCATTTCCAACAGGAACATTTAAGCCGATCATCGGCGATAAGAAGCTCCTATAAGCCCCTGGTTTATCATCCTTGCATGAGCTGACAAATGCAACGATGATTGTGATGAAAAGTAAATTTTTGATTTGGTTAGTCTTCAGGGCAAAAAGCATCTTCAATATGATTTAGGTTATAACTTTTATTTTTTGTAAAGGTAGTCGCAATTATATCAAAACGAATATCATTTTGATGATTCACGATTTCTATGTATTAAGTTGCGGCTAGTTCCATCTGTTTCTGCTTTGCATTATGTACAAACTCCTCCGCCTGACCAAAAGCAACAGATGTTCGGGCTTTTACCTCCACGAAAACCATGACTCCATCTTTATACACTATTAAATCTATCTCCGCTTTGCCATGCGTCCAGTTCTCGTCCAGCACTTCGTAATTTTTACCCTCTAAATATTGTTTTGCAATATTTTCACTCTCTCCCCCTAAAGCGTTATGAATCACCCTTTTGATGAATTATTGAATGATCGATTTTTGAAGGAGTGAATGATACCTGTATGAAGAAATGAATAAACGGCCCTGATCTAAAAATCCCTAAATCTTGTTAATTCTGATCCTATTTCACAATTACTGAACCTAAAAACTTAGATATTTCCCGTTCCACTCCTTTAATTACACCGTAACGCTGCATTAAAATCATTTGGTTATCCGCATCGTTTTCGTCTTTAATTTCTTTTAACAAATTGGTCAAAATCTTATCAACCTTTCTTTTCTTCAGATGAAAAATACCTCCTAAAATGGTTGCTTTGAGGTTCATACTTTCATCTTTAACGTAAATCAGGTGCTTATTAAGCCAGTTTTCACTTAAGGCATATTCTGATGTAGAAAGCGTTATGGCTAAATCCGCCAGGTCACGATCTTCATGTTTTATAAAATGATTTGCCGTTGGTAATCTTCCATTGTCAATCTCTGTTTTATAATGCTCGATGATCCTTTTACAAAGTGAATTTTCAAAGTCGACATCTGCCAGGTTTTGCATAATAAACGAACCGATATACATGTCATCGATCTTGTCCCAATTTACAAATTCATGCCCGTAAGTTAACAACAAGCGTACTATTTCCTTCTCCTGAATCTCATCTGTTGCCGAAGCGGCTTGTTGGCTATCTGGGCCAGCATTGTCATCCCACAAATCGTCTGGCGGCCCTAACGGTTCGGGCGGACCAGAAGAATAAGGATTACTATTATTGTTTGAAAAATTACCTTGAGCTCTTTGATTACTTTCGAAATTTTTCTTCACTTTGTTTGAGCGCATTTTATTCAACTCGCTCATCAAAATCTTTTCTTCAATTTCAAGCAGGCTGCTCGATTCGCGAACAAAAACCGACGCCTTAATTGGGTCAGGGATTTTCGCAATACTTTCTACAATATCGCGGATAATTCCAGCCCTCTTTATCGGATCATCACCAGCATCCTTCAATAAAACATTGGCCTTGTAAAGGATAAAATCTTTGCGATTTTGCTCTAAATAAGTCTTGAAAGCGCCTGCCCCTACATGGTGCATATAAGAATCCGGATCATGACCATCGGGAAACGAAACGATCTTTACGTTTAATCCCTCTTCCAGAATCATATCCAATCCACGTAATGAAGCCTTTATCCCGGCGGCATCACCATCAAATAAAATGGTAATATTTTGCGTAAAACGACCGATAAGTTTAATCTGTTCTACGGTTAAAGAGGTTCCGGAAGAAGCGACAACATTTTCTATACCTGCCTGATGTACAGAAAGCACATCGGCATATCCTTCGGCCAGATAACAGTTATCCAAATCCCGAATTGCCTTCTTCGCATGGAACAAGCCATAAAGAACATTCGATTTATGATAAATTTCGCTTTCGGGAGAATTTACATATTTGGGTACGTTTTTATCGGTTTTGAGGGTTCTACCGCCGAAGCCAATTACCCTGCCCGTAAAACCATGGATAGGAAACATCACGCGGCCACGAAAGCGGTCGTAAATTTTCCCATTATCGTTCTTGATAGATAATCCGGTAGACTCTAAAAATTCCAATTTATGGCCTGCATTGGTAGCGCTTTGAGTTAGGGCATCCCAAACATCAGGCGAATAACCTACTTCAAATTTCTTAAGGATATCTTCCCGAAAACCACGCTCCTTAAAATAGCTGAGTCCAATTCCTTTCCCTTCATCTGTTTCCCAAAGTTGTTTTACAAAAAATGCTGATGCAAATTGAGATACGATGTACAAACTTTCTTTGGCGCTTTGTGCCTCCGCATCTTGTGGCGTGAGTTCAGTTTCCTCAACTTCAATATTGTATTTAGTGGCTAAAAACTTAAGCGCTTCAGGATACGAATATTTCTCGTGATCCATAATGAAACGAACAGAATCGCCTCCTTTTCCGCATCCAAAGCATTTGTAAATCCCCTTGGTTACCGAAACGTGGAAAGAAGGGGTTTTTTCGCCATGGAATGGGCAATTGCCAATTAAACTAGTTCCGCGTTTTTTTAAGTGCACAAAATCCCCTACTACCTCCTCAATTCGGGCGGTATCCATTATCTTATCTATCGTTTCGCGGTTTATCATTTTAGTTCTACGTTTTAAGTAATAAGTTTTACGTCTGCCGACTTCACTTATAACCTACAACTTTTAACATATTCAAAATATTAATAGGCATACAGACCTATAGCTTATAACATTCAAAAATTTCTATAGACATCCAGACCTATAACTTATAACCTACCTCACCAAAGGCAATAACTGTTCAGCCACTAATTTATTCCCAACTTCATTTAAATGAACACGATCTGTAGTTAAAATGCCTTTCTCTTTGTCTTCCGGATTGTTTTTCGCTTCGTAGGCTGTGAAAATTTTTCTCAAATCGCAAACTGGTAAATTGTTTTTTGCAGCCAGCTGTCTTATCCCTTCGGCATACTTATTTAAGTCTGCATCAAGCTCATTGGTTCCATCTTTTTTTTCTCCCACAACAGATGGTGTAACAAGAATCACCTTACTACCAACACCCTGAATTTTACTAATCAAAGCTTGATAAAACTTAAAATATTTATCATAATCAGTTCCGGTATGTGATGATTGTTTGTGCCAAACATCATTAATCCCTACATAAATGACTACCAGATCTGGTTTTTTATTTAATACATCATCTTCCAAGCGTAGATACAAATCGTATACCTTGTTGCCACCAATACCAGCTCCTGTAACAGCATACTTAGTAGAATCTAAAGCTTTCTTTATTAAGGTAACATAGCCATTTTTCGAAACGCCCTGCTGCGTGATAGAGTCTCCAAAGAAGATAATGTGTTTTGGTTTAAATGTCATTGAAGTTAATGCAATTAGGCAAAAGCTTAGTAAAATGCCTGTTCTGAATAAATTTTTCATTGAAATATAGGTTTGATTATTTTTGATCAATTTTTTTTAAGGTCCAGATCCTGAAAATCGAAGCTAAAATCGGTTAATGGAGAAATTGCCTCCATTTTAAAGCCTGTAGGTTTTCCTTCGGTATCAAGCGAAAAGTTAACAAATGCATCCGCATCCATACTTCTATCGTACCATTTAACAATAAAAGTATTGCCTTTGTAATACACCATATCGCCGGTTAACTTTAGGGAGTTTTTTGCCTGGAAATGCATTTTTCCATTTACATTGCTAATGGTAACTAGACCAAACCACACATCGTTGTATTCACCCAAATAATTTTTTAAATCTGGTTTATTAGTACCGTCTTTTTGAGCAGAAGCGATATCAGCCCAAATTTTATCAGTCACTTTTTTAGCATCTTCCTTATCTTCTTTCTCACTATCGGTTACCTCTTTAACTCTGTCTTTACCTTTGATACCGAAATAGCCATCCTTAATGGCTTCAGTAATTGCAGTAAAAGCGCCGCCAGATTGTTGATTCGTCAGCACGATTATACCCAATTTCAAATCTGGTATTAAAGTTACTTCACTTACCATTCCAGCCAGACCACCGGTATGCTCAGCAACCATATAACCTTTTTCATCACTCAAAAACCAACCTAGTCCATAACCAAAGAAATGCGTGTTATAATCGCCTTTTCCAGCAGGGATGATGCTGTGCAAGGTCCACATTCTGTTCTGCGAAGCTCTGCTAAATAAGGTTTTGTCTAACTTCTCGCCATACTTACCCCCGTTTAATTGCGTAATTGCCCATTTGCTTAAATCTGCTACGCTCGAGTTCATTCCACCAGCGGCATTGCTATTCTCAGAGAAATCTTTCGGGATGACCGACAATTTCCCATTGACAGGCGCATGGGCATCAATGATATTTGTTTTGTCTTTTAATCGATTAAAAGAAAGGGCAGTACTATTCATGCCTAATGGTTGCGCAATTTTTTGCTCAATAAAATCTTCATATTTCATTCCAGAAATCCGTTCGATTACTTCGCCGGCCACGATGTAAAGTAAGTTATCGTAATCCCATTTGGTACGGAAACTAGAAACAGGTTTGAGATACCTTAAATTATGAATGATTTGTTTTTTCGAAACCGTTGAAGAATCAGGCCAAATCATTAAATCACCAGCACCTAGACCTAATCCACTTCTATGCGAAAGTAAATCACTGATGGTAAACTCAGAAGTAACGTATGCATCGTATAGTTTAAACTCAGGAATTATGTCGGTTACTTTCGTGTCCCAGGTAATTTTCTTTTCATCTATCAGCATGGCTAAGGCTGCTGCTGTAAATGCTTTGGTGTTCGAGGCAATACCGAACAGGGTATTTTCATCAACCTTCAATTTATTTTTTAAAGACCGAACACCATAACCTTTGGCGTGGATTACCTTTCCATCTTTTAATACTGCTACAGCAATACCAGGAACATTTAAAGCAGTTAAGGTTTTTTCTGCAACACTGTCGATTTGTTTAGATGTAAGTACCTGAGCAGACAGATTTGTACTGCAAAGGATCAGTAGAAAACTCGCCTGTATAAAAGTTTTTTGAAAGGATAATCGCATGGAGGGTGGGTTTAAATATCGCTTAAAGATAATCATTCTTTCAGGAGCATTTTTCGCCTACTTATCCTTTTCGAGTTTGTAATCTTTATGAACAATGAGGAAGCTTGCCCGCTCTTCTTTTTTGAAAGGGTAGTCCCAATTGCCCTGATACGTAATCTTGGTAGGTAGTTTATCATCGCCGAAATAACCCATTTCAATATTCATTTGAACATCAAAATCAAACAGCATGTTGCCATATTTCATATCAACATAACGCCCCAGAATATTGAAATTTCGTTTATCAAAAATGGTAACCAGTTCTTTGATCATGATGCCATCTTTTGTCCAACTGGAGATATCTGGCTTGACAGAAACTTTAAAGCGATAAACAGGAATGGAATCCAAATAAGTTCCACTAGTAAAAGCATAATTATAATATTGGCGCATATTTGCCGAAAAAATCTCTGTTTTACTGCCGATAAATGGCACTTTTACCGGCCGACCGGGATTGAAGATTAGCGTTTTTAACTTATTTTTGTAGCTCTCGTTGGTACCACCTTTTCCGTTAGCGGCTGGTGCATTGGGCACAAAATCGGTGTTATAGGCATTCATAAAAATGTAATCGAACATTTCTACCGTATATAGTTGATACTTACCGTTTTTCTTATAAAGATTACCACTTTCTTCTTTCACCAGATATTCCATTTTATACTGGCCGGCATTGTTATGCTTTATCTTCCGATAAATTTTTCCATCAACTTTGTTTTTCTTGTTATAGCTGAAGATTCTGTTTTCAGCTATGAAGCTGTAGCGCTTCATGTCTCTAAATGATTGATAAAAAGATGTATCGTTTACCACTTTATTGATGAAAGTTTCGATGTTTAACCGCTCCGCTTTAATATTCACTACAGAATCTAAAGTAATTGTTTTAATCGTATCGGGATTAAAACGAGGAATTTCTTGAGCAAAACCACTGAAGATGAAAGCGGATAAAATGGTAATCAAAAATAATTTCATGTATAATGATATATAATATGGTGATGTAAGCGAGATCTTGATTGTTCCACTACATCAATTAATTCCCGAGCTGCTTTAGGGCGATATAAGCCATTAAACCAGTAGAAATTTTAAGTGCATCCTCATCGATATCAAACTTTGGCGTATGCACAGAATATTGCGTATCTTTTGCTGCGTTACCAGTACCTAAACGGTAAAAACAAGCATCTGTTACCTGAGAGTAGAAAGAAAAATCTTCAGCAGCCATCCAAATGTCTAAATCAATTACATTCTCTTTACCTAAAAATTCCTCAGCAAATGATCTGGCATTAGCCGTTAATTTTTCCTCATTGATAAGGAAAGGATAGCCCTTGTGAATATCAAAATCACAACTTCCCCCCATGGCTTCGGCAATACCTTCGGCCATTTTTTTCATGCGTTTATGAGCCTCTGCTCTCCAATTTTCATCCAAAGTTCTAAAAGTACCTTCAATTTTAACCTCGTTCGGAATAATGTTGGTTGCGCCATTTGCTGTTACTTTACCGAACGACAAAACCGATGGCAAACGCGGATCGGCATTACGGGAAACGATTTGCTGTAAGGCAATAATGATGTGTGAGGCAATTAAAACCGGATCGATATTTTGGTGCGGCTGTGCACCGTGACCACCTTTTCCGGTTACGGTTACATACAATTCATCGGTTGACGCCATATAAATACCTGAACGAAAACCAACCTTTCCTGATTCTATTAAAGGCATCACATGCTGACCAACAATGTAATTTGGCCTCGGATTTTCCAGAACGCCTTCCTTAATCATGATACTTGCACCACCTGGTAACAGCTCTTCTGCTGGTTGGAAAATTAATTTGATAGTCCCGCCAAATTCATCTTTCAATTGATTTAAGATATAAGCTGAACCTAAAAGTGAAGAGGTGTGTACATCGTGACCACAGGCATGCATTACGCCCGGATTTTTAGACGCGTATGGTTTATCGTTCGCTTCCAGAATTGGCAAGGCGTCCATATCAGCACGTAAGGCAATCACCTTATCTGATGGTAAATTTCCTTTAATTAAACCTACAACGCCTGTGTTTGCGCAATCGCTAAATTCGATTCCCCAAGCCGATAGCTTATCTTTAACAAATTTTGAAGTTTCGAACTCTTGATAAGATAATTCAGGATTGGCGTGAATATGTTGACGGTAACCTACCACATCGTTAAAAATTGCGGCAGCAAGTTCTTGGACTTTATTTTTGATCATCAGTGATAGTCGTATCTAATTGTGGAGCATTAATTTTTTCCCTAAAAATAAACAATGTTGGGAAAGCTGGTCGGATTTCATTCATCAAACGTTGTGCTTCTAAACGTGTTCTAAAATCGCCCACTCTAATATAATAATTAGGCTCCTTGTAAATAAGGTAAGTATTAAATTTCGGGTAGAGACTTTTAAATCTGGCCTGTTGATTAAACACTTCTCTCCTATCTGAACCATAAAATATTTGCACCCGATAGCCATAAGAAGAAACAATTGGCTTTCCTATTTTCACTTCACCGGTCGTTTTATAAACTTCAGAACGCTTTGCGATCAAACTATCAATGAGTGGATCTTTTACAACAGTTACTTCGCCTCGCTGAGCAAAAGATGCTGAAAACAGAAATAAGCTTAGTATTAGCGTGAGTATTATCTTCATTTGTAATTAACCATGACATTCTAGAATTGTTTAAAAACAAGAATGCCGAATTCTTCGCAAAAATCGGCATTCTTTATGGGTTGTGCAAATGGTAGTTTTATTCTTCGTAACTGTCTACAATTAGAAAAATGTTACTTATTTATTATAATGAAACCGACATTGAATTACGGCACATTGTTGATCTTTACCTTTAGTACCCGAAACCTGATATACTAAATGATGTTCACTGGTAATACGCCGAGACCAAAACCCCTTTAAATTATGTTTCAAAGGCTCCGGTTTACCTAAGCCATGAAATGGAGTTCTTTTGATGTCTTTAAGCAAATACCTAATTTTTTTCTCAGCTTCAATATCATTATCTCTCCAAAACTCAAAGTCTTCCCATCCTTCTTCTGTAAATACAATGTTCATATATTATACTTCGTCATCAAGTATAAAGTGTCTCACATTACCTTGTTTCACGCTTTCAATCGAACTTTCTAATCGTTTACGATTAGCCTCTGTCGACATTAAATGTGCCGTTTCTGGTCAGTGCATTATATTCCTTAATAGAAATTACAACTACAGCTTCATCCTCGTTATTATTGCGAGGGACAATTAAAATATCTTCTGTTGAACACGCCTCATCAAAATAGCTCTTCATGTTATTCCTCAGTGAAGAAATTGTTACAGCTTTCATAAAAACAACTTTAGTACTTAAAAATGTACGCCAAGATGTACGTAATTGCAAATTACCTGAATAAAAAAAGCCTTAGTGAGTGCTAAGGCTTTTATAGTTTTGATTAAAAACTCCTTTACAAGTTTGCTCCGTGGCAGTTTTTAAACTTTTTGCCACTTCCACATGGGCAAGGCTCATTACGCCCAACAGTTGCTTCTTTACGAATCGGTTGTTGCGGAACAGCCTCACGGGTATCGCCAAATTCTACACCTGGCTGCTCAGCACCAAACTCTTGCTTAGTAGTCTGCAATTTCGGTTGTTTAACAGGTGCTGGTGCTTCTCTAACCTCATCAGCTTCTTGCTGAACAGGAATACCACCTTTATACAAGAAACTTACTACTTCTTTATTCACTGCGTTAAGCATGTTTTTAAACAAGTTAAAAGCTTCCATTTTGTAAATCACCAATGGATCTTTCTGCTCATAAACAGCATTTTGAACAGACTGTTTCAAATCATCCATTTCACGTAAATGCTCTTTCCAGCTATCGTCAATCAAGGCCAGAACAATTGTTTTTTCAAATGAACGAACAACTTCTTTTCCCTTATTATCAATTGCTTTCTTTAAATCAACAGCCACCTGAATTCCACGGATACCATCGGTAAATGGAACTACAATTTGCTCAATGTGCTCACCACGTTCTTCGTAAACCTGAGTTAAAACTGGTAACGATTGGTGAATAATGGCTTCTGATTTACGAGCGTAAAACGATTCAGCCTCTTCAAATAAACGCTCTGTTAATTGCGCTACATTGGTGGACGAGAAATCTTTCTCTGTAATTTCAGTATCCAAAGAGAAGTTTTTAATTACTTCCAGTTTAAAACCATCGTAATTTCCTTCTTGTTTATACTCATTAACGATATCTTCAGCAACATCATAAACCATGTTGTTCATATCTACATCTAACCGCTCGCCAAAAAGGGCATTTTTACGTTTAGCATAAATCACCGTACGTTGGGAGTTCATCACATCATCGTACTCCAACAAACGTTTACGGATACCAAAGTTGTTTTCCTCTACTTTCTTTTGAGCACGTTCGATAGATTTGGTAATCATCGAATGTTGAATTACTTCGCCATCTTCGATACCCATACGAACCATAATGCTTGAAATTCTTTCAGAACCGAATAAACGCATTAAGTTATCTTCTAACGAAACGAAGAATTGTGATGAACCTGGATCGCCCTGACGACCAGCACGACCGCGTAACTGCCTGTCTACACGACGAGACTCATGACGCTCTGTACCCACAATTGCTAAACCACCAGCTTCCTTAACACCTGCGCCCAATTTAATATCTGTACCACGACCAGCCATATTGGTTGCAATGGTTACCGTTCCCGCCTGACCAGCTTCTGCAACAATATCAGCCTCTTTCTGGTGCATTTTTGCATTCAGTACATTGTGCTTAATTCCGCGAAGCTTCAACATACGGCTCAATAATTCGGAAATCTCTACCGACGTTGTACCTACCAATACTGGTCGGCCTGCTTGAGTTAATTTTACAATTTCATCGGCAACGGCATTATATTTCTCGCGAACAGTACGGTAAACATAATCCTGCTGGTCCAGACGTGAAATGTTTCTATTGGTTGGAATTTCAACCACGTCTAATTTATAAATCGACCAGAATTCGCCTGCTTCCGTGGTTGCTGTACCCGTCATACCGCAAAGTTTGTGGTACATACGGAAATAGTTTTGCAGCGTTACGGTAGCATAAGTTTGGGTTGCATCTTCAACCTTAACATTTTCTTTAGCCTCAATAGCCTGGTGTAAACCGTCAGAGTAACGACGGCCATCCATAATACGACCCGTTTGCTCATCAACAATTTTAATTTTCCCTTCATCGATGATGTATTCCACATCAATTTCGAACAAAGTATAGGCTTTTAATAATTGATTTACCGAATGAATCCGCTCTGCTTTAACAGAATAATCACGCATTAAAGCATCTTTTTGAACAACCTTTTCTTCTAAAGGCATATCAGATTTTTCCAGTTCAGCTACTTCAGTACCTACATCTGGCAATACAAAGAAATGAGGGTCTTCGCCAGATTGAGTAATCAATTCGATACCTTTCTCCGTCAATTCTACCTGATTGTTTTTCTCATCGATATAGAAATACAATTCCGAATCAACCTTAGGCATATTTTTAGATTGATCAGCCATGTAGTAGTTTTCAGTTTTCAGCAACAAACCACGAACACCGCTTTCGCTCAAAAATTTAATTAATGCTTTATTCTTTGGCAAACCGCGGTAAGCACGTAATAGCGCCAAACCTCCTTCACCTTCTTCAGTACCAGTGTTACCCGCATTGATTAACTTTTTAGCCTCATTTAAAGCAGAAGAAACATAAGCTTTCTGAGCATTTACCAAACGCTCAATACGAGGTTTTAACTCATAAAATTCGTGCTCATCTCCACGAGGAATAGGGCCTGAAATAATTAATGGTGTACGGGCATCATCAATTAAAACTGAATCCACCTCATCTACCATTGCAAAATGTTGTTTACGCTGCACCAATTGATCAGGCGTTTGCGACATATTGTCACGCAGGTAATCAAAGCCAAATTCGTTATTGGTTCCGTAAGTAATATCAGCCGCATAAGCTTTTCTTCTTTCCTCAGAGTTTGGCTCATGCTTATCAATACAATCGACACTAATTCCATGGAATTCGAATAGTGGACCATTCCACTCACTATCCCTACGGGCCAGGTAATCATTCACCGTTACAATGTGAACACCTTGACCGGCAAGCGCATTTAAATATGCTGGCAAGGTAGAAACCAGAGTTTTACCTTCACCAGTAGCCATTTCGGCGATTTTACCACTGTGCAAAACAATACCACCAATTAATTGAACATCGTAGTGAACCATGTTCCATACTACTTCGGTACCTGCGGCATCCCATCGATTGGCCCATTGTGCTTTGTCGCCAACGATTTTCACATTGCTTTTACGAGCAGCATAATCTCTATCAAACTGTGTTGCGGTAACTTCTAGATAATCGTTTTCACTCAAACGACGAGAAGTTTCCTTAACTACGGCAAATGCTTCAGGAAGAATTTCCAATAGCACTTTTTCCAATTCAGTATCACGCTCTTTACCTAAAGCATCAACCTGATCGTATATGGCAGTTTTTTGATGAAGATCCAGACCATCTCCTTCAGCATCAGCTTTTAAGGCAGCAATTTTACTATCGATATCAGCTAAAAAAGAAGCTATTTTTTCTTTAAATTGAATGGTTTTCCCACGTAATTCGTCGTTACTAAGTACCGTTAGTTTACTAAATTGTTCATTTATGGCAACAACCAATGGCTGAACTGCCTTTATATCTCTCTCTGATTTACTTCCGAAAATCTTCGCTAAAAATCCTAACATTATTGTATTTTAAATCTTATTTACTATTGAAAAAGGGTTGATTCCAACAACCAGAATATTGACTTGTAATAAGTCAATTGGGCTGCTGAGGGTTTAAATGGGAATAAAATCTTTTAAAAAGATCTAGAAAAACGAAATTATGGACTATTGTTTTTTGGCTTTTTACGGATGGTCAAATCAGAGATTAACTGATTTATGCATACATATTTAACAGTTTTTAATGGAGCTTGGGTACCGCTTAAAGCAAGCGCAGTATAAGATAATAAGTAAGGGTTATGCTCCTCATTTAACTGAACGGAAGCTTTCCCGGGGTTATTTACACTAATTTTGTGCTCACTACAATATTCGTTCAATATCCTTAGCCCTTCAACACGCTCGGCTTTTGCCAAGTGTGTTAAGCTAAAAAATACAAGAGATATGGTAACGAGGTGTTTCATTAATTTGCGGCAAAGCTAGTTTTAATCTTTTACAAAATGAAATTACACCTACTCAAAAACTATACCCCTAATTTCGAATCCTTTATTTGACACCTTTTTTTGCTACAAAAAAAGAAGAATTCATTTTCGCGAATTAATTACTGACAAAAACACTACAGTTGACATACATTCAAAGTAAAGTTGTTCCATCATTTTTATTTGCAAAAGAGGTTAGGAAATGCTGACGTCCTTTTTTAATTTTAGACCATGCCGCAAAAAGTAATTACGATAGGTTACCGGAAGATAATTGATGATTCAAGCCTAAACCATTGGGATAAGTTTATACATGAAGACAGTTTTTTAGAGTTCCAAATGCAATCGCAGCTTTTCAATCAGGAAGAAAAGTACAATACATTTGCCGAGCTAATTTTAAATGTACCAGAGGCAGATAAACTTCACTTTTTAGTAAGTGCAGCCATTACAGGTTACCTAAGACAACTGAATGGCATTATTCCCGATATTTTGGATAACCTTGGAAGAAAATTTCTACCCTTCGAAAATTTTAAATTTGAGATTATTAATTCCGACATCAATGATATCGAACAACATAAAGTTGCCATCAACTTTTTTTCTAAACCTATGATCTGGCATGATAGCCTTCATCACTATTTATTGCTCTCGCCATACAGTGAGGTAACCCAGCCAGAGGTATTTACTCATCTTCTTCAAATTCAACCGTTTGTAAGTATTCATTCTATAAAAACTATTTAATAATGAGGTTATCACCTAACAAATTATTCCTTGCTGATGAACGTGGCATAAAAACAACGGATGCATTAAAAAGATATAGCACATTTAACTTTGAAAAATTATTTAGCGAGGAGCATGCCATCGGAAATTTATTTATCTGCAATGATGACACTATAGCTGCTGGCAAAATGATTTTTTTTCTTTCCAAAGAAGATTCTTATCAGTTATTTTTTCCCATTACGGGAAGAATAGACATTGTTCAGGGAGGGAAAGAGTTTGGAGTTGAGACTGGTGAAGTACAGGTTTTAAATTTAGGTAAAGGTGAGGTTTTAGAAATCAGTAATCCTTATCCAAATGAGGAAATCCATTATACCCAGTTGGGAATTAACACCGATATGTTCTTGCTTAGGGCAAGCGAAATGTTATTCAAATTCGAGTTTGAGGAAGATAAAAAACATTTCATTGAAATTGTTAATCATCCTAAACTTCCGTTCAAGCTAAATGCAGGTAGTTTTACCGATGGCCAGCACTTGATTTATAAGAACCAAAACAAAGATCACAAACTCTTTTTCTTAGTAATTGATGGCACCTTTGAAATTGATGGAAGAATATTGAAAACCAGGGATGGTCTGTCGCTTTGGGATTTAGAACAGGTTCGCATTGTGTCATTGAGCGATAACGCAGTCATTTTGGTATTGGAACATCTATAGCAAATATGATCCAGCTGAATCAAGACGAAGTCTTTCGATAAATTATGCACTTGAAGAACGCAAGCTGGCAGATGCCCATTGCTTTCGACGTATTGAATCCCACGTTGCTATTCAAACTTTGCTCGCTAGTGTTTTTGATTTAACCTTTTCTCGGCCGTCTTTCTGCTTTCACCCAAATATGACACCCCGCTTAAATTAATCCAAATCGAAACTTTTACCTTTAATAATCCGTTAATACACATACATGAGAGGTTTTCGTTTTTCTGATTATAAGCCTGGCGATACGCCACAAGGTGGGTTTGATGAGTTGCTGAAATTGTTTAGCGAACTGCTTAACTATACAGCAGGTGATGCGGCAGAGGCTTTAAGCTGGCTCAATGAACTTGACAAGCAATACAAGCTAACAAACAATGATTATGGCATCGGAAATTTCATCGATGACCTGAAAGAAAAAGGCTACCTGACTGAAGACAATCAATCGGGAGAGTTTAAAATTACTGCCAAAACAGAACAAACTATCCGGAAATCGGCCTTGGACGAGATTTTTGGAAAGCTGAAAAAATCTGGCAGAGGGAATCACAATAGCAACCAATCGGGTATTGGTGAAGAGAAAAACGCCGATAGACGCGAGTATAGTTTTGGCGATAGTTTGGACCAGATCGATATGACTGCCTCTATCCAAAATGCTCAAATTAACCATGGAATTGGCGATTTTACCCTAACTGATAGAGATTTAGAGGTAGAGGAAAAGGATTTTAAAACACTTACCTCAACCGTGTTGATGATCGACATTTCGCATTCCATGATTTTATATGGGGAGGACAGAATTACTCCCGCCAAAAAAGTGGCAATGGCCTTAGCCGAACTTATTAAAACGAAGTATCCAAAAGATACTTTAGATATCGTGGTTTTTGGTAATGACGCCTGGCCGATTACTGTTAAAGATTTACCTTACCTTCAAGTTGGCCCCTATCACACCAATACTTTTGCTGGGTTAGAGTTGGCTACAGATTTACTTCGCCGCCGAAAAACACATAATAAGCAAATTTTTATGATTACAGATGGCAAGCCAACCTGTTTGAAAGAAAATGGAAAGTACTACAAAAACAGCATGGGCCTGGACAGAAAGGTGATTAACAAAACCTTAAATATGGCTGCACAGTGTAAGCGATTGAAAATTCCAATCACCACGTTTATGATTGCAAAAGACCCCTACCTCCAACAATTCGTTCGCCAGTTTACCGAAATTAATGGCGGAAGAGCTTTTTACAGCTCCCTAAACGGATTAGGTGAATACATTTTTGAAGATTACATTAAGAATAGAAGAAAGACTGTAAAATAGTCAGAATTTCCGCATCTCTGGTACTGAGATAAGGGATCAAAATAATTAAACATGGCTAAACGCACAAATACTTATAAGTTAACATTAGAAGAAATATCTTTAGCAAAAGAAGATGATGGTATAATCGATCCGTTAACGCTAGAGTTCGATAACCACGATAATATTTTTAACATTATCAACGCAGTAAAAGGCAAAGGTATTTTTGAAGATGAAAATCAAGCTGTTGAGTTTGCCATTGGTTTAAAAATGTTTACCGAGGTGATGCTCAAAAATAGAGAGAACGAAATTTTCAAAGAATTGCAGCCTGCTATTGGCGAATTCATGAAGAAGCTGAAAAGCAAGTAAGTTAAAATAAAAGTTTTAGGTTTAAATTCGGAAACTGGCAACACATAACCTATAACTCATAAAAAAGATATATGCAAAACACAACATTAGGCCAGTTAAAGGCAACAAATTATAAATCTCGGAGTGTAAAAGAAGAACTTAGAGAGAACTTAATTAAGGTACTTAGAGATAAGAAAACGGAATTCGAAGGGATTATTGGTTACGATGAAACGGTGATTCCGGAGTTGCAAACTGCAATTCTTTCCCGTCATAACATTTTACTTCTGGGTTTACGCGGACAGGCTAAAACACGTATTGCCCGTTTAATGGTAAACTTATTAGATGAATATGTTCCGTACGTTGCTGGGAGCGAAATTTTCGATGACCCATTGAACCCTATTTCGTGGTATGCAAAAAACGAAATTGCTACTCAAGGTGATGAAACCGAGATCGCCTGGTTACACCGCAGCGAGCGTTATACCGAAAAGTTGGCTACGCCTGATGTTACCGTTGCCGATTTAATTGGTGATGTCGATCCGATTAAAGCCGCTACTCTAAAACTGACTTACAACGATGAGCGTGTTATTCACTTTGGGTTAATTCCAAGAGCGCACCGCAGTATTTTCGTTATTAACGAATTGCCCGATCTGCAAGCTCGTATCCAGGTGGCTCTGTTTAACATGCTCCAGGAAAAAGATATACAAATTCGTGGTTTTAAACTCCGTTTGCCTTTGGATATCCAATTTGTGTTTACGGCAAATCCAGAAGATTACACCAATCGCGGAAGCATTGTTACCCCGTTGAAAGATAGAATTGAAAGTCAGATTTTAACCCACTATCCGAAAAGCATCGAAATTTCCCGTAAAATTACTTTTCAAGAAGCCAAGCTCACCAGCGAGCAACGGGCTAATATTGAAGCGGATGGGTTAGTTAAAGATTTAGTGGAGCAAATTGCTTTCGAGGCAAGAAAAAGCGAATACATTGATCAGAAATCGGGGGTATCGGCAAGACTAACCATTTCAGCTTATGAGAATTTAATTAGCACAGCCGAAAGACGGATGTTAATTTCGGGTGAGAAAAACACTTTTGTTCGTTTATCTGATTTGGCGGGGATAATCCCTGCTATTACCGGTAAAATAGAATTGGTTTACGAAGGTGAATTGGAAGGGCCTGCACATGTGGCAACAACTTTAATCGGCAAAGCTGTCAAAACTTTATTTGCCCGCTATTTCCCAGATCCTGAAAAGGCAAAGAAAACCAAAACGGCTAATCCATATACTGAAATTACCGAATGGTTTACTGAAGGAAATAATATCGATGTTACCGATACATTGACCAATGCGCAATACAAAAAGGCATTGATGCTGGTTCCAAGTTTATATGATACGGTAAAGAAATTTCATCCTAAATTAAGTGAAAACCAAACCCTTCTTTTGATGGAATTTGTGTTGCACGGCCTCGCAGAATATTCTCAATTGAGCAAAAATTATTTGAACGGAGGTTTTGGATTCTCAGATATGTTTGGCAGTTTATTTAATGCCGAGTTTAACGAGGAAGAAGATGAAGACGATTTTAGGTAGTAATTAATGAAAAATTTAATAACTTCTAGAATAAACTAAATGGAATTTAACGGATATCTTTTATCGCTGAGGCTAAATCGGCAAAATCTTCCAGAAAGATATCCGTTTAATATTCCTTGTTTAAAATCTTTTGAAGAATTGGTTTTTCATCCAAAAGTAACGTTTCTAACTGGCGAAAATGGAGTTGGCAAATCGACATTAACCGAGGCAATTGCCATTAATCTTGGTTTCAATGCTGAAGGAGGAAGTAAGAATTTCAATTTTAAAAGTACTGAAAGCCATTCCGATTTACACAACTATTTAACAATAGCCAAAAGTTTTAAGAAACCAAAAGATGGTTTTTTCTTAAGGGGCGAAAGTTTTTACAATGTTGCCAGCGAGATTGACAAACTTGATGAAGAAGGTGGAGGACCAAAAATCATTGACTCTTATGGCGGACTTTCGTTGCATAAGCAATCTCATGGGCAGTCATTTTGGTCACTATTTATGAATAGATTTAACGGAAATGGTATCTATATTCTGGATGAGCCCGAATCGGCACTTTCTGCAACTAAACAAATTGCAATGTTATCCAAAATTAACAGCTTGGTGAATCAAAATGCACAGTTTATTATTACCACACATTCTCCAATATTGCTGGCATACCCAAATGCATCAATTTATGAAATGGCTGACGAAGATATTATGAGGGTGAGCTATGAGGAAACTGAAGTTTATCGGGTTTACAAATCCTTTCTCGATAACCCTGACAGAATTCTAAGTAGTTTATTGACTGCAAATACTTAATTTAGCAGGTTAATAAAGTACCCAAATTTTTAATTTAAATTGAACAACCCGAGTATGGGAAGACTTCCTTTCATTATCGTTGCCTGTATATTTATTATTGCATTCGATATTTATTGCTACAAAGCAATTGTTTCTGTTTTTAAAAACTGGAAACCACGCACCAAAAAGGTTTTTGGAATTTTATATTGGTCTTATAGTATTCTTTTAATTGTTGGCGTTTTCGCAGGAATTTATTTAAACCTGTTTCTTACTTTAAGAGCTATCATCTTAGTGGCTTTCTTTCTCACAGTAGCCTGCAAATTTGCAATGTTGCCATTTTTAGTGTTCGATGATTTACGTAGGTTATTCATTAAGATTTTCAGAAAAAAACCTACTGCAGAAGACCAGCCAATAAGCCAAGCAGAACCGATTTCACGTTCAGAGTTTCTAGTTAAAGCTGGTTTAGTAGCAGCAGCAGTTCCTTTAACTTCTTTAAGCTGGGGCATTATCTCGGGTGCTTACGATTACCAGGTAAGAAAGGTAAATCTAATTCTACCTAATCTTCCAAAAGCTTTCGATGGAATTACAATGGCCCAAATTTCCGATATCCATTCCGGTAGTTTTTATAACAAAACCGCAGTTAAAGGTGGTGTAGAAATGCTAATGGGCGAAAAACCTGACTTTGTTTTCTTTACCGGTGATTTGGTTAATAACCTCACCAATGAAGTTAAAGATTATCAAGATATTTTCGCAAAGGTGAAAGCGCCATTGGGCGTATATTCTTCTTTGGGGAACCATGATTATGGCGACTACTATTTTGGCAAAATATCATCTCCTGAAAAGGTTAAAAACCTGAAGGATATGGTTGATGTACATAAAATAATGGGTTACGAGTTGTTGATGAACGAACACCGCAGATTAAAAGTTGATGGTGAAGAAATTGGTATTTTAGGTATAGAAAACTGGGGAATGGGCCGTTTTCCAAAATATGGTAAAATGGAACTGGCTGTTCAAAATACCGACGACCTACCAGTGAAATTATTGCTCAGTCACGACCCTTCGCATTGGCGGGGTGAAGTGCTACAAAAATACCCGCAAATTGATGCAATGTTCAGTGGCCACACCCATGGAATGCAGTTTGGCGTTCGCTTAAAAGAATACCAATGGAGTCCGGTGCAATACATATATAAAGAATGGGCCGGATTGTATCAGGAGCAAAAGCAACAGCTTTACGTTAACGTAGGTTATGGATTTTTAGGCTATCCGGGAAGAGTTGGAATTCTGCCAGAAATAACGGTATTTACATTGAAAAGGGCTTAAGCAAATTAACAAGTTTGAATGAGCGAATATTTCCAGCATACAGCCTCTAATTCCCTCATTCAAACATTCTCTCATTCCCTCATTCAATCATTTCTTATCCCGCATTAAAACGATAACCTACACCGCGAACGGTTTGCAACAATTGCGGATTATCTGGATTTAATTCAATCTTTTTACGCAGGCGAACAATGTGCATATCCAATGTACGGGTGTTAACATCCGAATTGTAGCCCCAAACCACCAACATCAACTCATCGCGATTAATTACTTTTCCAGGATTGCGCAAGAAATAAAGCAAAATTCGGTTTTCTAAAATGGTAAGCTCAATTTTCTTTCCGTCTCTAAATAAAGTATGAATATTCGGATGATGCTCCATATTACCAAAACGGTGAATTTCAGCGGTATCTTTATTTACGATGAATTTTACTTTACTTTCCAGCATCGCAACCAAAACATCCATATTAAATGGCTTGGTAATATAATCTGATGCGCCAAAGTTATAAGCATCAATTTTATCAACATCCTGTGCCTTGGCCGTCATCATAATGATCAGGTTTTCGAAACCTTGTTTGCGAACACTTTCACAAACTTCGGCACCTTGCTTTCCTGGCATCATCCAGTCCAATAAAACAATATCTGGTTGGTCAGCTATAATCATCCGCTCACCCGATTCGCCATCATTGGCTTCTAAAACATTATAGCCTTCAGTTTTTAAACGATGTGCGACTAAAAAGCGAAGATTTTCATCATCCTCAACAATTAATATTTTTACTTCTTTAGACATTTTTGTGTGTTTATATGTTGTAAAGTTCAAAGGTTGAAATGTTAACCGTGGCAAACAAAACATTCAGACTTTATAGTATTTTAATTTTCAATGCATTAAGTTCAAATAGCCTCAATCGCCTTTCTAGTTTTAACTTTCTACTTTGAACTATTATAAGGCAGCACAATTTTAAACTCTGTGCCATTGCCCACTTTGCTCTTAACTGAGATTTCTCCCTGCATAAAGTTAACCAGTTCTTTACAAAATGCCAAACCTAAGCCTACACTTCCCATTTGGTTGTATTCATTCTGTATCCTGAAAAACTTTTTAAATATATTGTTTAATTCAGATGCCGGAATACCAATTCCTTTATCGGCAAACCTAAAAACCAAAACACCCTTAATTAGCTTTGCACTAATATGAAGTATCTTGTGAGCAGGTTTAGAATATTTATAAGCGTTTTCTGCTAAATTATCGAAAAGGCTTCCTAATAACACCGGGTCAGTAATAAAGGTTTTAAACCCTACAACTTCATAAGTAATTTTAAAATCAGGATGTTTTAACGTGTGCGATTCAATTGTACTTTCGATGAAATCTTCAATATTTACCTGTTCCTGGTTAAGCTTTATGGCTTTGTTTTCAATTTGAGTAAAAGCCAGTAGCTTGTTCATTAAGCCATTGAGTTTATCCGCTTCTTCATCTAAAATTTTACCATAGAGTTGTTGCTCTTTTTGACTTAATGCAGTTGCACTTTTAATGTTATTGCCTGCAATTTTAATTACACTAACCGGCGTTTTAAACTCATGGGTAAGGTTGTTTACAAAATCATATTGAAGCTTAAACATTTTACTGTTGATGTTGAGATTACGATAGATTAGAAAAGCTACCAACAATAATACGCCATACACCAAAAGCAATACTAAAGCAATCGGCATAAAGTAAATAAATATCTCTTTTTTGATATATGATTTTGACGAGGTGAAATATAATTTGAAATCAGAAAATGCACCCGGCAAAGCAATTTCAGTAGTCATATTCTCATCAGAAGTATCAATTGGGTCATAGGTTAAAGGCTCAACTTCAATTTTTTGATACAACAATGGTCTTGTATTAATTACCTTGATCTTATTTGGGTCAAGTTGAAATACCAACATATCCTGCTGATAAACCGGCAAAGGGTTCAGCTTACGGCGCATCATATCCTTGTAGATTTTTAAATCTTCGCGTCGGGGAATGTTTAGGTAAGTGATTTTATTTGATTTTACTACAGAAAAATTGGTGAAAAGTTCTTCCTGGGTGGGTACAGCTGCAGTATCCAATAGGTCTACAAAGGTTACCAGTTTGTAAGCCATTGCATTAAAATCATCTCCAACTTTAAAAGATCGTGTATCAAATTCAGAAAACAGCTTTACCGAATCTGGTGCTACGGTTTTACCAAATTGGTAGATGGATTTCGGTCCGATAGACAAATTTCCGACGTTCATGCCGTCTTTCACAGCGACGTTTTTTACCTCGGTATCATAAAAAGTAACTTTCGAAATAAATGGATATTTAATCGTTACGGTATCTACAAATTTTGCTGCAGTTGCAGAATCCAAAAAGCCATTATAATAAGATATTTCAGGCATCTTGTTCTGAAAAAAATCGTTGTAAGCTTTAATGCTTTGCTCTAAAACGTTTACTTTTTCTGATACAAATTCGTTTTCAATAGACTTTTTACTGAAATTAAAAGCCAAAAATAATGATAGAATAAATAGAATCGAGATGAGAACAATAAAGGTAACGCCAAGCGAGAAATTCTTGCGATAACCACTTTTTTTGTCGAGGGCCATAATTTATTTCTTGCTCAGATTTGTTTTTAAAAACTCTTCCAACGCTTTATACAATGCAGTTCTTCCTTGCTGGCGTAATACAGGGTTCGGCCCTTCTTCTTTCTCAATATAGGTAACTGGTACATTTCTCTTTTTCAACTCTTTGATGAACTGAACGCCTTCTGCTACATTTACCCGTGGATCTTTAGGGTTTTGCGCAATAAAAACAGGCGTTTTAAAACGATCGGCATGAAATACGGGTGATGCGAAACGCATATAATCTGTATCGGTTACCGGATTGCCAACAATTTCATAATACATTTGCAGGTTCGATTTTAAAAACGGAGGGATTGTTTTCAGATAACTAAATAAGTTAATTACTCCAGAATTTGATCCGCCGCAGTTGTAAAGATCGGGATTTTTATATAAACAGTTTAATGCAATATAACCGCCAAAACCATTCCCATAAATAGCCACTTTTTTAGGATTGGCGATTTGCTTTTCGATTAACCAGCGCACACCATCATTTACATCTTCCTGTATCTTATCGCTCCACTGTTTAAACCCAGCTGCATAAAATGATTTTCCATAACCTGTTGATCCTCTGTAGTTTACCTGCAAAACAGCATAACCCCGACTGGACAAAAACTGTACTTCAGCGTTATAACCCCAACTATTTCTTCCCCCCGGCCCA
This sequence comes from Pedobacter sp. MC2016-05, assembly GCF_026239735.1. Lineage (GTDB taxonomy): Bacteria > Bacteroidota > Bacteroidia > Sphingobacteriales > Sphingobacteriaceae > Pedobacter. Next base: position 123,495 of record NZ_JAPIVT010000004.1, read on the forward strand.
TTATGCGGCAATACCACAACAGGCAAATTTGTTGCTTTTTTGTTTTTCGGTAGCGTGAGGTACCCATTAATGGTTAAGCTATCGCGACTTTTGAAACTAATCGGCTTCATATCGCACATCATCTCTTCTTTAATTGAAGAATTAATATCAGTAAGTTTTTTTAATTTATTATCACTTGCCGTATATAAGTAGTACGAACCTGGGCTTTTATCGGTAAAAGTTCTAATCACAAAAACTTTTTCCTGCTTGTCCTTATCCATTATCCGCCATTCTGAGCCTGGCAAATTTAAATCAATTTTACTGTAGGTATCTCTGGAATCGCTATCCAGATAGTATTTTTGCTTTTTCCAAGTTTCGCAGGTTACAAACAGCATCTTCTTTTGTGCCCGTGAATATCTCGCATCCACTACATTCAAAGTGTCGTTTGCAAACAGCACTTTCTTTTCTTTACCTGTTTTCAAATCGAGAGAAACTAGCGCATTTTTATCCCTGTTCACATTCGATATCGCATAAAGCACATTTGGCTCTTGCTCAGAAAATGCAACAGGTCGGAAAGTGGTTTCAAAATTATTGCTGAAAACCGGCTGAAACGACTGATTTTCATTTTCGCGATATAAAAGTGTTTCGTTTACACCATCACTGGCGATAGCAATTTTTAAAACACCCTTGTTATCCGTCATCCATTCGGTAATATTCCCTGGATTTTTAGCCGCAATATCCATTTGACCATTTCTCACATTTAAACGATAAACATCAAACACTGTAGAATCTCTTTTATTGGATGCAACAATGATATATTTATCGTCAATAAGCTGATCTTCGATAACCTTTAAACGTGTTTTTTCATTTGCACTAAGTTGTACCTGCTTGCTTCCATCTTTGTTAATTACAAAAATATCCGAACGCCGGTCTTTAGATTCATCTTCGGTGTAATAGATCAATTCATTATTGCTTGTCCAGAAATGAAAACTGATTGTTTTTTCAGTTAAATGCGTCAGCTGAACACTATTTCCTGTAGCTAAATCTTCAACAAAAAGATCGAGTTTCTTATCCTGAAGTTTCAAGTACGATAAGCTTTTACCATCAGGAGAGATGTGATAATAAGCTTTATCGAACGTTTTAAAGAAATCATCTACAGGTATAGTCTCCCCCTTTTGCGGATTCTTACATCCCCAAACTGAAGTTACTAAAACAAATAGAATAATTCTTTTTAACATAAATTAATTTCTCACGGGATGACAAAAATAAGGAACCCTGTTAGTTTACTATGCTTTACACCAACAATGTTACTTATCAAAATGAGATGCCAACGGGCTCAATTTAGTATTTAAAAAATAGAGACAAAATAAATTGCAGGTAACATTATTATTGGAATTAATCGGTCTTTGCCTTAGCTTTCAACTAAATCCATTTAGTTAATGTTTACCAATCGGGTTTTTAGCTTTCAGCCTTTTTAATTACTTTTAAACCTTATAATTGGCATAATGAATAGACTAATCGTATTTGTATCTTTCTTGTTAACATTAGGTGCTAATGCGCAAGTTTTACGTCTAAACCCACCTCTTTCAACCGATAATACGTCGTTAATTATTCAGTATTATCGTGACGGAGAATATGAAAAAGCTGTCGTTTTATTAGAGAAAGTTTTTGCCAGTGCTAACAATGAAGGCTATTTTGATATCTATTTCAATTCTCTTTTAAAATTAAAACGTTACGATGTTGCCGAAAAAACGGTAAAGAAGCTCATGCGGCAAAGCCCAGAAAATGAAGCTTATCCTGTTGCATTAGGCAAGCTCTATCAAGAAAAGGGCGATATCCAGGCAGCTAATAAAATTTTCAATGAGGTAATCAGTAAACTACCAAAAGATGAGTTTAAAATCCGTAGTCTTGCCAATAGCTTTTATAGATTTGAAAATTATGATTTCGCTGTTCAAACTTTTAAACAAGGCAGGAAAATATTAGGCAATGATGAGTTTTTTGTTTATGAGCTTTTAAACATTTACCGTTTTAAAAAGGATAAACCCATGCTAATGCAGGAATATTTAGATGCACTAGCCACACTCCCACAGTTACTGCCACAAGCGCAAGCCATCTTGCCTGTAATTTTTGATGACAAGGCCGATTATCAAACCTTTCAAATAGGCATTTTGAAAAAGATTCAAAAATTTCCGGATGCAGAGGTTTATATCCAGTTATTAACCTGGAATTACATTCAACAGCAAGAATTTGACATGGCGTTGCGCCAGTTGATTGCTTTTGATAAACGCACTAAAGCCGATGGCGGTACTTTATTTAATGCTATATATACTTTCGTTGATAATAGCGCTTACGAAACTGCTATCAAAGCTTATGAGTACCTACTCACTAAAGGTAAAGATAATCCATACTATTTACCATCCAAAATTGAACTATTAAATACCAAATACAATATCCAAACTACTGGCAAACCAATTTTAGCAGACCTTAATTTATTAGCCAAAGATTATCAAACTCTGCTGGATGAAAATGGAAAAAATAAAAACACTTTATTCGCGATTAAGAAATTATCCAATCTGCATGCATATTATTTATATCAGGCTGAGAAGGCCGAAAAAGGTTTGGAAGAAGCTTTACAAATGCCAGGATTAAGTAGCCAGGATCTTGGTCAGTTGAAACTGGATTTGGGTGATGTTTACATTCTTACCAACCAACCTTGGGAGGCCTTTTTGGTATATGAGCAAGTGAGCAAACAGTTTGAAGGGCAATCTATAGGTAATGAAGCTCGTTTTCGAAGCGCAAAGCTTTCCTTTTATCAGGGTAATTTTGAATATAGTAATGGCCAATGTCAGGTATTAAAGGCTGCGACTTCACAACTAATCGCTAACGATGCTTTGAATTTAAGTCTTTTAATTTCTGATAATATTCAAACCCCTACAGATAGTAATGCTTTGAAAATGTACGCTGATGCCGAAATGTTGATTTTTAGAAATTTACCGGCAAAAGCAATCAATAAGCTAGATAGTATAGCCGTTGCTTATCCGCAGAATGGCCTTGCTGATGCAGTAATGATGACCAAGGCAAAAATCCTTATTAAGTCAAACGAATTCCAAAAAGCTGCAGATATCCTAAAAAAATTAAGCGAAGATTTTAAAGATGGCATTTGGACTGATGATGCGCTGTTTAAACTTGGCGATTTGTACGAGAAAAAACTGAACGACATTGTACAGGCTAAACTTTACTTCCAAAAACTGATTACTGATTACCCCGGCAGTATGTTCAGTGCAGAAGCACGCAAAAGGTTTAGAAACTTACGGGGAGATGGGGTTTAATGCAGCATTAGTTCGAAAAAATAATTAACAAAAACTGTAAATTAGCTTCTGTTTAATGCTCTACCATGATAGAAACCGATCGGCTTATTTTAAAACCATTGCTTCATGATCAACTGCTAAAATATATTCGGGATGATCATTCTCTGGAAAAAGAATTCGGACTTTTACCTACCAAAAAAAATATTTCGAAATCGTTACATGATGCACTTCAGAAAACTATTCTGCCCATTGTTTTTGATAAAGATAAAGACTATCTCTATCACACCTTGTGGGTAGTTATCTCTAAACCAGACCAAAAAATGGTTGGCGATATTTGCTTTGTTGGTGAACCCGACGCTGATGGAGAAATTGAAATTGGTTACGGTACTTATGAAGAGTTTAGGGGCAAAGGCTTTATGACCGAGGCAGTCGGTAGAATAACTGAATGGGCAAAAGAACAACCAAAGGTTAAATCAATTTATGCCGCTACTGAAAAAAATAATGTAGCATCATATTCCATTCTGGAAAAAAACCATTTTGTAAATATTGGTGAAGTAGGTGATATGTTAAGTTGGAAAATCGAATTAAAATGATTGTTAAACAGCAATCTCAAAAAGGCTCAAACTGATACCCTCATAGTGTTTCGGCAAACCTTCCGATTTTTGGAGTGTAACTACGCCAACATAATCAAAACCGCAGCCAGTATAATAGGCTAAAAGTTTTTCATTATCAGCCCAAGTATCCATACGAATATATTTTATATCGTTTTTGGCTGCATAACCTTTAGCCCATTTGATAATTTCTTTTACGAATGAATAACCGCGATAAGCAGGGTGCGTAACAATACGATGAATGTAAACTGAATCATGGTCGCGATCGCCCCAAATGAGTTGATCATTAAAGGTTACTGCAAATACACAAGCTACTTCGCCATCAACTAAAATTTTATATTGGCGGTTATCTGTAATTTCCGTTTCTACTAATTCCCTGCTAAAGCCTTGCCAGTGTTTGTTAAATACTTTCTTTTGATGAGCAATGGCCATATCGTAGAAATTAAAAATGGTATCTATATCTAAAAGCTGGCTGTTTTTTACCTCGATTTGCATGGCGTAAATGTAAAATTTGATTTTTGACTTGCAGTAATTTGATAAATATTCCTTTGTGATTTGTTTCTAAATTCACCATGACAGCAAAAAGCAGGGGTCGTTTTCCTATAGAATGCGACCCCTGCTTATCTTATCATAATTTCGTTAGACTTCTGTTAACCTCATTCTTTGCTGCTTATTTCTGTCGGAAAAATATTTGAATTGGTGATCCTGAAAAATCAAAATTCTCTCTTAATTTATTCTCAATGAAACGTTTATATGGATCTTTAATATACTGAGGCAAATTACAGAAGAACGCAAACATTGGCGAAGTACCGTTAATCTGCGTAATGTATTTTATTTTAATGTGTTTACCCTTCAATGCCGGAGGTGGAAACTTTTCGATCAACGGCAACATTACATCATTTAATTTCGATGTAGGAATTTTCTTGCCCCGGTTTTTGTAAACCTCTAAAGCAGCTTCAATGGCCTTGAAAATACGTTGCTTATTTAATACTGAAGTAAATACGATAGGCACATCGGTAAACGGACGAATACGCTCGTGAATTTGCTCCTCGAAAGCTTTCATTGTTTGCGTATTTTTCTCAATCAAATCCCATTTGTTGATTAAGATTACGATACCTTTCTTATTTTTTTCAGCAAGGTGGAAAATATTAATATCCTGACTTTCGATACCTTCTACAGCATCGATCATCAATACCACCACATCAGCCTCTTCCAAAGCCTTGATGGTACGCATTACCGAGTAAAATTCTAAGTTTTCTTTAACCTTAGTTTTTTTACGCAATCCGGCAGTATCGATCAGCATAAATTCATGTCCAAATTGGTTATAATGAATTTTGATCGAATCGCGGGTGGTACCAGCATTTGCAGTTACAATATTGCGTTCTTTCCCAATTAAAGCATTAACCAAAGATGATTTACCTACATTTGGGCGACCAGCAATGGTGATTTTTGGAAGTTGATTTTCTTCTTCAGGGATATCTTCGAAAATTTTAACGATCTCATCTAACAACTCACCCGTACCAGAACCAGTCATTGACGATAGTGGATACACTTCGCCCAAACCAAAGCCATAAAAAGTATGGATTTCATTGTACAGTGCAGTATTATCTACTTTGTTTGCGCAAACAAAAACAGGTTTCTTACTTCTGCGTAAAACCTGGGCAATATCATCATCCAAATCGGTAATGCCTGTCGTTACATCAACCATGAATACTAAAACGCTTGCTTCTTCAATAGCAATCATTACCTGTTCGCGGATAGCCGCTTCGTAAACATCTTCAGAATTAGCTACGTAACCACCAGTATCAATTACGGTAAATTGCTTGTCCGTCCACTCGCCAACGCCGTAATGTCTGTCGCGGGTTACGCCGCTCATATCATCTACAATTGCCTTGCGACTTTCAGTTAATCTATTAAAAAGGGTGCTTTTGCCTACGTTTGGCCTGCCTACGATGGCGATAATATTACTCATTTTGTATTTATGATTGTAAATTTACGATTGTAGATTTTCTATCACAAACGTAAAAATTGTTAAGTCTATATCAATTAGCCATTGATTATCAACTCCTAACCGATTTATTTCGGGCTGCAAAGGTACGGTTAATTATCGTAACCAAAGCTCTTTAGGTAATTCTTTTTGCTTCTCCAATCAGGAATTACTTTTACAAACAACTCTAAAAACACTTTCGAATCCAAAAATTTCTCGACTTCCAAACGGGCTTCTGTACCTACTTTTTTAAGCATGCTGCCACCAGTACCAATTAAAATATTTTTTTGCGAGTCGCGTTCTACCACAATTTCAGCCATAATCCGAACCATGCTACCTTTACCGTTTTTAAGTTCTTCTTCCTTGAAACTCTTTACAATTACCTCGGTACTGTAAGGAATTTCTTTTTGATAGTTCAAGAAAATCTTTTCGCGGATGATCTCCGAAACGAAGAAACGCTCCGAGCGGTCGGTCAATTCTTCCTTATCATAATAAGCCGGATGCTCAGGCAACAATTGCAGAACATGATCTAAAATTCCATCTACATTGTGGTTATGCAAGGCCGAAATTGCATAAATAGAAATGGGATTTAGCTTTTCTTGCCAATAAACAATCTTTTCATCAACCTGTTCTTGCAATGCTTTGTCGATTTTATTAATCAACACAATCGTAGGAATATCGCGGTTTAGTATTTTCTCTAAAACATCATCTTCATCATGCGTTTCGTTGATATCTGTAACGAATAAAAGTACATCGGCATCGGTCAAAGATCCGTTAACAAAGCTCATCATACTCTCTTGCAAAGAGTATTTTGGCTTAATAATACCCGGAGTATCAGAAAAAACGATCTGATAATCTTCCTCATTTACGATACCTAAAATACGATGTCTTGTGGTTTGCGCTTTAGGAGTTATGATGCTAAGTCGCTCGCCAACAAGCACATTCATTAGGGTAGATTTGCCAACATTGGGTTTACCTATTATACTAACAAAACCTGCTTTATGCGCCATAGAAATATTTTTAAAAAAAAATTTGCAGCACAAAGAAACGAATTATATCTTTGCATTCCAATTCGGAAACAGAGTTAAGGATTTAATTCAAGTGAAAAAACGAGTTGTATATAATGCGGGGTGGAGCAGTTGGTAGCTCGTCGGGCTCATAACCCGAAGGTCGCACGTTCGAGTCGTGTCCCCGCTACCAAGTAGTCTGAAGTCGTCAGTACCAAGTCCGAAGTCTTATTGACTCAAGACTGAGAACTAAAAACTCAAGACTGATTTAATGGCCCGTTCGTCTAGGGGTGAGGACGCCAGATTTTCATTCTGGAAACAGGGGTTCGATTCCCCTACGGGCTACGAAACCGCTTAATTAGATGGCGGTTTTTTTATCAGTTTCAACACTGCAAAATTGAGGTTGGTAATACCGTAAAAATACAATGTAATGCGGGGTGGAGCAGTTGGTAGCTCGTCGGGCTCATAACCCGAAGGTCGCACGTTCGAGTCGTGTCCCCGCTACTAAGTAGTCTGAAGTCGTCAGTACCAGGTCCAAAGTCTTATTGACTCAAGACTGAGAACTAAAGACTCAAGACTGATTTTAATGGCCCGTTCGTCTAGGGGTGAGGACGCCAGATTTTCATTCTGGAAACAGGGGTTCGATTCCCCTACGGGCTACATAAACTCTCGTCATGGGAACAACATGGGGATTATTCGATAAAAATCAACAAAAAAGCCTTCAAAACCTGAAGGTTTTTTTGTTGATTTTTTTTTAGTGCAGTCTTTTTAAATGAAATTTAAACACGTATATTTGATTTACTCATCACACGTGTTATGAATACTAAACTCACATTAACGATAGAGGATACAGTAATTGATTCGGCTAAAAAATATGCCCGCCAAAAAGGAAAAAGTTTATCTGATATCGTAGAAAATTACCTGAAATCTATCAGTGTTTCAGAGGAATCTGTGCAGACATTATCGCCAAGGGTGGCCAAATTAATGGGATCAGTAAAACTTCCTGAGGATTTCGATTACAAAAAGGAGTTAGCCAAGGTTTTGAAAGAGAAACACGGGTAAGCATGAAACAGGTTTTCATGGATACCAACATAGTTATTGATTTTCTGGCAAACCGGCAGCCTTTTGCAATGGATGCTGCAAAACTTTTTGATCTAGCTGTTAATGGTAAAGTACGGATTTTTATAGCCGCTGTCTCTTACAATAACATATATTACATTCTTCGTCAGTCTATGTCCGGAAATGCTACTTTGAGATTGCTGGAGGAACTGGCTGATATGACGGAAATAACAGACGTAACAGCTGCTGCTATTCGTCAGTCGCTTAAAACGGATTTTAAAGATTATGAAGATGCCATTCAATACCATAGTGCCCTAAGCATCCCCGATTTAGATTTTATTGTCACTCGAAATACCAAAGATTTTAAAAAGAGCAAACTTGCCGTTCTCACACCGACTGAAGCATTGGCTAGCTTTAGTGGTACATAGCGAATTTGTCTCATAGGCTGGTCAATAGATCACCTCCCATGTTCGCCAAAAGTATCAAATGGTCCTGAAAGGTGCTCGACAACTGTAACGCTTGGGCTACAGAAAGCGATTTGTTTATTCAAATCGCTTTTTTCATTTAAGACTCTATTCTTCCTGACCTTTAAACCTTAGGATGCGCCCGATTACCAACAGACTTATCGTAACCTTTTGAGTTATCCTTAAAATAAAATCCGTAACTGATAATCAGAACTACGATGGCGATGCCTAATACTAACAAGGTAGCGCTGCTTTTTATTATTGTTTGCAGGCTCACCACTTCGATATTCCAAATTCTTAAACCCAATATACCTACAAAGGCGATAACAAGAATAACAATAAAAATTCCTATAATCTTTTTCATAACTGTTTCTTTAAAACTTATTTAGCCATTCTGTTTTCTTTTGATCAAACTCCTGTTGCGTAATAATACCCTCATCTAAAAGAAGTTTCAGCTGTTGGAGTTTCGCAACCGGGTCGGAAGCAGAATTGTCACTCTGTTCGTTTCGTATGGTATCGAAAGTTTTTCCAATCTCCATACCTACCCCAAACTGTAAACCCGCTCCGGCCAAACCGCCTTCATTTCGGGCAGCATCTCTTAAGGCTCTTAACTTTTCAAGCTCTACATAAGTTAAACCACCTTCTCCAGCAGCCATAGCATCGGCAGTAATATCTGCAATCTTGCCAATTCGTTCTTTTGTGGCCTCGTCAAAAACTGTCCCGTTAAGTTTAAAATCCGTTAAAACGAAACCCAGGTTACTCACCTCATTATTAATCTGATCTTTAATATTTTGCGAAAGCAGTGGCAGTTGCGAATCAATGTTTTGATAAGACACGCCACCTTGTGCGAGCGAAGAGGCAATACCTTGCGGAAAACGACTTTGGAGCATTTGCCTTGCATCAAGAACAGTGTATTGATCTGACGAGCCAATTACATTACTGAATAAATGTTTTGCATCTGCTATTTTGAACGAAAACGAACCGTTAGCTCCAAGCTCAACTGGAATCTTATAAACGGGATCAATGTACTTAATCGCTTGAACGGTACCCCATCCCTGGTTTACATTTTCTGATGTACGGTAGAAATAAATTTTCAGTTTGTGTTCACTTTCAAAAGCAGTACGCAATTTCAATAGCGTGGTGATGAAAGGATGGTTATCAGTTTCCAGATCATAAATGCCCTCTGCTGTAATTTCATCGGTTAGATTCCCTTCGTAAACCAACAAGGCACCCTGCCCTGGCCCAACAATTAGTTTACTGGCATTTTTAAGTTCATCGTTACCAGATGGAAACTTGTACACTAAAATCTCTGGGTTTTGATTATCCCACTCTATTACCTGAGATAGCTGGTTTTTGAAAAAGTTTATTATTCCCATGGTTTACCTTAATTTAAATTCTTTAATTAATTTTCCATCCATCCCAATAGTGAGGAGGAAATTACCTGCTCTGACCACAAATCCATCTTTGTACCGAATGCCATCATGGAAATTTTCATGAGTTGGAACTGGGTAGCTAAAGATTAACTTACCGTTTTTTGCATCAATGCATTGAATATTAGTTGGTGATTTATCTGCCGGAGTTTTATCGGTAGCGATAACTACATAGTCGTTATCACTAAATAGAATTTTAGGATCAAAATACACCCTGCCTGGGGTGAGATCGGTGTAAGAACGGAGGACATCCCAAAGAAAATAGTTGAGTATTTTTTTACCTCTATAATTCATCCAGCTTAAATGCACATAATAATCAGGTCCGCCCTCATTATCTTTCATGGTATATTTAAACAACTGTATTTTCTCTTCAGGGTAATCATCACTATGCAACGAAAACCTATATTGTGTTTTTAGCTTTTCATTTATTTCTTTTTTCTCAAAAGCAGGTTGGCTGGCGCTCATTTCATCTTTGGTGTAAATTTTATCAATCAATGGGAAAAAGAAAACATTTATACCCTCGTTAGTCATTAAGTTAAAGGCTTCTCCGTTGCTATCGTATGCAAACTCTGCATTTGCAATACCACTCGCCAGCGCTGTATGATTTTTAAATAAGCTTTGCGATACATCAATTGGTGAATAATTTTCTTTATCGATTTTATAGATGGTTGTTTTATTGGCGATGGCATATAAATCGCCGTTGCTAAATTGTTTTAATTTAAAATCGTTACTATTCGAAATATTAAAAGTCCCTATTTTTTGTGTCTTAAGTTCTTTATCTGATATCAAATCGTAAAAACTAATATACGTACCTGTTTCATTTTCATTATCATTACCCGAATATCTGCGGGCGCCAAAAACAACAACAATGGGCTGTCCATTTTTATCAGTATAAGCCAACTGCTCTTGAGAATACCAATTAAATTCTGGCCGAACATATTCGTTAACATTTTTGCTTTTTTTGCCTACAAAAAGTAGTGGAACTATCAATGCAACAACGAAAAATGCAACTACTACCGAGCCAATGATTAGACCGATTTTTTTACCTCCTCCTGTATTAAATAGAGGAGTATTGTAATTTATATTGTGGTTAATGTTGATGTCGTCATTATCCAAAAAATATTCGGTGTTGCAACTGCTGCAAATAAAATGATCAGCCTTGATTTCTGTTTTACCTATGCTGCCACAGTGCGGACATTTAATTGCTTTAATTTGTTTTGCCATTTATGGTAAAATATTTAATTCGTTCCACATCAATGTTCAATATTAAAGCCATCATCGGTATGTTTGTTTTTAAAATGTATATGCGTTTATATCTGTTTATTATTTGTGAGGTATGTATTGATATTCGTTTCTGATGTTCAGCTTAATGGCTTGCGATTTATTAGAAATGCACTTTCCGATATCAATTTCGTCTGAAAATAACTACATTAACAATCCATCAACTACCTGGTATGCGACGAATTAATATCATCAAGGCAACCCAAAATGATTATGAAATATTGATCAAAGTATGGGAAGGATCCGTAAGAGCAACACATCATTTTTTAAGCGAGAGGGATATTCTAACTTATAAGCAACTGATTTTATCCAAATATTTCGATCTAGTTGATCTATTTTGTTTCAAAGCGCATGATGTTATCTTGGGATTTTTAGGTTTATCAAACGATAATATTCAAATGCTATTTATTGATCCAAGTGCAAGAGGCAAAGGAATTGGTAAAGAATTGATGAAATTTGCCATCGAAGAGATGAAGGCAACAAAAGTGGATGTAAACGAGCAAAATGAACAAGCAGTAGGCTTTTACAAACATTTGGGCTTCGTTATAATGGAACGCTTTGAAAACGATGATGCGGGTAAACCATTCCCTATTTTAGCTATGGAGTTAGCAAAATAAAATAGTTTGATGAGGAAAATTTACATTTGTGTAAGTTTAGATAAATTTTTACCAAACGCCCTCGTGAACAACCAATTAAAAACAGTTAGCTTACTTAGCTTGTTGATTCTTCTTACTGGAAAACTTGCTAATGCTCAAGCGCCCAACATAAGTTTTGTTTCACCACAAATTTATTTTACCGGATCGCCGATATCTCCACTAATACCTGCTAATACTGGAGGAGCCATACCTGCAAACGTTTATCAACAGGTAATTACCTTTGCGGGAAGCGGAGGATCAACATCTTACAATGGCACCGGCACTGCATCTGGTTTTTATTTACCATCTGGTATAGGCGTAGATGCGCAAAGCAATATTTATGTTTGTGACTATGGTAGCGGATCTATCAGAAAGATAAGCCCCGCAGCACAAGTTACTTCAATAGGCAATGTCGGTACGCCAACCGGACTAACTGCCGATGCAGCTGGAAATGTTTATGTATCGAGTTTCGACAATAATAGCATTCACAAAATAACCCCCACTGGCACCAACTCCATTTTTGCAGGTGCATCGGGTAGTTTCAATAGCCCAGGCGGACTTAATTTTGATTATGCCGGAGATTTGTATCTAGCGGATCAAAAAAACAATAAGATCAAAAAAATATCCAGCACCGGATTTGTAACCACCATTGCAGGAACAGGAGCTACAGGAAACTTGGATGGCAATGCGGCAAACGCGACATTCAATAATCCAGATGGAGTTGCTGTTGATAGAGCAGGAAACGTTTATGTAGCCGATGCCGGAAACAATAAAATACGAAAAATAACTCCAGCAGGAATTGTTTCTAGTTTTGCAGGCAATGGCACAGCAGGAAGCAATGATGGACCAGGAATAAATGCAAGCCTAAATTATCCAACTGGAATTACGATTGATCCGCTTGATAATTTATATGTTGCAGATTATCGAAATAACAAAATAAGGAAGATCACACCTGCAGGCATTGTAAGCACTCTGGCAGGTAATGGAACGGTTGGCCGCATGGATGGAATTGGTACAAATAGTAGTTTTAATGGCCCCATTATGCTGGCATTTGATGTGATAGGAAATCTTTTTGTAACTGATTTCCAAAATAACTTAATTAGAAAGATAGCCTTAACTGGTTATACGATTGACAAAACCCTTCCGCCAGGACTAACCTTCGATGCTAAAACAGGGATTATTAGTGGTACACCTACCGCAACCTCGCCCCTTAATGATTATACGGTTACCGCTTATAACCTTTTTGGAAGCAGTAGTACCATAGTGAAAATTCAAGTTATTTCACCAAGTAGTATTGCATTTCCTGAGTTGTTAGCGAAAACTCCTTGCGATGCAGACTTTAATCCTGGCGCAACAAGCGGATTACCGATCACTTATTCCAGTAGCAATACACAAGTTGCAGAGATTGCTAATGGATTAATACATATTGTTGGCGAAGGAACAAGCGTTATTACTGCAACTAACGGAGTCGAATCGAAAGACCAAACACTAATTGTTTCTGGTTTCCAAACGCCTTTTGCGCTTATCCGAACAATTTCAAGCGTTGTTTGCGAAAATGCGCCCATCACTTTTAATGCGGCAACAGATAATATTGGAGATAACCCTAGCTACATTTGGATGGTTAATAACGAACAGGTTAATAACAGCAATCCAACATTTACCACAACTGAACTTAAAGATGGTGATGAAGTGACCCTCCAGATTATTAATAATGATTATTGTATTCCAGTTGCTTCTGGAAAATCAAACGCTATTAGGATGAGTATTTTACCAGCAGTTATACCAACGGTAAGTATTGAATCATCAGCTAATGAAGCGATATGTTTTGGAAAGCCGATTACTTTTACGGCAACCATCGAAAGAGACGAAAATATTACCGCATATACCTGGTTTATTAATGGGCTGGACATTAAGCAAAACACCAAGACGATTGTATTGAGCAATCTGAATGATGGAGATGAAATAAGTTGTGTGGTAGCGAGCGAGGGGAATTGTATCACTAATCCAAATGCATATTCGAATGTGATTACCGCCCTTATTCGAAACGACTGTGAAATTGTTGCGCCAAATTCTTTTAGTCCGAATGGCGATGGCATTAATGATTACTGGCAAGTAACGAGCGTGGGTAATAGCGATTTGGTGAAGGTATTTAACAGAAACGGCAGTATCGTTTTTAGTTCCGGTGGATATAAAAATCCTTGGGATGGAACTTTTAACGGAAAGCAATTACCTGTTGGCGTTTACTATTACCAAATTATTGCTGAAGGAGGTGCTAAAAAATTATCGGGTAGTGTGCTTATTGTACGATAGCTAGAAAGAAAAATCCTCAAAAGTTTATAACTCGATTTAAAAACCATAAGCTTAATTGCGACGCAAAAGATAAAGTAAACCCTGGGGTCAATCTGAAAATCTGTGGCCAATTTTCTTTATTGTCGGGTCTCCCCATTTACTTAAGCGTTATTTCATTGAAATTTAGTCAGCCTCTTAGAACTTTGAATCTTATAGAATGTTGTTACTCATATTCATTTAATAAGAAGATATGGCAAAGGAAAAGAAGAAAAAAGACAGTAAGAAAAAAGGCGGAAAGAAAAAAGACAAAAAAGCAAAGAAAAAAGGCCAGAAGAAGAATAAGCTTGGCGTAAAAAATTCGTTGGTTAATAACATCAATGCCCGTAAAAAGAAGGGCAAATCCCGCTCAAAAAAGAAATCGAAGATTAGCAAGAAAGCTTATAAAAAAATGCAAAAAGGCTGGAAGAAAAAGTAAGCTAAAAGATTGTACCAAATGATTTTAATATAGCGCTGAAAAGGTGAAAATCTACTGTGATATCAAAAGGGTACTACTTTCCCAAAGGATAGCAGTATCCTTTAGGAAAGTTATTAACTTTATACCATGGCTTTTAACAGAGAAATTCACACCCTGGAAACTTGTAATACCAGTTTAAATGCAGTAAGAGATGCCCTTTATGTTTTAAACGGAAAATGGAAGTTGCCATTAATATTAACACTTCAGGATGGTCCGAAACGTTTTAATGAAATTCAAAAGTCGTTGGGTGATATTACCCCTAAAATTTTATCGAAAGAATTGAAGGAATTGGAACTGAACGAATTTGTACTGCGTAAAGTCTTCGCTACCACTCCTGTAACTGTTACTTACGAGCTCACTGAATACAGTGAATCTTTAGATAAAGTGATTGACGAACTTAGAAATTGGGGAATGCAACACCGGGAAAGATTAGTGGCAAGCAGAAAGACTGATGGTATTTTAGAAGAAGTTGAAGCTTAAATGAGCAGAATAAGTTTCATACTCGCCACCCCACTAAAACTTTCCTTTTTTTTCGAACTTATAAAAAGTTTAAATTTCCTATTTACATGATTATCTGTAATATCGGTTATCTTTGCCCAAAATAAAAGCGATGGCGGTATTACATAAAAAAGAAGAAAAAATTCAGGCAGTGCTGGGTAGGTTGCCTAAAAAATATACAGACGAGCAATTTGTAGAGATGTTTATCAGACTTTATTCGAAGGATTGGGGCAAAATTAAATCGGCTTACATTAAACAATCTCAGGATAAAGAACCTGGCCACATCATTAATATGCCAAAGCCAGAGGTTTATTTAAGACAAATTTTAGTTAACTACTTACAAAATGTAGATGCTCCTAAAGCTACAGAAACCAAAGAGGAAGTGAAAGTTGACGCTCCTGCCGTTGAGCGTGAAGCACCAGCTAAGAGAAAAGAAGTGGCAGCCGAAGAAGCTATTGCTGAACCAAAAAAAGCTAAAGCACCTGTAAAAAAGAAAACAGAAGTTACTGATGAAGACGTTGCTGCAGCACCAAAGAAGGTTAAAGTACCAGCTAAGAAAAAAGAGGTTGCAGAAGAAACAGTTGCAGAAGTAAAAAAAACCAAAGCGCCAGCTAAGAAAAAAGTTGTGATTGAGGAAGAAATAGTGGCTACTGAAAAGAAACCTAAGGCGGCAGCAAAGAAGCCAGCAGCAAAAAAATAAAATATTTTCTGCTCAATATAATAAATCGGCTTTTTAGCTGTTTATATATTTGAGAGCGTTAATTTAGATGACGGGGATAGGTCGGTATGATTTATCCCCGTTCTTTTTAAACAGGGTTTTTTCCTGTTTTCGTCAATGGGTCAGTCTAAAATTGGTTTTACCTGAAATATGGCAAGGAGTTCCTTTTGAGCCTGTTCAGCAGCAAAGATTATTTCTTTATTGTTCTTAGAAAGTGGAAGTTGAATGGTAATCTTAAATATTGTTTTCATCAGGTCTATTGCTTTTTCAACTGTGAGATTTGTGTTTTTTTCTTTGAGTTGCCTTTCAAGTTCCTTGTATAATTTGTAGGATGCAAAAGCAATTACCAAGTGGGCAGATATCCGAGCTGGGAGCCGATGATAAATTGGCCTGATTCTTAGGTCTGTCTTGGATATTCTAAATGCCTTTTCAATTTGCCATAGATGTTTGTAATTTTCAATTATCTCAACCTCTTTTAATCTACTATTGGTTACATAACCTTTCAGGCCATCCCATCTACCATCTCCTTTGAATTTGTCATAGTCTATTGAAATATCGATTTCACCGTCCATTTTAAGGTATTTATTGTAGCCTCGATTGTTGATATGGGTTTTGCTTAACTTTCCTGAACTTACCGATTTCTCGAGCTTATTAAGTCCCCTGATTCGATTATGCATATCTTTTTTTGCCCTCGCCGATGAATAGTTGACGATGAGCCTGGTATGCTCATCCCGTTGGATTATCAAACTTTCGCCCTCCTTGAATTTGTGGTCCAGGACCAGCTTTTTAATCTTATTGGACTCAGTCTTTATTTTTCCTCCAAGAATGAACTCATAGTTGTTGTCAAGCAGCTGCTCCACATTACTCTTGGATAGCAGTCCGGCATCGGCAATGATCATCAATTGA
Organism: Pedobacter sp. MC2016-05; assembly: GCF_026239735.1. Classification (GTDB taxonomy): domain Bacteria; phylum Bacteroidota; class Bacteroidia; order Sphingobacteriales; family Sphingobacteriaceae; genus Pedobacter. The sequence continues at coordinate 140,181 of NZ_JAPIVT010000004.1, forward strand.
TCTAACTTGAATTTTACCTTGAATGCCTCTACCACAGGAAGCATCGTATGCCCCTCAAACTTATTCCCTTCAAAAATATCGAATGCAAGCGGATAGCCCTCCAGACTTACAAGTAGCCCCAAGACGATTTGAGGGTTCTGGTGCTTTCCATCCTTGGAAAACCCGGTCTTGCGCAAATCATCCTCATCGGAAGCCTCGAAATAAAGTGTTGTTACATCATAAAATACAACTGAGAGCTTTCCATCAAATAGCTTGAGGGTATGCTCATAGCTGATTCTCTGGATTTCTTCTTTCTGCTTATTGACAAGCTTATCCAGATAGCGATAGATCTGACTGATGTCAACCGATATATGATGATACCTCAACAGGTATTCACTGGTCTTTAACTTACTCAGCGGAAATACTAGTCGACTAATCACCAAATGCCTAAATAAGCTATCCGGAATGTTATTAAAGCCTATCTCGTCAAAGAGTTTACCTAAAATAAGTTCCGGGCCAACCATTTGTATGTGTTGGATGCCATCTGTTAAAGAAGAAAAAAAATGTTGATCCTCATCATAGGGTAAATTGAGCTTCTGCTGGCCATGATATCTATCAATGAATAGTTGACCTTTCTTACAAAGATTATCTATCTCAAAATTATCTGTGCTGGAGCCGATCGTTTTTACCAGCCGATCCTTAGCGCCTGTAGTGTCGATAATCTGAACACTGGTACTGCCACTTTTATTCTTCTTTCTTCTAACAAACACATAATAAAGATACGTGGGTCAGTCAATTTTACAAAAAAAAACAGCCAAACAAGGCCAAATTCGCAGATTTTTAAGGTTTTAAAATCTGTGTGACGAAGACAGGAGGAAGAAATAGTGGCTACTGAAAAGAAACCTAAGGCGGCAGCAAAGAAGCCAGCAGCAAAAAAATAAAATATTTTCTGCTCAATATAATAAATCGGCTTTTTAGCTGTTTATATATTTGAGAGCGTTAATTTAGATGACGGGGATAGGTCGGTATGATTTATCCCCGTTCTTTTTAAACAGGGTTTTTTTAGTCGTTCCGCTGAATTTTTTTCAGCTTCTTAATAGTATGAAAAATGCTAAAACACATTCTAATTGATGACTAAACACAAAAAAAGCCGTCCCGAATGGAACGACTTCAACAATTAAACTAACCTGCAAATTACTTATCAATCATTTTGTAATAACGAACATAATCTACTTCCATTTTTTGTGGCCAGATAGAAGCATCTACACCTTGAGCTCCTCCCCAATCGCCACCAACAGCAATGTTTAAAAGCAAATGGAATTTTTTATCGAAAGGCCAGGCCTTATATCCCGTACCTTCGTTAGCAAACTCGAAAACTTTAACATCATCAAAGTAGCCTCGAATGGCATAGGGCGTCCAGTCTACGCGGTATAAATGAAAGGCAGTGCCCACGCCATCAATTTTCTTAGTACTCGATTTTTGTGTGTTTATTTTAAAATAATAAGCTTCAGTATGCGTAGTAAAATGAACCATATCCTGGTCGTAACCTACATGCTCCATGATGTCAATTTCTCCTGATTTTGGCCAATCACCATAGAAGCGATCGGTGGGTAACATCCAGATGGCCGGCCATGTTCCATTTCCAAAAGGCAGCTTCGCTTTTATTTCGAAACGCCCATATAAGGCATCCAGCTTATTTCTCGTTACCATTCTAGCTGACGAATAATCTCTTCCACCCATACTTTCTTTCTTCGCTGTGATAGTTAAAAGCCCGCCCGCCACATTGGCATTATTGGTAGTGTTGGTGTAAAACTGGAGTTCGTTATTGCCCCAGCCACTTCCACCGGTATCGTAATCCCAATTGCTTGTTAACGGTGCTCCGGTATTCGTAAATTCATCGGCCCAGGTTGGTGAAGTTTCAAACGTCCATCCTTTATCTACCGGTGGCCCGGCAGGTGTTGGCGGAACATATACCAAACCATCATCATCAGTGCCTTTAGAACATGAACTTAACCCAATTACAGCAAGAGCAAATGCAGCAAAAATTTGTTTCGTGAAATATTTTCTTGTCTTGATCATCATATCGATATATAAAGATCAGCTGGCCTTAAAATCCAACTGATCTAGCACAATTTTATTTGAATTCGAAGTCATCTATGTAAAAGAGCCCTGGGTTTGGATGCCCTTCTCCACCAAGCTGAACTACAATTTTATCGTAGAGCGTTTGCCCGCTGATACCTGAAAAATCGAACTCTAGTTGCGTCCATGTATTATATTGAACAGCCGTTAAAGTTTTCACAATTTCGGTTTGAGTCTGCCAGGCATTGCCACCCAGCAAAGAGTTTTGTAGTTTTACTGAAACGGTTGCTGGGGTTTTAGTGAAATCATTTCCGCCAGGGAAGAAAACTTTTAACCTCACCTTATTTGTAGTGGCTAAGTTAAATCGATATGGCAGGGTTACGTTTAAATTCCCATACTGACCGTCGCCTCCAGCTTTTTTCTCGTAATAACCAGCTTTTGCAGAGGTATTTACTGGAAACTTGGCAGGATTATCATAAGGCCTAACAAAATCTACATTCTCTGCAGTCCAGCTAAAAGTTGCAGTAGCCTGGAAATCATCACTTAAATTTGCCGCTTGCAATGGTTTTTGAATTACAGGCCGTACATAACCTTTTTTAACCAGTTTCAAATACCAGGCATTTCCAGCATTTGCTTTATCTAAACAACGCAGCCACATTTCGTTCTCGTTTAACGATAAAATTTGATATTGAGATACACCCAAATAATAACTGATGAACCCTCCGCCAGAAATAGTTAAGTATTTTACACCATTGGTTTCTGTTACTAACCAGGTTAAGTTAGTTGCCGGCGTATAGTTTACCGTTGGATCATTTGATCCAGCCGGGCCACCAATTCCAGGCGCATTTGCGGCATTGGCAAAGGTTGTTCCTTTATTATCGTAGGTATATTTTAAGGCATTCATGTTAAAGGTCATCTCGTCATCGTAAAAACCCTGTCCGTTTTTTTCATCTGCCGCAGCCTGATACCAATCGGGTGCTTGTGAGGTAATTGGACCCACACCCAAATGACCTGCAGATTTTTGATCAATAACCCAGGTGAAACCTGCTGCATTAGATAAGCCACCAGATAATGTGGTAAATGCTGGATCAGTTAACATGGCAGGATTTGTTGCTGCAATGACTACCGTTTTGGTGCTTGAAACAGAACCTCCAGCAGTTGCAATCGTTAATTTTACGGTGTAAGTTCCGGCGAGAGGATAAGAAGCTGTCACGTTATTTCCATCAGCTGTAGCGCCATTACCAAGATCCCATAGTGCCTTGAAACCCGGAGATTGATTGACTAACGTAACTACATTGGCATTTGTTGCGGTTGGCGTAACCGTAAACTTCACTTGATCCGCTGTTGGTGCAGCATCCAGCTCTTTATCGTTGTTTTCTTTTTTGCAAGCGCTAAAGCTTAGCACAAACAGCAGGCTTAAAAACCCGGCTGTTTGTTTAATGATATAATTTAATTTCATGATATATCTAATTAATTATAACCTGGATTTTGTTTAATTACGCCTTTTGTCAAGTCGATTTCTTGTTGAGGAACTGGCAGTAATTCGCTTTTTCCTGCTTTGAAACCCAATGGACCCAACACGGCAACAGCTCTGTTAGTACGTACCAAATCGAAAAAACGATGTCCTTCAAAAGCCAACTCAAGTCTGCGCTCATTGTAAATATTATCAAGTGTTGCTGGTACCGGGGCTAAACCCACCCTGGCCCGAACGGCAGTTAATAATTCCAAAGCTCTCGTTGCATTGCCTCCTGATCTTACTAAAGCTTCTGCTTCCATTAAGTACGTATCGGCTAAACGCATTTCAATCTCATCTATTGGCCAGTTTAATTCGGCAACCCCGCTATTTGAGCGATATGCCTTTAATGGCGCATATTTTTTAATAAAATAATTGGTATTCTGATAACGAGCGGTATAAGTAGCACCAGCAGCTTTTAGTGCAGCACCGTCTATAATAGAAGTTGCAAAACGTGGATCAGCTTTCATGGCGTTTACTAAATCGAGCGTTACAGGGCAAAAACCCCATCCTGCAGAGTAAGTATCGCCATTGTAGCTATCCATGCCAATAAATTGGGGTGCAACATTTCCTTCGCCACCATTTACCCAACCCCAATCGCCCCAGGCAGATAAGGTAGAGTGAGGAATCTCTAAAATTACTTCTGAATTAAATTTATTATCAGGCCTGAAAATATCAGCATAATTTGGAAGCAAGGCATAACCATATTCATTTCCGGTTTTATTCACATCATTAAATAGCGTTGCGGCTTCTGCCAATTTACTATTGTCATTTTGGAAAAGTAACACCTTACCTAATAGTGCTTTTGCCGTTCCTCTAGAAATTCTACCTTTTTCATTTGCCGCTACCGTTGGTGGCAAGCTAGGAAAGGCTTCTCTCAAATCTTTCTCTATTTGTGCATAAATCGCTGTAGGCGCCGATTGTGTTTGTGTGTAAAGATCGGCCGTTGGTATTTGTTTGGTAATTAACGGAACATTACCAAAAAACCGAACTAAATCAAAATAAAAGTAGGCACGTAAAAATTTAGCTTCTGCTGTTATTCTAGATTTAAAACCAGCACTTAAATTTGTGGCTTTCTCAATTTTATCTAAAATGATATTCGCCCTGTTTATTCCGGTGAAATTTTTAGACCATAAACCCACCTGTGGACCCAACCTCGAATCCATATTGAAGTTATCGTATGCTACCCAGCCTGGCTGATCGGAAGCATTACCTCCTCCTGCCCAGCAATCATCAGATGCAGCACTTAATAAGGGCTGCTTCATGGTGTAGCCTCCACTTGTGCCCCATTGCATTACATCGTAAACGGCAACCAGGCCTTGATAAACTTCTGTTTCATTGCGATAAAAATTTTCTTCTGTCGCGGTTCCTTTTGGCGTTAACTCCAAAAAGTCTTTCTTGCAGGAAACCATTAACTGCATGATGGCCAAAATGGCTATCGAATATTTTATATGTTTAGTTTTCATCTCTATATTATTAAAATCCAACATTTACACCTACGAAGAATGATCTCGCCTGTGGATAGAAACCGCGATCGACACCTAAACTACCCCCACCAATTTCCGGATCGTAACCATTGTATTTAGTTAGCGTAAATAGGTTATTTGCCATTACATAAAATTTAAGGTTATCTAAGCCCACCTTATTCACAAGTGTTTTTGGCAAAGTGTATCCAAGCTGAACGTTTTTCAATCTGAAATAAGCACCACTCTCTAAAAACAAATTGGAAACACGGCTATAATTTTTATTATCATCGGCCAATGTAGCCCGAGGAACTGTATTGCTTGTTCCCTCACCTGTCCAACGGTTTAAAATGTTAGTGGTATAGTTTGATGGACTTAAATCGAACCTTCTTAAACCATTAAATATCATGTTTCCAGAAACACCCTGGCCAAAAATGGAAACATCGAAGCCTTTGTATTTGGCTGAAAATGTTAATCCATAAGTAAAGTTGGGGTTAGATCTTCCCAAGAAAGTTCTATCCGCATCACTAATTACACCGTCGCCATTTAAATCCAAAAATTTAATATCACCAGGTTTTGCATTTGGCTGAATTAATGTGCCAGCACCATTTTTGTAATTATTAATTTCTGCCTGATTTTGAAACAAGCCAGCAGTTTGGTAACCGAAAAATGAATCGACAGACTGGCCAACCGCAACACGGGTAACCTCTAAACTTTGCGGCGTAATCGTTTGCCTGCTTGGTATGTAATCTTTATCGGCTCCTAACAGCGTTACTTCATTTTTGATGAACGCTGCGTTACCTGCTATACGAAAACTTACCTCACCAACTCTTTTGTTCCAACCCAATTCGATCTCGAAACCGCGGTTGTATAAATCGGCTGTATTGGCATACGGACCAGAGTTGCCCACATAAGATGGAACCACTTGCTGCAACAACATGCCATAAGTTTTCTTATTGAAATAGCTGGTTGATAAAGTAATGCCTTCAAACAAAGTGGCATCGAAACCAAGATCGAAAGATGAGGTTTCTTCCCACTTTAAATCAGGATTGGAAAGCGCATTCGGACTTACTCCATTGGTTAACGTCTGTCCAGATGCTGTTCCTAATGAGTAATTTCTTCCTCCGCTTACGGTTGCTAAGTAGCTAAAATCAGGAATGTTATCATTACCGTTAACACCGTAAGAACCACGGAATTTTAAAAAGGTTACGATGTTGTTTTTTGGCCAGAAATCTTCTCTCGAAGCTACCCAACCAGCAGATCCTGAAGGGAAATAACCGTATTTATTGTTTGGACCGAAGCGTGATGATCCATCTCTACGGATGATACCTGTGAACAAATATTTCTCATCATAATTATAAATAAGCCTTCCAAAAATAGAGTTTAAGGTGTTTTGATATTCTCCGCCATAAAAATCCGAATTCGTTCTGGCTACCGGAAACTGCAATGAAGCATCCCGAATGTTATCAACCGGAATACCCTCTTTAATACCACCATTTGTTTCGCCTTTGTTTTTTTGCGCCGAGTAACCCACTAAGGCGGTAATTACATGCTTTCCAATAGTTTTATCATAACTCAAAGTATTCTCTAATGACCAAAATAAACCGCGGTTACTATCTCTGGTGTAAGCGGTTAAAGTAGATTGATTGATTGAATTGAGGTAATAAATCGGACGGAATGATTGTCCACCCCAGAAAGCTAAATCCACACCACCTGTACTTCTCAGCTTCAACCCTTTTAAAAATTCAACTTCAACAAAGGCATTTCCAACCACTTTATCGCTCCAAGAGTTACCTTGAGCAACCTGCAAAGCTGCTACCGGATTCAAAATTTCCGATTGCGCATAGTCAGATATCCCATAAGGAAAACCTGCATCATTTCTAACGACCAGATTATTGAGATACTTTGGTAAACCATATTTTGCAGGATCAGTTTCTACAATTGGTGTAATTGGATCCATATTGATGGCACGGCTTAATGGCGAACCATACTCGGTATTGGTACTTACACCAATTGAATTGATTCGGGTATAACCGATTGAGTTTCCAAATTTGATATTCTTGGTGATTTTATGCTCGAAATTAAATCTGGCTGTAAATCTTTTAAACTTCGAATTTTGCGTGGCCACGATACCATCCTGATCGAAATAACTGAACGAGCCGTAATAAACTGATTTATCATTACCCCCGCTCATGTTTAAATCGTGGTTTTGAATCATCGCTTTGTTGTTAAAAACAGCTTCCTGCCAATTCGTTCCTTCACCATACTGCGCCGGATTTGGGAAACGAACTCCTGTAACACCATCTGCCAATTGCGATTCATTATAAATGGTGGCATACTGTGTGGCATTTAATAAATTTAACTTGGTAGAAGGAGCTTGCGTACCAATGTAATTATTGTATTCTACACGAATACGACCAGTATTTGAGCCTTTTTTCGTCGATACAATGATAACGCCATTTGCTGCACGGGTACCATAAATAGCTGCCGAAGCGGCGTCTTTTAAAACCTCAATCGATTCTATATCCGATTGATTTAAAAATTCTATCCCACCGTTAATCACTACTCCATCAACTACATATAAAGGATTGGCATTATTAATATTCGCAATACCTCGAATTCTAACTACCCCGCCATCTCCAGGCTGACCAGAGCTCGTGGTAACCGTTACGCCCGAAGCTCTACCCTGTAAAGATTGTTCAATACGCACCACAGGCATATCTTTCAAATCAGTAGCTTTTACTGATGCAATGGCACCCGTTACTACGCTTTTCTTTTGCGTTCCGTAGCCGATAACAACCGCATCAGCCAGTAAACCTGCTTGTGGAGTAAGCGTTATCGTTAATCCATTTGATGCCGTAACTTCCTTGTTTTCGTAGCCTATGTACGACACTACTAAAGTCGCACCTTCAGTTACATCTTTTAAGGAAAACGCACCAGTTACATCCGTTACTGCACCAAGGTTAGAACCCTTTACTTTTACGCTGGCTCCTGCCATAGGCTGGCCGTTTTCATCCACTACCTTTCCTCGTATATCAACAAAAGATCGAATAATTAATGGCATGCCTTCAACAGGCTTACGGTGAATAATGATGGTGTTATTTTTTATCGTGTAACCCAAAGGTTGTTCGCTAAAAATGCGTCTTAAAGCTTCTTTAATATCGGTATTTTTAATTTCGATTGTTACCGGTTTTGCTTCTTTCAACACATCGAGATCATAGAGAAAGTTATAACCTACGCTTTTGTTAAGCTTACGAAAAACATTCAAGAGCGAGGTATTTTTTTCTGATAGGGTTACGTTTTGTGCATTGGCAGCTCCATAACTAAGCTGTAAAAAGGAAGTGATTAGTACGACAAAAGTCAATTTCATAATCAGCAGAAATTTAAACAGGCGCCCTTTAGGTTGGGGCAGCCATTCAGTATAAAAATTCATATATTTGGTTATTAGGTTTAGAATAGTTGTATCTCACAATTTTACGATTAGAATAAGGCCTTTATTATAGCTGGGAGCGTTGCCGCGCTTCCAGTTTTTTAGTTAAGCTGTACTCTAAAAACCATCAAAGATGATGAAAAGTGTATAGGTTATGGCATAACTAAAATCCTCCTTCCGTCAATTTTAAAATGTACCGCATCAGTTGTTTGAAGCATATCCAACACTTCATTTACGCTGTTGAAACGAGAAATCCGTCCGCCGAAAGTCTTGTTGATTTTTTTACCCCGATAGTCAATTTCCACATTGTACCAACGGGCAATTTTATTCATAATCGTTTCTATATTCTCTTCATTAAAGCTAAAGAAACCATCTTTCCAGGCTATCGCTTCTTCGGCGTCAACTGCCGAAACCACTATTGATGGCGATGAAAGGCTGATAAGCGACTGCTGTCCCGGCTTAAGTAATGCTGATCTAGTGGATTGAAGATTTTTGATTTTCACGCTACCTTCCAACAAAGTTGTTTTATTGCCTGGTTCATTGGTATAAGCGTTGATATTAAAATGCGTTCCCAATACCTCTACTTCCTGGTTTCTCCCAGAAGCTAACTCCGTTTTAACTGTAAAGGGAATTCTCTTGCTGTTTTTATCCAAACGTTTGGCCACTTCAAAATAAGCCTCTCCTTTTAATTCAACCAACCTTTTTGTCTGATCAAAAGCCGTAGGATATCTTAATGATGATTCTGCGTTTAACCACACTTTTGTACCATCAGGAAGATTAATTTGATACTGCCCGCCACGAGGCGTTTCGATGGTGTTATATAAATCTTTTTTTGCGCTTGAAGTCGAAGCCACCGTATAAATTAATTCGCCATTTTTGGTTTTGGTAATATTTATTCCAGCTTGATTTGCAATTATGCCATTTGAAGCATCGGTGAGTGAAATTTTTGAGCCATCGGCTAGCGTTAGTGTTGCTTTATTCCCTCCTGGCTTAATAATTTTCTGTTCCGTTTTGTTTAAGGCTTGCTTGGTTTCCGTATTTTTCTGAACCTCCCGATTAACGACTACACCAATAAAGAAAAGTACTACGGCAGCAGCAGCAAGCTTTAGCCAAAGCTTTTTACTGTGCCCGGTTTTAATTTGGGTTTCCTCTTGAATGGCAGCCCACATTTGGTTGCGGGCATCTGCCAATTCTGAATGGCTTACATCAGCGTGTTTACCCGATAGCTCATTTAAGTGCCACGATTCTACCAAAGCTTTTTCTTCTTCAGTACAAAGGCCGGCGCTGTATTTTTTTAAAAGTTTTTCAACTTCCTCTTTACTCATCACTTCAATATATTTGGCTAATTAAATACATGTAGGTTGAGGAAACCCTAGGTAGTAGATGAAATGAATTTTTTTTTTATTTTAGAAAAGCAAGGACTGCATTTCATTTTCGCGTTTGTTCCTACCACATGCTCATACGCCTTCAGGCCTTAGCCACAAGGCCGGTATCCGCCATGCCAGGTTTAGAAATGAAGTGATGTGCACAAACTCAGGTTTCCTAAACCCGAGTGTTGCGATAATACTTTTTGTTGCAATAGCGTTAACGAAGTATCAACTTTAACAAAAAGATTAAAGCAAAAGCGGGACTGAAGAAACCGATAAGCAGAAATTTGCTTTCCAAAAATTTATTTGATTAATAAGATGGTTGCCAATAACAAAAATGAAGTTAATTTCAAGCGTAAGACTTTGAGCGCATTGCTCATTTGCTTTTTAACGGTTTTATCTGATAAATGAAGAATTTCTGCTATTTGCTTTTGACTCAAATGCTGTTGGCGACTCATTTCAAATATCAACCGCATTTTTGGAGGCAGTAATGAAACCTCCTTTTCTATTAAAGAAGCAAATTCCTTTTCACGAATATAATCATCAGTTACATAATCTCCCTTTAAAGAAAAATCTTCCAGCGATTGTAAATAATTCGAACGTGATTTATTTTTATCCAACCAATCGAAAACTTTATAACGTATTGCGGTGTACAAATAGTTAGAGAGTTGAGATTTGATTTGAATATTTGGATTGCTCCACAGGTAAACAAAAATTTCCTGAACAATATCTCGGGCATCTTCCCTGTCTGGCAACATTTTACAGGCATAGATATACAACAAACCATTAAAGCGTTCGTAAATTTCCTCAAAAGCAAATTTATTTCCATCCTGCATGAGGATGAAAAGTTCATGATCAGTTAATGATTTATAAGCAGGCATTTGGTTAGAATGATTAAACGAATGTAAGAAATAGTTTGGCTTAAATCCTAAATAAAACTGAACAATCACCAATTAACTTAAACGTTTTATTAACGCTTATTTGGTTATTATACACACTATTGTAAACTTCAAAGTTTTAATTGGTATATCGGGAAAAGTCGATATACATTTGCATCATGGATCAGGTAGAAATTTTCAAAGCTTTATCAAACAAAACCCGTTTACAAATTCTAAACTGGCTAAAAAGTCCTGCCGAATACTTTCCAGAGCAACCAAATGCCGATTTTGAAAACGTTGGCGTGTGCGTAGGGCAAATTCAAAATAAAGCCGGTTTATCACAAAGTACCATTTCCGAATACCTCTCTATTTTACAGCGGGCAGACCTAGTTTGCGCCACAAGGGTTGGCCAATGGACCTACTACAAACGTAACCATGAAGGCATTGAAAAATTAAGCAAAATCATCAATACAGAATTATAAAAATTAATAATATGAACACAGATAGTTTATTTAAGCCATTTAGCTTAAAATCATTAAACATAAAAAATAGAATTGTAATGGCTCCAATGACGAGGTCGTTTTCTCCGAATGGAATTCCGACTGATGCCGTTGCCGAATATTATGCAAAGAGAGCTGCCGGCCAGGTTGGTTTAATTCTTTCAGAAGGAACAGTGATTAACCGCCCATCATCTTCTTCCGATCCTAACATTCCTCACTTTTATGGCGAAAAAGCTTTAGCAGGATGGGAAAAAGTGATTAACGAAGTTCATACCGCTGGCGGACAAATGGGGCCACAAATCTGGCACCAGGGCGTCCATGCAAATCATGCTTCGGGCTGGTTGCCAAGTGCTCCTTTTGAAGGACCATCGAGCTTAAATAGTCCGGGTTTTGAAAACGGTGTACCAATGACTGACGCTGCAATTGCAGATACGATTGCAGCTTTTGGTCAGGCTGCTGCAGATGCCAAAGCATTAGGCTTTGACACAGTAGAAATTCATGGTGCTCACCAATACTTAATTGATCAGTTTTTCTGGGATGCAACAAATAACCGCACCGACATTTATGGTGGAAAAACTTTAGCTGAACGCACACGATTCGCTGTTGAAGTAATTAAAGAAGTGCGTAAACGTGTAGGTGAAGATTTTGCTTTAATTATTCGCTTGTCACAATTTAAACCTTCAGCATATGATTTTAAATTAGCCAAGAATGAATCAGAAATGGAACAATGGTTAACGCCAATGGCTGATGCAGGAATTGATATTTTCCACTGCTCACAACGCCGTTTCTGGGAAACTGAATTTGAAGGTTCTGATTTGAACTTTGCAGGCTGGGCAAAAAAATTAACCGGAAAAACAACCATCTCGGTGGGTTCTGTTGGTTTAAGTGGTGATTTCTTCGGCGCTTTCGCTGGCCAAAGCTCAGAGCCAAGCTCATTGGATGAGTTGGTGCGAAGAATGGAGCGTGGAGACTTTGATTTGGTAGCTGTTGGTCGCCCATTATTGGCTGATCCAAACTGGGTTGAAAAAATCAAAAACAACCAAATGGATGAGCTGAAAGGTTTCAGCAAAGAAGCGTTAGCAGAATTAGTATAGTTTTTCTTTCTAAGTATATAATGGAAAACACCTTATCAATGAGGTGTTTTTTTTTACCATGATTTTTCTTGAGCTTGCGCTCGTTTCGAACGAGTGCAAAATAGCTTAGCGATTACAATCGCGTTTAAATAAAAACCAAATCCAAAATTCATCCGCTATGGTCGAAAGGACGATGAGATTTTGTCTCGACAAATAAAATTTTCTTAATTTCACGTTATAAACAAAGGAACTCCCATGTCAAACATATCCCTTATTATCGAAGAAAGACCAGCGAACATCGGCAATTTTATGGTAGGTAGACTACTCCCTTTCCGTGAAAAACGAATGGTTGGTCCATTTGCGTTTATCGATCACATGGGGCCTGCAGCAATGAGCGGCCATGAAAATCTGGACGTTCCTCCGCATCCACACATCGGTTTATCTACACTTACCTTTTTGTTCGAAGGAGAAATAGAACATCGCGATAGTTTAGCAACGGATGTAATTATTAAACCAGGGCAGGTAAACTGGATGACAGCCGGTAGTGGAATTGCTCACTCAGAAAGAACGCCGAAACATCTGCGACAAACCGATAAAATGCTCCATGGCCTTCAAATTTGGGTGGCTTTGCCTAAAGCCCTGGAACAAATGGCGCCAGAGTTTTTTCATGTAGACGAAAAAGATATCCCGAGTTGGGAGCAAGATGGCGTTAACATTAAACTTATTGCAGGCGAAGCTTTTGGTAAAAAATCTCCGGTTCCGGTTTATTGCCCACTTTACTTTATCGAAATTAAAAGCACAACGAGGCAAAAACTAAGTATTGGAAACGATCTTTTTGGCGAAAGTGCATTGTATATTTTAGAGGGTGGGATTGAAAGTGAAGGACATCTTTTCGAACCGCGATTAATTTTAATTGCAAACGATGCCAAGTTATGTGAATTTACGATGCTCGAAAATACAACTGTTTATATTTTTGGAGGAGAACCTTTCCCTGAGGAAAGATTTATTTATTGGAATTTTGTAGCATCAGAGAGAGAATTGATTGAGCAAGCCAAACAAGATTGGTTAGAACAAAAATTTAAACCCGTACCAGGCGAAACCGACTTTGTTCCTTTGCCCAATCAAAACCCTTATCAAAAGAAATAATATGGAGATTAATCAGGTAAACAACGAAAAAAATGGCTATTTCGAAGCTATAGAAAATAATGTGCAGGCAGGCAAAATGAGTTACGTTTGGGCTGGCGAAACCAAAATTATAATCGATCACACAGAAGTTAATCCAGAGTTTTCGGGCAAAGGGATTGGCAAACAGCTGTTAATGGCTGTAGTTGAAAATGCCCGCGAAAATAAGATTAAAATACTTCCCCTTTGTCCTTTCGCTAAAGGTGTGTTCGACAAAGACGAAACGATACGCGATGTTTTGTTTTAGCGAATTTATTCCGCTAACAAAGCCTGCTTAATTTTCTCAGCCGCTTCGGCCAGCTCTTCCTGGGTTGGCCTTAGCTTCTCCTTGGCAAAGTTCATATCGGCTACACTATTCATCGGTATTAAGTGAATATGAGCATGCGGAACTTCTAACCCAATAACCGAAACGCCAACTTTTTTGCAAGGAAAGGCGGTCTTCACTCCTTTTGACACAATTTTGGCAAACATCCAAAGGCCAACATATAAATCTTCATCCATATCGAAAATATAATCTACTTCGATTTTAGGAATAACTAAAACGTGGCCAGCGGTTAAGGGCTGAGCATCTAAAAAGGCTAAATACTCAACAGTTTCTGCAACAACATGCGCTGGTATTTCTCCTGCAACAATTTTTGAAAAGATAGTCATAAGTCAGTTGTGGGTTATCAGTTATGAGTTACAGGTTTGGGCTTACAACCTGTAACCCATAACTCTCAACTTCTTTTATCTAGAGATTTCTAAAACTTCGAATTGCATTTTACCTGCAGGCACTTCAATTTCGGCAAATTCGCCAACAGATTTTCCTAACAAACCTTGCGCAATAGGAGATTTTACAGAAATTTTTCCTGTTTTTAAATCGGCCTCAGTTTCGGCTACCAATTGGTAAGTCATGGTTGCGCCGTTTTTAACATTTTTAATTTTAACAATTGATAATGCCAATACCTTTGATAAATCCAATTTCGACTCATCAATCAGGCGGGCATTTGCCAATGTATTCTTTAATTTTGAGATTTTGGCCTCATGCAAACCCTGTGCTTCTTTGGCAGCGTCATACTCTGCATTTTCCGATAAATCACCCTTATCTCTCGCCTCAGCAATTGCTTTAGATATTAGCTGACGGCCGGTGGTAGTTAAATAATGAACTTCTTCTTTCAGCTTATCTAACCCCTCTTGTGTGTAATACGTTACCTCTGTCATTGCTCTATTAATTTTATTCAAACGCTATAAAAAACAAACAAGACTACATAGTTGGTTTGCTACATAGTCTTGCTTCAATTATAACGAAGATAAATTGTGGAAATTACAAAAGCAAATAAAAGATCAGGATTTTTAGATTTTAACATTGAGTTGCCACTAATCACCACATTAATAAACCTTCATTCCCCATACCATTCTTCTTTCGCTTGAAATAAAAAAGTAACATTCAAACAGACACTCATTTAAAATTCATTCAATTATGATATTTTAGTCGAAATTATTCAAAAATGAAAAAGTTATTTTCTTTATTCCTCTTTGTCGGACTAGGAAGTTATACGCTTTCGGCGCAAGAGCTATATATGCCACGAAATTTGAAGGCAGCTTACGATAAAGGAACCCGCTCTATGAACGGTAATCCTGGTGCCAACTATTGGCAAAATCATGGCAAATACACCATGGATATTAAAGTAGATGCCGCTACGAAAATGGTTAGCGGCCAAGAAGAAATTTTGTATAGCAATAACAGCAACGATACGCTAAAAACATTGGCTATTCGTTTTGTGAACAATTTACACAAGCCGACTTCTCCACGTGGAGGTGCTGTAAGCGAAGATTTTTTAACAACAGGGCTAAACATATCTTCGTTTTCTGTTGATGGAGAAACGTATAAAGTAGATTCAAAAAACTGGGGAACGGTTGGCAATGTGCGTTTGAAAAAGCCGTTAAACCCAAAGTCGAAAGTATCTGTTAAAATAGGATGGGATTATCCTTTATCAAAAGAAAGCGGTCGCGAAGGACAGATTGATCCAAACTCTTTCTTTGTGGCTTACAGCTATCCTCGTATTTCTGTTTATGATGATTACAATGGTTGGGATAGAATTCCACATACCGATAGAGCGGAATTTTACAATGATTTTAACGATTATGTTTTCTCAGTAACAGCGCCAAAAGATTACGTGGTTTACGCTACCGGTGATTTCTTAAATCCTGATGAAGTATTGCAGCCAGAAATTTCCGCCCGATTGAAAAAGTCATACGATACAGATGGAGTAATTAATATTGCCACTGCTGATGAATTGAAAAATGGTAAAGTAACGGTTCAAAAAGATTGGAATACCTGGAGATTTAAGGCCAATCATATTCCTGATGTTACGTTTGCCATGAGCGATCATTACGTTTGGGATGGTGGAAGTGTTGTGGTAGATTCAAAAAGCGGTCGCAGGGCAAGTGCACAGGCAGCCTATAACCCAACCACAGGAAAAGATTTTTTAAATTCGGTAAAATACAACATTAATGCACTGGCCTGGTTCTCGAATAACTGGCCTGGCATTCCTTATCCTTACGCTAAAAGCGTTGCTTTTCAAGGCTTTGCAGATATGGAATATCCGATGATGGTTAATGATTCTAACTTCGGCGATCCGGTTTTCGCTCAACTGGTTCAAGACCATGAAGTGGCGCATACCTATTTTCCTTTCTTTATGGGGACAAATGAAACGCGTTATGCTTATATGGATGAAGGTTGGGCAACTACTTTCGAATATTTAATCGGCATTGCCGAACATGGCCAAAAAGCTGCTGATGATTTCTACAAAAAATTTAGGGTTAACAGCTACATCAACGATAAATCTGCAGAAGAAGATCAGCCCGTAATTTCGATGTCTGACCAAGTTTCTGGTGCCGGGTACGGAAATAATTCGTACGGAAAGGCTTCGTTAAGTTATCTGGCATTGAAAGATATGTTGGGCGATGATTTATTTAAAAAAGCACTTCATCATTACATGAACACCTGGAATGGTAAACATCCCATCCCATGGGACTATTTTAATTCGATGAATACAGGATCAAGACAGAATTTAAACTGGTTCTTTCAGAACTGGTTTTTCACAAATCACTACCTCGATTTGGCCCTAAGTAACCCGCAAATTTCATCAGGAAAAGTAACGTTTGTAATTAAAAATGTTGGCGGTTTTGCTATCCCATTTGATATTTTGGTTACCGATACGGAAGGTAAAACAGAAACCATCCATAAAACACCAGCGGTTTGGAAAGTGAATCAGAAAGAATTTGCCATGACGATTAATACTAACCGTAAAATAAAGTCGATTACTTTGGATAATGGTATTTATGTAGATGCTACTCCAAATGATAACGTTTTTGTTGTAAAATAACAGCAGTTTAAAGTTGGCCGTTTAGGAGTGTAAATGACCAACTTTAAACTTTTTACTTTCTACTTTAAACTTTTTACTCGATACTAGCTATTCTCCGCTTTACAAACAGGCTGGTGTTTAACAGGAAAATTTAAAGAGTTGGCGATAAAACACATTTTGTTCGCTTCCACATGCAACGATTCAGCTAATTCAAAATGTGCATTATCTGCTATTAAAACCTGTGGATGTAGGGTCACTTCCTTAAACTTACCACTTCCATCTGCCGATTCTTCCATTGTGCCAACAGCCTGATCTTTATAATCGATAACTACTATTTCGTTTTTAGAACACAAGTGCAAATACCAAAGCATATGGCAACTGGAAATAGAAGCCAATAACAAATCTTCGGGGTTATATTTAGATTTATCGCCAAGAAAGGCAGAATCTGATGAACCAGAAATATCGCTTTTTCCTTGGACAGAAATAACGTAGTCGCGATCGTAAGAGCGGTAATCCATTGTTCCGGAGCCTTTATTGCCCGTCCAGGTTACAGTGGTAGTGTATAAATGATCTTTCGGCATGATATAATTTAGTTAGAAATGTATTCCAATTTAGGAAATAAGGGTGGAAACTAAGAGAAGAAATCGCAATTGTTTCTTAATTTAGAATCAAAATGAAAAAATTTCCCGCCCAAAATTAGAAATTGAATAGACTTAATCACAGCCATGACCAAAACTCACACCACTAACTATTTCGATACTTTTATTGAGGTAGCAGAAGATTGTCCGGTTAGCCACGGAGAAATACCAAAACCAAAAGGAAACAATAAAACGGTTGCTG
The DNA here is from genome assembly GCF_026239735.1 of Pedobacter sp. MC2016-05. Classification (GTDB taxonomy): domain Bacteria; phylum Bacteroidota; class Bacteroidia; order Sphingobacteriales; family Sphingobacteriaceae; genus Pedobacter. The sequence continues at coordinate 157,832 of NZ_JAPIVT010000004.1, forward strand.
AATTACAGTTTGAAATGATCTCAAAAAAGCCATACGAATACTCATCTGATGATGTGTTATTTCAAGTTTTCGCAGAAAGAAACGATAGCAGCGAAGCAGAAAAAGATGAAGCCAAGAAAAGCTTTTTCTCGAAAGGACAACCTTGTTTTCGTGCTTCACCTTTAACAAAACGATATGGCTTTGGCGTTCACTCCAACCACGAAGGCAAAATTGCTATTTATGGAATGGAAACAGAAGAATACACAAAGCTATCTTCCGATTCTGGAATTAAAACAGTGAAAGCCATGCGTACCTCAAAAAATAATTCAAGAGTCTAAAAAGAAAGTCCCTCCAGTTTTTGAGCCAAAACTTCCGATATCTTGCGATAAGAATCGAAGGTCCAACCGCCAACATGCGGTGTCAAAATCACTTTTTCATTTTTGGCCAGTTCTTTATACCAATCTTGCTCACCCAGGGCCGGAAATTTTTCAGTTTGTAATACATCTAGTCCTGCACTTAAAATTTTACCTGATGAGATGGCATTTAAAACGGCTTTTGTGTTTACAATTTCGCCTCTGGCGGTATTGATAAAGAAAATGGGCTTTTTAAAATGGAAAAAATATTCATCATCAACCATCTGTTTGGTTTCGGCGGTGAGTGGAATGTGCAAACTGAGCACATCGCTGTGCTTTACAATTTCTTCCATACTTACTTCCCGGGCGAACGCATCAGAAAAGCCAGTTTTATATTTATCGTAAGCCATTACATCAACCTCAAAGCCAGCTAGTTTTTTCGCGAAACTTTGTCCCATAAAGCCATAACCAATAATGCCTACTTTTTTTCCTTTTAATTCATACCCTCGGTTTCCTTCGCGATCCCAAACCCCGTTTCTGATCTCCATATCAGCCCTTCGGAAATTATTCATCAGCGATAAAAGCAAACCTGTGGCGTGTTCGCCCACCGCATCGCAATTACCTTCTGGGGCGTTAATTAACTCGATACCTCGTTCAAAAGCAATTTTATCATCGATATTATCTAAACCAGCACCGGCACGGGCTACAAATTTCAGGTTTGCAGCCGCCGCGAAAAGCTCAGCATCAATCCTGAATTTGGTACGAACAGCAATACCGACGTAGTCTTTTATTTTTTCTAACGTCTGCTGTCTGGTAATTTCAGGTTCATCATCAACCTGATAGCCCAACGCCACCGCCTGCTCTTTAAAAGCGGGATGTAAATCATCAACGATTAATATTTTTTCCATTTCGAACAAAAGTAACAATTTAGATATTGGCCATTTATAATATTGTTCAATTGTTTTCCTGTTTCACTAACAGAAATAGGCCTGGCTATTTAAATTTGAACAAAAATTGCTCACAAAAATATTACTATAAAATGGCTGTAATAAAATAGTTACGCCTGCTTAATTAAACTTAGTTGCCGTTACTTTGTCTCCCTTTACAAAAACACACAACAAATAATATATTTTAATGAGAATTTTTAAATCAAGGACGATACAAATTACCCTTCTATTCTTAAGTTTATCCTTTAACCTTTTCGCCCAAACTGGAGGCAAGGCAAAAATAATCGGTGTACTAAAAGATGCCAAAACACAAGAGACCATCCCATTTGCAACGGCTGTTTTAATTGATAAAGCTACCGCTAAAAATGCTAAAATAGCACAAACTGATGCAAACGGTGCTTTTGTAATGGCCGATTTACCTACAGGAACTTTTACTTTTAAAATAAGTTTTGTTGGCTACCAAACCATGGTACGCGATAACGTAAACATTACCTCAGCCACCGGAACTTTAAACTTCGGCGATATTAAAATGAATACTGCCAAAGGAAATATTTTAAGCGAAGTTACGGTAACCGGACAAAAACAAGGTATGCAAATGGGTATCGATAAAAAGATTTTTGCTGTAGATCAAAGCGTAATTAGCGAAGGTGGTTCTGCCGGCGATTTACTACAAAATGTTCCTTCTGTTTCTACAGATATGGACGGAAATGTGAGCCTACGTGGATCGAGCGGCGTTAGGGTTTTAATTGATGGCAAACCTTCACTTATTGCCGGTGGTAACGTGGCGCAAATTCTCCAGTCTATCCCAGCAAGTTCTATTGAAAGTGTAGAGGTAATTACCAACCCGTCATCTAAATATGATGCGGAAGGCCAATCTGGCATCATCAATATTGTGCTAAAGAAAAATACTAAACTTGGTTTTAACGGTTCGGTGGCTTTAACTGCCGGTAACCGCGACAACTACAATGGCAATACCAATTTAAGTTTTCAAAATAGTAAAGTAAACCTTTACGGAAACTACAGCTATCGTTACGGCAATAGAATTGGTGGTGGCTTCCAGGATATTACTTATAAAAGCCCAACCACTTCAACTGCTTTTGCAAACCAAAATACTTCATCAACTTCGTTGGATAAGGGACATAATGCTAAAGCAGGTTTAGATTATTACATCACTCCTAAAAGCATTGTAAGTTTATCTGGTGGTTTTAACTCAAGAGAAAATGACCGCGATGAATTTGTTGACATCAGACAATTGCGCTCTAATTTAAGTCCGGTTTTACTAAGCAATAGAAGCAATACCAATAAAGGTGATGGAAGCAGTTATGATTTAAATTTGGATTACGTTCAAAAATTTAAAAAACCGAAAGAGGAACTTACTTTTAATTTTGGTTATTCTTACGGAACGAATAATAATGATCAGGCGTACAGCACCACTTTTACCAACCAAAATGGAAATGCGGTAAACATCAATCCAAGTTTACAGCGTATTTTTAATACTGGCGATAACACAAATTATAACATCCAGGCTGATTACACTTTGCCAGTTGGTAAAGCAGGTAAAATTGAAACCGGCTACCGCAGCCAAATTCGTTTAGGAGATAACGATCAATATGCAGATTCGATTTTAACCAATACTGAAATTTACATTCGTAATAACAAATTGATTAATGATTTTAACAGCAAAGATCAGGTTCATGCGCTTTACCTAAACTATCAAAATCAGATAAAAGATTTTGGTTACCAAATCGGCTTAAGAGCTGAAGATGCCCGTTTAGATACCCATCTGGAAGGATATAACGGTAATAACCTGGTAGCAAGTGAAGGAAACATCCATTACAAAAGGTTATACCCAAGTGTATTTTTAACGCAAAAATTAAAAGGTGAGCAAACGGTTCAGCTAAGCTATACACGCCGTGTAAATCGTCCTCGCCCATGGGATACCAATCCATTTTTAGATGTATCCGATCCGTTGAATTACAGAGCAGGTAATCCGAATTTATATCCGGAAGATGTACACTCTTTTGAATTGGGTTACAGCAAATATTTCAAAAAGGTAACCTTAACATCTAGCTTATATTTCCGCCAAACCAATGATGTAATTCAAAGGGTAAGAAGTGTGCCTGATGCAAATGGAATTATCACCACAACACCACAAAACTTAACCCGCCAACAAAATAGTGGTTTAGAATTAATTGGTCGTTTCGATTTAATTAAAGCGTTAAACTTTACTACTAACGTAAATTTATATCAACAGAAATTTGAAGGTGATGAAAGATTCAACATTGCCAGCAGAAGTGGTTTTAGCTGGAATGGAAATATCACTGGAAATTTAACTGTAGCAAAAAACGTATCTATTCAGGTTCGTGCCGATTACAGGGCACCAGAAGTAATGGCGCAAGGTAAACGTAACGCCATGTACGGTATTGATGGCGGAGCCAAATACGATTTCCCTAACAAAAAAGCCTCACTTAGTTTCAACATTAGAGATGTGTTTAATACCCGCAGATGGAGCATGACTACTGATGATAACTTTACGTATATCGATTTTGCCCGACGCATGCAAGGAACAATGGGTAACCTAACGTTTTCTTACCGCTTCGGAAAAACCACATTCAATTTAAATAAAACCAAGAAGAAGGACGATCAGCAAGACAATCGTCCTGATGAAGGCTCATTTTAATTTGAAAAAGGCGTTTAAAAAGATATTTTTAAACGCCTTTTTTATAAATGCTAACCAAACATTGAAAAAACGTCTCCCTAAATTTTGTCTTACTTTCTTGATTCTATTTTCAGGAGTCATGGCTTTTGCCGCCGAAAAAGGAACGATTAGTGGCAAAGTGGTAGAGGAAGTTGGCGGTTTATCTATTCCCTCAGCTATTATTTCGGTATATCTTGGAGATGCAGAACAACCTTTGATTACTTCTACAAGTGATGATGACGGTTTTTTTAGCATCAAAAATCTGAAAAGCGGAAACTATCGCATTAAAATTAGTTTTGTTGGTTATGCACCTTTGGTGGTAAACGGAATCATCCTTACTGACAAAGATTTTGATAAAAACTTAGGATCATTAAAACTCAGCTCAGAGCAAAATGCGCTGCAGGAAGTAACCATTACCGTACAGAAACCTGCAATAGAATTTGGTGCCGATGGTGTAACCTATAACGTCGGGTCCACTTTGCTAGCGGAAGGCAGCACCGCAACAGATGTTTTAAAAAATGTACCCATGGTACAGGTTGATATCGATGGGAATGCAACTATTGCGGGCAAAAAAAGCACCCGTGTTTTTATTGATGGAAAGCCATCTGATTATATGACATCGAACATTGCCGATCTTTTGAATGTGCTTCCATCGGATGCAATTGAAAAAATCGCAGTGCTCACCAACCCACCTGCAAAATACAGCGGCGACGGGGAAGGAATCATTAATATTGTGATGAAAAAAGGGTTTAAGGTAGGGTTTAATGGTAATATCGGCATAGCAGTTGGTGTGCAAGGAAATGGAAATGCCAATACGAATGCTTCCTACCGTGGAAAAAATTATGCTATTAATGGAAGTGCGGCCTATCGCTATAACGTGGGCAAGGGTGAAAATAATAGTTATAGAGAAAACTTCTTTCCTGACACCACATTTTATTACGATCAAAGCGGTGCCAACAAAAGCAAAAGCAGAGGTGCCAATTTTAGGTTGGGTTTTGATTGGGACATCACGCCAAAGCAAAACATTCGCCTATCAACCAATTACAACGATAATACATCTTCTTCCAATTCAGCAAACGATCTTCGCTATTTAAGCGAGCAACTCATTGAAAAACGATTGCGCAACCAAGCCAATACAGGCGATGGGAACAGCAACAACGTCGTAATTAATGCCGATTACAAGCTACAGACTGATACGAGTGGCGGAAACCTATCGATTGGGTTAACATTTAATAACAATGGGAGTTCAGATCTTCGAGCCTATAATACCTCCTATTTACCCATTGGTATTTCGCGAGCAACCTTGCAAAAAAACAATAATGATATTGGAAATAATGGCATCACTTTTAACCTGGACTATGATAAACCAGTATTTAAAAAGAGAGATCGTGTTGAGTTAGGTCTTGCTTATAACTACAGAAAAAATGACAACGACTTATTGGTCGAAAATTTCAATTTTCAAACGCAGCAATTTGTAACGAATGATAGGTTGAGTAATCAATTTTTATACAGTGAAAACATTCTGGCGGGATATGCATCATACAATTATCGCAATGCAGGTTGGGGCGTAAAAACAGGGGTTAGAACCGAATTAACAGACGTGGCTTTCGATCTTTCGACAGGAGAAAACTATAATGTAAAGCCTTATCTAAGTATTTTCCCCAACTTTTCGGTTAATAAATTTTTCCGCAAACGTTATAATTTTGGCGCAACATACAGCGTTCGTATCAACAGACCAAGAGAAAACACCTTGAATCCACAGGTTAATAATGTAGATACGTTAAATATTTCTTATGGTAATCCGAACCTTTCGCCCTCATACACGCACCAAATGGATATTAGTTTTGGGGCATTTGGGCAGAAATGGTCTTTTACGCCCCGCCTTTCTTATTCCACTAGTCAGGGCGTAATTGAAAGATTTAGAACAGTTACCTTAATTCCAGGTTCCACCTCCGCTCGATCGGAAAGCACTTTCGATAACGTTGGAACAAACAATTCTCTGGCTTTGATTCTAATTGGAAATTATCGTCCTACGAATAAAATATCAGCCAATGGGAATTTCAGTGTGATTCAGAGTAATTACACTTCAAAATTGAATTCAGCCTTGAATAGAGATGGATTAAGCATTAGGGGAACTTTTGGCTTTTCTATGCAACTTCCACAGAAAACTGCTTTCGAATCAAATTTAAATTATGCCAATAACGTAAGTGCCCAAGGAAGAAACAAGGGTTCGGTAACTTCGAGTTTCTCTGCGAGAAAAATGTTTTTTAGCAACAGATTAAATTTCAGGGTTACACTAAACGATATTTTTGGAAATCGAAGTAACACCATTTATAACGAAGGTGAAAACTTTAGATTGCAAAGTTTTTCTACGAATAATACGCAAAATTTCATATTCAGCTTAAACTACAGGTTTACAAAGATCGCAAAAAAAATTCTACCACCGCCCCCAGCAACACCATGATAAATTTTATTTAGGATAGGATATTTGTAATTTGCGTAATGGAAGAAAAAAACCCCTGGAAAACACTAGAAAGTGACTTGAAATATGACAACTACTGGATTAGTGTCACCGAACATCAGGTGATCAATCCATCTGGTGGGAAAGGAATTTACGGTGAAGTACACTTTAAAAACTTAGCCATTGGCATTTTGCCACTCGATGAAGATTACAATACCTGGTTAGTGGGACAATATCGCTTTCCGTTAAAAGCTTATAGCTGGGAGATTCCCGAAGGTGGCGGACCATTGGGTGAGGATCCATTAGAAAGTGCCCGAAGAGAATTGCTGGAAGAAACAGGCATGAGCGCAAGCAACTGGAAAGAAATTCAACGCATGCATTTGTCAAATTCAGTGAGCGATGAATTAAGCATCATTTACGTAGCCACCGGATTAATTCAAGGCATTGCAATGCCAGAAGAAACCGAAGAATTAATGGTTAAAAAAGTCTCGTTTGATGAGGCTTTCGAAATGGTGATGAAAAATGAAATTACCGATTCAATGAGCGTGGCTGCAATTTTAAAAGCGAAGCTGATGATTATGGAAAACCTGATTTGATGTCTATTTTATCATGAAATGTTCCTAACGGAACATGAAAAACCAGGAATTCTTTCTAGCCAGGAGATATCCCTACGGGATATTTGGGCGCTTAAAAAATGAAATTTATGCCTCAATTTTAATGATATATACCAAAGCCGGGTGTCACATGTTCCGTAGGAACATTTCCTCGGTAGAAACGTTTCATAAAAATTAGTTATATTCATTAAAAAATGATATGATAAACACCTACACCCAAATACACATCCAATTTGTTTTTGCGGTGAAATATCGAGCGGCATTAATTGAGGCAGAATGGGAGGATAATTTGCAAAAATACATCACCGGAATCTTCCAAAACAACAACCACCAAATGATTCAGATCAATAACATGCCGGATCATATCCATATTTTGGTTGGGATACGTCCACATCAATCAATTTCGAGTTTAATTCAAAACCGAAAGTTCAAAATGGATTAACGATCAAAATTTATCTAAATCGAAATTTTCATGGCGAGAGGGTTATGGTGCATTCTCTTATTCAAAACGTCTCCTACCAAACGTAATTCAATATATCTACAATCAAAAAGAGCATCACAAAAAAGAAAGCTTTCTAAGCGAGTACGCTAAATCTTTAAAAGATTTTGAAATTGAATTCGAGGATAAATACATCTTCAAGGAACCAGAATAATTTATATTATCTTTGTTGCTTTATTTTAAAACCAGATGAGCAAATTTTTCGGCTATATACTTACCCCAATATTTTACATTTTCTTTGGTTTAATACTGTGCATCTTCCATCCCATTCAATGGATTTGCTATAAATTATTTGGCTATAAAGCGCACAAAACGTCGGTTGATATGCTAAATTTCTTCTTAACCTATTGCCAGATATTTTTATTTAATTCCATTAGTTTCAAGAATGAATATGATCTCCCAACCGATCGGCCAATCATATTTGCAGCTAACCATCAAAGCATGTACGATATCCCATCGTTGATTTGGTTTTTAAGAAAATACAGTGCAAAATTTATCTCCAAAATTGAACTCACAAAGGGGATTCCCTCTATTTCTATTAACTTACGCTTAGGGGGCGGAGCCAATATCAACAGAAAAGACAATAAACAAGCCATTTCCGAAATTATCAAACTTGGCCGTAGAATGAAAGAAAATAACTGGAGCACGGTTATTTTTCCTGAAGGTACCAGGGCTAAAGATGGAATGGTGAAGCAATTTCAATTCGGAGGAATCGCAACCATTTTGAAAGCAGTTCCAAACGCATTAGTGGTGCCAATAGCCATCGAAAACTCGTGGAAGATCGTTCGCTTCGGAATGTTTCCTTTAACTACCGGCCATGCGTTAAAATGGACGGTTTTGAAACCGATAGAACCAGGGCTTAAAACGCCAAACGAAATTACGCTGGAAGCCGAGACAGAAATTAGAAAAGTTTTGGAGCAAGAAATAACTTTATAATAAAAAATTAGTTCGAGAGTGGCAATTAAATATTCTTATTGCCAATAACTCTGAAAAATTCATCGCGATAAGTGTCTCCTACCGGAATTATTTTGGTGTTAATGGTAATCCTACTGCGCTCAATACTTTCAATTTTATCAACAGCCACAATGTACGATTTATGTACGCGAATGAACTGACTCTGTGGTAAAGCCTCTTCCATTTTCTTCATGCTTTGGAGCGTAATAATGCGTTCATCCTTGGTAAAGATCGAAATGTAATCTTTCAACCCTTCGATATACAAAATATCGTGAAGGTAGATTTTCTGAATTTTATGTTCTGTTTTTACAAAAATATAATCCTGAACGGGATTGGCCGGAGCAGAGAAAGCTGCCGGGGTAATAATTGGCTGTGCTACACCGGCAGGCGCTTCTACTGGTTTATGCTGTTTGTGAACCTTCTCTACTGCTTTGTAAAAGCGATCGAAAGCAATAGGTTTCAGCAAATAGTCAGACACATTTAAATCGTAGCTTTCTAAGGCGTACTGTGGGTATGCTGTCGTTAAAATATAATTGCATTTAGTCCCCGCAATTTTTAAGAATTGAATCCCCGTTAGCTCTGGCATTTGAATATCTAAAAACACCAGATCAATACCCCCACCCTGAACAACCTGTAATGCTTCAATTGGATTCTCGCATCGCTTCACCATCGTTAAAAACGGAACTTTGGAGATATAATCTTCCAAAATATCAAGCGCTAATGGCTCATCATCAACAACAATACAGTTTAAGTTCATTTTTAGGTTTAATTTTAATTCAAGGATTCAAAAATGGTCAATTCGTCAAAGCCAGTTGGCAAATTAAATATCGATCATTAGTTCACAGGTGTAATGAGTAGCCGAATTTACAACATTTAATTTATATCTATCTGGGTATACCAGCTGTAATCGTCTTTCTACGTTAGGTAAACCAATTCCACCTTGAGCATCTTTATTCTGCTGATTTTTCTTATTGATCACGCTAAAGTGTAGGATCTTTTGGTTCGCAATGATATTAATTTTAACCGGGTTTTCCGGATCATTCACCACGCCATGTTTAAACGCATTCTCTACAAATGAAATCAGCATCAATGGCACTATTTTTTGATCGTCAATTTCCCCATTTAAGGTAAGTTCTATGAAAGCACCATCTTTAAATCTTATTTTTTGCAGTTCTACATAGTTAATTAAATAATCAACCTCCTTGCTTAAAGCTACCGTTGGGGTATTGCTTTCATAAATCATGTAACGCATAATCTCCGAAAGTTTCATAATCGCATCTGCTGTTTTATCTGATTTTTGATAGGCCAGCGAATAGATGTTATTTAGGGAGTTGAAAAGAAAATGCGGATTAAGCTGCGATTTCAAAAACTGCAGCTCCATTTCCCGACGCTCACTTTCCAGGTTACGTTGAATGCGTTCGTTAGAAAACCAATCAGCAGCAAATTTAATCAGGCAACTTGAGACTAAAAAGAATCCACACAAAAACAATTGTACGAAAAAGTATTGATCTGCCTGCAGTGTTTTCGGCTTTCCTTCCATGATGTAATCCATCATATCTTTAGGATTTAAAACCGCTACAACAGTTTTAATTAATGCCGCAGCGCCTAGCAAAAGAACAAACGCCAACATGTATAGAAAATATTTCTTCCTTTTCTTAATGAGCTGGGGAATAAGGATTAAATAGTTAATATAAAAGAGGGAAATATTTATTATACCAAATAGCACAAGAGAGAGTAAAAAATGTTTAACACTTTTTACCTGAGAATCAAAAAAGACATCCAACGAAATTATTAATATTATCAACGCCCAGAAAATTCCGTGAAGTATTAATGGTCCTTTGCTTTTTTTCATTTAATATACTTTGGAAGAGGAAGCAGCTTATTGCTAATCTTTCCGCATCCAAAATAAATAAACTTTCTTTTTAAACCGCACACAATCTACCAACAGGCATTTTTTTTCTACCAACAGGCAAACAGCCATATTTTATCGACAAACTCCAAATCTCATCGATAAACGCCAAAAATGCCAGTTTATCTAGAATCTTGAACACTTGGTATAATACATTTTAGCAAGCAATTCGAATGCTGTTCCTTTGAATCATCAAAACGAAAACAAAATGAAAAAGTTAGTAAACACATCGCCATTTTTACTTTTATTAGTTCCAGTATTCATGATGATTATTTTAACGCTTACGGTAAATACAAATCAAAATGATGCTGAAGTTGTGGTAAGACCTACATCAAGCACTAATACTATCGCAAAACAAGTATCAGCGGTTTTCAAATAAGGTAATGAGTAATTATGCAATCGAAACTGTAGGCTTAAACTTTAGCTTTGGCAACCAAACCATTGTAAAAGATTTATCCTTACAAGTATCAAAGGGTAGTATTTATGGTTTTTTAGGCCCTAATGGCGCTGGTAAAACCACTACAATAAAAATCCTGCTTAATTTATTGAAATCGCCGGCAGATCAGGTTTTTATTTTCGGGAAAGAAATCAACAGTAATCGCATTGCCGCACTCAAAAAAATTGGAGCCTTGGTAGAGCAACCTGCTATCTATGGCCATCTTTCTGGTAAAGAAAACTTAATTAATCGCTGCCTCCTGCTCAGGATTCCAAAAAGCAAAGTCGCCAAAATGCTGGCTTTGGTAGGCTTAACCGATGCAGGAGATAAAAAAGCTGGTAAATATTCTCTAGGAATGAAACAACGTTTGGGCATTGCCTTGGCCCTGGTTTCCGATCCAGAATTACTACTCCTTGACGAACCAACTAATGGCTTAGATCCTAACGGGATTATCGAAATCAGAAACTTGATGATAGAATTAGCCACCAAACACAACAAAACTATTTTAGTGTCTAGCCATTTATTGGCTGAGATTGAAAGAACTGCTACTCATGTAGGCATCATTAACAAAGGCCAATTATTATTTCAAGGCACCATTGATGAACTTCATTTGCTAAGCAAACCGATGGTCGAAATAGAAGTAGATCAAATTGAAAATGCAAGCGCTTTTTTGGTTACCGCAGGCTATGAAATCGCTTCCAAAACAGACAGCAAAATAACCGTTCCTTTTTCTTCATCTGCTGATAGCGGAAAGCTGAATACACTACTCATCCAAAATGGATTCACAGTAAGCAGCCTCTCCAAACAACGCAAGGATTTGGAAAACCTTTTTCTTGATATTACCAAAAACAACTAAAATGCGCTCCATCTACATTTCATTAGTTTCCGAGTTTTATAAATCCAGGAAAACCCTTGCCTTTTGGGCCGCAATTTTACTTCCGGTTGTAATATGCAGCTTGGTAAGTTTTGGTTTTTATTCAGGTGCTGATAAAATTCTGAAATTAAACGCACCCGGTATGATGCTTTGGATAAAATACGCTGGTGCTACCCTGAACGTTATGGGCATATTGGTGATGCCTTTTTATGTAATGTTTATGGCTTTCTCTGTTAATAATATTGAGCACAAAAACGATACATGGAAAAGCCTTTTCGCCCAACCGTTAAATAAATTCTCTATCTATACAGCTAAATACCTATTTGCTGTTACGCTGATATTCATTTGTCTGTTTCTTTTTGCTACGCTAACCTATGGTTTCGGCCATCTATTGCAAGTTTTGGTTCCAAAATATACGTTTAGTCAATACAACCCATCCAACTTCCTCATTAACTCTTACAGCAAGTTATTTTTATCATCCCTGGGCATTTTGTCTCTTCAATTTATTTTTAGCTTAATCTGGGGCGATTTTCTTAAACCAATCGGCATCGGTTTCGTAGGCACTATTATGGGCATTGTAGCAGGCATGGTTAACTGGACATACGCCTATCTTATTCCATACAGTCTGCCTGCATTGGCTTTGCAAATTACACAGGTAAAAAAAGGAAAAGATCCATTAGATTTTGAAATTTTCGCTAGAGAAATCTGGGTAAGTCTAATTTATGCAGGGGTATTATTTATAGCAGGTTACTTTATTGTAACCAGAAAAAGTATCAAATGATTTTTTGAAAAGCAATAGCTGCATTTCATCTTAATGTTAGTCCTTCTTTACACTACAAGTCCGCTTCAAAAGTTTTGTGCTTAGGTAAAGCATATGCATCGAAACCTCTATTTGTTCTCAATTGGAATACGGGCTTTTCGTTTCAATAAGGTTTAGATAATTTAGGCTTTTACTATCAAGTTTGGCAACTGTTCTTCGGCAAAAACGCTTTGTAAAAATATCAGGAGATTCTAATTCTAGAAAAGCTAAAATGTAATTTAGCACTTAAACCAACCTACTTCTTAAAATGATCAAAAGATTTACAATCACAGCAATGGCTTTTAGCCTTTGCTTTTCTGCGTTTGCGCAAGATGCACCAGATGCCGCGATAGTAGAAAAGATACGCAAGGCTGGCCTGGATAATTCAAAAGTGATGGATATTGCCTTCAACTTAACTGATGTTTCCGGTCCTCGTTTGTCTAATTCTCCTGGTTTAAAACGAGCGCAAGACTGGGCGGTAAAACAACTTACAGAGTGGGGTTTGAAAAATGCACATCTCGAAGCCTGGGGAACATTTGGCAAAGGCTGGCAAGTAGATAAATATTACGCTGCAACCACCGCTCCATTTTATCACCCGATTATTGCGTCTCCAAAAGCATGGACACCAGGAACCAATGGGCCAATAAAATCAGAAGTAGTTTTAATCAAAGCAGATAGTGTTGCCGATTTAGCGAAATATAAAGGTAAACTCGCTGGCAAAATTGTAATGATGGATCAAGGTGTTCCACTTGCGAGCGGATTGAAGCCAGATTTTTCACGCTATGCTGATTCTACGCTGGCACAGATGGCAGCGGCAAAACCTGCAGCTGGCGCTCCTCGTCAACGTACTGCCACCGGGCCAATGGCCGATCGTATCGCGCAAATGATGAAAGTGCGTGAAGTGCGTGCCGCCATGAGCGCCATGTTAGTCGAAGAAAAAGTGGCTCTGATTTTAACTTATGCCCGCGGCGGACAAGGAACATTCTTCACCAGCAATGGCGCCTCTTATGCCTTAGATGCTAAACCAGTTTCTCCTGAACTTGAAGTTGCTGCTGAAGATTTCTTACATATTTTACGTTTGCTTCGTGCTGGCAAACCGGTAGAGGTAGAAGCTGATATCAAAACTTCATTTTATGCTCAAGATCCTCAGGGCTACAACGTAATAGCTGAAATTCCGGGAACCGATAAAAAATTAAAGGATGAAGTGATTATGATTGGAGGCCACTTCGATTCGTGGCATGCTGCAACTGGCGCTACCGATAATGCAGCAGGTTCTGCCGTAATGATGGAAGCCATGCGCATTTTAAAAGCCATTGATTTTAAACCTAAGCGCACCATCCGCATCGCACTTTGGAGTTCTGAAGAGCAAGGACTATTTGGTTCAAGAGGGTATGTAGCTAAACATTTTGGCGATCCAAAAACGATGGTTTTAACACCAGATCAAAAGAAAATTTCAGCATATTATAATTTAGATAACGGTACGGGCAAAATTCGCGGTATTTATTTACAAGGAAACGCAGCAGCCGGCCCTATATTCCAAAGTTGGCTAAGCCCATTTAACGATCTTGGAGCTACAACGGTAACGATTAACAACACTGGCGGAACCGATCACCAGGCCTTTGATGCAGTAGGCATTCCGGGCTTCCAATTTATACAAGACCCCGCCGATTACAATACCCGTACGCACCACAGCAACATGGATACTTATGATCGATTGGTGGAAGATGATTTGAAACAATCGGCAACTATTGTCGCTTCTTTCGTTTACAATACTTCCCAACGTGATGCACAAATTCCAAGAAAAGAACTACCAGCAACACAAGCCGCAAGACCATAATTAATTAAAAATGCAAAAGCCTGCTAATTTGACCATAAAGTCAAACGGCAGGCTTTGCTTTTTAGAGAGAGGGTGCGTTAAATATGTATATTTTAATCTTTAGTAAGATAATATCCGCTGCTTAAATGCCCACACAATAAGCTGATACGAGTTTCGTAAATCTAGCTTTCTAACCATGTTCCGCCTGTGTGTATTTACGGTATGCTCGCTAATAAAAAGCATATCGCCTATTTCTTTGCTGTTGTAACCTTTTGATAATAGCCTTACTATTTCAATTTCTCTTTCCGTTATCAAGTTACTGTTTTCTTGAAGATGGACGTTGTTTGTCATTGTAAATTAAATTGTAGGGTGATCATTAATTCATCACAAAGAAGACTCCTGGTTACCCAGCAAAAATTCGGGATCTTTTGATTATGGGATAGACAACTTTGGGATGTGTAACACTAAATTCTCATTCCTTATTGCATTTCAAAAGTATGTCGACGTACTTATATATGAGTAGTATGTTTTACCCTAAATAAAAAGGTGTTTTTACGGTATTAAAATTCATAGTGGCTATTGCCAGAAACTATCTAAATCACGACTTTAGAAGACCAAAATCAAACATACTATAATAATGAGCAAAAATTCGAATTTTCAACCTATTGATAAGAAGGTTGCACAAGAAATGGTTAAATCGTATGCCGAACAGGCTAGCAAAGATCCAAAATCTTACACCAAAGCAATCTGGTTTCCTGCAGCACAAATTTTAGAAATGGCCAAAACAATTGCAGATGGAAAACACGATGGTTTGCGAATTTATAATGCTCAGTACACAGCCAACTCCATAGAAGGATTGCCAAAAGAATACGAAGGAAGAAATACGGTATTACTAGTGCCAACCTTTGCTGCCGGCTACAGCAACCCACTTGGCGAATTGACCGAAGAACATGAAGATGATTTGGAAGACATTGAAAACAGAGGGGAACTTTGTCCTAGCGTATGCCAGGGAACCGGACTTTAAAGAATGAATTTCACATCACCGATAGTTATAGCCGAAATAATGTGCCTTATAGGTGCAATTATATTTCTAAGAAATAATAAAAGCATTTTCTGGAAACTAAATATTGCCTATCTTCTTTTGGCGTTATTAACGGAGGCTGCAGGAAGTTATATGTCCTCTAAAAGAGAAAACAATCTTTGGTTATTTAACTCCTTTGTATTTTTCGAAATTAGCTTCATTTTTATTGGCATCTGGCATTGCCTGAAAAATTATTTAATCCCTAAGCCCATTATATATGTAGGTTTAGGGATCGTTTATTCGATTTATTTTGGCTTTATTGCTAAAGATTCGATTATGGTTTTTAACTCGACTGCTGTAACAGTAATGTCGGTGGTTTTTAGCCTCTACTGTCTTTATTATTATTATCTCTTGTTAAATGACGAAAAATTTATTGAAATCAAATATCATCCAGAATTTTGGTGGATAACGGGTGTATTGTTTTATTATTTTGGTGGAACGGTTTGTAACTTGTTAAGTGATGTATTTGATGTTCGTTTCGGCAAAAGTTTCACCCTCAGGTACGCTATTACCATAGCATTGAATTTTATTTTATATAGCGTTTGGACCTATTCTTACTTATGCAGAGCGAAACAACAAAAATTGCAATCTTAGTTGTTATTGCAACTTTGATTTTCTTACTAATGCCTGTTTTTTTGATTATGTACATCCGTTCGTATAACCGGCATAAAAAAAACCACATATTAGAGAAACAACACATGCAACAGCAGTTTGAGGCAGAGATGCTTCAAGCCAGAGTTGAAGTGCAAGATAATACCATGCAAGCTATTGCAACAGAACTGCATGATAATGTAGGGCAACTTTTAAGTTTAACTACTTTAACATTAAATTCAATTAATCTTGATCATAGCGACAAAGCCACTGTCAAAATAGAAAATTCCTTATCGCTGGTCAACAAATCTATCAAAGAGTTAAGAGAACTTGCCAAACTTTTACATGGTGAGCAAATAGTAGAAAATGGATTAGGCAATGCGTTACAACAAGAAATTAACTGGCTGGAAAAAACAGGTAGTTATGAATTGGAGGTTACCAATCAACTTCATAATCTGCAGGAAAACTCCCCAGATAAAGACTTAATTATTTTACGCATGCTACAGGAAATCATCAACAACATCATCAAACATGCAAACGCTACTTCAATCAGTTTTAATGCATACTACGAGGATAAAAAATTATATTTAAATGTTGAAGAAAATGGAGTAGGTTTCAATTACGAAAAGGCTAAAGCAAATAAAGCAGGTTTGGGATTAAGTTCCATTTCAAAGCGCATTGAAATGATAAATGGTAAAATGGCTTTAAATTCAACTCCAAATAAAGGCACTAACATCCTAATCGAAATCCCATATCCCTAAATCATGTTACCTCAACCCATATCTATTGCCATAGTTGATGATCATACCTTATTCCGTTCTGGATTAGCCAGCTTATTAGACGAATTTGACGAAATTAAGGTGTTATTTGAAGGCAAAAATGGCCAGGATTTACAACATAAGATTGTGAATCATCCAGATGTTCAACTCTTATTAATGGATATTAATATGCCAGTAATGGATGGATTTGCAGCTACTAAGTGGGTAAAGGAGCACCATACCAATGTAAATGTATTAGCATTGAGCATGCTTGAAGATGAAAAAGCCATTATTGGAATGCTAAGGGCTGGCGCAAGCGGATATATGCTTAAAGAGTCTACACCTAACGACCTTCTCTTGGCCATTAAGGCTGTTGTTGAAAAAGGGTTTTACATAAACGACCTGGTATCGGGCAGGCTTTTGATTGCTTTAAAAAATGGCGATTCAGGCCCAATCTTCAGTACAAGGGAACTTGCATTTTTGCAGCATTGCAGTACCGAACATACCTACAAAGAAATTGCCGACATGATGAATGTAAGCCCGCGAACTGTTGACAATTACAGGGAATCATTATTTGCCAAACTCAATATCCGATCTCGTACAGGATTGGTGGTTTATGCGATCAAGAATAACCTAATTACCATATAATCAGCACCGCTGAAAATCTTTACCTATTAAAAACTTGATAAAAAATTTGCATAACTAAATAATTAGTTTTAACTTTAGTTAAGGCATTGCCTAAAGCTTATCTCTATTTATTAAATATTATGGAAATTAAAGATCTAACCAAAGCAGAAGAACAGCTTATGCAGGTATTGTGGCAGTTGGAAAAAGCATTTGTAAAAGATGTTATCGATGAACTTCCCTTGCCAAAACCCGCTTATAATACCGTTTCAACGATTATCAGAATTTTAGAGACAAAAGGTTTTATTGGCCATGAGGCCTTTGGAAAAGCCCATCAGTATTTCCCGCTCATCAGCAAAGAAGAATATAAACGCCACGCCACCGAAAAGTTACTCGGCAACTATTTCGAGAATTCAGTAGAAAGTATGTTTTCTTTCTTCGTGAAAGAAGAGAAGTTAGATTTAAGTGATGTGGATGAAATTTTAAAAATGATTGATAAAATTAAACATAAGCCAAAATGAGTTTTGCCCATTACCTACTTCAGGTAAACTTATATTTAATTGTTTTTTATGGCTTTTATAAATTACTTTTAGATAAGGAAACCTACTTTTTACTCAACCGCGTTTACCTGGTAAGTGCTGGTGTATTATCATTATTTATTCCATTTATCCGACTGGAATGGCTCACTGAGCAAAAGGCTGCACAGCAGGTTTATACATCGGTAAATTGGGAAGCCGTATTAGAAAAAGCTACTATTGTAAGCGATAATAGCCATGGCCTTAATTGGGGTAATGCGTTTGTGTATATCTATTTTGCAGGCATAATCTTCTGCTTAGGCAAGCTTGCTTACAATTTACTCTCAGTACATAAGCTGATAAAAAATGCGAAATCGGGTTCTGCGTTTTCTTTTTTTAGTAAAAAAGTCGTCGATCAGGATTTGCCACTAATGGCGGTGATTGATGTACATGAAGAAGCCCACATTAAACAATGCCATACTGCAGATATTTTGTTTTTTGAGATTATTGGAGTTTTTACCTGGATAAATCCAATCATTTACTTCTACAAAAAATCCATTAAAAATATTCACGAATTTTTAGCAGATGAGCATGCTGCAGCATTTCAAGGTGACAAAGCTGAATATGCTATGCTCATCTTGAGTCAGTCGTTTGGAATTTCCCCTAATCGCCTAACCAATGGTTTCTTTGATAAATCACTCATCAAGAAACGGATCTTTATGTTGCAAAAAGAAAGATCAAAGAAAATAGCCATTTTGAAGTATGGCTTCTTTATTCCGCTTTTTGCAGTTCTCATTATTTTCTCCTCAGCAACGGTAAGAAAAAATGAAAAGCTGATTTCGATTACCAACCAAATACCACTGGATAAACCTATTGAAATGGTTCAGGAAATTATTATTCCTGAGCCAGGATTTGCTCCAGAAAAGTCATCTACCACTGAGATCATTCCTACAGCAGAAAAAGTAGCCGGAAATTGGAACAACTTTTATGCTTTCATGGCCAGATCTATAAAATATCCATCCGAAGCTCAGAAAAACAACCTTCAGGGCAATACTCAGATAAAATTCACCCTTCAAAACAATAAGGTAACAAACGTAAGCAGTGTTGTGAATTTGGGCGACGGCTGCGATGAGGAAGTGAGGAAAGCCATATTGTCGTACAGAAAATTTGAAAATCTGCCTAATGGTAAATACACGTTGAAAGTAGGTTTCACACTTTCCGGAAATAAGGCCGCCCCGCTTAAAAATAAGGAGACGATTAAACTGGCTACTTACCAAAAACTTTCTGATATTAATATTATTGGTTATTCTTCGCCTGTAGAAAGTGGCAGTGAGGAGGATAAGTTAGACAAAGTTTTTGACTTCGTTTCAATAGAGAAACAGCCGGAGTTTCCCGGAGGGATATCTAAGTTTTATGAGTATTTAAGCAAGACCATAAAGTATCCAAAACCAGCACAAGAAAATAATGTGCAGGGAAAAGTTTTTCTATCCTTCATCGTCGAGAAAGATGGTTCGCTTAGCGATGCTTTGATAACCCGCGGCCTGGGCAGTGGGTTAGATGAGGAAGCCTTAAGGGTAATAAAAAGTTCGCCAAGATGGAATCCTGGGATAACGGATGGTAAATCCGTTAGGGTAAAATACAACATCAACGTGAATTTCACACTAAATGTTGATGATGAGGTGAAGAAAGCAACTCGGATTAAAGGCCTTTCTACGAGCGACGTTTTTAACAACTCGAAATTTGATGGTGTTGTTGTGCTAAATGGAAAGGTAAGCCAAAGTGGCTTCGATTTTACAAAAATTGATAGTCGCGATATTCAATCAGTTTCGGTACTAAAAGATGCTGCAGCAACAAGTTTATACGGAGATAAGGGAAAAAACGGCGTGCTCATCATTACCACAAAAAATAACGATTTTAGAAAAGCAAGTGACACGGAACTTAGGTTAGATACCAACACACCGATTCTCAAAATAAGATAATTAAGATCAACGAATATGAAAAGAATATTAACGATTGTTATAGCGCTAGGTATGGCCTATAGCGTAAAAGCACAAACGAAACCAGATAGTACCAAAACGCCGAGCATTACTTTACGCGGTACAGCTACATCTGTTACGGAGCCCCTTATCGTAATTGACGGAAATAAGCAATATCAGCGAGGAACGGCGTCTATGGCTGGTGTGGATCCAAATAATATCGAATCAATAAACATTTTGAAAGATGCTGCATCAACCACTAAATATGGCCCTGACGGATTTGCGGGTGTTATTGAAATCAAAACTAAAAACGGTTTAGCAGGAATTTATAATAAGAACATAGATTCAAATAGTATCGGACTTAGTGGAAAAATTACCGGACTTAGTGTTCGCCCAAATGCTACAGGTGTGATCAGGAATTACAAGAGAAAAGATTCTGACCAAAAAGTGATTATCAGAAATCTCCTGCAAAAAGATTCCGATCCAAAAGCTAATCCAATTTATGTAGTTGATGGCAAGCAAGTAGATAATATAGAAACGCTTGATCCAAATACAATTGAATCAATTAATGTGCTGAAAGATGCTGCTGGAAAATCACAGTATGGTGAATCAGGCGCAAATGGAGTAGTTATTATTACTACAAAAGTTCCTAAAAAAGAATATCAAAAGAAAAACTAAATAAAAAACTTTAATACTATTTAACCATGAGAAAGCTAATGATTTTAGCCCTAACGGGCATTGCCATGCTTACCAATTCGGTAAAAGCACAAAAAATTTACGATTTTGTATCAGTGGAAAAGCAGCCAGCTTACCCTGGTGGAATTGTTAAATTCTATCAGTACATGAAAAACGAAATTAAATATCCTGAAGTAGCGAAGAATAATAAAATACAGGGAAAGGTATTTTTAAGCTTTATAGTGGAAAAAAATGGCAAGCTAACTGATGTGATTGTTGTTAGAAGCCTATCAAAAGAAACGGATGCAGAGGCCGTAAGAGTAATTAAAAATTCTCCGAACTGGAATCCTGGTGTACTTGACGGAATGCCAGTAAGAGTGAAGTATAACATTGCTGTTAACTTCAATTTTTCTGGAGATAAAACGAGTCAAAAAACAAGCAATAAACCAGGGTTAACACCTGAATTTCCTGGGGGAACAGAGAAGCTTTATAGCTATTTGGCTAAAAACATTAAATACCCAAAAGAAGCACAGAAAAATAATGTCCAAGGAAAAGTTTTTCTTGAATTTAATGTAGAAAAAAATGGAACCTTAACAGATATTGTTGTAACCAGAGGGCTATCCAAAGAAACTGATGCAGAAGCTATGAGGGTAATGAGAGCTGCACCAAGGTGGAATCCGGCAATTGGCACAGATGGCCATCCTGTAAAAACTAAATACCGCATGACGGTGAATTTCACGTTGTCTTAACATTTTGTAACGCCGTCAACATCGCAAAGTCTTAATTTCAACATAAGATTTTGCGATTTCATTGTACAATTCAAAGCGCATTGTATATTTGAGAATGATAAGTCAGCTCTTTAAATTTAGTATTTTGTCAATAGCGCTACTGTTTGCCTTAGAAAGTAAGATCAAGGCACAAAAAGTGATGATTCCGTTAGACTCGATCAAAAATTTCGATTTTTATGCTATAGAAAAGCCACCAGAATACCCCGGAGGATTACAAAAGTTCTATCAATATTTAGGCAGAAATACTAAATACCCAAAGCAAGCTTGGAAAGATAGAATAGGTGGAGCTGTAACGCTATCATTTGTTGTTGAGAGAAGTGGAGATTTAACGGAAGTAATGGTAGTTAGCGGCGTGAGGAAAGATATTGACGATGAAGCGATAAGAGTGGTAAGCAAATCGCCAAAATGGAATCCAGGAATACAAGATGGTAAACCAGTTAGGGTGAAATACAATATCAAGGTTAACTTTTCGCCCATTTAAGTACTATAGTTAACCACAAAACCCCAGCTAATAATAGTCGGGGTTTTATGTTTTCTCTCCTGTCTCGGAACACTAAATTTATAAAATATTTAATGTATATACAAATAATACAAAATAAAATTTCTAATTAGATATTTTTTTAATATGCTAACATAGAATATTTGCAACTTTCGCAAACTTTTATTTTGATGATCACATCAAGTTTAAGAACTCACCTGTTCAATTTTTTTACTTCTGCACCGCAGCACACCAAAAATAATCGAATCTGGTCAAGTTCTATCTTGGCAAGATTTACAAAATAAAAAGCCCCCATAAATATGGAGGCTTAAGAATCCGGTAACTAAACCGAACGCACAGTATAGTTTTAAACCGTTTCTTCTGAAACAAACTTTGCAGATGCAAAATCACGGTTCATCAAAGCAATATTTTCTAAAGAGATTCCTTTAGGGCATTCCGCTTCACATGCACCTGTATTGGTACAATTACCGAAACCTTCAGCATCCATTTGCGCTACCATGCTTTGCACACGACGATAACGCTCTGGCTGGCCTTGTGGTAATAACGCCAGCTGAGAAATTTTTGCAGAAACGAACAACATTGCCGAAGCATTTTTACATGTAGCCACACAAGCGCCGCAACCTATACAAGCTGCCGCTTCGAAAGCAGCATCTGCTTTCATTTTTGGAATTGGTAAGTTGTTAGCATCTTGTGCGTTTCCTGTGTTTACAGAAATAAAGCCACCAGCTGCAATCACTCTATCAAATGCAGAGCGATCTACAGTCAAATCTTTTACCACTGGAAAAGCTGCTGCTCTCCAAGGCTCCACAACGATAGTATCACCATCTTTGAATGAACGCATGTGCAATTGACAGGTGGTAACCAAGTCTTTCGGACCATGCGGACGACCGTTGATGAACATCGAACACATTCCGCAGATACCCTCACGGCAATCATGGTCGAATACCACCGGCTCTTCACCTTTAGTAATCAGATCTTCGTTTAACACATCGAACATCTCCAAGAAAGACATATCCGGAGAAATACCAGACAATTTATAATCGACCAAAGCACCTTTGGTTTTGTTATTTTTTTGACGCCAAACTTTTAGCGTTAAGTTCATATTTCCTGTACTCATGATATTGAGATTTTAGGTAGTTAGTACTTAGTAGTTAGTATTTAGAAGGAAGTTATCTAAGTACTAAATACTAATTTCTAAATACTATTTATAACTTCTTTGTGCTACTTTAATATTTTCAAACTTTAATTCTTCTTTATGAAGTTCAAAGTTTACACCTTCTTTAAATTCCCAGGCTGCTACGTAAGCAAAGTTTTCATCGTCACGTAAAGCCTCGCCCTCTTCTGTTTGGTACTCTTCACGGAAGTGACCACCACAACTTTCGTTACGGTTTAAAGCATCAATACACATTAGTTCGCCCAATTCGATGAAATCAGCAACACGGCCTGCTTTCTCCAACTCCGGATTTAATTCTTCTGCTAAACCAGGTACACGAACATTACTCCAGAATTCAGCACGTAAAGCTCTGATTTCCTCAATAGCTTCTTTAAGGCCTTTTTCATTACGAGCCATACCACATTTTTCCCACATGATATGGCCCAAACGTTTGTGGAAATGATCTACAGATTTAGTTCCTTTAATGTTGATAAGCTTGTTAAGAATCCCTTTCGCTCTCTCTTCTGCCTCTACGAATGCCGGGTGATCTGTCGGGATAGCCTTTACAGAAATCTCTTTGGATAAATAAGCACCAATAGTGTATGGAAGCACGAAATATCCATCAGCCAAACCTTGCATTAAAGCAGAAGCACCTAAACGGTTTGCTCCATGATCGGAGAAGTTAGCTTCACCAGTACAATATAAACCAGGTACAGAAGTCATTAAGTTATAATCAACCCAAAGGCCGCCCATTGTGTAGTGAACCGCTGGATAGATACGCATTGGCGTTTCGTAAGGATTCTCACCGGTAATCTGAGCATACATATCAAATAAGTTTCCGTATTTCTCTTTGATAACTGCTGTTCCCAAACGCATACAGGTTTCTTTATCAGGATTATGAATACCTGATTTAGAAGCTTCTATTCTACCGTAGCGTTCTGTATTAGCTTTAAAATCTAAATAAACCGCCAATTTTGAAGCACCTACACCGTAACCTGCATCACAACGCTCTTTTGCTGCCCTAGAGGCCACATCACGAGGCACAAGGTTACCAAAAGCAGGGTAACGACGCTCTAAATAATAATCTCTTTCATCTTCAGGAATTTCAGAAGCTTTACGGTTATCATCTTTCTTCTTAGGAACCCAGATACGTCCATCATTACGTAATGATTCAGACATCAGAGTTAATTTAGATTGGTGATCACCAGAAACTGGAATACAAGTTGGGTGAATTTGAGTGTAACACGGATTGGCGAAGTAAGCACCTTGTTTATGTGCTTTCCATGCTGCCGTAACGTTACTGCCCATTGCGTTTGTAGAAAGGTAAAATACGTTACCGTAACCACCTGTTCCTAAAACAACCGCATGACCAAAGTGACGCTCAATTTCGCCAGTGATTAGGTTACGGGCGATAATACCACGAGCCTTGCCATCAATTTTAACCACTTCAAGCATTTCATGGCGGGTATACATTTCTACTTTGCCCATACCAATCTGGCGTTCTAAAGCAGAATAAGCACCTAATAATAATTGCTGACCAGTTTGACCGGCTGCATAAAATGTACGTTGAACTTGCGTACCACCGAATGAACGGTTATCTAACAACCCACCATATTCGCGAGCTAAGGGAACACCCTGAGCCACACATTGATCTATAATGTTAGCACTTACCTCAGCCAGGCGATGCACATTCGCTTCGCGGGCTCTGTAATCGCCACCTTTAATTGTATCATAAAATAAACGATAAGTACTATCGCCATCATTCTGGTAATTTTTTGCTGCGTTAATACCACCTTGAGCAGCAATAGAGTGCGCTCTGCGTGGTGAATCCTGAAAGCAAAAACACTTTACCTTGTAACCCATTTCAGCTAAAGTTGCAGCTGCCGAAGCACCCGCTAAACCAGAACCTACAATAATTACTTCAATAGTTCTTTTGTTCGATGGGTTAACCAAAGGCACAGAAGACTTATACTTGGTCCATTTGGAGGTTAATTCGCCTTCTGGAATATTTGAGTTAATATCTGACATATCTCTTTTGTGCTAAAAACTTAATCAATTAAATGAGTATATACGGCAATCGGCATCAAAGCGAAAACAAGCGATATAATAATCGAATACCAAACACTTGTGCTTTTAATAATGCCATTGTATTTTGAATGATTCCATCCCATAGTTTGAAATGCCGAAGCAAAACCATGAAGTAGGTGATAGCACAATGAAATCATTAACAAAACATAGGCAACTACACGTACAGGATCCTGAAATTTCTCTCTCATTACCGCATAAAGATCTTCGTGACCGTTAGCATCTACCGTTGGAATACCAGTAAAGCGAGAAACCACCCAGAAATCTTTAAGGTGAATTACAAGGAAAATCAACAACAAAGTACCTAGCAAGCCCATAGAGCGGCTATACCATTTACTGTTGGCGCTTCCATTATAAACAGCATAGTTTTCTGGTCTTGCTTTTCTGTTTTGAATAGTCAAGTTTACCGCCTGGTAAATGTGAACCAGTAAACCTATAAACAATATGTACTCCCCAGCTCTGATAATCCAGTTTGTTGCCATAAAATGGGCTCCAATATTGAAAGTCAAACCATTATCGTCAAGAAATATCAACGAATTAATACCAGCATGTACAATTAAAAAGAGTATCAGGAATATTCCTGTAACACCCATAACGTATTTTCTTCCTATTGATGAAGAAAGCGCATTTCCGAAACCACTCATTTGATTAGGATTTATATCTAAATTTCTTGCAAAAGTATCTAATTATGAGTTTAATTTATAAACGATTATGACAAAACGCCGATAAAACATTTATTTAGAAACATTCTAAAAGCATTATAGATTTTTCTACAGAAATTCAATAACAACTATCCTCACATCATTATCTGATAAGCAAAATTAATCCATCATGTAATTTAACAAAATCTACAGGAACTAATCAGATCATCATTTAAAAGAAACGTTAATGATTTTCCATCGAGAATCATTTTTTACAGCTAGATTCTTATATTCATTCATAAAATGTTTTTTTTTATGAAACGTAACGCCATCTTGTTAGCTCCAATTTCTTTGATTCTATTTTCATGCGGAAGCATTAGGAAGTAAACAACGAATCCTCAGGCATTTAAATACAATTATTGTACTCCTACGCGTCCGTACATTAATTCCACTGGATTTTTCAAGGAAAAAACGGCCACTGATCTATCTGCTATAGATGCACTTTCTAAACACGATCAATTGCTGTGTCATTTGCTTGGCTTAAGTAATGAGATAAATGCGCTTTCACGCCTGAAAAAAGAAGGGACAAATAATACCGATTATTTAAGGTTAAAACAAAAAATAAATAGCCGCGTTGGTTTAGCGCAAGCGCAACTAACGGCGGTTACTGCAGAATTTGATTGTGAAGGGGAACGATCTGATATGGCCGCAGACTATCTGAATGGACTAAATAGCAAACGAAATCGGCAGCTCACCGTCGGTTCGGTGGTTATAGGTGCCCTCACTACGGTTGTAAGTGCAGTAGCAAAGAATAATACGCAAACTATTGTGGGCATAGGTGGTGGCTTGGTTAGCGCTGGTCTTGGTGAAATGACAATTAACCCCAAAGGGAAAAAGGTGGGATTTTACCATGGACACAACCCTTTAAGAACCATTTGGCGGGATGGAGAAAAGAATACCCATTACCCGGATTTTGTATGGAAGATGCTCAATGAAAAGCAATTCAGCTCAAGCGGTAACGTGACTTTGATTAATAGTATTAAAAACCGCTGGCTAAAGTTCGAGTTTAATGGGGGCGTAGATATCGATGAAGAAAAATTGCTGTTTGGGGATGGTGGGCTTTACGGAGCTGATGATTTACACACACGCTCAGCGATGATTAACCAATTGCAATCTACCATAAGATCAATCCATCAAGATTTTATCAGCCTAATGAGTTGGTCGATTCGATATAAAAACAATAAGAAAACAATTAATCCTCAAAGATCAACCTACCTTAAGGCAAATTATTTTGCACAAAAAAAGTCCTGATTTTCATCAGGACTTTTTACGATTTATGTGTTCGAGTTTTCTTAAGCTACTTTTACATTTACCGCGTTTAGGCCTTTTCTACCTTCTTCTACATCGTAGTTTACGGTATCATTCTCACGAATGTTGTCAATTAAGCCTGAAGCATGAACAAAAATTTCGGCATCGCCATTAGATGGAGTGATAAATCCGAAACCTTTAGTTTCATTAAAAAATTTTACTGTTCCTTGTTGCATTATATTGTATTTTAATTTGTTTCAAAGATAATGTTAATTACCTATAAATCAATTTTTTATTTTTATTTATTCAAATGAAGCTAATTATATTGATTCATTGCTATTTAAACCCCTATTTAGATGCATTAGGCAATTCAATCATCTCTGAAATTTTCCATTTTCAACATCCATGTCAACTAAAATAGCCTTTCAAATAATCAAATAGTTTGTGCTAACTGTATACCAGTTCATGCTTTTGGATGTATTCAATCCTTACCTTTTCAGTCATTTTGATCTTAAATATAGAATTGGATTTGCCTCCAGTTTCTTCACTCAAAACCAATAGTTCCTTATCAATCTCATGCAATAACATTTTTGGGCTAGTATAAGTTAATGAAACCACGTGAGCAGCCTTGTTTAACAAATCTGAATCTATTATTTCAAGTTCAGCCCATTCAAATTTGATTGCATTTCCATTTTCGTCCTTTAAAATTGGGATTTGATGTCCTAATTTTTCAATAACCTCCATGACCGAATAATGGAGCTTCTGATGCAAATCTTTGGCTTTTTTATTAGCCAAGATCATTTGAGAAAACGTATTTAACCGCTCGCCAGAAGTATATGGTTTAGATTTTTCTTGAAATTCCTTATAGGTATCATGAAAAATTCGTCGTTCGAAATCCGATCGGCACATAAAATTAAAATACTGTTTAGCACTAATGTTGATATAAGCCAAAGCCATAATTATTCGGTTTTAATTCTGGTCAAATGTGAAATCATAAAAATCTGGTTGCTACAAAGAATCCTTAGTGATCGGTACAAGCGAATTAAATAGCAAAAATGAATTTAAAATGAACTGTCATTAGCTAAAACGAGTAATCGTTACTATTCGCTTCAATTATAAAAATAAATATTCGAAAAGCAGGTTTCTATGCCTATCGGTAAGGATAGTTCTGCCATCCGCTTTACTCACCGAAAAAACGGGTTCGTGTTCGCTATTGCCAGGTTTAGAAAACATAAAACAAAGCAAGAAACAAAAAATATAAGTTACAGATTGGCACTTTCACCACTGCTGGAGCGAATAGACATCCCGTTCTGCTAATCCCAATTTTTATTAAAACTCTTTATATACTCAGGGGTTAATTACATACAATAATAGCTAACCAAAAAAATATGGAAACGAGAAACAACCACGCATTAATTCAGGCCTTATTAGATTGCGCTATGGCATGCGAACATTGCGGTTCTTCAAGCCTGAAGGAAGAGCAAGATATTGCAATGATGGTAGATTGTATTAAATTGAATAGAGATTGTGCAGACATTTGTACTCAGGCAGCAAGATTGCTGCAACGCGATTCAGTTATCGGAAGACAATACCTTTTGTTATGTGAAGAAATTTGTCGTTTATGCGCAGAAGAATGTAGTAACCATGATCATGAACATTGCAGACAATGTGCGGTTGCCTGCGAAGAATGTGCCGATGCCTGTCATGCTAACCACCAACCTATTGAGCAAGATTAATCCCAAAAAAATGTCCCGATGATTAAAGAGGGCACTGAAAAAGTAGACTTAAAATGGTCTATAGAAAAATTAGCGGATGAGTAGATTATAAGATCTCCATCCGCTATTTCCTTTTTGAGTATTTTATATTTTTTACTGATTCCAATTCATCAAGTTCTCTCGACCAATTTTAGTGTTTTATGGCCCTTTTGGCATGTTTTTTTTGTTAATAATGATCCCGATTTAGAATTTTAGTATTCTTTTTAGATTTACTACGAATATCGCAAGTGCACCTTGCATTCTCATGCTTTCAAGGCCATAGGAATTTGCTCTTTCATATCCATGCACATTTTTCAATTCACTATTTTCCGCCTCAATTTATATCTGTGTTTTGACTTTTCTCTGAAGTAATCGCTTTGTTGGAAGATCTCCTGCTCTTTGTGCTCATCTGGTTTTATTACAACCGAGTACGTTCTGCTTTTGGCTTCTGCTTTGTAACAGCCATCCTTTAGTGGGCATACTTTGCATTTTTCGATATCGAAATAATAGGTCATTACCTGATTGCTCTTATCTACCTTTTTGCCCTGCACCCGTTTATACATAGCCGGGTGCCCTGCAGGGCATACGAACATATCAGCGTCTTTGTTGTAATCAAACTTTTCTTCCTCTTTCCTGGTGCCATGGGTAATAGCAGGGTTCATCCTGGCAACGATCTTAATCTTATTTCCGTTCAAATCCTTAAGCTTGAGGTTGTTCTTGCCGGCATAAGCTGCATCACCTATGATGGTGTCAACCTCCATTCCGTTTGACTGTGTCTGTCCAATAATTTTGGCAACTCAGGACCATCGCCTTTCTCCCCGGAAGTAACAACAGTGGCCGTTATGATACGTTCCTCTGTCATTGCCAAATGAGTTTTGTAACCAAAAAAAACTGCTGTCAGCTGTTTTGTGGCCAACATTGGCATCCATATCTTTGGATATTGCATAGTTCTCCCGGGTATCTTCCACTGTTTCCTTTAAGAGGTTTAGCTCTCTTTCACAGCAGGGATTTCACTTAATGCTTCATCAGACTCGATAAGTTTTTGTAACTCCTTGCAGTATTCTATTTCTTTAAGGATATCATTTGACTCATTTTTCTCAGCCATCTGCCCCTTCAAGCCATCATCCAATAGATACACTGCCTTTCGAAGCAGTTTCGAGCGTTGCCTGAGTACTTCAATAGAGGAATATGGATTGGATCTGGAAAGTGAATGCGTCGCATCGGCAATGATGGACCTGGATTTAATAATGCCTTTTTCCAAGGCCAGGGAAACGGTTTGCCAATTAGAAGGTTTAAAAAATCCATATCCTTAAGGCGGAGCTTTCTGAACTTGGTCAATGAGCTTGAATTGATCACATCTTCTTCTGGGGATATCTCCAGGAAATATTTGAAGGACATATCATAGCGGGAACGCTCTACGACATCAACATCTGAAACGGAGAATGTGGTTTTCAAAAGCAGGTATTTAAACATGCGTACCGGACTCTCAGCATTACGCCCGTTGTCTATGCAGCCAAAAGTTCATTATATATAAAACCAAAATCTATAAGCTCGTTAATCTTGCGCAGCAGGTTTTCTTTGGGAACAATCAGATCATAAAGCCTGGAAAACTCGCTAAAGTGGATTTTTTGTTGTTGAAGAAGCATCTTAAAAGCAGTGATAATACACCTTTAAAATACAAAAAAAGGAGCAGAAAAACTAGTTTTCCACTCCTATATATCCTTTTTAATTAAGGGACTTTTTCAGTGCCCTCTGATTCAAATCGGGACATTTTTTTTGTTTCGTTCTGTCTGAATTATTGAGCTGGGAAACTAAAATTATAAGTTCCTTGTTCGCCCACACCAGAAATACTAATCATATTATTTCTGCCCTGAGGTAGCGCCTTTTGAACATCGGCAACCGAATTTACTGGCTGACCATTCACTTTAGTAATGATTAAACCTTTTTCTACTCCGATATTATCAAATGCTTTACCGGTAACAACCGATGTTACCACCACCCCACTATTAATTCCAAACTTGGTTTTTTGAGCTTGAGTTGCCGGAGCAAATGTTGCACCTAACTTAGAAACCTCTACATTTTTAGTAGCTGCATTATTGGCTGTTAAACCGATGCTAGATTCACCTTTTAAAGTAACCGTTATATCTTTCAAAGAACCATCTCTTAAAACACTTAGCTTCACTTTGTCTCCAGGATTCATACGGCCAATTCTTTCCTGCAAATCAGGAGAATCATTAATAACAACACCATCTACTTTTTTAATGATATCGCCTTTTTTAATTCCCGCGGCAGCGCCACCGCCACCAGCTACCACATCACTTACATACAATCCGCTTACTTCTGATGTTGTAATTCCTTCTGGTTTCTCATCACCACTTAAAGGGTAAAAATTAACACCAATGTATCCACGTTTTACCATTCCATATTTCATAAAATCATCAACGATTTTACGGGCTAAATTTACAGGAATAGCAAATCCATAACCTTGATTGTATCCACTTTGTGAAGCAATTGCAGAGTTAATACCTACTAATTCTCCATTTGCATTTACTAACGCTCCTCCACTGTTACCTGGGTTAATGGCCGCATCTGTTTGAATAAAGGATTCGATACTGGTGTTTGCAGGAGCCTGTGGTCTTTTACCCGTACGCTGATATTCGCGGTATTCTTCTTCTGTAATCTCGTTACCTTGTTGCTCACGACCGATAATGCCAATACTTCTATTTTTTGCACTCACGATACCCGCCGTAACTGTTGTCTGTAAATCGAGAGGGAACCCTACTGCCAATACCCATTCTCCTACCTGAACATTATCAGAGTTACCCATTTTCACAACAGGTAAACCAGTAGCATTAACTTTAATTAAAGCCAAATCTGTGTTAGGATCGCGGCCAATCACTTTTGCTTCTACTTTACGTCGGTCAGTCAATACGACCTCAACCTTCGATGCATTTTCTACCACGTGATTATTGGTAACGATATAACCATCCTGACTAATAATTACACCAGAACCTGATGCTGCTCGTGGTTGGCGTTGCATCTGGCGACCGCCGCCTCCAAAGAAATCATCGAACATATCAAATGGCGATGAGTTTCTTGATCCACCACCACTTTTGGCTTCATAAGTTGTTTTAATGTGTACCACTCCTGGTGCAACCGCGGCTGCAGCCTGGGTAAAATCAGCTGTGCCAGCCGATGATACTTTAAGTGGATTATTGGCGAAATATAAATTCTGCTTTTCAGAAATCGTACTGCCAGTTTGATTGCGTTCAAATAATTTGTAACCTCCAATTGCTGCTGCCCCACCTATAAAAGCAGCCAACACCGTAATACCTAATATTTTTTTCATGTGTTTGTATATTGTTTTTTAATGGTCATGAAGCGATCAAAAGCAATTGATTACTTTTTTTATTCGTTTAGCTTTTGATGGTTTCATGTGTTTGTATATTGTTTTTTAAATCCCCTGATTATTACAAGCATTAATGCTAGCTAATTGTTTGCTTATAACATTCGTTGTTATTTGTAATGATTGCAAGAGCAAAATTCACTTTGTTTTAGCAGATTGCCCCAGCAGTTTTTATCTGCTCAAATTTTCTTTAACAAGTTTATTCAAATTTAATACCATATAAACGATATTTGTATCAGTTAAGCACCACAAGGCATGTTAAAAAATGTTAAAACCTTTAACCCAGGCTTTGCGATTGCTAATTGCATCTCAAATATTGCATAAAAAAATGAAGGTTTCATGAAAATTAATTTCTTTAAATACCAGGGAGCGGGCAATGATTTCATTCTAATAGATCATACCATGAAACAATTAGAAGACATTGATAATGAGTTAATTGAACAACTATGTGATAGAAGATTTGGCATTGGCGCAGATGGATTAATGTTTTTAACGCAACATGATGATTACGATTTTGAAATGCATTATTTCAATGCGGATGGTAAGTTAGGTAGCATGTGCGGTAATGGTGGCAGGTGCATTGTGGCATTTGCCAAACAACTCGGTATTATTCAAAATGAAACGAACTTTTTGGCAGTAGACGGACCGCATTATGCCAGAATTTCAGAATCAGGAGATTGGGTGGAGCTACAAATGATTGATGTTGACAGCATTACCAATGATGGTGAAGCATTTGTTTTAAACACCGGCTCTCCACATTACGTTGCTTTACAAAGTGATTTAAAAAATTTCGATGTTTTTACACAGGGAAAAAACATTAGATACAATGAAGTTTATAGCGAAAAAGGCATCAATGTAAATTTCGTTGAAGATAAAGGCGACCATTTATTTGTGCGAACTTACGAACGTGGCGTAGAAGATGAAACTTATGCCTGCGGTACCGGCGTAACTGCTGTTGCAATGGCTATGGCGAAATACAAAAGTCAAACCGGCCATATCAAAACCGATATAAAAGTTTTGGGTGGAGATATCAAAATCGACTTTGATTACGATGGAAATGCATTTACAAACGTATTTTTATGCGGGCCGGCAAAATTGGTTTTTGAAGGAGAAGTTGGTTAATGCTAATCGATTGATAATAACCTTGCAAACACAAATCTACTCTCATTACAGTAACCCGATTTCTCTAAAGTGTAGATTTCACACTAAGGAAATGAAATAATGACTGTTTTTCTAAACAAAATCTTTAACAATTCTGCTAAGAGAAGAGGCTTATTTAACATCGATTAACATCTGTCTCAAGATATTTACACAATAATTTCTGGAACAAATCAGCGATATCACCCTCGAAAACAAGCATTTAATACCAAAAATAGCCCTTTAGAGATAAAAAATAAATCA
Source organism: Pedobacter sp. MC2016-05 (assembly GCF_026239735.1). Lineage (GTDB taxonomy): Bacteria > Bacteroidota > Bacteroidia > Sphingobacteriales > Sphingobacteriaceae > Pedobacter. The sequence goes on from NZ_JAPIVT010000004.1 coordinate 191,426, forward strand.
ATCGATTGATTAAATGACAGAATTTGGACAGACTTAATTTCTTTTAGGCTTTATTTTTGGGCAGAAATCGGCAAGTTGAAAACCACCATTCACTACGCTTTCAGATCCGGAAATTAAAATTTAAATACACACAAAAATAGTCCATGAGAAAAGTAACAACTCTCGTTTTTGGCATGAGCATCGCTATTGTTTTAGCATCATGCGGAAATAATGATGAACAGAAGAAAGCCGCCGCAGCTGCAGCGGCTGGTCCCCAAGCCTACCCTGTTTTTACGGTTAACGCACAAACCACAGAACTGAATTCAGATTATCCAGCAACCATCGAAGGGATTCAAAATATCGATATCCGCCCTAAAGTTGATGGTTTCATTCAAAAAATATTGGTAGATGAAGGTGCAGTTGTTAAAAAAGGGCAATTACTTTTCACGATAATGGCACCACAATATGAGCAAGAAGTTAGAACGGCGAGAGCTGCGATTAGCAGTGCAGAGGCTGATGTAAATGCAGCACAACTTCAGGTAAATAAAACTCGCCCTCTAGTGGAAAAAGACATCATCAGCAAATACGACTTAGATGCAGCGCAGCTAACCTTGCAAAGTAGAAAAGCAGCGTTAGCGCAAGCCAAAGCTGCGTTAGCAAATGCTCAGGTAAATTTGGGTTATACTTCTATCACAAGCCCTGTTGATGGCGTGGTTGGTAGCCTTCCTTTCAGAACCGGAAGTTTAGTGAGCAGTTCCAGTACCGAACCTCTTACCACGGTTTCGAACACATCTAAAGTTTATGCCTACTTCTCACTTAATGAAAAACAATTATTAGATTTTTCTAAAACATATAAAGGAAGTACATTGGCACAGCAGATGAAAAACATTCCGGCAGTTAGTTTGGTATTGGCTGATGGAACTGTTTATGCTCAAAATGGTAAAATTGAATCCATCAATGGCCAAATTAATACCGCTACAGGTTCTGCTAGTTTAAGAGCTACATTCCCTAATCCAGTTTCTTTATTAAAAAATGGTGCAAGTGCTTCGGTTCGAGTGCCGCAGAAAGTTGAAAATGCAATTCTTGTTCCTCAAAAATCAACAATCGATTTACAGGGAAAGAAATTTGTTTACGTGTTAGGCGATTCCTCAAAAATTATCAGTACCGAAATCCAGATAATGGACTTAGCTAAAGATAAATTTTATGTGGTAACCAAAGGTTTAAAAGCTGGCGATAAAATCGTTCTGGAAGGGTTTCAATCTTTAAAAGATGGAGCTAAAATTAAACCAGAAGAACAAAGTGCCGATTCAGTTTATGCTGATATAAAAAAATAAAGATATCATCACTGCAGTCATAATATCAGTGTAATCAATATTAAATATGTTTAAGAAATTTATAGAAAGACCGGTACTATCTACGGTTATATCCATTATCATCGTTATTCTCGGTGTTTTAGGTTTAGCTACTTTACCGGTTTCGCAATATCCAGAGATAGCACCGCCTACAGTACAGGTTTCCACTTCGTACCAAGGTGCCAATGCAGATGTGGTAATGAATAGCGTTGTTGTTCCGCTTGAAGAGCAAATTAATGGTGTGGAAGACATGACGTACATGACTTCTAGCGCCAGTAACGATGGTACTGCAACCATCACGGTTAACTTTAAATTGGGCACAAACCCAGATTTGGCAGCAGTAAACGTTCAAAACAGGGTGGCAAGGGCAACCAGTTTATTACCTGCAGAGGTAACCAGGTCAGGTGTAATTACAGCAAAAAGGCAAGCGAGTAACGTTTTGATTTTTGGTTTGTACAGTGATGATCCATCTTATGATCAAAAGTTTTTACAGAATTACGCCAATATCAACATCATTCCGCAAATTAAGCGTATTAATGGTGTTGGTGATGCCAGCGCTTTCGGAACGTTGGATTATACCATGCGTATCTGGCTGAAACCAGATATTATGGCCACTTACGGGTTGGTTCCAAGTGACGTAAATACGGCTTTGGCCGATCAAAACGTGGAAGCCGCTCCAGGGCAATTTGGTGAACAAGGCGATCAGGCTTTTCAATACACACTAAAATATACAGGCCGTTTAAAAGATGAAGCACAATTTGGCAACATCATTATTAAATCGACTGCCAGCGGACAAATTCTTCGCTTAAAAGATATTGCAAGAATTGAATTAGGTGCTCAAAGTTATGCCAGTTCTGTAAAATTTAATGGAAAGCAAGCTTTAGGTATTGCCATTAACCAAACAGCAGGATCGAATGCGAAAGAAGTAATTGAGAACTCCATTAAAACTTTGGATGAAGCTCAAAAATCCTTTCCAAAAGGGGTTCATTACTCAACTTTGGTTAACGTAAATGATTTCCTGGATGCCTCGATTGAAAAAGTAATCCACACGTTGATTGAAGCTTTTATCCTGGTATTCTTGGTGGTATTTATCTTCTTACAAGATTTCCGTTCTACTTTAATTCCGGCGATAAGTGTTCCTGTAGCGATTATTGGAACGTTCTTCTTTTTAAGTTTGTTCGGTTTTACCATTAACTTACTTACCCTATTTGCACTTGTACTCGCCATCGGTATTGTAGTGGATGATGCAATTGTGGTAGTGGAGGCCGTCCACGCCAAGCTTGATGAAGGTTACACGGATGCAAAAAAAGCCACGGTAGATGCCATGGATGATATTAGTGGTGCCATCATTTCCATCACATTGGTAATGGCTGCAGTATTTATCCCGGTAAGTTTTATCCAAGGCTCATCAGGAGTATTTTACAAACAGTTTGGTTTAACACTGGCCATTTCGATTATTTTATCAGCTGTAAATGCGTTAACACTGAGTCCGGCATTATGTGCTTTGTTTTTAAAGCCACACAAAGACGATCATGGGAAAAAGAAAAACTTTTTAGAGCGTTTTTATGCTGCATTTAATACTTCTTTTGATGCCGTTACGGGAAAATATAAAAAATCGGTTAGCTTTCTATCCAGAACAAAATGGCTGGTTGGCGTCGGGATTTTATTTTTCACGGGTCTTTTAATATGGACAATGAATACTACACCAAAAGGTTTTGTGCCGAATGAGGATTTAGGAACGATCATGTCTGATATTTCATTGCCTGCGGGAACTTCTCAAGAGGAAACCAATATTGTGATTGCAAAAATTGATAGCATCGCACATAAAATCCCAGAGATCAAAAACACTTTGAGAGTAGTTGGTCGAAGCATGATTAGTGGTTCTGGAAGTTCGTACGGGATGGTAATTTCTCGATTAACCCCTTGGGATGAACGTAAAGGGCGTGATGTTAAAACCATCATTGGCGAATTATTTGCTAAAACAGCTACGATTAAAGGTGCTAAAATTATTTTCTTTGCACCGCCAACTATTCAGGGTTTTGGTACCAGTGGAGGTTTTGAGTTTCAATTGCAAGATAAAACTGGTGGCGATATTAAGAAGTTTAATGAAGTTGGTAACGGATTTTTAGCGGCTTTAAGTCAGCGTCCGGAAATTCAATATGCTTCTACCTCTTTTAACCCGAATTTCCCGCAATATCAAATCGATGTTAACGTGGCAAAAGTAAAACAAGCAGGATTAAACGTAAGTGATGTTTTGGGCGTAATGCAAGGTTACTATGGTGGGGTTTATGCATCAAATTTTAATAAATTTGGTAAACAATTTAGGGTAATGTATCAGGCGGAAGCGGCGTATCGTTCAAATGAACAAACGTTAACGCGTATTTTTGTTCGAAATCCTTCTGGCCAAATGGCACCAATTTCGGAGTTTATTACCCTTACAAAAGTTTACGGTCCACAAGCAATTTCCCGTTTCAATTTGTTTACATCAATTGCTGTTACAGGGAATCCAAATGCAGGTTATAGTTCCGGCGATGCGCTTGCAGCCGTTCAAGAAGAAGCTGCGAAACATTTACCTGCAGGATATGGATATGAGTTTTCGGGGTTATCTCGTGAAGAGATGAGCAGCGGTAGCCAGACCATATTCATCTTCTTACTGTGCGTAATTTTCGTTTATTTCTTACTGGCAGCCCAATATGAAAGTTATATTTTACCGTTGGCAGTATTAATATCACTCCCAATCGGTTTGGCGGGAACCTTTATTTTCGATAAAATTTTCGGCATCGATAATAACATCTATACTCAAATTACGCTCATTATGCTCGTTGGTTTGTTAGCGAAAAATGCAATTTTGATTGTAGAATATGCGGTGGATAGAAGACGAAAAGGCATGAGCATTGTGAATGCGGCAATTGATGGCGCAACCGCACGTTTACGTCCAATTTTGATGACTTCATTTGCATTTATCCTCGGATTACTCCCACTAATGCTTTCATCAGGTGTTGGTGCATCAGGAAATAAATCAATTGGAACAGGTGCCGTTGGTGGTATGTTAATCGGTACCATTTTCGGTATTTTCGTAATTCCGGCATTGTTCATTGTCTTCCAGTCATTACAAGAAAGGGTAAGCAATAAATCTCCTTTTGACGAAGGGATTGAAAAAGAGCAAACTCCCGAAGAGTACGAATTAGCAACCGCTAGCAGCAAACATTAATTTAATCCGAACATGAAATTCACACATAAGTATTCCTTTTTAATTGGTATTTCCATACTTACCTTAAGTGCCTGCGTGACGCAAAAATACGAACGCCCTCAGGTTAAGAATGAAGATTTATACCGGGATAATAATACAACAGATACAATAACCATGGCAGATTTGCCATGGAAAAGCCTCTTTTCTGATACGACTTTACAGTCGTTGATTCAACAGGGAATCAATCAAAATCTGGATCTTAAACAAGCGATTGAACGGATCAAAATTTCTGAAGCTACTTTACGTCAAAGTCGTGCAGCGTTTCTACCAAGCTTACAAGCTGATGTTTCCGTTACCGATGCAAAACAGTCTCAAGCGGCGCTAAACTTTCCAGCGGGAATTAACATTAACTTAGAAACCCAAACATACAGAGCTGCTTTAAGCACGGCCTGGGAAGCTGATATTTGGGGCAAACTAAGTAGCGCCAAACGTGCTGCCTTTGCAACTTTATTGCAAAGCGATGCGGCAAAACGTGCCGTTCAAACGCAGTTAATAGCCACTATCGCGAATAACTATTATACTTTATTGGCTTTAGATAAACAATTGGCGATTACGGAGCAAACGATTAAAATCAGAACGCAGGATGTAGAAACCATGAAAGCGCTAAAAGAAGGCGCTGTTGTAAATGGTGCGGCTGTAGTTCAAAGTGAGGCCAATCTATATGCCGCTCAGGTAACACTCCCTGATTTAAAAAGAAGCATTAAAGAAGCCGAAAACGCTTTGAGCATTATTTTAGCACAAGCACCCGGAACGATTAATCGCACCAACTTAGATCAGCAAATTCCTTATGCCAATTTGCAAACTGGTGTTTCTGCGCAACTATTGCAGAACCGTCCAGACGTTATTGCAGCAGAATTCGGATTTAGATCTGCATTTGAAAATACCAACGTAGCTAAAACTTATTTCTACCCAGCTTTAACATTGACAGCTACAGGTGGCTTAACGAGTTTACAGCTGAGCAATTTTTTCGATAATTCTATATTCTATAATTTAGTTGGAGGATTAACCCAACCCATTTTTGCTAAAGGTGCCAATAAAGCCCGCTTAACAACTGCACAGGCAAATCAACAAATAGCATTTTATGCTTTTCAACAAGCACTTTTAACCGGCGGACAAGAGGTTTCAAACGCTTTATACGCTTACCAGACTGCTGCTGAAAAAGAGGAAACAAGAGCAAAACAGATTGCTTCGTTAACAAAAGCAGTTGATTTTACTAAAGAGTTATTGCGCTACAGTTCAGCAACAAATTATACCGATGTTTTGACTTCAGAACAGAGTTTGTTAACTGCCCAGTTAAGTGGAATAAACGATAGGTTACAAAAACTTCAATCTGTAGTTAATTTATACAGAGCATTAGGTGGCGGTTGGAAATAACCGATTAATTCTGGGTTTAAGAGTTACGAATTTAGATTTTAGAAGTCTGCAACAATCGTAATTCTTAAACCCAAAATCTTAAATCAAAGGTTTCCGAAAAGCGAAAAGGTTAAGCAATTGCCTATCAATCGTAATTCGTAAATCTAAAATCGTAAATCAACGATACATTCCTTTGCTATCAATAAAATCTATCACCTTATCTGGCAAAAAGAACTGAACGTTCTTTCCTTCTTTAATTGCTTTTCTGATAAATGTTGAAGAGATCTCCATTAAAGGTGTATCTGTGAAAGTGATCGAAGGATGATTAATCCAGTCGGTAACATCAGCCCCCGGACGCGGGTAAACGTAAATCTGGTAGTTATCCAACAGTACTTCGTAATTTTTCCATTTCTTAAAAGAAACCAGATTATCAGCTCCCATAATCAACACAAATTCTTTTGTTGGATAACGTTCATGCAAATAGGTTAACGTATCTATGGTATATGAGGGTTGCGGTAAGGAAAACTCGATATCGCTAACGCGAATGTGATCTGTATTTTCAGTAGCTAATTGTGCCATTTCCAAACGATCATACATGTTGGTTAAGCCTTTTTTATCTTTCAAAGGATTATGTGGAGAAACTACTAGCCATACCTCATCAAGACCTGAATGATTAGCCATATAATTGGCAATGATCAGATGCCCCGTATGAATGGGATTATAAGAACCGAAAAATAGACCAGTTTTCAATTTGCAGTTTTCAGTTAGAGGGTTTATCAAATCGACATTGAGAGGCACGAAGCAATCTTACCCGAGCATTTAAATTTAGGCCGTCAAAAGAGATTGCTTCGTGCCTCGCAATGACGACCGAAGATAGAGTATTAACTCCTTATAAAATCGCCCACCAGTTTCTCAGCCTCAGCACATGCTGTAGCTAAATCGTAATTTTTAAGTATCACATCGAACTTATCAGCGTAGGTTAATTCTTTTTCTGCTTTGATAAAACGCTCTTGCAGCTTTTCATGGCTATCCGTTCCTCTTCCGCTTAAACGTTCTTTCAATACTTCTAACGATGGTGGTTGAACAAAAATAGCCAATGCATCTTCCTCATATTTGCGCTTTAAACGAATACCGCCTTCTACATCAATATCAAAGATAACGTGCTTCCCATCATTCCAGATGCGCTCAATTTCTGAGCGCAAGGTTCCATAGAAAGTGCCATTATAAACTTCCTCAAACTCCACGAATTCCTGGCGTGCCACTTTATGCAAAAACTCTTCTTTCGATATGAAGTAGTAGTCGTTTTCATGGGTTTCAGCACCCCTCAACTCGCGTGTTGTCGCAGAAATTGAAAAGCTTAACTCTGGAAACTTGCTTAATAAATGGTGTACGATAGTGGTTTTGCCGGCTCCAGATGGCGCTGAAAATATGATTAATTTGCCTTGTTTCATGTTGTAAGCTGAAAGCAAAAAGCTGAAAGACCAAAGCTGCTTTACGCTTTAGTCTTTAGTCTTTCTCCTTATAATACGTTTAATAACTGTTCTTTAATTTTCTCTAGCTCTTCCTTCATACCCACAACATATTGCTGCATTTGAGCATCGTTTGCTTTCGCACCCATTGTGTTTATTTCTCTTCCGATCTCTTGTGAAATGAAACCCATTTTTTTTCCATTTGCTTCTTTACTTGCTAAAGTTTGCAAGAAATAATCGCAATGACTTTTTAAACGCGTTTTCTCTTCGGTGATATCAATTTTATCAATATAGTAGATCAATTCCTGTTCAAAACGATTTTGATCGATGTTTACCTTTCCAACTGCATCGTCTAAAAACTGTGAGAATTTATCACGGATAGCTGCAATTCTCTTTGGTTCAAGTTCTTCAACAGATTTGAAATAAGAAAGAATATTTTTAATCCTAAGCTCTAAATCGGCTTTCAAAACTGCTCCTTCATCTTCCCTAAATTTATTGAAATTAGCCAAGGCCTGACTGAAGATTTGATATAAATGGTTCCATTCATCCTCACTCACACTCTCCTCTTTATATGAAATTACATCCGGAAAGGTTAAAGCAGTTTGAAGTAGATTGGTACTGTTGGCGCCTAATTCGGCATTAACGGAAGTAAGTTGATTGTAATAATGCGTAAGTAATGCAGTATTAATAGTGGCACCAGTCACTTCACCGTTGGCACGTTCTACATTAATACTCAAACTCACTTTGCCACGTTCGATATCTTTACTGCAAACATTGCGCAGTATTAATTCTTTATCAGAAAACGCTTTAGGATATTTTAAGTTAAGCTCAAGAAATTTACTGTTGAGCGATTTGATTTCGACACTGTATTTTGCATTTGCATAATCGGCTGTTGCTAAGCCGTATCCTGTCATGGATTTTATCATGCGCAAAGGTAGGTAATTATAAAGATATAATCCAATATACAAGAGAATCAGAAGTACGGTAAGTTCGGATTTTCGTAATGTAAATTTTTAACTACTTTTGAAATTCTCAATCGAAACTCTATGAAAAAAATTGCTCTCATACTGATACTCTTACCATTTTACGGATTTGCCCAAAATTTAGGATTTCCAGGAGGAAAAGATCTACCAAACATATTGAGAATGATTGGTATACCATTTGGAAAAACAAAGTTCGAATGCTTAACTCTTATGAAAGCTAAAGGATATGTTTCGATATCTTCAAAATCTGAATATTTAACATTTAAAAATGTAAAATATGGCATTATAAGGATCCATCAGTTGCCTTCTATTTTTATAAAGGGAAATTTTTTCACGGATTAGTAATTTTAATACCTAACGCAGAACCGAAAGCATTTGATGAATATGAATCGCTAGTAGCAGATATCAATGAAAAATATGATGAATCAGATCCTATTAGAGATTTCAAAACACCCTACAGCCTTGGCGATGGGTATGAGGTGACTGCAATCATGGGTGGATATACGGAAATTAGTGATACTTGGAAAAACAAGGGATTAGGAACAATAGTCGCAAAGATTAACAAAACCCTATTAATTACAGTCGATTACTATCATATAGACATGACTGCCTCGGCGTTGAAAGAACAAAAAACTAAAAATCTTATGGATTTTTAGTTAGTAATAATCCATCAGTAAGAATTCAAATCAAATTTATCAGCTAGTGTAAACCAGTTTTAAAATCTAAGTTAAGCTCTGTTCATAGCTGAAATTATTTGGCCTTGTGGTTTTCGCATTAACGTTTATTTAACAAATAAAAGGTTAACAAATGTTAATTTTACAAAAAATACTTCACGTAGGAAATCTGTTTGTAAACAAATAATAGAACATTAGTGATATTGCCATTGTTTAGAAACAACTGCAGATGAAACGCAACTTTCGACTCATCTATAGATATTTGATAAATTAATTGCTGATGAAATTTTTTAAAACCGCGATCATTCCATTTTTTTTATTGCTTATCAGCTTTAATCTTAAAGCACAAGACTTTATTGTTAAGGGTGTTGTTTTTGAAAAAGGAGCGAATATCCGGGTTGCTCTAGCAGAAATTACCAACCTACGAACCAATTTGGGTGTAGGAAGTAATGATTTGGGTTATTTTCAGCTAAAAGCTAAAGTCGGCGACACTTTACTCATCACTAAAAGAAATTTAACAGACCAAAGAATCATTATAAAAGGTACTCAAGATATTTTGATTTATTTAGTGAGAGAAAGCACCATGCTGAACGAAGTGACCATTGTCGGCAACACCAAAAAGCAAGATTTAGCAGAAATTAAGAGAGAATTTCAGAACAAGGGGGTCTATAAAGGGGGGAAGACACCTTTATTATCTGTGTTATCAAATCCTTTAAATGCGATTTATAATTTATTTGGCAAGGATCCCAAAAATGCCCGAAGGTTTGGACGCTATGCAGATAATGAAATTAAACAATCGCAAATAGATGTTTATTTTAACCAATCTATCATCAAGAATAATACAGAATTGAGAGGTGATACGCTGGAACGCTATATGCTGGATTGCAGACCCACTTTTGATAAAGCTCAATATTGGAACAGCTACGATTATATCAAATACATTAAAGAATCATCAAAGAACTTTACCGATACGTTGGGGAAAGGGAAGTAGTTATCAGTTGCCAGTTTGCAGTTCGTAGTTGGCGATTACAAAATTAATGACCAATCATTTTACCTTAAATAGATAATGCTTCGCAGGCTTTTTCTGCAGCAAGTTTCTCTGCATTTTTCTTATTGTAATCTCTACCGGTACCATGCTTTTCACCATCTACAATGGCACTGATGGTAAATAGTTTTGCGCTTTCGCCTTCACCGTTCTGAGCAAGCTCAAAAGTAACATCCTTACCATGGCGTTGACACCACTCAATGAGTTTACTCTTGAAATTGGTTTCCGTAAGTTCTAGTGTATGAATATCGATATGAGGCTTAACTATCCTTCTAAGCAGAAACTCCTTAGTAAAATTGTAACCCTTATCCATATAAATGGCGCCGACGATGGCTTCGAAAGCATCGCCCAACATAGAATTGTGTTTGGTTTGGATACTAACTGAACGCTGATCGAACTGGATTAACTTATCAAAACCTATCTTTTTTGCCAATTGGTTTAGATTAGCTCGATTAACAATTTTAGAACGCATTTCAGTTAAGAAACCTTCTTCCTTATAAGGATAGTGCTTAAAAAGAAGTTCGGCTATAACCGAACCTAAAACTGCATCGCCAAGAAATTCTAATCGTTCATTACTGCTCCTGCTACCATTTTTTAAAACTTTAGCTACAGACCGGTGCCTGAAAGCCATTCTATAAAGCGTAACATTGCCCGGAACAAAGCCTAAAATATTTTTCAGCTTTTTAACAAACTCCTTTTCAGGAGAAAGATAAAGTTTATATAATTTTAATATCGGCATTAAATAAATAACACAATTAGCGGCTAATAAGCATATTTAACTAAGTTATCTATTTTTAATTAGCATACAAAATTATATAGCAAAGCTGAATAAATTATTCTTCGTATTTCTTGAAAATTACCGAAGCATTGTGACCACCGAAACCGAAAGTATTACTTAAAGCAGCTCTAACTTCACGTTTTTGAGCTTTGTTGAAAGTAAAATTCAATTTAGGATCAAAGGCAGGGTCATCTGTGAAGTGATTAATTGTAGGAGGTACAATATCATTTTGAACAGACAGAATTGCGGCAATCGCTTCAATAGCTCCGGCGGCACCTAATAGGTGGCCCGTCATTGATTTTGTTGAACTGATGTTTAAGCGGTAGGCATCTTCTCCGAAAAGATCAGCAATGGCCTTAGTTTCACTAATATCGCCAAGTGGCGTAGAAGTTCCATGAACATTGATGTAATCGATATCTGCAGTAGTTAAACCTGCATCTCTCAAAGCGTTAGTCATTACCATTCTGGCACCTAAACCCTCAGGGTGTGGAGCAGTGATGTGATTTGCATCAGCACTCATCCCTCCACCCACAAGTTCTGCATAGATTTTTGCACCCCTTGCTTTGGCATGTTCAAGTTCTTCTAGAATAATAGTTCCTGCGCCTTCACCAGCCACAAAGCCATCACGGTCTTTATCAAAAGGACGCGAAGCGGTTTGAGGATCATCATTGCGTGTAGATAACGCATGCATGGCGTTAAAACCACCCATTCCTGCTTCATTAATAATGGCTTCTGAACCACCACTGATGATCACATCTGCCATACCCAAACGGATATAGTTGAATGCATCAATCATTGCATTGGTAGAGGAAGCACATGCCGAAACAGTTGCAAAATTTGGCCCACGTAAGCCATATTTGATAGAGATATGCCCCGGAGCGATATCAATAATCATCTTAGGAATAAAAAATGGATTGTATCTTGGCGTACCATCTCCCTTGGCGAAATTCGAAATTTCATCAAGAAAGGTTTTCAATCCACCTATGCCAGCGCCCCAAATAACACCGATTCTGTTGGTATCTAATTTCTCGAAATCAAAACCACCATCTTTTACAGCTTCATCTGTTGCTACTAAAGCATATTGTACAAACGGATCTAGCTTGCGGGCTTCCTTTTTCTCCAGAAAATCTTCCGGATTAAAGTTTTTTACCTCACATGCGAATTTGGTTTTAAACTTTTCAGTATTAAAACCCACAATAGGAGCAGCGCCACTCACCCCGTTAGTCAATCCTTCCCAAAAATCAGGAACATTATTGCCTATAGGAGTGAGCGCACCCAACCCTGTTACTACTACTCTTTTTAATTCCATTTATACTGAAAAAGCGTAATTCTATTTAACGTTTTTTTCCAAATAAGCAATCGCTTGACCAACTGTACCGATGGTTTCAGCCTGATCGTCAGGGATAGCTACATTAAATTCTTTTTCAAATTCCATAATCAATTCTACGGTATCTAAAGAATCTGCACCCAAATCGTTGGTGAATGAAGCCTCTGGCGTAACTTCGCTTTCGTCAACACCTAGTTTTTCTACGATAATAGCCTTAACTCTTGAAGCAATATCAGACATAATTTTATAATTTAATGGTTAAATAATTCTGTGCAAAGAAAAATAAATTCTTACAATTTTCAAATGTTTTTATTTCGACACCTAAATTTGGCTCTCAAATAACAAGCGAATATAGAATTAGTTTTTTAATTTCGTTCTGTAAATAATTTATTTCGACTTGAATAGAACTTACCTGAAATTAACGTTAGACCTTGATTTTATACTAATTGCGATCACAGCACCCCTAAAAGACTATGTCCTATGCCACAAAATTAATACGAGGTTGAACACCGAATTTGAAAAAATTGAAGACCATGAAATATTTTTTAACATTGATGAACCGGCGTGGTCTTTCTCTAAATATTATTTTTTTGTAGAGCAAGGTGAGATAGAATATTACCTTATAAGTAACAGAAGTAGTGATGGTTTGCTGGTTCCGGAAATGGGAAATGTAGATTTTTTTATTATAATTAAGGAATTTATCGACAAGGAAGATCTTAATTATTTAATTAACGGATTAAACAAACTCCCTGATATTCAAGTTGCTGCAAAAATAGATCCTACCAAATTAAAGAGTAAAGAGAATTTGGTAATATAAAAATTATATACTTGGTGTATTAAATACACTATATTTGACGGTTATAAACAACGAACAAAAAACAAAATATATAAAATTTAATGCAGTTTAATTATTTTAGATAATTAATTAGCGTTTTCTGAAACTGCATTGCTAAAATCAAATAATTAAATGAAACCTTTTCATTCAAGAACTAAAATTGTTGCTACGCTTGGGCCAGCATCAGCAAAACCAGAAGTATTATATAGTATGTTTAACGCAGGTTTGGATGTTTGTCGTCTAAATTTTTCGCATGGTTCTCAAGCAGATCATCAGGCCGTTTTAGATACCATCCGCGATTTAAATAAGAAATACGATTATAATGTAGGTATCCTTGCAGATTTACAAGGCCCAAAAATCCGTATCGGTTTAGTAAAAGAAGGCGGGATTAACTTAATTAATGGTAAAACCACCGTTATCACTACACAAGAATGCATTGGTAACGAAGAACGTATTTATATAACGTACCAGAACTTTCCTCAAGATGTTCAGGCAGGTGAAATCATCCTTTTGGATGATGGAAAACTGCAAATGAAAGTTATTTCTACCAATCTTAAAGATGAGGTGCTTTGTGAAATTGTTCACGGCGGGATCTTAACTTCAAGAAAAGGAGTAAACCTTCCAAACACAAAGGTTTCTATCCCATCTTTAACTCCAGAAGATAGAGAAAACCTAGAATTCGTTTTAGAAAATGATGTAGAATGGATCGGTTTATCTTTCGTTCGTAAAGCTGAAGATATTATCGAACTGAAAAAAATTATTGCAGAGCGTGGTAAAACTGCCCGTGTAATTGCAAAAATTGAAAAACCAGAAGCTATTGCCAATATCGATGAAATTATCGCTGTTACTGATGGTATTATGGTTGCCCGGGGTGATTTGGGTGTTGAATGCCCAATGGAAGAAGTTCCTTTATTACAAAAAATGATTGTTGCTAAATGTAGAGCAGCTTCAAAACCTGTAATTGTAGCCACTCAAATGTTGGAAAGTATGATCACTACGCCTCGCCCAACTCGTGCAGAGGTGAATGACGTAGCCAATTCAGTTTTGGATGGTGCAGATGCGGTAATGTTAAGTGGTGAAACTTCAGTTGGAGAATTTCCTTTGATCGTTATTGAAACGATGCAGAAAATCATTCAAAACATTGAGCAAAACAATTATCCATTTAATCCTGATAAGTTTTTAAAACCAAAATCTGCCTCTTTCTTGAGCGATGCGATTTGTGATTCTGCTTGTTTCTTAGCTAAGCAAACCAATGCTGTTGGTATTGTATCAATGACTTTAAGTGGTTATACTGCTTTTGAAATCTCTAGCCACAGACCGGAGGCTTTAACCTTCATCTTCACGAGTAATAGAGCACTTTTAAATGCAGTTAGCTTATTATGGGGCGTTAGAGGTTTTTACTATGATAAATGGGAAAGTACAGACAACACCATTATTGAGGTAAACGAATTCTTAAAAAGCAAAAAATTGGTTAAGCAAGGCGATATTTTAATTAATACTGCTGCAATTCCAATAGAAGCGAAAGGAAAAACCAATATGTTAAAAATTACAGTTGTTGATTAATTTAACAACTCATCAAATAAAAATGCTTCCTGTAAAATTGGAAGCATTTTTTTTGAATAAAAAAATTACTTTTGCATCCGCAGCCATATTTGCATCAACAATCCGGAGAGGTGTCAGAGTGGTCGATCGAGCACGCTTGGAAAGCGTGTGTACTTAACGGTACCGCGGGTTCGAATCCCGCTCTCTCCGCAAAATGCTATCTTTTTTAAGATGGCATTTTTTATTTAAGCTGTTAGGGTAACGTAGCTTAAGCTTATTTTACAAACGTTAATTTGTATTATTCTTGCTAAATTAATCTGATCTCACGAAACACTTTTAATTTTATCCCAAAGATTAACCAACTAACTATTATGAATAAATATTGGCTAACCGCAATTGCCCTGTCCATAATGACTTCGGCGAATGCCCAACAGAAAGTTTTAACCGAAAAAGATTATGAACATGCGGAAAGCTTTATGGCTTACAACACTTCTAAATACATTGATAATGTAGGTGTTACACCCAATTGGCTTGAAGGGGATAACTTTTGGTTTACTATTAAAAATGCTAACGGTACGCAAACCTTTTTGGTAAATCCTGACAAGAAAACGAAAACCTTAACTACAGAATATGGAAAAGGTTTGGCCTCACCTCCTCCTACTGCAAGAAGAAGGGGCGGCGGCGACGAAGTACTTTCTCCTGATGGGAAAAAAGCCATTCTAATTAAAGATTTTAATTTATATGTGAAAGATGTGGCATCAGGCAAACTCACTCAGTTAACTACTGATGGAGTGAAAGATTATGGTTACGCAACTGACAATGCCGGGTGGAAACATAGCGATGCGCCCATCCTACGCTGGTCGCCAGATTCGAAGAAAATTACGACCTTCCAACAGGACCAAAGAAATTCGAAAGAGATGTATTTGGTAACCACCAATGTTGGTGCTCCAAAACTGGAAGCCTGGAAATATCCATTGCCGGGAGATAAAGAAATCCCTACCATCAGACGCGTAGTTATCGATATTGAAAACCCAAAGGTAATTTCTTTAAACATTCCTCCTGACCCGCACCGTGGTACTTTGAGTGATGACATTTCGAGCAGTGGAACTTTTGATGATATTGATTGGAAGGCTGATGGATCGGAAGTTGCTTTTGTATCTACCTCGAGAGATCACAAAAATGAGAAATTTCGCATCGCAAATGCAAGCACAGGTGCTGTTCGGGAAGTCTTTGAAGAAACCGTAAAAACACAGTTCGAATCGGGTCAAGGCACCATTAATTGGAGATATTTACCAGCAAGCAAAGAAATTATTTGGTATTCTGAACGAGATAATTGGGGTCATTTATATCTTTATGACGCCACTACCGGCAAAGTAAAAAATCAAATAACTAAAGGAGATTGGGTAGTTACAAGGCTGCTTAAAGTGGATGAAAAAACGCGTACGCTTTATTTTATCGCCAATGGTCGAGATAAACTGAATCCATATTTTGGCCACTTTTTTACGATTGGTTTCGATGGTAAAAACTTGAAAGATTTAACCCCAGAACCAGGTAACCACATGGTTACCTTCTCTCCTTCCGGAAAATTTTTCATCGATAATTATTCTCAACCTAACGTTCCAGCGAATGTTGTTTTAAAGGAAATAAATGGTAAGGTAGTTAGCGAACTGGCTCAAACGGACGTTTCGAGATTAACTGCAATCGGCTGGAAAGCGCCTACACCAGTTACTGTAAAAGCTAATGACGGCAAGACTGACATTTACGGCTTGGTATTTACGCCATCAAAAATGGATGCAACTAAAAAATATCCGGTAATCGATTACATTTATCCAGGGCCACAAGGTGGAAGTGTGGGCAGCTGGTTCTTTTCAGCATCGCGTGGCGATAACCAAGCTTTGGCAGAACTAGGTTTTATTGTCGTGGTACTTGAAGGAACAAGTAACCCAGGTCGATCTAAAAGCTACCACGATATGAATTATGGCAATATGGCCGAAAACACATTACCTGATCAAATTACCGCGATCAAACAACTAGCTACCAAATACCCAATCGATACGGCCAAAGTTGGTATCTGGGGCCATTCTGGCGGTGGGTTCGCAACAGCTGCTGCGATGTTCCGTTATCCGGATTTCTTTAAGGTTGGAATATCAGAATCAGGAAACCACGACAATAGAAATTATGAGGATGATTGGGGCGAACGCTACAATGGATTGGCAGAAAACGTAGATTATGCAGCGCAAGCCAATCAAACTTATGCCAAAAATTTAAAAGGAAAGCTCATGTTGGTTCATGGAATGATGGATGACAACGTACCACCTTACAATACTTTATTAGTTGTGGAAGCTTTACAAAAGGTTAATAAAAGTTTTGATTTAGTGATTTTTCCGAACAGTGCCCATGGTTATGGTCCGTATTCTGCTTATATGATGAGAAGAAGATGGGATTATTTTGTACAGCATTTGTTAGGAGCTGAACCGCCCAAAGACTATAAAATGGTTGGCACAGTGATTAAGTAAACACATACAAAAGGGTTTGATAGTATCGAAACCCTTTTGTATTTCCAAACAAGGTTAATCTATGTTAAAATTTTAATAGACAGTTAATTATCCTTTACATTAGCTAACAATGAAATATTTCTTTTTCTTTGTGCTAATCATTATCTCCAATCGCTTATTTTCCCAACAAATTAGCGGACAAGTGTTGGATGATATTTCCAGAATTCCGATCGAAAATGCTGTAGTCAAATACGGAAATGAAGTAAGCATAACCTCGAGTACCGGAAAATTTTCATTTCTTAAAAATCCGTCTATCCAAATTTTAAAAATTAATAAGTTAGGCTATGAAGAAAAGGAATTAAGCCTAATTAATAACTTTAAAGATGTGATCGTCCTTTTGCGTTCGGTTGCTATCAATTTAAATGATGTTACCATTTATTCTAAACGAGATTACCTTGAAGACTCGTTGAAGATACGGGAAGATTTCGCAAAGGTTTTCGCTTATAAAGACCCTACCATTAAAGATGTACTGGTTAAAAAAGGTTTGCGCTATAAAACCCAGGGATCAAACCTGGTATCCAACTCCACTTCCTCAATTTTAAGTTTGGATATTTTAAGAACAATTGGTCTGCTCACCAAGAATAAAAATTCACTTTCAAAATTAAAGAAAGTGCAGTTGAAAGATGAGGAAACAAATTATATCAATAATCGTTTCTCACCAGAAAAAATAAGTTCTATCACTAAACTGGAAGATGATTCATTGAATAATTTTATTGAAAAATATCGTCCTTCTGCTGCCGAAATTAGAAAAATGAATGATTATGAAATACTGATGTATGTGAAGCGTAGCTACGTAGATTTTATTAAGCCAAACAAAGATTAACTTTAAAAGTTAATTATTAAACATCAATTTAAATGGGAAAAACGAGATCACTTAACAACGTTATTATTACCGGAAGCACAGGCATGGTTGGTGAAGGTGTATTAATCCAGTGCCTAAATAACCCCGAAATAGATTCAATTTTGGTGATTAACCGGAAACCATGCGGTTATGTTCATGCTAAACTTAAGGAAATTGTTCACCAGGATTTTTTCGATTTCAAAGCTATCGAAGATGAACTGAAAGGCTATAATGCCTGCTTTTTCTGTCTTGGTATTTCATCAGTTGGGGTTGATAACGAGACTTATTATCGCATGACTTATTCACTTACAATGCATGTTGCAGATACTTTGGTTAAGTTAAATGATAATATGACTTTTTGTTATGTTTCTGGCAGTGGAACAGATATAAATGGAAGATTAAACTGGCAGAAGGTAAAAGGTAAAACAGAAAACGAATTAACCAAATTACCTTTTAAGCAGGTTTATCACTTCCGCCCGGGTTTTATCAAACCAATTAGAAAGCAAAAATTTGCCCACAATTTTTATAAGTATATCAACTGGATGTTTCCTATTGGAAGAAAATTTTTCCCTAATGGTTTTTGTAAGATGACCGAACTCGGAGATGCGATGATTAATACATTATATTATCAAAGCGAAAGAAGAATATTGGAAGGAAAAGATATTATTAAGCTGGGTAAAGAATTTTCTTGAAATCGAAAATTAATGAGGTAAAACGGGGTATATAAAACAAACTGTGTCAATCTAAAATAATGCTTCTCAAAAAAATCTAGTTCAAATCTAATATCATTCTATCAGGAAACCAAATGGCAAGTTTCTGAGCAGTTGTAGCCCAATTGCTCAGAGGCATAGTCCATTTCTGGCTAATGTTCTTTTGCGCCAGATAGATCAATTTCAGCAACGCCATATCTGAAGTAAATGCACCCTTTGTTTTGGTGACTTTTCGAACCTGTCGGTGAAATCCCTCAATAGTATTTGTGGTGTAAATGAGTTTTCTGATTGCAGCATCATATCGAAAATAGGCGGTGAGTTTGGACCAGTTTCTTCTCCAGGACTCCAGTACCTTTTCATATTTCTTGCCCCATTTCTCATCTAGCCTCAGCTCTGCCAGCTCAAGGGTTTCAGCTTGATAGACAGGCCTCAAATCTTTCATGAAGGCCTTTTGATCTTTTGATGCAACATATTTTAAACTATTCCGTATCTGGTGAACAATGCATGTTTGTATTTCCGTTTGCGGGTAAACGGCATTGATTGCTTGTGGAAATCCATTCAGGTTATCAATGCAGGCGATTAGAATATCCTTAACTCCCCGGTTCTGCAAATCGGTAATTACGCTCAGCCAAAAATTGGCACCCTCGCTCTGAGAAACGTACATTCCTAAAAGTTCTTTATGTCCGTGACGGTTTATTCCAAGTATATTGTAGACAGCATGTGAAACCATTCGGTGATCTTCTTTTACTTTGTAATGCATAGCGTCAAGCCAAACGATTGTGTAGAGCTCTTCAAGAGGCCTAGATTGCCATTCCTTTACCTCGGGTATAATCTTATCGGTAATAGCGGAAAGTGTTGTATGATTGATATCAGTATCATACATATCCTTAATATGCCTCGAAATATCCCGAAGGCTCATCCCAAGACCATACATGCCGATGATCTTACTCTCCAGGCTCTCAGCCAGAATGGTCTCCCTTTTACGGACGATCTCAGGCTCAAAAGTGGAGTTTCTATCGCGGGGAGTCTGAATTGAGATTGTCCCAACGGAGGTTTTGATGTCCTTCGAGGTCTTACCATTTTTCCGGTTACCTGAAAAACGCTCATTCTCGTCAAGGTGGGTTTCCATTTCTGCCTCAAGGGCAGAATCAAGAAAACTTTTAAGCAAAGGAGCGAATGCACCATCTTTGCCATACAAGGATTTACCCGAACGCAATTGCTCAAGGGCTTTTTGTTTCATTAACTCATAAGCGAGCTGTTCTTCTCTCGTCATAATAAACTGTATCTAAAGTTAGTAAATTAACTTTTGACACAGTTTATTTTACATTCTCGTAAAACGGAAAATAGTGTTGGGCTCTTAACCCGTAACAATCTTCCGTTTTGAATTTTACGCTATTTCTTATTATCAACTTTACGTTGATTATCTTTATTCGATGTTTGATCGGAACGCTGACCTCCACCATTTGTTATTCCCTGCATTTTCTTGTCAACTTTTACATCGTGATTTGCTCTGTCGGCAATTGAACTTCCTTGGGTTGTTGGATTGTTCTTAGGTGTATTTACGTTTTTCATGGCAATAAATTTTAAGTTAAACATTTATTCCGAGCGCCATTATATTAACCGACCATCACTCATTATGTTTTAATTTTTTTGGTTTTTGAAATCTCTTGTTTACATTTTTCGCTCTGCGGAAGCGTTAAACTCAAGACCTTTTTATTGATTGTTGCTATCTTAGTTCTACGAAATGTTCCTACTTCGCTGTTTTGTAGCTTTTATATTCTTTAATCCAATTCCATAAAGCGAAGCCTGCAATGATGGTGAAAAGAATGTATTCGACACCAAAAAACATGGCCCCTTTCAAAAAGTATAAATAGGTCGCTACAACATCAATCATTAGCCAAATAATCCAACATTCTATTCGCTTTTGAATCATTAAAAATGTAGTAATTATACTCATCACTAAAATAAATGAATCGACAAAGGGATAGGCGCTTGGCAGGTTAAAAACAAATGGGAACAAGTGATGTAACTGTCCGGCCAGTGTACCGATTAATACTGTTCCAATTACACCGACAGCCAAAAAGATCAGAAACTGCTTTCTGGGCATAAAGCTTATCTTCAACTGTTTCTTTTTGTCTTCTTCTTCCGGTTTCGGATTTGCCCATCGCCACCAGCCAAGAATGTTGGTAATGAAAAAGAAACCCATTAAAAACATATCAGGATAAAGCTGTATCTGGTAATAAAAAAAAGCGGATAAAAACACATTGACAATACCTGCCGGCCAACTCCAGATGTTTGCCCTTGCAGATAGAATAACCGAAATAACCCCTGTAACCACTGCAAAAAATTCGAGATAGCTCATCGGGTAATTAAGGACTGTAAAAAAGATGCTTTTGGTATTAAAAAAATCCATCCTCTAATAAGATAAGTTTCAATCTAAATTAGAACATAATATTGTAGTTATATACTGAAAGTAAACAAAAATTGAAAACCAAATGTTGTTCAAACTAATTAACCGATAAGTTCTAACCGAATCCTTAATCAATTTCGAGATTATAATTCAATTAAAAGGCAAACGGGCTTAAGCTATTGCTTTTTACCAGACTTATTGTTTGAATGTAAGTTGTCGCTAGCTGTGTAGGCTTAGCCAATTTTCAATTTGCAAAATTTGTATCTTTGTACATATTACATGGGAAAACAAAAATTTTATGATACTGCGATTAAGCAGGAACGAGCCGTTTTGGTTGGCGTTGTTACTCCAGGAGAAAAGGAGGAGCAAACAAAAGAATATTTAGATGAATTGGCTTTTCTTGTTGATACAGCAGGAGGGCAAGTCGAGAAAGTATTTACTCAGAAGATGCTGAAGCCCGAGCGGGCAACATTTGTGGGTACAGGAAAGCTAGAGGAGATTAAAGCTTATGTAAAATCGGAAGAGATTGATACCGTTGTTTTTGATGATGAACTTTCACCATCGCAGTTGCGGAATATTGATCGTGAGTTGGGTGTAAAAGTTTTAGATCGAAGCAACCTGATCCTCGACATTTTTGCCAGCAGAGCCCAAACGGCACAAGCAAAAACCCAGGTAGAATTAGCACAGCTTCAATATGTATTGCCACGATTAACCGGTATGTGGACTCACTTAGAGCGCCAAAAGGGTGGTATCGGTATGCGTGGACCTGGAGAAACGCAGATTGAGAGTGATAGACGTATTATTTTAAATAAAATTTCGCTACTTAAGGAGCGGTTAAGAAATATAGATAGACAAAACGAAACTCAACGCAAAAATCGTGGTCAGCTGATTCGAGTAGCTTTAGTTGGATATACTAATGTAGGCAAGTCTACTATCATGAACATGCTTTCCAAATCGGAAGTGTTTGCCGAAAATAAGCTTTTTGCTACACTAGATACTACGGTTAGAAAAGTGGTAATTGAAAACTTACCATTCTTACTCTCAGATACTGTTGGGTTTATCAGAAAACTGCCCCATCATTTGGTAGAGTGCTTTAAATCGACCCTCGATGAAGTTCGCGAAGCTGATTTATTGATTCATGTTGTAGACGTTTCGCATCCAAATTTCGAAGATCAGATTAATACTGTTAACGAAACACTAAAGGATATCGGCGCCATTGATAAGGATATGATTTTGGTGTTTAATAAAATTGATGCCTACGTTTCGCCCGAAGTGGAAGATGAGGACGATGATGGTAAATTAAGCATTGATAAATTCAAGAAAAGCTGGATGAGCCATGGAAAGGTGCCCGTGTTATTTATATCGGCTACAGAAAAAGAAAACATTGAAGAGTTTAAAACATTGTTATATGATAAGGTAAAAGCGGCTCATGTAGCGAGGTATCCTTATGATAGTAATTTGTTATATTAATTAAATCAAACCGTCATTGCGAGGCACGAAGCAATCTAATTTGCGAGTAAGATTGCTTCGTACTTCGCAATGATGAAAAATAAAACTTATGGAAAGTAAACGTCAGCAGAAATTTGCAGGAGTACTACAAGAAGAGTTAGCACAAGTTTTTCAGCGTGAAGGTGGAGCATTTTTACCAAATACGTTGGTAACCATTACACGTGTTCGGGTATCGCCAGATTTGGCAGTAGCGAAAGTATATTTAAGTTTTTTTAATACCACTAATACCACTTTATCAATTAATACGGTAAATGCACATGCTGGTGAAATTAGATATAAACTGGGAGCCAGAATTCGCCATCAGGTTAGAGTGGTGCCAGAGCTTACTTTTTTTGTAGATGACACAAACGAATACGTAGAGCGCATGGATCACTTGTTTGATAAAATTGCTAAAGAACCGAGACAAAAAGAAGAAGGCGAAGAATAGTTATCGTGAGAAAATTAAGAGAACCGGTAAACTTCTTTACTCATTTTATACCCGCATTGGTAGCGATACCTGCGGGTTATTTTTTGCTTCAAAAATGCGATATACCAATTGAATTTACAGCAGCCTGGATTTACAGCATTGCCACATTTATTTTGTTTGGAGTAAGTGCCACTTACCACGGTTTCCCAGCAAGTGACTATGGCATTCGCTTTTGGCAAAAATTTGATCATTGCTGCATTTATTTAATGATTGCAGGATCATACACCCCCACTGCCCTACTAGTTTTTGATGGTTGGTTACGCTGGAGTTTATTCGCTATTGTATGGTTAATTGCAATAATTGGTTGCCTTTTAAAAATTTTTAACAAACTTAAAAGCACTACTATATCCCTCTCCATTTATATTTTAATGGGTTGTTTAATTGTTCCATTATTACAGAAAATGCTAGGCACATTGCCTATTGGTGCCATTTTCTGGTTATTATTCGGCGGCATCTTCTACATCGGTGGCACGTATTATTACGCCAAGGATAAACAAATGTTTCGTTGGATGCACAGCCATGAGTTATGGCATATTTTTGTTATTGGCGGTGCGTTGTCACATTACATTTATAATTACGTTTATATTTTTGACCAGCTTTAATGAAAACCTTTGAACAAATTATTAACGAAAATGCGTCTGCCATTCAAAAAATTGTCGACTTTGATCTTAAACAAGATCAACTTTTACCTCTCGATTTTACTGCCTCGAATTTAGAATTGACTGATGCTATTTTAAACGATACAGATTCTTTTTCTGAGTGGATAAACCAAAAACTCAGCACCGCTAAGGCTCGCTATGGTATCGGCGGTTATAATGAGCATCGTACGATTTATTCGCGAAGTGCTCATTTTAGTAGTGCAGAAGAACCTCGGCGGTTACATTTGGGGGTAGATATTTGGGGTGAAGCTGGAACTTCAATTTACAATTTTTACGATGCCGAGATCCACAGTTTTGCCAACAACAATGCTTTCGGCGATTATGGTGCCACAGTTATCTTAAGCTACAATATCGAAGGTTTTAAATTCCATGCGCTTTATGGCCACCTGAGTTTATCATCACTTAACCAATTAGAAGTAGGCAAAATGATTTTAGCCGGAGAAAAAATTGCTGAACTCGGCACCAAAGAAGAAAATGGTAACTGGCCACCTCACCTTCATTTTCAACTGATAAAAAATATTGAAAGCTATGAAGGCGATTATCCTGGCGTTTGTAAGTTTAGCAAAAGAAACCAATACCTGGCAAATTGCCCAGATCCAAACGTCATCTTAAATTTTACGTTTAACAGGCAACAATAAAAATGTTCAAAATAATCTGGGGGAGCGAATTTAAACATTGTCAACCTTACCGTTGTTATCTTTTTACAATTGTGAGGTTTATATTCCACGAAAGCATATCTGTAGTGCGACTAAAACCGTAAATTAGTAACTATGAAAAGGCTAGTCACTATCTTTTTGATATTTTGTGGTACCGCTGCAATGGCGCAGTTGCAATTTAAAACAGGCAAAGATGGTTTTACGAGTTTCTTAAGAGAAAAAACCATTTACCCCTCATTTTCAAAAAACAACTGTATACAGGGTACCGTAAACATCAGTTTTAAACTAGATGAAAAAGGAAATGTTTATTCCTCAAGAGTAACCAAAAGCATTTTAAGCGAATTGGATGAAGAGGCGTTGCGGTTGGTGAGGCTAAGCAGTGGTAAATGGAAAGTTCCTGTCGGTTATGATACCACAACAGCAGTTATAGTACCCGTTAATTTTAAGCTTTCTGGTTTTAATTGCGAAGGCAAATCGAGTAGAGATATGCAAGATGCCATTCGCAGTTACCAGGCAGAAGAAGGTTTGACAAATTCTGTAATTAATTTTTATAAAAACATTGATCAGGCAAAACCGGGACAAGAAGCACAGATTATCGCTATTAAGAATCAATTGGGTATTGATGACGATTATTTAAATGAGCGAATTGACAACGGCTTAAAAAAAATTAAACAAGGTGATAAACAAGGCGCCTGCGAAGATTTTTTGTTTGTTAAAAATATGGGTAGTAGTTTAGCAGATCAGTATCTTTCCAAATACTGTAAGTAAATGAGAACTGCCACTAAGTTTTTTGCCCTGCTAGATATCATTAGCATTTTGCTCCTTGCTAAACAATTTTGGGCAATTATTACCCATATAAATGAAATTCCGGATCAACTGTTATCGCAAATAAGGGTCGTTTTAACACTGCCCATGTTTTTGTCGTTATTTCTATCTGCAATTGGCTTATTCCTTTTCAAAAAAAATTGGTTTTATGACCTACTTTATTCAATTCCCCTTCAGGTTAATCGTTTGGATATTTTCCATTGGCTTTATAACCTTTTTGCCAGAAATTTTAAATTTAGGCGAACGATGGTTCGATATACTATTTAAGATTTGTTTTATTGCTGAGTTTTTCAGACTCTACTTTACCATTCAAATTTATCGGAATAATAGCCTATCATAAAATACGCTAATATGATGTTTTGAATAAATAAAACTATTAAATTTGATTATGACAGCAGTAGAAATCAAAAAAGAGATAAACAAGGCTTTGGATCAAGTTACAGAAAAGCTTCTTGTTGATATTTTGGATTTAATTAAAGAAGTTCAACTAGAAAGAACTTCTAATTCAACTTTGACTTCAAACTTTAAAAAAATTCTATCCGAAGATAGTGAGGTACTTCATAAACTTGCTCAATGATTTCAATCAAGGAAACCGAAATTATACACAACATATTAATTGATAAGTTTGGAGGAAGTAAAGGAGTTCGCGATTTTGGTTTAATTGAATCTGCTTTAGCTAGACCTTTCGCAACATTCAACGATGAAGATTAATATCCAACACCAATAGAGAAAGCTTCTGCTATTTTAGAAAGTTGATAAATCATCCTTTCGTAGATGGCAATAAAAGAACTGCATATACTTTGATGCGACTCATCCTATTAGAAAATGGATTAGATATTACAGCTAGCCAGCAGCTAAAATATGATCTGGTAATTTCTGCAAGTATGGGGGAATTTCGTTTTGAAGATATCAGGAATTGGATCCAGAATAACCTAAAAAAATAAAGAACCACAAAAGTATCAAATTAAATTTCTTAATCTATTTTACACCACAACCGTTATCGCAGCCGGTAATATATGGGCTTCAACTGTGTTTATTTTCCCTATATATTCACCATCAACCTGAAAATGCGCCTTATGTTTAGACGAAATTTTAATTGCCGATGTTTGAAAAATCTCTACTTTTTTAGGGTTAAATGGAAGGCGTGTAATCCAAACTTTCAATATCTCCAGGTATGAATAATCTTTAACCAAAACGATTTCAAAAAGTTCATCGTCCAACTTTCCATCAGGATTAATTTTTAAACCCGAGCCATACATTGTCGCATTTGCGATGGCTACCATAGCTGCTTTGGATTTAATAGTTTCACCCTTAATATTCAGTTCAACATCCATGCGTTTATGATTCCACAAGGCATGCCATGTCGCTTTAGCATATCCCCACATTCCACGCTCGGGCAAAGTATCAAACTTCTTTACCAGGTAAGCATTAAATCCCAGATCAGATAGATGAATGCATATTTCATCATTTATTTTAACCACGTGGATCTTTTGGGTTCTTCCAAATTTCAGTAAATCAAGTGCTTCGGTAATTTCTTGAGGTATTCCCAGCTCCTTAGCCATCCCGTTTGCAGATCCTGCGGGGATAATCCCAATTGGAATTTCTTTATTTAACAAACACTCGGCCACCAGTTTCAACGTTCCGTCGCCGCCAACGGCAACCACACGGTCGGGTTGCGACTGTTCGATTTTAGCTTTTATTTTATCTAACGAACAATCATCAGGCAATTCAAAAAGTTCGATGTTCACATCTCCTCCTTTGAAGTGAGTAGAAATTACTTCTTTTAAATTAATATCGTGACTTCCAGAACCTGGATTAATGATAAATAGCAATTTCATGTTTTAGCCTTAAATGCGTTACTTCACAAACAACTTTTAATTCACTCTGTTTTAACTTCGATGAATAAATCTGTAAGCGTAAAAATTTACCACGGCTATGGCCACAAACATAACCTGGTAGTTTATGGCCATGTTTTTAAACGAAGGGCTAAAACATCTCAAATTTACAGCAACAATATTTTAGTAAATATTATTCATTTACTGAAACTTTTCATCTTAAAACCCTATCCTTTAGTTAATATTAGGTTACAGTTTTTCGATCAAACCATTTACAATAAAACCGAAAAAGATGGTTTTTTTAAATTTGAATGGGAAGCGCTACATGATGTAGAAGCGGGCTGGCATTTTGTAAAAGTTGAAGCTTTAGATGAAAATAACCAGGTTTTAGCTGCTAACGAGGGCAAAGTTTATGTACCGCACATTACACAATATGCTTTCATTTCTGATATTGACGATACGGTAATGATTTCACACTCGGCTACTATTGGAAGAAGGTTGAGAGAACTTTTTATCAAAAATCCACACACCAGAAAAACATTTCCAGATGCCGCCAGTCATTACCAGCAGCTAGCGTTATCCCATACCGAAAAGAACCAGCCGAACCCCTTCTTTTATGTAAGCAGTAGCGAATGGAACCTTTACGATTATTTGGTAGAAACATTTCACTTTAACAAATTGCCAGATGGTGCTTTTTTGCTAAACACGTTAAAACGCTGGAGCGACTTAATTAAAACAGGAAAAACTGGTCATGAAGGCAAATTACTCCGGGTAATGCGTATTTTGGATGCCTTTCCGAACCAAAAGTTTATTTTTTTTGGTGATAATTCACAGCAGGATCCATTTATATATGCCTCCATTGTAGAAAAATATCCAAAAAATATCGAAGCGGTTTACATCCGTAATATTCGTCCTGAAAAAGAAAATGAAACCCGTGAACTACTTCAGAAAGTAGAGGCAAAAAATGTTTGTGCCTGCTTATTTAAAAATAGTAATGAGGCCATTGAGCACTCTAAAAAAATTGGCTTAATACAATAGTTTTTGGAGCGCAATTTTTCGTTTTCATCGGGTAATTTGTTCCCGCTTTTCATTTCATGCCTCGCTACGCTACGGGCATTCCATTACAATCGGGGCTAGTAAACAAAACCTGCAGCCTTTTACGAAATTGACTTTCCAAATGGCGTGAAAGCCAAATTCATCAATTTGAAATGCTGCCTGCCAAAAGGAATCCCGATAATGGTAATGCAGAATAAAATGCCAAATAACAAATGCGTTAGCGCAATCCAAAAACCGCCACAAACCAGCCAAAGGATATTCATGATGGTAGATAGACAACCTGTATTGGATGAAGTATCGGTGATTTTAACGCCAAACGGAGCTAACCCAACAATGGCAAACTTAAAACACTGGATGCCGAAAGGAATACCTACAATGGTTAAGCATAAAATTAAACCACCAATAATATATTCGAAAAATATAAAAATTCCGCCAAAAATAATCCAGATGATATTGCCTAAGAAGTTCATTCAATTTTTTAGGTTAAGATATATATTGGCCTAAAATGTTACACTGCGAAAATTGATTTCTGTTTTTTCATTGATTGATTCTTATTAATTTACACTCACACACAAAGGAAAACAAATTATGAAAAACCTATTAATTGCGGCCGCACTTGCCGCCTGCTTCGCAACAAGTATTGCAGAAGCCCAAACTGTAAGTGGACTCAGGCTGAGCGAATTGAAAACGGATTACATTCAGTTTAAACCTATTTCCCGAACCTTCTCCGAGAAAGTGTTTATCGCTGTAGATTATGGCCAAAATGTACAATATGTAGAAGACAGTTTTATTAAGGATGATGATGGAAAAAGGATGGAATTTAAATCTGCGATGGATTTTTTGAATAAAGTTAAACCTTATGGATACGAGCTGTTTCAAGTCTTTTCCGAACAAACTGGAGCCGACAGTAGCAGGCCCGTGTATGTACTCAAAAGAAAATAAAACACCAAAAATCTAAGGGTTTCAGGTCATTTGAAGTCTCCATACTTTAAGCAAAAAGAGCCATTCATTTTTAGGAATAGCTCTTTTTGTTAACGTGACCGAAATTTTTGCTTTGCTTATGGATTAGGTCTAAAAATTTCTTCTGAACTTTTTTAATTTTAAATAAAATCTAGGGTATTAAACTTCTTATTTAAAATATCGGCATTATTTACATCCAGCCATTTATCTAAAATGGTGCCGTAAACCTGTCTAAAATCCAGCTGATATTTCAAATCACCAGTATCTAAATCGCTTAAATTCGGAGCGCTGTTAAATATGCCCTGTTTTTTTAACCTTCCGCCAAAAACGAACATATTATTTGCGGTGCCGTGATCGGTACCGTTACTCGCATTCTGCTCTACGCGACGGCCAAATTCTGAAAAAGTAACCACTAAAGTATCTTCCAGTTTATTGTTCGATTTTAAGTCTTTCAAAAACGCAGCCATGCCTTCGCTGTATTGTTTCAGCAAATTTCCCTGTTGGTTTATTTGGTTAACGTGTGTATCGAAACCGCTGAGGGAAACGTAATATACCCTGGTTTTCAATCCAGATGAGATAAATTTGGATACCGTTTTCAATTGATTTGCAAAACCACTTTGAGGATAGGTGGATTTTGATTGGTAAATTTTAGACGTATTTTGAATGTAACTTGCCGATGATTGCGTTTCGATCATGGTCTTGTACAAATAACCTAAATTATCTTCATCCAAATGCTCCTTATCACTCTTAAGCACAGCCTTAAAAAAAGGTTCGTTAGTATTGCGATATAAAGCCGCCGGGTCTTTCACGGCCATTCCTTTCTTGGTTTGTCCTTTCATGGCCAAAGAAAGTGAGTCATCAACCTCTATGGCAGTGTAGGGAAATTTACAGGTTTGGCAATTGCTATCGAGGTATCTTCCTATCCAACCGGTAGATAAAAACTGGTTGCTATCACTTCCTGTTTGCCAAATATCCATCGAACGGAAATGTGAACGATCTGGGTTTGGATACCCAACATCGTTGATAATCGTCATCCAGCCGTGATCGTAAATTTCTTGCAGTGCCTGCATATTCGGATTCAAACCTTGCATATCGTTCAGCTTAATCACTTCTTCTGGTTTGATAGCAATGCCCTTACGTTTCTGATAGTAAATATCGTTCCCAAACGGAACAACAGTGTTTAAGCCATCATTACCACCAGAAAGCTGGACCACCACCAAATTTTTATATAAACTTAGCTCATCAAGTGCCATCGCCTCAAGTGGTTTCATAAATGCTGGCACGAACAACGAACCTGCTGCTACAAAACCTGTATTTCTTAAAAAATTTCTTCTGTTCATCTTCTTATTTTTTTTGATTGATGATTTAGCAAAGCTGATATTCGGGCATGCTTGTAATTTCTATAGCTGTGCTTCTTAAACCCTTATTATCAGCAACCATTCTGGTTATTTTATTATTCAATTTAGGCTGTAACAAGAATTCCGTGAGCTCCACAGGAGTTAATTCTTTGGGTAAAGTATCTAAAAATTTTGGCCAGTCGGCTTGGGCATTTACGTACGTTTTTGGCTTCTTGGTATTATTAGCCATGGTTGTGGCGGTTCTGCTCATAGCAATTACAGCTTCGTCTTCCGGATCGGCTTTACCGCTAAAATCGATTTCGCCATCGTTTAAAACCAACGAGGGGATCCGCATTCTGAGCATCAGCGATGAGCTATCAATCCAGCTTTGCCCGCCTGGCCAACCTGCCACGTTTGGTGGATTAAATAGGTATTGCCCTAAGCTACTTTGGAGTTGAATGAGTACTTGCGGCTTATTGTAGGTAACGAAAAATTCGCGACTTAAACCAATCAAAAACTCAGCGGGCGATTTTATTTTAGTACCTACATTTTCCGGGCTATAAAACCAATCAGCGGTAAACAATTTCCGCATCATTTCGGATATATCGTATTTAGCGTTATAAAAATGGTTTGCCAATTCTTTAACGTGTTCTTCATTAGGAGTATCATTTACAAAAAACTTATAAATTTTTCTGCTGATGAAGGTGGCAGTTTCGGGTTTATCCAGAATAATATCGATGATATTTTCGCCTTCGAAATTTCCAATTTTACCGAAAAAAGTTTTGGTACCATCATCATGTTGGTTCTTCCTAAAAAAGAAAGTCCCATCTTTATCGTAAGTCCAACCGGTAAATGCCCTGGCCGACTCTTTAATATCATTTTCTGTATAATTACCTCTACCTAAAGTAAATAACTCCATCAGTTCACGGGCAAAGTTTTCATTAGGTTTACCTTTTTTGTTCTGCTGATTATTGAGATACTGCAACATAGCGGGAGATTTTGATACTTCAAGTAACAGCATTCTGAAGCTTCCTAAACCATGCTGGCGTTGTATGTTGTTGAGTTGTTGTGCATACATGGGGTTACTGTTCCGGCAAGCAAAATGCCCATGCCAAAATAGGGTCATCTTCTCTTGCAATGGGCTATCGGTATTGATCATCTTACTAACCCAGGCAATATTCAAATCGCGACTTACCGCGTTCTGCATCTGGACAATTTCCCTACGCATTTTCTTTTCATCATCAGTTGGATCTTTTTTCGCGTACAAGCCGGCTTGAACCAGCATTTGCCTTCTCGATTCGAAATCGTTTGCCAAAGTGATGGCACCGTCCTTGCTGGGTTCTTGAAGTAACCCATCAACAACTTTGTTGATGTTCTTTTTGCTTAGTTTATTTAAATCAGGATAAGAAATGCCGAAGCCTGCACGGTTGTAAAGATGCTTTACTTTGATGAAATTATCTTTTGCGCTCATAATGGACAATTTAACAGTATGACATAAATTAAACGTCAGGGTTTAATGTTTGTTTTCTTTCTTATTTTCGCACATGTTTTTTCAACTGCTTGAAGAGAACCATAGTTTTCCCGATCCGAAGTTAGCTGAACCTGATGGTTTACTGGCGATTGGTGGTGATTTAAGTATAGATAGATTACTCAACGCCTATTCAAATGGGATATTTCCATGGTTTAGCGAAGGTGATCCTATCTTATGGTACGCCCCTCATGAGCGATGTGTAATTTTTCCAGAAAAAATAAAGATTAGTAAAAGCATGAAAAAAGTTTTAGCTGCTGAAACTTTCGCCGTTACTTTTGATAAAGCATTTACTGAAGTAATTATAAATTGCGCCAATACACCACGGCAGGGCCAAGATGGCACATGGATTACCGATGAAATGCAAAAAGCTTATATCAATTTACATGAACAAGGTTTTGCCCATAGTATTGAAGTTTGGTTAAAAGAAACTCTGGTTGGCGGATTATATGGCTTAAAAATTAATCGTGTTTTTTGTGGCGAAAGTATGTTTAGCCATGTCAGTAACGCTTCGAAAGTCGCCTTAATTTATTTAAGCAAATTGAATGTTGAATTAATTGATTGTCAAATGCCGAACGATCATCTTTTGAGTTTGGGTGCAGAAATGATTGATATGAAAGACTATCTCGACATATTGCAAGAAAAAAGAAACCTTCCATCGAAATAGCAATATTAACTTGTTAAACTAAGCATCGTCAAAACAAAGGAAATAAAAAAACCTGCAACTTTACATTTGCAGGTTTCAATTTTAGGTTTACAATTCTCTAACCCAAATATTTCTAAAGCTAATAGGAGGACTAGGATCGCCATGATCTTGCAATTTTATTGATGATGGACCATGCTTCTTATATTCTGGCGCACCAATGTACCTGGTTTCTCCTTTTAGTACAAAGCTGTTTTGCAAGAGTACACCATTTAATAATACCGTTACGATAGCCGGTTTTTCAACCGCACCATCATCGTTAAAACGTGGCGCATTCCAGATGATATCATAGTATTGCCATTCTCCTGGTTTTTTATTTGCGTTGGCTAAAGGAGTACCTTGTTTGTAAACACTTCCAGTTTGACCGTTTACATAGGTTTTGTTGTTATAAGCATCCATAATCTGAATTTCATAACCGTCATCTCCTCCGCCAGTCGACGCTAAAAACACTCCGCTATTCCCTCTCGCTTGTCCTTCACCCGTAATATTTGCAGGAATTTTCCATTCCATGTGCAATTGATAATCGGTAAACTTTTTATTCGTTTCGATATTTCCTGTACCTTTTTTAACGGTAAAAAAACCGTCGTCTATTGTCCAGGCGGCAGGTTTTGTAGGGTCTTTTACCGAATGCCATGCATCCAGGTTTCTACCATCAAATAATATGATGGCATCCGAAGGTGCATTTTGAGGGAGTTGACCTGGTGAAATAACTTTAGGAACGGGTTCCCAAACCTCGGTCGTTTTAGGATCTTTGGCTGGATCAATCTTCTTTTCCTGTGCAATTGCTGACATGCCTAGTAAAGTTGGAATAATAAATAATGCGTATTTGCTCATAGTTATTGATTAACATTTAAAGTTAACCAGTTTATTAAGAAATGAAAGTTTCGTATTGAATTTATTACTACAACTCTGTAGAAATGATAGTTTCTTTAATCACAACATCATCCGATTCTAAATCTAAATCTTGCTGCTGTTCTGCCAAATCGCGGGCCGGGCAATAACCTGTAATGCCGCGGTATAACAATCCGGCACCAACTGCTGCGCCTGTAGCCCCAATTACCGGATGAGAGAAAATGCTGGTTAAACCTTTAAACAAAAGGTAGGAACCCACCACTCCAGATAATATGCGCTCAGAACGTGAGGTGTTTTGAAATAATTCAGGGTACTTCCAAGCCTCTTTAACATTATTCAAGGCTGTATTTAAATTTTCATTTGTCATAATCGTAGATTTTAAATTTTAGGATATAACAAATTGATTTTGATAGAGTTTTAGTATTACCTTAATAAATCTTTAATATCATCTTTACTAAGCGATTTAAAGAAACTCTCTTCGGTGGTAATTAATGAATTTGCCAAAGACCTTTTGCGATTTTGCAGCGCAAGAATCTTTTCCTCAACAGTATCTTTCGCAATAAATTTGTAGATAAAAACCTTTTTATCTTGACCAATCCGGTGTGTTCTATCAATGGCCTGCTGTTCTACCGCAGGGTTCCACCATGGATCCAAGATGAAAACATAATCTGCCTGAGTAAGATTTAAACCTACACCACCAGCTTTGATAGAAATCAAAAACACTTTTAAATTTTCATTCTGTTGAAATTCCAAAACAGTTTCGCCTCTATTTCTGGTTGCTCCATCTAAATACGCAAAAGGAATGTGTTCTGCATCGAAGTGTTTTTTAAAGATATCCAGATGTTTTACAAATTGAGAAAACACCAACACCTTATGTCCACCCTTTAATACATTATCAAGTGTATGGATTACATTCTCAAACTTACCTGAATCAGAATCGTAGGTTCCATCGATCATAACCGGATGGTTAGCTAATTGTCGCAGTGCGGTTAAGCCCTGCAAAAGTTGAACCTGTTTTTGCGCAAAAGTGCCGTTATCCATACTTTCCAATAAATCGTTGCGATAAGCAGATTTGGTTTTTTCGTAATAAGCGGCTTGATCTTCGCTCATATCGCAATAAATGACCTGCTCGGTTTTTGGAGGTAATTCTGCGGCCACCTGTTCCTTGGTTCGGCGAAGTACAAAAGGTTTTATTAAAGACTGGAGTTTTCGTGCTTTTTCTTCATCCTTCTTTTTTTCGATCGCCTGTACATATTCATCATAAAAAAAAGCTTGCGTACCCAGTAATCCAGGGTTTAAAAAGGTAAGCTGCGACCACAAATCACCTACTGAATTTTCTACTGGCGTACCACTTAGAATAAGTCGGTGTTTAGATTTCAAACTCCGAACGGATTTGAATGATTTAGAAGATGGGTTTTTGATATTCTGGCTTTCATCCAAAATAACATAATTGAAGTAAAAGTTTTTTAGCTCTTCTATGTCTACCCTGGTCACACCGTAAGTGGTAATAATAATATCGTAGCTGGCAAACTTCGCTACATCTTTATTTCGATTACCACCCGTATGGGCATAGATTTTCAGCTTTGGGGTAAATTTCTTTGCCTCGGTAAGCCAGTTATAAATTAACGAAGTAGGCATAATAATTAAGGAAGTAGATTGTAATCCACCAGCTTGATCATCCTCTTTTACTTTTTGCAACATAGCCAGCGTTTGGATAGTTTTACCCAAACCCATATCATCGGCCAAACAACCGCCAAAGTTATATTCCCTCAAAAAGCTAAACCAATTGTAACCAGCTTTTTGATAGTCGCGTAAACTGCCCTTAAAATTAACTGGCATCTGTGTATCGGCGATATCCTCAAAATCTACCAATCGTTGCAGCTTGCGTTCTAAGGTTACATTCGCCAAACTGTCTTCAGCCAAATCATTTATTAAACCGATATGATGCTTTTTTAACTTTATTCCACCGGTAGTTTCGGCAAGGCTAAACAGACTTCCATATTGGGTGAACCATTTTTCAGGGATGATGGCTACTTCTCCATCGGGAAGCAAAAATTCCCTTCGTTTGTGTAAAATATGCTGTTTTAATGAAAGGAAAGGAATCTGGTATTTACCGAACCAAACTACCGCATTGATATCGAACCAATCGTTGCCTTCCTTTACCTCTAAATCAATTTTATTGGCTCCGAAAACAAAACGCTTTTGCCCTGTGGCTTGTTCAATTTCAAAACTTGCGGCAAGCAAAATTTCTATGTGCTCATTCACCCAGTTAATTGCTGCATAACTCGGGCTTTCTTCTTCTACAGCAACCTCTAAATTACTAAAAAGCGAACTTGTCTTTTTTAACCCCAGGGACAAAAGTAAGTTATATTGTTTTTTCTCCCAATCTGCCGAACGTTTTATACGATGGAAAATATAATTGTCATCAGTTTTCTCTAAACGAACGGTTACTTTGTGTGCGTTTTCGACAGGGAAGGTATATTCGCCATACTTAAAATATAACTGAATTTGCGATAAGCCACCATCAACATATAAAACCTTTATAATTGGGATTGCCTCAAACTGTTCTGTTCTGATCTCAAAACCCTCGGCGTAAACATGGTGCTTTTCAATAAGTGGAGCAACAAACTTTTCAAAGTATGTTGCCTCGGTAGCTTTCGGAATAGCAATGTATCGTTTCGCCAGAAATGGCTGCAGTTTTTTTCCTTCTATATCCTGATCAAAAAAGTAAAGTACATCATTTAATAATAACCAGGCAGGTTTGTTACTAATAATCTGCGCCTCCTTAAACATGAATTCGATGCGCAGGTTTTGATATTTAATGGTAGGGAAATACCTAGTTTCGGTTTCATTTCTACGGAAGTGGAAAAGGATTGAAGCAGGTTCGGCAGCCAATTCGATTTTGCGCTCAACTGGCCACCCGTCTTTATCCATGACGTAAAGTTCATTTTTAACCTTCAATATCTCGAGTGCTTCGGCAAGTTTTTTTTCTATTTTAGGGCGAACACTATCATAGAATTTAACATCGAAGATTTTGGTAAAAAACTCGGTAGGTCTGATTAACTTTTTATAGTATTTTTTGATTACAGAATCTTGCTCTATATCATCCAAAATCTTAATTAGCTTATAGTCGATTTCAGTCAAGCAAGCTGCAAATTCTTCTGCGGTATGGGTAAAAATTCGTTGATAGGTAAATGAAAAATCACCTTGTGGATTTAATTGAAC
The DNA here is from genome assembly GCF_026239735.1 of Pedobacter sp. MC2016-05. Lineage (GTDB taxonomy): Bacteria > Bacteroidota > Bacteroidia > Sphingobacteriales > Sphingobacteriaceae > Pedobacter. The sequence goes on from NZ_JAPIVT010000004.1 coordinate 228,140, forward strand.
AATATGAGGCTCAATTAAATAGCCTAAATACTCATGTTTGCACAAAGAGTACACCACTTTACAAGGTTTAGAACTATCGACGCGTAACATTGATTGGGATAAAATTTTTCTAAGCTACCTCGCTTAAAAAACTTTAAACTTACAATATTTTCAGGTTACATCAAAAGAAGTGTAACATTTTAGCGAAGAATTATTCCTTAATTTTTGGAAGCTTTTATTTTTATCTATTGGCTGATTAAAATATCATATTTAGTAAGAAGGCCAGCTAACCCGGATTGGGAAAATTTAGCTTTTTTTATCCGATTATTATCCGGATTGATAGAATAACTATAAGCCGTTTTAAAATCGGCTTTTTCTAGAATCGTTTTATCAAACGTTGCGCTCAATAAATCGCAATTATCGAAGATGGAATTAGACAAATCGCATTCAGAAAAATCAACTTCGTGGAGTTGTGAATTTCTAAATTCGGTCTTTTTTATTTTGAGTTTATAAAAGGAAGAATGATCGATTTTACAATTATTAAAATAGAAAGCTAAACCAAAATCATTGCAACTTTCGAAGCGCAAACCGAGCATTTTACAATCGTTAAAGCTTACTTCATTAAATGTTGTTTTGGTTAAATCAGCTAAGCTTAGGTTACAAGAAATAAATTCGCAATCGAGAAATTTTACACCACTTAAATCGGAGCTGGAAAAATTACAACCATTGAATTTACAGTTTTCGTATTCTGCTTTTGATAATGAACGTAAAGTAAAATCCTGTTTATTGAAGGTTTGTTCGGCGATGTAATTTTCTGACATTTGATTGCAAATTTTCTCAAAACAAAGATAAAAATTATACTTGCTGACAGGAAAATCAATGAAAGAAAATGCTGAATAAATTTAGCAGATATTAGTTAACAGATGAATATCGGCGTGATGCAGATAATCATCTGATAACTAACCCTATTTACAAAACTTAAGCTCGATTAAGAAATAGCAATTTTTTCAATCCGCATTTATATCAACCTACAATCCATCACCAAACTTATAATTAGGCAAAATGCTTACTGGCAACTTCCCTTTTGGCACCAAACGGTTATTAATTACCGCAGCTGCCGAAACTTGCATATAGTCTTCTTTTTGGTAAGCCACTATTAAACCTTTACTGTTTTCCAGGCCTGGTAGAGCCGATAAATTATATGGATTTGCAAAAAGAGAAAATACAGTATTCTTTGTTGAAAGTTCCTTAATGAAATTTTTTACGCCTGCGTTTAATGGAATATTATTTCCTGGTCTGGCTCTACTATCGTGAATCCCTACAATTACCTGATCAAAGGCGCCAATTTCTCTAGCTACGTTAGATATTTGAGTTGACGTTGCATCCTTATCCAAAACGTAATAAACAGAGTTGTAAAATCCTTTTGAGATCTCTTTTTGGAATCTGGTAACCGATGGAACACCAATACTGATAATGGCTGTCCTTCTAATTGGCACCATATTTTTAATGTAGTCTTTTCCTTTAAGTAAGGTAACCGAGGCATTGGCCAATTCCTGCACCAGGGCAGTACTTGTACCTCTATTTACACCAGCAACAATTCCTTGGGTAACTACTGTATCTCTACTGCCCAAACCTGCCCAATATTTGGCAGTTAATATTTTCCTCACACTTTCATCAATAGCTTTCATATCGATTCGGCCTTGCCTTACCGCTTTCCGCACTAAAGTTATGGCTCTATCGCTGTTTTCCGAAAGCTCTAAAATGTCATTTCCTGCAATAATGCCCAACAAATCCGCCTCACCATTTTTGAAATATTTTACCACGCCTTTCATATCCATGGCATCAGAAATAATTAAGCCTTTAAATCCTAAACGTTGCTTCAAAATCCCCGTAACGATTGGTTTTGACAGTGTTGATGGTAGATTTGGGGTGTTATCTAAAGACGGAATATTCATGTGAGCAATCATCACACCTGAAGCACCTTGCTTAATTAGTTCTCTGAAAGGATACATCTCCAAACTATCCAATCGGGCAGCTGTAAAGGTAAGTTGAGGAAGATCGTAATGCGAATCCACATCCGTATCGCCATGGCCAGGGAAATGTTTTAATGTGGTTAGCAAGCCGCCATCTTGCATCCCTTTCATGTAAGCGCCGGTTTTGGTTGCTACATTGTATTTATTCTCACCGAACGAGCGATAATTGATTACTGGATTTTTTGGGTTATTATTGATATCGGCATCAGGAGCAAGATTCATCTGCATACCCATTCGCTTAAAATCTTTGGCCACTTCCTGGCCCATTCTATAAATCAAATCCGTGTTCTGGATAGCTCCAAGCGTCATTTGGTAGGGGAACGAAATGGTACTATCCAAACGCATACCCAAACCCCACTCGCCATCATTTGCCACGATTAAAGGTACATGACTTACTTTTTGGTAGGCATTTGTAGCACGGGCTTGCCTTACTGGTCCGCCCTGGAAAAATATCACCCCTCCCAACTGCTCTTTTTTAACTACCAAACCTACCGAATCGGTATATTTCTGACCTAGATTGGTGTGCGCCCGAACGAAAAACATTTGGGCAATTTTTTCTCTACGATTAAGTTTTTTAAAAACAGAATCAACCCATTTGGGCTGATTGGCTAACATCTCTAAATAGGTAGGCTTTTGCGCATGAGCTGAATATGCAGCTATGCATAATATTACAATTAGGAATATATTCTTTTTCACGTTGTTTTGTTGTGACTGCTAAATTAATAAGTAATAAGCGAATAAAACAAAAACCAAACCAAGTAATTAATTTAATACAATAGGTTGTAGAGCAAGCTATGCAGATGATTAATGGTTTTGAATCAAAAATTTGGAAGTGAGCATTATGTAACTCTTCTCTAATTGAGTCAGCCGCTAACGGCTATTTATAGAAAGAAGATGGATATTCTAAATCAAAAAACAAGCTATGCTTAAATTCCTACAATGTCTTTTTTCTTTTTTTGCTTCATTGTTTTTGGGATAATGGCTAAAATCTCTTCTTTCAAGGCATTCAACATTCTCATCTTAATGAAGTTTTTGTGTGTAACCAAACTAATTTCCCTTACCGGTTCTGGAGATTTAAAATGACGGATTTTATTGGTTTGTTTGGCATTTAATTCTGCAATGGCCAATTCGGGCAGCAATGTTGCACCACCGTTCAAATCTACCATCCTCACCAAGGTTTCTACACTGCCGGTATTATATTCCAAACCCTGTAATCTGTTGTTTTTTGTTGATCGGCAAATGTTCAGCACCTGGTTTCTCATACAATGTCCTTCATTTAATAACCATATGTTTTCATCGTTAAGGTCTTCAGCATCTACAGCTTTCTTTTTGTAAAGCTTACTGTTCTTGCTAATGTAACTTACAAAGCTTTCGTAATACAATGGCGATTCGATAATGTTAGCATCTGTTAAAGGCGTGGCCAAAATACCACAATCCAGTACACCTGTTTTTAAATGATGAATAATATCTTCGGTAGTATATTCCCAAATGAGGAGTTTTAGTTCAGGGTATTTTTCCAGCATTGCTGAAATCACCTGAGGCAGTAGATATGGGGCCACGGTAGGTATAACTCCAATGCGCAATTCGCCAAGTACATCTTGTTGCTGGCTATTGATGAGCTCTTTTACCTTTCCACTTTCCTGTAAAATGATCCTGGCTTGTGCAATTATTTGCGCACCGATTTCAGTTGGAGATACTGGCTGTTTGCTTCTATCAAAGATTTTAACGCTTAGCAATTCCTCCAACTTTTGCACTTGCATGCTTAATGTTGGTTGCGTTACAAAACATTTCTCTGCAGCAATAACAAAACTCCTGTAAGTATCTACGGCAACGATGTATTCAAGCTGAACTAAAGTCATTATAGTTAAAATTTATTAATTTGCTCAAATATATCAATTTTAACTATCAAAAAATATAGCTTGATTTAATACCTGCTTTGAAAATCCTGGTAGGCCAATTCAATCCCCTCTCTTAATTCTATTTTATGCTTCCATCCTAAATTATGCAATTTAGTTACATCCATTAATTTACGCGGGGTACCATCAGGTTTTGAGGAATCAAATACAAGCTCACCTTCAAACTGTAAAACCCCTTTTATCAGCAACGCTAAGTCTTTTATGGTAAGATCATGGCCAGTACCAATGTTGATCAGGTTAGGCTCACTATAATTTTGCATCAGATAGAAACAGGCGTCAGCTAAATCATCAGCAAATAAAAACTCTCTCATCGGGGTACCCGAACCCCAAACCGTAACGCTTTTATGATCATTTATTTTTGCCTCGTGGATTTTCCTAATTAGCGCAGGCAAAACATGTGAATTTTCAGGATGGTAATTGTCGTTATAACCATAGAGATTGGTTGGCATTACCGAGATAAAATTACAGCCATATTGATCACGATACGCATCGCACATTTTAATCCCTGCAATTTTAGCAATGGCATATGGTTCATTGGTGTGCTCCAATGTGCCGGTTAATAGGTAATCTTCTTTTAATGGCTGTGGTGCCAATTTTGGATAAATACAGCTTGAGCCTAGAAACATCAATTTCTTAACACCACATAAAAAAGCATTATGAATCACATTATTTTGGATGGCTAAATTTTCATACAGGAAGTCTGCCCGGTAAGTATTGTTGGCTACAATACCGCCTACTTTGGCCGCAGCAAGAAATACATAATCTGGTTTTTCCGCCTCAAAAAACTCGGTTACGGCATGTTGATTTCTTAAATCTAATTCAGCAGAAGTTCTGGTGATTAAATTATCGAAACCTTCTGCTTCCAGCTTACGGAGAATCGCCGAACCAACCATACCGCGGTGGCCAGCAATGTATATTTTAGCGCTCTTTTCCAATGTGTTGCTTTTAAATAATCTGCAAAAATACAATTGATAAACTGAAAAGGAATCATTATGGCAGGAAAAACAACTCTGGATAATGTTTTAATTGTAAATTTGCCAAAAAAAAACTTTTGGGTAAAGATAAACTTAGACGTTTTGCTGAGATAGAAACTTTTGCAAACGTATATCAATTAGAGGAAGGGAAAGCGCTTAAAGGCCAATGGGCTGCTGAACATTTCAAAAATGATAATCCCGTCGTACTGGAGCTGGCTTGTGGCAAAGGCGAATACACGGTAAATTTGGCAACATTATTTCCTGAAAAAAATTTTATCGGTGTAGATTATAAAGGCAACCGCATCTGGCGTGGCGCAAAAACCGCCATTGAAGAAGGAATTGACAATGTTGCGTTTTTAAGAATTCAAATCGAGAATTTGTTGGATTATTTTGCTGAGGGAGAAATCGACGAAATCTGGATTACTTTTCCCGACCCTCAACCACAAGACAGCAGAGAGAAAAAACGCTTAACTTTCCCTGTGTTTTTAAATCGCTACAAAACAGTTTTAAAGCCAGGGGGCAAAGTAAATCTAAAAACGGATAACGACCAGCTTTATGCCTACACTTGTGAAAAAGTGGAGGAACTAAACTTGGTTGTACATAAAAATACTGATCATTTGTACACATCTGATTTAGCAGATAACGTGTTATCTATTAAAACTTATTACGAAAAGAAGTATTTGCTTCACGATAAAAATATTAATTACATTCAGTTTTCATTTGAATAATGGATACCAACTTTTACGAAATGGTGTATGAGATTGCCCGCTTAATTCCGAAAGGGAGAGTGACTTCTTATGGCGCTATCGCGAAGAGTTTAGGAGCAGCAAAATCATCGCGAATGGTTGGTCATGCCATGAGTTACGCTGGTACAGCACACCCGAAAGTACCCGCACACCGGGTGGTAAACAGTAACGGTTTGCTTACGGGGAAATTTCATTTCGATCCACCAGAACTGATGGAGGAATTGTTGTTGAAAGAAGGTGTGGAAGTAAAAAATGATAAGGTAGTGAACTTTAAAAAGGTATTTTGGAATCCGATGGATTTGGAGGAGTAGCCAATTTCAGTTTTCAGTTTTCAATTCTCAGTTTTCAAATTCCAATTATCAATCATCAAAGTTTAATCATTCAATAATTATTATGGGAAAGTTAGTAAAAGAATTTAACGGCTATCGTGAAAAAATGAACGATAGAATAATGGAAACTGCCAATACAAACATCAAACGTTTCTTCGCTTTGGATACCACTTCTTATGCCGAAGGCGCCCTCGACGTCAAAACAAAAGAAATGTTAGGTTTGGTGGCTTCAATGGTTTTGCGTTGCGATGACTGCATTAAATATCACCTGGGGAAATGCCATGATGCAGGCGTAAACAGCGATGAAATGAATGAAATCTTTATGATCGCTAATTTAGTAGGTGGCAGTATCGTTATTCCACATTATAGAAGAGCGGTAGAGTATTGGGATGAACTTTCGCTTAGTCCGAAGTCTTAAGTCTATAGTCCTTAGTCTCTTTTCGAAATGCTATATAAGATAAAAAGATAGCATGGGAAAATTTAGAGAACTAATCGTCTACAAGAAAGGATTTTCATTGTTAATGGAAATCTACTTGTTAACAAATGACTTTCCAAAAACTGAACAATAAAGTTTAGTTGATCAAATCAGAAGATCATCAAGATCTGTTTGTAGTAGTGTTGGAGAAGCATATAAAAAGAGAAGATATCCCAATCATTTCATTAGCAAATTAACAGATGCTGACATGGAGAATGGTGAAACACAAGTTTGGCTTAATGTTGCATTGGCCTGCAGATATATAACTATTGAAACATTTGCTGCATTAGATTCGAAATGCGAAGAAATTAGTAAATTGCTGAACTTCATGATTAACAATCGCGCTAAATTCGCGTAATATGACTCACGACTCTAGACTGAAGACTAAGGAATTGCAAACACGCTGCTCATGGGCAACTTCCGACCCGCTCTACATAAAATACCATGATGAAGAATGGGGAAAGCCTGTTTATGATGATAAAATATTATTTGAGTTTTTACTTTTGGAGGGAGCACAGGCCGGCTTAAGCTGGATTACCATTCTGAAAAGAAGAGAAAATTACAGTAAGGCATTTGCAATCTTTGAAGTAGAAAAAGTAGCGGCTTTTGATGATCAAGATGTAGAACGGCTATTGAACGACCCGGGCATCATCAGAAATAAGTTAAAAGTAAATGGTGCGATTACGAACGCTAAATTATTCATCGAAGTTCAAAAGGAATTTGGGAGTTTCTCTAAATATATGTGGGGCTTTATTCCTGATGGAAAACCAATCGAAAATAATGTAGAAAGGATGAGTGATGTTCCAGCAAAAACAGAGTTATCCGATGCCATTAGCAAAGACATGAAAAAGCGTGGCTTCAAATTCTTTGGAACCACAATATGTTATGCTTTTATGCAAGCCACCGGAATGGTCAATGATCATTTATTAAACTGTTGCGCGAGATAAGAGCGGCTACTTTTTTGTCGAGTTGTACGCTTTAATCAACTCAATTACCTCGCGACTATCAAACGATACACTATTCTCCACTTTAGCTCTCATACTTTCATTATCCCCCAATTTTTGCAGCAAAATCGTTTTCACGCTTGCCTTTTTATCATCATCGGTAATGGCTTTCATGGGTACTTCCTGTAACGGCCCGGCGCCTGGCTTTTCAATAAAATAACGCACAGCAGGGGCTCCGGCTGGTCGCTCTGGCGCTGCACTTCTTCCTCCACCAATACTGATTCCTCCACCCATTCCAATACCTCCAAAGCCTCCTGTTCCAGTTCCAATACCCACTGAAGGCCTAAATCTTACTTTTTTATCTTTTGTCGGTGGCATCAACGTTCCTCCTCCAAAAGCATAAAGGTTAACGGCTCCCAATTCAATCACTTTCACAAAACGATATTCAAAATTACGGCCATTAGCAAAGCCCCTACTTAGGTAGCTATCGCCATTCCAGAAAAAATTCTTTACATCCTTCGCTGGAAGTATAACATCAGCTTCGTCATTTGCACTAATCAATACAAAGAAATAATCGGTGCCTTTTATAGTACCACGGATCACCTCATCATTATTTTTAAGAATGAAATCCTGAGCAAAGGAACCTGTACTGACAGAGAGAAATAAAAGAATGCTTAATAAAATTTTCATCGTGACTATGCTTCTCACAAATAACGCTACAAATTACTGAAATGTATTAATTCAAGTTAATTTTAATGTTACCAGCATTTATATCGCTGTGTTTTTGCCGGAAGTTTAAAAACGCATCTTTCATTTTACCATAAGCATAACCTTTAGCATTCGAGAAATTTTTACCCAGGGCATAAAATTTATTAAGCACATAAGTATTAAAGAGAAAATTTTTCAAATCATTATCTGCCTGCGTATCCGAAAATACTTTAATTAAATTCTCTCGGTCAACAAAAGAAGCAATTCCTACCTTAATATTGAGGTACTGCATTTCTTCATTTATCAACTGCTTCGAATCTACAAAGACATCAGCTGTTTTAGCTATTGTTTCAATTTTAAGTAAATGTGGTGCAATTTCCCGTGCTAACATCTCTTTCGTTACCAACACCAATCCTTCAGGAATGTAGTAAAGGGAATCAGTATGGTAGGGATCAACATACAGCACCACCTGCTCTTTGGTAGAAGGATTAGTTAAGACATAACGGTCTACAATTCCAGACTTACCAGCGGTGCTCGATCTACTTGTAAAATCAATTGCAGTACCGTTCGGCCACCTAAACGAACTTTCCAATTTGGCCATGCGCAATTTCAATAAAGATCTATCTGCAAGATTAGTAAATGCACCAGTGGCGATAGGCCTTTCTACCGACGTTCCATAACCTTTGCTATAGCCTTTTGAATTTTCAAAAGTGATGTAAGTAATTAGCGAATCGGAAGGGAGCTGAGCCTTTGCAAAGCCTATAGTAAGACAAAAAATTAGTGTAGGAAATGTTTTCATAAAGCGTTTTTCATTGATGATGTTGAAAATACGTTAATTCAATAAAAGAATTTGTTTTTTGTTGAAAAACCTGGTTACGGTTATGGGGAACTTTGGTTACTTTTATCATATGAATAAAAAACTCTTTCTTTTAGATGGGATGGCGCTGATGTACCGGGCACATTTTGCGTTGAGTAAAAATCCCCGTTTTACCTCAACAGGAATAAATACATCGGCCGTTATGGGCTTTACCAATACTTTGCTTGATGTATTAAAGAAAGAAAAACCAACACATATTGCAGTGGTTTTCGACACCGAAGCGCCTACAGAAAGACATACCTCTTTCGAAGCTTATAAGGCTCATCGGCAGGCTATGCCTGAAGATTTGGCAGCCGCCATGCCTTTTGTAATCAAACTAATCACCGGCTTTAATATCCCAGTAATTACTTCCGATGGTTATGAGGCCGATGATATTATCGGAACATTGGCCAAAAAAGCTGAACAGAAAGGTTACCAGGTGTATTGTATGACGCCTGATAAGGACTTTGCACAACTGGTATCAGAAAATATTTTCATCTACAAACCTGCCCGTATGGGAAATGGAATGGAAATTTTGGGCGTGAAAGAGATTTTAGCCAAATGGGAAATAGAAAACGTGCTGCAGGTTATCGATATTTTAGGTTTATGGGGAGATGCCGTTGATAATATTCCAGGAATACCTGGTATTGGTGAAAAAACCGCGAAAGCGCTCATCAAACAATATGGTTCGATGGAAAATATTATTGCGCATTCACATGAACTCAAAGGTAAGCAGCGAGAAAATGTGGAGAATTTTGCGGAGCAAGGATTAATTTCAAAAAAATTAGCCACTATCCAGCTCGACGTACCCGTTGAGTTAGATGAAGCCAGCCTAGAACTTTGCGACCCTAGTCGCGATTTATTGGAACCACTGTTTACCGAACTGGAGTTTAGAACACTTGGCAGACGGGTTTTTGGAGATGAATTTTCGGTAACTACAGCGAGGTTTCAGGAAGGAACACAAACTGATCTTTTTGGAAATCAATCTGGAGAAGCGATTCAATATACCGATACCATTGAAGAAGAATCGGCGGAGAAACTACCGGTCAAAACGATTGAAAATACCGAACATGATTATGTTTTAGTGGAAACGGCAGCGCAAAGAGCAGATTTAATTAAGCTTTTGCTAGCTGAAAAAAGGATTTCTTTTGATACGGAAACGACTGGCACTGATGCAAACATGGCTGAACTGGTTGGATTATCGTTCTCCATAAAACCAGGCGGTGGCTATTATATTCCCGTTTCGGCAATAAGAGAAGAAGCGCAGGCGGTAGTTGACGAGTTTAGGGTGGTGCTTGAAAATGAGCAGATAGAAAAAATTGGGCAAAATACTAAATATGATATCCTGGTATTGAAATGGTATGGTGTAGAAGTGAAAGGAAAATTGTTTGATACCATGCTTGCCCATTACCTCATTGATCCGGATACGCGACATGGGATGGATGTACTTTCTGAGAACTATTTAGGTTATTCACCAATTTCTATTACCAAACTAATCGGTGCAAAAGGTAAAAATCAGCTCACTATGCGTGATGTACCTGTAATTGATGTGGTAGATTATGCTGCTGAAGATGCCGACGTAACGCTGCAGCTGGCCCATATTTTCGAACCAAAATTAAAAGAGCTGAATGCGGCGAAATTAGCGGAGGAAATTGAAAATCCATTGGTTTATGTTCTTGCTGACATTGAAAAAGAAGGTGTAAGGATTGATATTGACACCCTTATTGCCTACTCAAAAGAGCTGGAAACCGATATCATTAAATTTGAACAAAATGTTTATGATAAAGCAGGGATAAAATTCAATTTAGCCTCTCCGAAACAATTGGGAGAAGTTTTATTCGATAAACTTCAATTAGACCCTAAAGCGAAAAAAACTAAAACAGGTCAGTACCAAACCGGCGAAGATGTACTTACCGCCTTAGCAAGCAAAAGCGACATCGTAAAAGATATTCTGGATTTTCGTCAGTTGCAAAAATTGAAATCGACTTATGTAGACGCCTTGCCTTTAATGGTAAACCCAAAAACCGGCCGGGTGCATACCTCATACAACCAGGCTGTTGCCGCCACAGGGAGGTTGAGTTCTAACAATCCGAATTTACAAAACATCCCTATTCGTACTGAACGCGGTCGCGAAGTAAGGAAGGCATTTATTGCCCGTGATGAAAACCACATTCTGCTTTCTGCAGATTATTCGCAGATTGAGTTGAGGATTATTGCTGAAATTAGCAAAGAGGAGAACATGCTCGATGCATTCAGCAAAAATATTGATATCCACACCGCTACCGCCGCGAAAGTATATGGAATTGGCATTGAAGAGGTTGACAGTACGCAACGTAGAAATGCAAAGGCCGTAAATTTTGGAATAATCTATGGCCAATCTGCATTCGGACTTTCGCAGAACTTAGGAATTCCGCGGAAAGAGGCTTCTGAGATTATCGAACAATATTTCACTCAATATCCTGGCATTAAGCGCTACATGAGCGATACGATGAACTTCGCCCGTGAAAATGGCTTTGTAGAAACCATAATGGGCAGAAGGCGGTATTTGCGTGATATTAATTCTGCAAATCAAACCGTACGTGGTTTTGCAGAACGAAATGCCATTAACGCACCTATTCAAGGTTCTGCCGCCGATATGATTAAGATTGCGATGATCAATATTCACAAAGAAATGAAGGCGCAAAACCTAGAATCAACAATGACCATGCAAGTACATGATGAGTTGGTATTTGATGTATTGAAATCTGAAAAAGAGGTGATGAAAGCAATCATTCAAGATAAAATGGCAAATGCGATTAAATTGACGGTTCCAATCGTTGTTGAAATTGGTGAAGGAGATAATTGGCTTGCTGCACATTAAGAAATTTTATTCCTATCTTCATTAAAACTTCATCCCGATTAATCAATTTTATATCAACAAATAAACGAGTAAAACAAAAAATTAAAGACATGAAAAAATTATTGAGTTTAATCGCAATCGCAGCATTTGGTTTAACTACAGCATTTGCACAAACACCAGCAGCAACGCCAGCTAAAGCTAAAACAGTTGTTAAAAAAGAAGTAAAAACTACTGTTGCACCTGTAAAAGCAAGTGTAAAATCGGAAACTAAAAAGGTAGAAACTAAAACGACTACCACCGCTGCAAAAGTTAAAGCTGATGGAACACCAGATATGCGCTTTAAAGAAAATAAAACAAAAGCTGTAACGAAAGTTGTTGGTCCAACAAAAAAAGATGGAACAGCTGACATGCGTTACAAAGCAAATAAAGCTGCTGCTAAAAAGAATTAGGTTTAGTTTTATAATTTGAAAGGGTTCCTGATGTAAAATCGGAACCCTTTTTTATTTTATCAAAATTTACATAAGCCACAATTTCCAGTTAATAAAAATCTGCAAATCTGTGGCTTACTATTTTTACACTGCTATTGTCTCTCCAACTTTTGGCAACAATAAGGTTTTGCTTTCTCTCTTGAATTTTGATACAGCCTCTTCCTCATCAATGCTGATCGGAGGAAAAGTATTGTAATGAACGCCTATGATTTGATCGCAGTTAATGTACTTTGCTGCAATGATCGCATCATCAACGTCCATGGTGTAATGACCGCCAATAGGCAAAATGGCATAATCCAACTTGTACAAGTCCGCCAAGAGTTTCATCTCAATAGTTAGTGCTGTATCGCCGGCGAAATAGATTTGTTTTCCGCCTAACTCCAATACAAAGCCGGCGGGATTGCCACCGTAACTACCATCGGGATTTGAACTGCTATGCACCGCCCAAACTGTACGTAGTTTACCAAAAGAAAGCTTCTGAACACCAAAATTGATATCAGTTACCTTTTCGATTCCTTGTTCTTTAATCCATTTGGCAACTTCAACCATTGCAATCACCTCTGCACCGGTTTGGTTGGCCAGCTCAACTAAATCTGCAACGTGATCACCGTGCCCATGACTAACTAAAATATAGTCAGCCTCAATTTTAGAGGTGTCAATATCTTTCGCTAAAGGGTTTGATTTGATAAAAGGATCAAAAAGAAATTTTTTGCCATCTGCCTCTAAAAGGAAGCAAGATTGGCCGTAATAAGTATATGTCATAACGTTTATAGAAGGTGAATATAAATTTAGAAGTAGTAAAACTTAATCTATTGACCAAACATTCCGCCCAAACCACCTAACATATCTTTGGCTGAGGCTTGCATTTCTGTCGCGCTCACTTCTTCGGCGTTAGCCAGAGCTTTGTTAATTGCCGTTAATAACAATTCTTCTAACTCTTCTTTATCTGCATTTTCCAAAAATGTTTCATTGATTGAAACGCCTGTTATGGCTTTGTTTGCGGTTGCTGTAATCTTTATGGCGCCGTTCTCCACCTCTCCAAAAACAGAAATAGTATCTAAACGCTTTTTAATTTCCTCCGCTTTTTGTTGCGCTGCTAATAATTTATCGAACATGATTTGTTGTTTTTATTAATAAGTTAAATTTACCTAAAATTGTTTTCGAACGCTATTATAAAAAAACCTCGCAGGTTTTTAAAACCTGCGAGGTCTGGATTATTTAATCTTCATCGCTTCCCGGCAAGCTGCCGTTCCCATGATAAGCACCTTTTCTAATGATCGGCATACCTAAATGTTTGTATAAATCGTCAAGATGCATTAAACTTCCGTTGGTCAAATTCCCCAGAAAAATTACAATAATATTTTTGTCAAGATCGCGAACGTAGATATGTCTGAAACCGTGCCACCAGCCTGTATGATAAACTACCTTGTCCATCTTTTCCCCATCAAACATCCGCCAACCATAACCATAATTAAAGTGCCCGTTAACAGGCTTGTTGCGACCAACATAAGATGAGTCAGTACTTTTTTTGCTAAGTAATCTTCCATTTTTTAGATACTTATCATAAAGCACCAGATCATGAACAGTGCTGTAAATTCCTTTGTCTCCGACTGGTCCATCTAAAAAATTTTGGGCAACAGAATATCTAAAGCTATTGCGATCATGCCCGACTACATCAACAGGAATTTTTTCATATTCGGTAGTGCTGTAAACGTGGGTATTCTTCATCCCTGCAGGTTTGAAAATATGCTCCATCATGTATTGAGAGAAACGTTGACCTGTAACTTTCTCAATAATTGCCCCTAATACCATAAAATTGGAGTTGTTATAGTGAAAGCGATCATCAGGTTTCACGTAACGATTTGGCTTGCGTTCTGCAATAACATTCATTACTTCTTGGTTACTCACCCCTTTTTTCATATTGCGTTTTTCCTTACGCCAAATGTCATCAATGAAATAGACATAATTCATCATTCCACTTCTATGTGTAAGCAATAGTTTTACTGTAATTCCATCATAAGGAAAATTTGGGAAGAACTTTTTTACGTTATCATTTAACGAAAGTTTTCCGGCCTCAACCAGTTGCATAATAGCGGTTCCAGTGAAGGTTTTGGTAATGGAAGCAAGCTCGAATTCAGAAGAAATTTTTAAACTATCGCGATGCAAGTAATCGGCCCAACCTATCGCTTTTTCGTACAGAATTTTGCCATCTTTAGCAACGAGCATATTCCCATTGAAGCCGTACTTTTTATGTAGGTTTTGTACAAAATCGGCGATCCACTTATCACCTTTGGCAGGGTCGTAGGCGATTAGAAGGCTATCTGCTTTATCATCTTCCTTTACACGGATTTTCGCATCGGCAGCTTTTTTATCTTCCGATTTTTTGGTGTTGCAGGCAGTAAATAGGGTAACAGAGAGCGCTAAAGCTGAACAGAAATATCTAAAATTCATTAATATTAAGGATAGTGTATTTAAAACCCGAAAATTAAAGAATTTTAGACGGTTAAATAGAAAGAGTTTTAAACATTTGCGCAATTCTGGTTATACCAGCACTCAAATAAATGACCCTTGCTACCATAAACAGGATCGTTATCTGGATTTTTCACTTTTTCAATGTCTTCATCTGCCTCTGGTCGTTCTTCAGGCTTACCATATTTTATGTTATATTCAAGCCCATTTGGGTAGGCACCAACTACTGTAAAATCTTCACTTGAATTCAATTTCATGTGTGCAACTCCAGCCGGAATAACGACAACATCGCCTTTATCCAGTTCGATGCAAACACCATGATCGCCTCCAAACTGTACTTCTGCTTTACCGCAAAAAACACCCATTACCTCGTGGGTATTGCTATGATAATGTTGATAATCGAAAATACCATCAACCCAGGCATTGGTATAGCCATTTTGCGCAAAAACTTTTTTAATTACTTCTTCTGTATCATCTGGATGAATCAAAAATGCGCCCTTATATATCATTAGAGGTAATTTGGCATTGTTAGGAAAGTTTCCATTTTCTTCTATTGTATGTGATACGAGATAGGCCTCTTGTATTAATTTTTCTTTGTCCATGATTGTAGGTTTTCGTTAATTAACAAAATAAAGAAGAAAGGGTTTAGGATTACTTCAAAAGCATTATCCAATTTACTTTAAATTCATTTTCGTTCCTATAATTATAGAAAGGTACAATGGTTACGTAGGCTAATTTATGCCATTTTTGTCCACATAAAGATAACGTGGGCCAATTATTTAATTTTTGGACCACGTTGTCAATTGCATATCATTAATATCTGATCTTATTAAAATGAGATTGCCTCAGCTTAAGAAAAATAAGCTTCGCAATGACGATAAGTGAAAAAAAAGCCACTCCTGTAAAGGAATGGCTTTAATATATTGCTCAGTTCGAAAACTGAAAATGATAAACTTTAAACTACTTACGCTAACAATCTAATCGGCTCTTCTAATAAACCTTTTAGCGTTTGTAAGAATTGTGCTCCAGTTGCACCATCAACCACACGGTGATCGCAACCTAAAGTCAACTTCATCACGTTACCTGGAACAACAGTACCGTTTTTAACAACAGGAACTTGTTGAATAGCACCAACAGATAAAATAGCACCATCAGGAGAGTTAATGATCGATGTAAACTCATCAATACCAAACATACCTAAGTTGGAAACTGTAAAAGTCGATCCTTCCCAATCTGCAGGTTGTAATTTCTTAGCTTTTGCTTTACCACCAAAGTCTTTTACTTCAGCAGAAATGTGCGATAAAGATTTACCATCAGCAAAACGAACTACAGGTACTAATAAACCATCTTCAACAGCCATAGCAACACCAATGTTAGTATGTTCGTTGAAACGAATTTTATCGCCACCCCATGATGAATTGACGGCTGGATGTTTTTTCAAGGCAACAGCAACTGCTTTAATTACGATATCGTTGAAGGAAACTTTAACAGGCGCAACAGCATTGATTGCCGTACGGGCAGACATTGCGTTGTCCATATCAATACTTACGGTTAAGTAAAAATGTGGCGCTGTAAATAAACTTTCAGCTAAACGTTTTGCAATTACTTTACGCATTTGCGAAACAGGTTGTTCTGTATATTTCACCTCGCCAACAAAAGTTGGGATCACTGGCGCAGCAGCAGTAGTTTTTTCAGCAGCAGCCGGAGCTGATTCTGATTTCGCCGGTGCAGCAGCAGGTTTATAGTTTTCGATATCTTTTTTAATGATACGGCCACCTTCTGCACTACCAGCAACTTGTGATAAATCGATTCCTTTATCTTTAGCAATTTTCTTAGCCAATGGCGATGCTTTTACGCGACTATCAGAAGAACTTTCTGCCACGGGAGCAGGTGAACTTGCTTCAGCAGTTGTTGCTTGTTTTTCTTCTTTCGGAGCTTCTTCTTTGCTTTCAGCTTTTGCAGCCGGAGCAGAACCGCCTGCTAAAATACCACTTACATCAGTTCCTTCCGGACCAACAATGGCGATAATGCCGTTAACTTTAGCCGCCTCACCTTTTTCTACACCAATGTGTAATAAAGTACCAGTTGCATAACCCATCACTTCCATAGTTGCCTTATCGGTTTCTACATCCGCTAAAACATCATCATCCTTAACCTGGTCGCCAACTTTTTTATGCCATTCAGCAATAACGCCTTCAGTCATGGTATCGCTTAGCAAAGGCATACGAATTACGGTAACGCCTTTTGCTGCTAATTCTTCTTCGCTTAAACCACCACCTTGAGCAGGGGCAGCTTCTTCTTTTTTCTCTTCAGCCTTTGGTGCTTCAGCGCTTTCTGCTTTCGGAGCTTCGCCGCCTTTTTCAGCATCTAACGCTGCCTGAAAATCTTCACCTTCTTTACCAATAACGGCCATAACAGCATCAACAGGAACAGCTTCACCTTCTTTTACACCAACGTATAAAAGTGTACCATCCCAATAAGATTCCATGTCCATTGTTGCTTTGTCAGTTTCTACTTCTGCCAAAACATCGCCGCTTTTCACTTTATCGCCCACTTTTTTATGCCACTTCGCCAAAACCCCTTCGGTCATGGTGTCGCTCATTTTGGGCATTTTAATTACATCAGCCATTATATCTAATTAATTGAAATCTTTTTAAAATTAGTCCATTACGTAAGGGTAGTTCTCCGTCATATACACATCTTTGTATAATTCAGATGCTTCCGGCCAAGGAGATTCTTCAGCGAATTTAACCGCCTGATCTACCGTAGCTTTAACTTTAGCTTCTACTTCTTCAATCCAAGCTTGGTCAGCATACTTTTCTTTCAAAATAGTTTCTCTTGCCAATTCAACCGGATCTTTTGCTTTATAATCTTCCAATTCTTCTTTAGTACGGTATTTTGCAGGATCAGACATTGAGTGACCACGGTAACGGTAAGTTCTCATTTCTAAGAAAGTAGGTCCTTCACCTTTACGGGCACGTTGAATTGCTTCATCCATCGCGTTATGTACCGCAACTGGGTCCATACCATCAACCGGAGCACATGGCATATCAAAACCTAAACCAATTTTATAAATATCAGTCATGTTGGTGGTACGTTGTACCGAAGTACCCATTGCGTAACCATTGTTTTCGCAAACAAAAATTACAGGCAATTTCCACAACATAGCCATGTTAAAAGTTTCGTTTAGTGCACCCTGGCGCACCGCACCATCGCCCATATAACAAATATTAACGTTATCTGTTCCTTTATATTTTTCTGCAAAAGCAACACCAGCACCTAGTGGAATCTGACCTCCAACAATGGCATGGCCACCATAAAAATTATGTTCTTTGCTAAACATGTGCATAGAACCACCTTTACCTTTAGAGCATCCAGTAGCTTTACCATACATTTCTGCCATAATACTATCGGCACTAACACCTAAAGCCAAAGCATGAGCGTGATCACGGTAAGTAGTAATCATCGAATCGCCTTTTTGCATTGCAGATATTGCGCCTGCAACTACAGCCTCTTGTCCAATGTATAAATGACAAAAGCCACGAATTTTTTGTTGTCCGTATAATTGGCCTGTTTTTTCTTCGAATTTGCGCATAAGCAACATCGATTCAAACCATTTTAACCAAGTATCTTTATTTATTTCTACTGCACTCATTTTAGGATATTTGTTTTTTTGCGAGAGCAAATCTAATTTTTTTATTGTAATTTTTGGCACTTTTAAGTGTAAAAACATCATACACTTTCATACAATGGTACATTTAACAGTTGTTTTCTTATTAAAAGTTTTTGATACCGCCTATTTCGCTCAAATCATCGATTTTACGGAATTCAAAATCACAGTTTATCAAGCTATCGCTTTCAAATAATAGTAAAATTTAATTTTGCAAAATCCTATTAAGCCCTAATTTATTAATTTTTATTTGAAAGGCAAATACATATGCCTTTAGGTAAAAGTAGCCCCGCCATGCGCATTATCTTTTTTGTCATTTTTTATGATCAAAGGAAAGAATCTACAACAAAAAAGGATAATCGCTGCTGTCGGGCTTAAGTTGGCCTGGCTTTGTGCATGTGATTAAAGGTTTTAAACCACCCCCAACCCCTCCTTGAAAATAAGGAGGGGAGTAGGTTTATGCTAAGAATTTAATATGCTGTTATAAAATAGGGTTTGATGCACCAACCTAACATCTTCGAACAAAATACTGTTAATCAATGGAAACTCTCCTAATTTAGGAGGGGCAAGGGGTGCTTGTTTTTGAAAATTGTATTTTACCAAGAACAAATGAACCCACCAAGGTTCAAACCTGATAGAACGAAAATACTTTTATTGCTTTTGAAAGTTACTAACTCTATTATGTACTGGTTATTTAAAGTTAGTAACTTTGCAATAAAAGATTGTAGGGATAGCAGGGCTACCGGAATCGATGAAGAAAAAAACTTGCTTTTCGAAACAATTTTTGGTGTCTTATATCCGTTTCCTAACAAGCCGAAAACGTTGAAATGTTAATAACTTTCACTTTTTAACAAGTTACATTTGGATAACATTTGTATAATTAATACTTTTGGCAACCAACAATAAGCCCATGTGGTTTACGTTACTGTGTAAGTGAATACCCAAACATAACTGTATAACATGATTAAAAAATTTTTGTTTTCATCCCTAATCGCTATTTGCACGTTCTCAGCCGCATTTGCGCAAACAAAAACAAAAGAATCTGGTAAAGAATTAAACGATCCCGACAATTTAGCATCACAATATTTCTCGCAGGTAATGGGTGTTGCTGTAGATGCGACTTCAAACTTAAAATTATACAAGTTTGTTTACGAATGGATCGGAACGCCATATAGCTATGGTGGCAACACCAAAAGAGGCATCGATTGCTCGGCATTCACTAAAGCGATTTACGACAAAGTTTTCAACACTACCATCAGAAGAAATTCACGCGATATTTTTAGCATGGTAGATCCATTATCTAAAGATGATTTAAAAGAAGGCGATTTAGTTTTCTTCAAAATTAAAAGCAGAAGTATTTCACACATCGGTATTTATTTAGGAGATAATCGCTTTGCACATGCATCAAGTTCTCGTGGGGTGGTAATCAGTAACTTAAACGAACCCTATTACAGCCGCTATTTTTACAAAGGCGGACGGATTTTAGAATCGTTTAAAAAGGAATTCACAGTAGAATAAAGCAAATTACAATCTTAAATTTAAGTTTTTAGATTGAACACATACGATCCTCCTGAAGCAATTTTGGAGGATTTTTTTATACCTTATAAATTGATTAATGAAATTCTCGAGCAGCTTAATTTTATCATTTTTTGTCATATTCATTGTTTTAAGTTGTACCAATAACAAAGCACAGGTGGTTGCAGCTGATACAAAACAAGATACCATCATCAGGAAATTAAAAGATACCATTTCAATTACTGCTGTTGGCGATATCATGCTGGGCTCGGCTTTTCCTTCAAAAATTAACCTACCACCAGATGATGCCCTGAACAGTTTTCAGGCGGTTGATAGTTTATTGAAAGGCGACATCGTTTTCGGAAATTTAGAAGGGTGTTTCTTAGATTCGGGTAATTCAAATAAGTGTAATGGTGTTAACCCCAATAGTTGTTATGCGTTTAGAATGCCAGAACGTTATGCCGGTATTTATAAAAAGGCTGGCTTTAATGTATTGAGTATTGCCAATAACCATGTTGGTGATTTTGATACCAAAGGAAGAAAAAATACTGCAAAAGTTTTGGACTCTTTAAAAATCCACTATGCCGGACAGGTAAATAAACCTTTCGAAATTTTTGAAAAGGACAGCGTTAAATATGGCTTCTGTGCTTTTTCACCTAATGAAAATACAGTTTCTATTAATAAAATTGATAGTGCTAAAGCATTGGTTGCCCGCTTGAAAAAGCAGGTAGATATTGTTATCGTGTCTTTTCACGGTGGTGGCGAAGGCGCCAGATTTGAACACGTTCCACGAAAAAACGAAATATTTTATAGGGAAAATCGAGGTAATGTTTACAAGTTTGCCCATGCCGTAATTGATGCTGGCGCTGACGTTGTGCTTGGGCATGGACCGCATGTAACCCGGGCAGTAGAAGTTTATAAGAATAAATTCATCGCTTACAGCCTAGGGAATTTTTGCACTTATGGAATGTTTAGCCTGAAAGGCAACAATGGAATCGCACCCTTATTACAGCTAAAGATAAATAGTAAAGGTGATTTCCTTTATGCGGATGTAACCTCGATACAGCAGGATAAAGTTAACAGGCTAACTATCGATAATAACCACAGGGCATTTAAGCGAATAAAGGAACTAACTGATATGGATTTTATTGGACATCAATTAAAATTTGAGGACAATAAAATAGTAATGAAAGAAAATTTATCTGTTGACACTCAACCTTAGTCTCAATCTCAAATCATGAAAAAAGGATTACTTCTCCACTATATTATCGGTATAGCCGCAGCGATTTTAGTTTTAGCTGCAGCCTACTACATCAATCAAAATCCAAAGAATTTATTATCTGCAGGAATTATCATTTTAGCCGGATGCCTGGTTGCTTTTAGCCAATATCAAATTATAAAAAGCAAGAAGCAGAAATAATTTCTACGCTTCGTCTTTCGTGTTCTTCACCAAACCAATTCCAGAAACGAAGAAGATCAATCCAATTATACCGTAAACCAACAATCCTCTGGTTTGCTGACTGTGTTGTACAAATCCATATCCAGCATAAATTAATCCAATGATGCCTAAAATGGTCAATATAGTTCCGAAAGTGCGTTTAATATTCATAGTTTTAAAATTATCAGAGTAAATACAATATAAAGCGGTTTTTGTTTTATTCGTTACTTACTCCAAACAGATAAAAAAATAAAGCCACAGATTTTCAGCGTTTAAAGCTAATAATCTGCGGCTTAAGATTAATGATCTGGTTGAACTAACCTGTACTTACCAAACGCCTAACCTATTTGCTGGCGCAACATACATTTTTGCAGTTGTAGGAATATTAAAGGCCTTATAAAATGCTTCCATGTTATATACTGGTCCGTTAACTCTAAACATTTCTGGACTGTGTGGGTCTGTTTTTAAGCGAACCCGCATGCTTTCATCGCGATTTTTCATTCTCCAAACTTGGGCAAAGCCTAAAAAGAAACGTTGATCAGGAGTAAAACCCTCAATCTTGTCCATACCTTTTCCTTGCTTGGTTAATTTAAATGCATCATAAGCGATATTTAAACCACCTATATCCGCAAGGTTCTCACCTAATGTCAGTGCACCGTTTACATGTTGGTTATCTAAAAGTGTAAATTTATCATAAAACGCGGCAACCTTATCTGCTTTTGTTTTGAATTTGGCGGCATCCTCCTTTGTCCACCACTCTTTCAAGTTTCCGGCTGCATCATATTGTCTTCCCTGGTCGTCGAACCCATGAGTCATTTCATGCCCAATTACTGCACCGATAGCTCCGTAGTTAATTGCATCATCGGCGTTAAAGGCAAAAAATGGAAACTGAAGAATCCCTGCAGGGAAAACAATCTCATTAAAAGAAGGATTGTAATAAGCATTGACTGTTGGAGGTGTCATTCCCCATTCTGTTTTATCTACCGGCTTACCAAGCTTATCCATCATCTCCTTGTAAGCGTGTTTTTTCGCTGATTGGAGATTTGCAAAAAAGGTTGTTTTAGAGATCTCTACGTCATCGTATTTCTTCCATTTATCGGTGTAACCGATTTTTTTTACGAAGGCATTTAACTTCTCAAGTGCTTTCTTTTTGGTTTCGGCTGTCATCCAATCTACTTTTTTAATACGTTCTTCATACACCTTTTGAAGATTATCAACCAATTCTACCATTCTCTTTTTAGCTTCTGGTTTAAAATACTCTTCTGTGTATAATTGCCCTAAAAGGTCCCCTAGGTTAAGATCGGTGTTATTAACCATTGATTTCCATCTTTCCGTAGGTAACTGACGGCCTGTAAGCGTTTTATCAAAAAACTCAAATCTGGCATCTCTAAATTTTTGTGTTAATGAATAGGCATTTTCATTTAGAGCATCGAACTTTAATTTCTCCTTCCAAATTTGGATTGGCTGTGTTTTAATTAAGTTTGATAATGTTTGATAATATTTCGGTTGTCGAACAATAATGGTGTCTACGTTAGCGCCTAATTTGGTTAAAACAGACTTGACACTGAGATTTGGAAGCTGTTTTTGAAAATCGGAAACAGCAAACTTGTTATAATTTTTTTGAGGATCGCGTTGCTCAACAGGTGTAAAATGGCTTTGTGCTAAAGCCGTTTCGAGTTTAAGTATATCATTGGCATATTTCACGCCATTTACTGAATCGCCAGAAAGAGCAAATATTTTAGAAATGTACGCCAAATATTGTTCTCTTATTTTTTTAGCTTTTCCATCCTGATCAAGGTAATAACTTCGCTCTGGTAAATTGATGCCTGATTGATAGAAGATCAAAGCATTTTTTTGACTGCTTTTATCATCTGGCTCCACTCCGAAAACAAACAAATCACCTTCTCCATTCCTAAACCCTTCTGCAATAAAATTGATTAATTCGTTTGCATTTTTTATATTATCGATTTTGGATAACAAGGGCTTTATTGGCGTCGTCCCTAATTTTTCAATGGTTAAAGAATCCATTCCACTAGCATAGAAATCGCCTACCTTTTGTTCGGCAGTTCCTTTGGCTGCGTTGCTTTTAGCGGATTTTTCGAGTATATCCCTTAAGTTTTTTAAGTTATCGTTATATAAGGTATAGAAAGATCCCCACCCGGTTTCCGTTTTAGGAATCTGGGCATTTTTCATCCATTTGCCATTGGCATATAGAAAAAAATTATCGCCAGGTTTTACGGTAGTGTCCATCCCAGCAGTGTCAAAAAACACTGTTCGTGTATCTGTGCTACTGGTTGTTTGACGGCTTTTATCATTTTGACAGGCGGCGAGTAGCAACAGTGCCGCGGCTGGCAATAATAATTTATTTTTCATGTATATATTAATTTAGTTGCATAAATACTAAAGCTACAAAACAACCATGTAGTTTCTATGAATTTTTATAACTTCATAAAAAAAACTTATTATGCAATACACGATCTACATTCTCGGTTCCATCGCCATTATTATCTTGTTAAGCTCCTTTGTTACCGTTAAACAAGGAACAATAGCTGTAGTAACGGTTTTCGGAAAATATCGAAGGCAGCTTCGCCCTGGTTTGAACTTCAAAATACCGTTAATTGAACAGATTTACTCTCGTATTTCTATTCAAAACCGTTCCGTAGAATTATCATTCCAGGCAGTAACGCAAGATCAGGCGAACGTTTACTTTAAAGCCATGCTTCTATATTCTGTAGTTAATCAGGATGAGGAAACAATAAAAAACGTAGCCTTTAAATTTGTTGATGCAACGAATTTAATGCAGGCATTAATCAGAACTATTGAAGGTTCCATTCGTGCTTACGTAGCTACGCAAAAACAAGCAAACGTATTGGCTCAGCGTAATGAGATTGTACTGCATGTAAAGGAACAAATTGACCAGGTATTAGATGGATGGGGTTACCATTTACAAGATCTTCAATTAAATGATATCACTTTTGATGAAGAGATCATGCGTTCAATGAGTCGAGTGGTGGCATCCAATAACTTAAAGGCTGCTGCGGAAAATGAAGGTCAGGCTTTGCTAATTACCAAAACAAAAGGTGCAGAAGCGGATGGTAACGCCATTAAAATTGCCGCAACTGCAGAACGTGAGGCTGCTCAACTTCGTGGACAAGGTATTGCTTTGTTTAGAGAAGAGGTAGCAAAAGGGATGACCAATGCGGCACATGAAATGCAGCAAGCGAACCTAGACACATCGGTAATTCTCTTCACCATGTGGACGGAAGCCATTAAACAATTTGCAGAGTACGGCGAAGGCAATATCATTTTCTTAGATGGTAGCACCGAGGGAATGAACAAAACAATGAAGGAAATGATGGCTATGCAATTGAGCCAAAACCCGATTAAGCCTTCTTAATTTTTTTATATTAACGAAAGAAGCCCGAATAGATAATTCTAATCGGGCTTCTTTGTTTTGCTTTTGATTTATAGTTTTGGTGCTGTTGCAATTCCCAAATTCATCACATAATTACCAGATTGCTGCATAAAATCACCCATCACTTTTAAAGATTCATCTTCAATAAAATCAAAGGTATCTTGCTTCGTCACTTTTTCACCCTTCTTAATAGCTGGCAAGCCTCTCAACGCTCTTAATTCATTTTGTCGGGCTAAAGATTTTGCCTCCTGAGCATCACGCTCAGCCTTTAATTTATTCTCATTCAACGTTACCGATACTTCCGCATCACGTTTTTTCAGGTCAGCTATATCTTGTTTAATAAATTTAAAATCTAACGAGTTTGCTATACGCTGTTCGCTGTTTTTTATTAAACCAGCTTTAACTGCTGATAAATTAGCAACCGCCTTAAAGTTCGAACTCGGAATTACATCCCAAGGTAATGCAGATGGCTCTGTATCTTCTCCGATTTTATCCATTGGATAAAGCGATGGAAAAACAACATCCGGTGTTACACCCTTATGTTGTGTGCTGCTACCTGCTACGCGATAAAACTTCGCCATGGTTAGGTTGATCTGACCTAGATTAATATCAGCTGGATTTGCTCCGGTTGGAGAAGTACCAATAGTTTTATCTCTGGTAACTAAACCCGCGATTTTCTGAAGCATCCCTGGGTTAACTAATTTATTTAAATCAATTGACGATTGAACGGTACCTTTTCCATAACTCTGGCTACCCATAATGATTCCTCTGCCGTAATCTTGAATAGCTCCTGCAAAAATTTCTGATGCCGATGCACTTAAACGATCAATCATTACTCCGAAAGGACCATCCCATGCTACGCCAGATGTTTCATCTTCATCTACTTCAATTTTACCTCTTAAATCTTTAACCTGAACAACCGGGCCCTTATCGATAAATAAACCTGTTAATGAAATCGCTTCTACAAGAGAACCGCCGCCATTTCCACGCAAATCCATCACAATGGCATCCACTTTATCGATGTTTTTTAGTGAATCAACTAATTTTCTCACATCACGGGTAGTGCTTTTATAGTTTTTATCGCCAGAGTTTGCGGCTTTAAAATCTGCGTAAAAGGCTGGCAAAGAAATAATACCAATTTTATAATTTTTGCCATTTGAATTGATGGTTTTTACTTTCTTCTTAGCTGATTGATCTTCAAGGATAATTTTTTCCCTAACCAATTCGATAATCACAGGCTTAGAAGACATCTCTTTTCCGACAGGAATAACTTTTAACCGAACTTTTGTACCTTTTGGACCTTTAATTTTCGTAACAGTGACATCCAATCTCCAACCTACTACATCAACAAATTCTCCATCGCCTTGCGCAACTGCAATAATTCTATCCCCAGCGGTAAGTTGTTTTCCTTTAAATGCAGGTCCTCCTGGAATAATCTCCGAAATTTTAACAACTTCATTTTCGAGCTGTAACCTGGCCCCGATACCTTCAAAAGAACGAGACATTTCTTCGTTAAATTCAGTTGCTCTGGCGGGTACAAAATAGTTAGTGTGTGGATCAACTGATTCGGTAAATGCATCCATCAAAATTTGGAATACATCCTGATTATTAGTTTTCGAAGTTTGAGATTGAAGGTTTTGATAACGTTTTGTAAGTGTTTCTACGTTTTTCTCCTGTGCAGTGCCTGCCAAGTTAAGATTGATTAACTCATATTTCACTCTTTTTTTCCAGGTTTCATTTAAAGCAGTTGAAGAAACTGCCCATGGAAGTTTTTCACGGTCGTACACATATGTATCGTTTTGATTAAAATCGTACTTGGTTTTTATTTGCGCTAACGAGTATTTGAAATATTCGTTTAAACGTTTCGCATATACATTGTAAATATAAAATGGACCGCTTAAATCGCCATTCTTGAAATCGTCGTCTAAAGTAGTTCTGTATTTCTCAAATTCTTTGATATCAGAAGCAAGAAAATAATTTTTTCCCTGATCTAGGGCCTTTATATATCTATCTAAAATTAAGGATGAGATAGAATCGTTAATCTGGATTTTTTTATAATTATAACTCTCGATAAGATTTACAACTTCCTTTATTACGAGCTTCTGTTGCTCATCGGGGATTACATTAGTAACGCCTTCCACAATCGGCTGTGGCTTTGGGTCAGCATGGCAAGCCAGTACCGCCGCAGTAAAAATTACAAAAAATATTCTCTTCAACATCTCTTTAAACGATTTAAAATCCATTTCAATATTATATAGCCAATATGATACCATTTTAACGAAAAAACAAAAAAGAGACAGCATTATTACTGTCTCTTGTTAAAAGGCTATCAAATCTAGCTAAAAGCTTTTTATTTAACAATTATTAAATTTTAACGAAAAATGGAGGTAATTGTTTTGCCATTAGGCTGGTAAGTAATTCTGGAATAGAAATTTACAATTGAACTACCTTGTAACCCAAGTATGAGGTGAATGCAAAATAGTTTTGAGGAAACTACGATTTCTTTTGAGCCGTTTTATTTGCGATGGTTTCACGGGCATCGCTAATCTGACCTTTATATTGATTGGTTTTGATTGAGCTAGCTAACCATTCGGCTGTTTTCAGATCTCTTAAGGCAAGGGTAAAATCCTTTTTCTTTATTTTAACCTGTACAATTCCTAAAACCGATTCGATGTAAGAATTATTGCTTTTAAGTTGTTTGGCTAAAATACCTTGCTGGGTATAAAACCACATCGATTGTGTGTATTTACTGTTGGCAAGATAAACTTTTCCTAAAAGCTGATAGGTATTCATTAAACCGCTTCTGCTACCCATCTTCGAATAATTTTTGAGCGCAACATTTAAAAGAATCTGTTCTGCATCGCCGAAACGTCCCAATTGGTAGTGCATATTACTCATCTTGATGATGGCCTGACCATACTTGGTAAAGTTTTTAACGGCATTATATTCGAAAGCAGCTTTGCCAAATAGTGTTAATGCTTCATTAAAATCACCCTTTTTTTCTAAATCTTCAGCATCATCATAAAAAGAATTTCCATCTTCTAAATCGAACTTAGATACTGCAATAGTGATTGCACTTCCTGCATTTGGCTCCTGCATATCAGCTTTATCTATATTTTGAGCTTGTAGTTGAAATGACGCGAACAGGCTAAATAAAGCGAATAAATATTTGGACATGCAACAAAAATAATACTTTATATTCAATATTAGCTAAATACCTGTAAATTAACATCGAAAGATGCCCAAACCATATAGGGATGTGAATCGCAATGGTAGATTTCGCCTGAAGATGTGATGCCAATTACCCCAGCGAAACCATCATATACTTTGAGTTCCAGGAAAGTTTTATCACAGGCCTCTTTTAAGCTAAAGCCATCCGTTACCCGGGTAACAATTTTTGAAGCGGTTGCATTGCTTACAATATCCTCACCTATTCCAGTGCAAGAAATGCCCGCATATTGATTGGCGTAATTCCCTGCTACTGTAGCCGAATCGCTTACCCGGCAAGGAATTTCAAAGCCTTTACCACCAGTTGAAGTACCGACAGCAAGATTGCCATCATCATCTAGCGCTACACAGCCCACCGTGCCTAAATTATTTTGTTGATTTAGCTTTTCTTCGTATTCTGCTTGGCGTTGTTTAGTGATTGGACTGAAAAATTCATGACCATTTTTTCGGGCAAAGTTTTGGGCGCCACTGCCACTCAAAACACGGTCATCATAATTCAAGAGATCTTTAGCAATGTAAATAGGATTCTTTACATCTTCCACATTGATCACGCCACTAAACTTTTCAGTTTTTCCATCCATTAAAGATGCACTCAACCTAACCTTCCCATCGCTTTGGATCTGCGAACCAATGCCAGCATTAAATAGTTCATTATCTTCCAATAATGCCACGGTATAAACTACAGTTTCTAAAGCGGTATGGGTTTTTAAATATTGATAACCAAGCGTAACAATTTCTGCTAAGGCATCTTGCTTTGCTTTCTTTGTTTCTTGATTGGTTGATGACTCACTAAAAAAGCCACCGTGTATAATTAGTTTCATTTTATTGGTATCAAGATTTTTTATTCAGCATCGAGAATGAAAACGCTCAACTAAATACTTATTTAACCTACCGGGATCACTTTTGGATGATGGATCACCAAACTATGGTCAGTTAAGTCGTACACATCACCATCGCACATTACATGTACAACCATATTTTTTATCGATACAGGCTGCCCCATTTCTACGTCTGTTAAATTGGTATCGGCCATTTGGCGGCCATCTACCAAAATTACCATCCCAGATCCTATAGCTTCCATTACATGTCCATCTGAAATAAAAAGACCCGTATCTTCGCCCAAACCTATACCCAAGATACCTGGATTACTGGCTGCAGCGTATAATAAACGTCCAATCCTTCCGCGTTGAACAAAATGCGTATCCACAATTACATCATCAATAAAACCTAAACCACCAGTAATTTTAACTTCACCTTTTAATAACGCATCCTTGCTACTTCCCTGGTAAATCATGTTTTTTGAACTTGCTGCCGCTCCTGCAGACGTGCCTGCAATTACAACTGCTTCGTTTTTATATTTCTCTAAGAGAATTTGATGAATTTTTGTTCCTCCGAATATTGATGAAAGTCTTAATTGATCGCCACCAGTAAAAATAATAACCTCAGCAGCTGCAATTCTTGCATAATTTTCATCAGAGTTTGCTTCCTCACGATTGGTAATATTTAAGACACCAACATTATGAACATCTAATTGCGCATAAGCTTTGATATATTCTTCGCCAACTTTCTCAGGCATTAAAGAAGCAGTAGTAATAATTTCGAAGCGTGATTCAATATCTTTAACTGATTCGGTAGTGATTCTCTTTAAAATCCCACGCTCAAAAAAATTCATGTTCTCTGGTAAACCGAATTGCGTTTCTGCAAAGCTGCCCGTGTTTATTGCTCCACCAATGATGATAAGTTTGCCTCTTGGAACCATTCTTTGTGTATTAGTAATGTATCAAAAAGCCCAAATATATCAGCTTAAGATAAAAAACACGACTTTTTTTGTCAATAATTACTTAATTGTTAACATTAGTTGAAATAAATCTTAATAAATTGGCTATTCTTTTCGCTGAAATAAAACAAATAGCGTTTTATTTTGATTTAGCTATTTGTGGTGTCAATTTCCAAAATAAATGTATAATTTACAATCATCAATTTTATTCCTTAAAATTGATTTAAAAAGGCCATCCCAACGCTAGATTAACTAAAAAAACGACAAAATATTACATGAAGATATCGAACATACAAGTATTAAGAGGGCCAAATATCTGGTCTATTAGCAGAAAAAAACTTATCCAAATGCGCCTGGATTTAGAGGAGCTGGAACAACGGCCAACTAATACAATTGAAGGTTTCAGTGAGCGCATTGAAAAACTATTGCCGAGTATGTTTACACATCGATGCTCCAAAGGTGTGGAAGGTGGTTTTTTCTCCAGAGTAAAAGAAGGCACTTGGATGGGCCATGTTATTGAACATATTGCATTGGAAATTCAAACCATTGCCGGCATGGAAACAGGATTTGGGCGTACACGCCAAACTAAAACCGAAGGAATTTACAATGTCGTATTCAGTTATCTGGAAGAGAAAGTCGGCGTTTATGCAGCAGAAGCGGCAGTTAGAATTGCTGAAGCGCTAATTAACAATGAAGAGTATGATCTGGAACATGACATCAGAAGGATGAAAGAAATCCGTGAGCTTGAAGCTTTAGGTCCAAGTACTGGGTCAATTGTTCAGGAGGCGGTAAGCAGAAATATTCCATGGATCCGTTTAAATAAAAGTTCGTTGGTGCAATTGGGTTACGGTAAAAATCAGGTTCGTTTTAGAGCTACCATGACCGAAAAAACCAGCAGCATCGCTGTGGATATAGCCAGCAATAAAGAAGAAACTAAACGTTTATTAACCGAGGCAGCCATTCCAGTGGCATCAGGCGTTACAATCGCTAATCCTGATGACCTGGAAGCTTCAGTAAATAAGGTTGGTTTTCCTTTGGTTTTTAAACCACTCGATGGAAATCATGGCAAAGGCGCAACCATAAATGTAAAGACAATGGAGGCCGCTAAAGCAGCTTTCGAGTATGCCAAAACTTATTCTCGCCGTGTAATTATTGAGAAATTCATCACCGGCTATGATTTTCGTGTTTTGGTAATTGACCATAAAGTAGTTGCCGCAGCACAACGCGATCCTGCCCATGTAAAAGGTAACGGGATTCATACCATTCAAGAATTAATTGATAAGGAAAATGAAGATCCTCGTCGTGGCTATGGCCATGAAAACGTATTAACAGAGATTTCTGTAGATCGTGACACCCTAGATTTACTTGCTAAAAAAGAATACACACTGGAAACCATTCCAGAAAAAGGCGAGGTGGTTTACTTAAAATCGACTGCAAACTTAAGCACAGGAGGAACATCGATTGATGTGACCGATATTGTTCATCCTCAAAATATTTTCATTTGCGAAAGAATTTCGAGGGTGATTGGCTTAGATATCTGTGGAATTGATATCATGGCGCAAAACCTGACACAACCACTTACGGAAAATGGTGGGGTTGTATTGGAAGTGAATGCGGCACCGGGCTTCCGGATGCACCTGGCTCCAAGTGAAGGATTGCCGCGAAATGTAGCTGCTTCAGTGGTTGACATGCTTTATCCACAGGGCAGATTATCGCAAATCCCTATCATCGCTGTAACCGGCACGAACGGAAAGACCACCACCACTCGTTTGATAGCTCACATTATTAGAAGTAATGGTAAGCGGGTTGGTTTTACTACCAGCGATGGAGTTTACGTTCACAACACGATGTTGATGAAAGGTGACACAACTGGACCAATAAGTGCAGAATTTATTTTAAAAGACCCGACTGTTGAATTTGCTGTTTTAGAAACTGCCCGTGGCGGTATCTTGAGAGCCGGATTAGGGTTTAATGCTTGCGACATTGGCGTTGTTACTAATATTCAGGAAGATCATTTGGGTATTTCCGATATTCATAACCTGGATGATTTAACCCGTGTAAAAGCGGTAGTTATCGGAGCCGTTCGCCGAAAAGGTTGGGCAGTATTAAATGCTGATAATGGTTATTGTGTAAAAATTGCCAGAGACGCCCGTTGTAATGTGGCTTACTTTAGTATGGATGAAAACAATCCAGTTATTAAAGATCATTGCAAAAAAGGTGGAATTGCAGCTATTTACGAAAATGGATTCATCACCATTAAAACGGGTGATTGGAAACTAAGAGTTGATAAAGCCACGCATATTCCTTTAACATTCGGCGGATCGGTTAACTTTATGATCCAAAATGTTTTGGCAGCAACCCTTGCGGCCTACTTGTGGGGCTACAAACCTGAAGATATTCGTTTATCATTAGAAACCTTCATTCCGTCGGCGGCACATACCCCTGGAAGAATGAATGTTTTCAGATTCAAAGACTTTAAAGTTTTGGTAGATTTTGCCCACAATCCTGATGGATTTAACGGCGTGAAGGCTTATTTACAAAGCGTAGAATCAACAGAGCATGTAGGTATTATTTCTGGAACTGGCGACAGAAGAGATGAGGACATCATCGAAACAGCTCGTATCTCAGCACAAATGTTTGATAAAATCTACATCTGCCAGGAGAAATATCTACGAGGAAGACTGCAGCAGGAATTGGTTGATTTGTTAGTGAAAGGAATTCAAGAAGTTGATCCAAATAAAGAGATAATCATCAATAACAAAAGCACAGAGTGTTTACAAATAGCGATTGATAATGCAAAGAAAGGTTCTTACTTAACCATTTTAAGTAACACGATTGATAATACCATTCAACGGGTTACCGAACATTTAGACAGGGAATTGGAAGCGTAACCAGATATAAAAAATAAAACCACCTGATAAATTATCGGGTGGTTTTTCTCATTTGACTAAAGCTAACTTACGCTTGGGAATCGCGTAATCTTTTGATTTCATCGTGTGAAACTCTTAAAGCCGCTTTCTGATCCGAAATCAATTCCCTGATATTTGCCGGAAGGTCTTCTTCTTCCAGAGCCATTTTATATGCATTCTGAGCTGCATCTTCTCCAAACTCACAATTGTTTAGCACCGTTTTGCGATCGTGACCTGTAAATAAGGCTTTAACATCCATCCACGCTCTGTAAATTTTTCCAGAATTAGTTGTTCCTGTTTCAATGTCTTCACCAAATGCAGCTACTTCTGTTGCCAAAGCCATTTTATATTTCTGGCTCTCCTCAATCATACTTAAAAATAATGATTTCAAATCTGCATCGCTATCTTTCAGTTCTGTACGGGCTTTTTCATAACCTTCGATACGGTCGTTATTAATTTCAATTAGGTCGTTTAATACCTCTGCGGTTGCTGTTGTAGTTTTCATGTTTTTATTGATTTGATGTTATAATTTCAACATGGCTCAAAAGAAAAAGTTTGTCATTTTTCAAAAAACAGCATTAAATCTGTTTTGGAATTTCAAACGATTAAACTTTAGTCGCAATTTTTTTACTGAAACACTAATCACAAAACATAGGAGTATTTGATTTTATAACTGCAAATTGCATATTAAACTTAACACGATGATGGCTATTTTTCAAAATCCCCTTGATGGCGGCACCATCTATACGGAAACCAATTTGAACAACTTGTTTCCCGAACCACTTAATGCTATTACAAGCTGTTTCTTTTTATGTATCGCTATATTTTGGACTTTCAAAGTTTGGGGTAAATTTAAACAACATACTTTTCTCAGTCTTGCTTTAGTTTCGCTTTACATCGGAGGAATTGGAGGCACCACTTATCATGCTTTTAGGCGGTGGCCAATTTTTATCATGATGGATTGGATGCCGATAATGCTGCTCTGCCTTTCTGCTGGCGTATATTTTTTAGCCAAATTAACTAAATGGTATTTCGCTGTACTTATCATATTGCTATATGCCTTTTTCCAGTTTTATGTACGAAAACTATTTGCTGATGGCGATTTCCAGATTTTTATCAATATTAACTATGCTTTAATGGCTGCGTTAGTATTATTTCCAGTTTTTGGCTACTTGTTAAAAACAGGTTGGAGAAACGGAAAATGGGTGGGTTTTGCTTTATTGGCATTTATTTTTGCACTTACATTTCGGATAGCCGACAAATGGGAAATATTACAAATCGGCACTCACTTTCTATGGCATAGCTTTGGAGCAGTAGCAGCGTTTTGTATGCTCAAATACATCTATTTAGTTAACGTAAAAGATCCCAGACCTAATAATAATATTCTTTGAATGTGTAAAAAGTATATCTTCGCTTTACACTAAACATAATGTTATAAATGAAGAAATTATTGATTTTGGCTACGCTGATGTTTAGCCTGAATGGTGCATCGAATGCCCAAAGTATATTGAGTAAAGTGGTTCGGCTGCCGCGGCTTCTGGTTTAGATATTAACAGTTTAACATCTGGGATATTAGGAAAACTTACTCCAGCGTAAACCTTAACGCCTGCACAAAAACCAACAGTTACCTCACTAGTTAAAGATTTTTTAGTGCAAAAAGCAACAGCCTTAGCTACTCAAAAAACCAACCCTACTGCAGCAAAAACAAAAGTTGGCAAACTGGTTTCTGGTTTAAAATCTAATTTAGGAACGATTTTGACGGTAGCACAGTTATCGAAGTTTACTGCATTAAAACCTGCAGCACCATCAGCAACAAATGTATTATCGCAGTTGTTTTATTAAGGTTTTACAATCTAAATATTCAAGCCGCAGATTCGTAATATGAATTAAATCAATTGCGAATGTGCGGCTGTATTTATTAATCTATTAGCTTTTTCTACCCATAGCATATAAAATTCCACCGTATAGATGTTTTAAAAACATATAATCTGTCCAGGTTTCTTTGGTATGCCCCATTGAAGTATAAAAAGATTTACCCCCATCGTAATCATGATACCAACTAAATGGATGAAACTTTCCGTTTTTACCGCCATTATATGAATTTTCATCAATGGTTAACAAGACGTTGATACCCGGGTTGATATCTTTAAAGTTGTAAAGTTCGTCCTTGTGCATCCAAACCGAATCCTGAAGAAAACGGGTTGCTGCATGTTTACGGTCTTTAACAATAAATCTAGCTTCCTGAACCGCTGGGTGACTAATAAAGTAAGCTCCAGCCAACTTGCCATACCAAGGCCAATCGTATTCTGTATCTGTTGCGGCATGGATTCCTACATAGCCGCCGCCAGCCTGAATATAATGCTCAAATGCAACCTGTTGCTGATCATCCAAAACATCGCCAGTGGTATTTAAGAAAATTACGGCCGCGTATTTTTTAAGATTATTTTCAGTAAACTGTGCTGCATTTTCGGTGGTGTCAACTAAAAAATGGTGCTGATTGCCAAGTTTTGTAATTGCAGTTTTCCCATCACTTATGGAGTTGTGCCTAAAGCCTTTTGTTTTCGAGAAAACTAAAACTCTTTCTATCTTTTTATCGATGGAGAAACTTTGAGTGAGAAATATTAAGGTAACTAATACGCAAAAAGGAATAATCTTCTTCATAGCAATGGGTTTGGTTAGGGTCGTTTCAGTTGTAAAATTAAGAAAGTTGTTTGATAATTTCTTTACATCTTTCTTCAACTTGATTACAAACCGGCCCAAAAAGGTCGTTATCCCAATACGGATCTGTTACCTCATCCTCTGCTAAGAAAAGTTTAACCTTTTGGCGCTCATCATCTGTTCTAGCTAAACGCTTTACATCTGCTAAATTATTGCGATCCATAACCAAGATCAAATCATATTGGATAAACATATTGTGGTTAAACTGTTGCGCTCTTTGACGGCTAATATCATAACCCAAAAATTTAGCAGCAGCCACGCTTCTATTATCTGGCGCTTTTCCTATATGCCAATCGCCAGTTCCCGCCGATGCAATTTCCCAATTTAGACCTTTTTGCTTTGCAAGGTGTTTCATAATGCCCTCAGCCAAAGGAGATCGGCAAATATTCCCCAGGCATACCATCAAAATTTGTAAATTATTGGGCTTTGTAGACATATTCAAAAGTATAAACGGTGCCACCGGCTGATGTGGTAGTTGTCGTTCGGGTTAATTTATTACCCTTTAATGTGAATGGCGATTGTGGTGAAGAGGAAATGATGATTTGCTCGCCTTCCCTGGTCCAAGTTACTGGTTTACTATTCGGATCATAAAATAAATCGCATAACGCACCATTCGAACCTGATGTAAATATGCCTTTGTCAGAAAATGTTAGTATAGTGGTCGCAGCACAACTTTGAGGCCCCATAAGCTCTAAATAGTTTGTACTGGTTTTGTTTCCGGATGTCATTGCCGGGCTTACCGTAACCGATTCAACACGCCAATTTTTACTGGAAAGTTTCTTATCCAAATCCTTTTTGCAAGAAAGTGTTAAGCAGATGGCGAGCAAGAGTATTAATTTTTTCATAAATTTTGTTTCATTGGTAACGATTGATAGCATCATTACGCTACACCTAAAAGTATGAATTTTTTAAAAAAATAAAGCCTCATATTTCAAATATGAGGCTCAATATTAATAGGTTTCACTATCTGGCGGTATGCCATAATCTATAAATTTCTTTGATTTCTGTTCCTTCTTTTTTCCAAACCAACCTTTAACAGAGTTAAAGATCGCTGATAAATGCTCAGCATCTAATGATTTTCCTACTTTTCCTGACACTAAACCAACAGCAGCTTTAGTTAAAAAGCCAGCACTTCGGAAAATTGTTTTGTTCATAAACATTGGCAACAGGAGCGACATTGCTGTGCCACTGATGTTCAACTTCTCATCAGCCTTAAACAAATTGCTTGGTGTTGCAAACTTCTTGATGAGTGCACCGAGTGTAAACTGTTTTAAAAAGATCTTACCATCGTTTTTGAGCATGTTTTGTTTAAGTGTATATTCCACTTTCAACTCCAACTTAGCTGCTTGCAAATCCTCTAAAGTTCTGATGTTATACTTTCTCATCTTCTTCCTCCTTATCTGCAAGTTTGTCGAAATATTTTGTAATGGCTACATTAATAATAGCTTTTTCAATGTATTTGTCTTTAGTTAAATAAACGATAACCGCTAACAAAAGATATATCCCCGATACACAACCAAATCCTCGTGTATAACTTCCCAAAACATCTGATAAGAAAAGAGCCAGAGTTACACTGCCAAATAAAAATGCCAATATAAAACATACAATTACAGCAGTATTTGTAACTAAATCGGCAAATATTTTTGATACCTTTTCTACAAGGTAAAGTCTTGTATATTCAACTCTTGCTTCCAAAAAGCCTTTGGCGTCTTCAACAAGGTCTTCAATACTTTTTTCTTTATTTTCTTGCATAGTTTTAGATGGAATTTAAATGGGCGCCCGAAGCGCCCAATTATTTATTATTATTATGCGTGTTCAACGTCGTCACTGTACTCGTCTTCAACACTTCTTAATTTTGTTTTAATTGAACTAACAACTTTATCCTTTAAACTTGATAAGTTATTAATCTCATCCGCAGCCTTATCTTTAATAGAATCTCCAAGATCTTTTAACGATTGGCTTAATTTGTCACGGGTTTCGTCACCTTTATCTGGTGCAAATAAGATACCTAAAGCGGCACCAGCAGCTAATCCTGCTAAAAGAGCAACTACTACTTTTGAGTTATCATTCATAATTAATTATTTTAAGGGTTTAACATTCACAATATAAGAAATACTATATTACATTATTGTTAAGCTATAAATTATAACTCATTAAGCTCATTATTTGTTTTAATTCTTTCCAATCTTTCTGATGCGAGCGTACTGGTTTCGTAAATCTTAACAAGCAAAATAAAATAAGATAATAATAGCGGACCAAAAACGAGTCCTAAAATTCCAAATAATGGGATACCAATAATTACGCCAATTACTGTGATTATGGGGTGAATGTTGCCAACTTTTTTTGCAATGATGAATCGAAGTACATTATCGATGTTAATGATAACAACAAAGCCGAAAATTAGCATTGCCCACCCAGCGAAGTTATTTCCGTTTGCAATTTGCAGGATAGCCGCTGGCACAAAAACTACAGGCGGCCCCAGAATGGGGACGAAAGATATGAAAGTGGTAATTACCCCCCAGAATATGGGATCTTTGTAACCCAAAATGTAAAAAGATAAACTTACCAACGAACCCTGTACCAGACAAATTAAACCCTGCCCCAATACGTTTGCATAAGTTGTATTTCGCATTTCATCGCCAAAACGCAGTGCATTTTGTTCTCTAAGAGGTGCGTATTTAATTAAAGATCGCTCAAAAGTTTGGCGTTCGATGAGCATGAAGTATAGTAAAAAGTACATCACTAAAAGGCTTAGTATAATATTTACAGCACTTGAAATTAAGGAAGGAAATAACTCTGTTGCCCAATTCCCCAGCCGATTTAATCCATCTTGAATCACATCTTGATTGATATTAAAGGGAACTAAATGCTGAAGTTTAACTAATATATTTTTAAAAAATATTTCGTTGTTTCTAAGCTCTGATATTTTACTAATTACCATGCTGCTTAACGCATAAAATGGTAGCACAATCAGTAAAATACTGATCACGATTAGAAAAATAGCTACTAACCTTTTATTCCATCTTTTCACTTCAGCGAGGTGAATATAAGCTGGCCGCATGATGGTGTATAGTACTAAAGTACTCAGAATTGCGCTAAAAATTGCTTGTAAAGAATACGCAATTAAAAGTCCAAGCGCTATAATAATAACGAGGTTGATGTTATTGCGTTGCTTAAATGAAAATACCGACATAAAGTGATGTTTGGTATTCTCTTAATAGCAAAAAGTTGGGTTTTGTTTTAGCCTATGAAAAGATTATTCCTGATCTTCAATCTTTATCTCCTTGATTTTATTGTATAGCGTTTTTCTATCGATGTTTAAGATTTGGGCTGCTTTTGTTTTATTGAAATTTGTTTCTTTTTAAAACGCTAAGAATAGTGTCATACTCTGCTTCTTGCGCAGCATTTTTCAAGTCCTTGGGCTTATCGCTATGCTTTGATTTAATTTGTTTGAAAACCTTTTCGCGATCGAAATCCCCGGCCTAGTTTGAAAGCTCCAAAAGCAATACATCAACCTGAATTTCATTTCCATCAGTTAACAATGAAACCCCGCGGATTACATTTTTAAGTTCCCTTACATTTCCTGGCCAGCTGTAATTGAGGAAACAATTTTTAACGCCTTCACTAAAACCCATAATGTTTTTATTAAGTACTTGATTTGCCACTGCTAAAAACTTATCGGCAAAGATTAGGATATCATTTCCTTGTTTTTTTAAGGAAGGGAGATGGATAGAAAATTTATTAAAGCGATGGTATAATTCCTCTCTGAACGTCCCCTTACCAATATTGTCGGCCAAATTTTAGTTTGTAGACACAATAATTCGGACATCTAAATCAATTTCTTTAGTACTGCCAATACGTTTAACTTTTCTTTCTTGTACCGTTTTGAGCAAGATGGCTTGAATTTCGTAAGATAAGTTACCTATTTCAACTAAGAATAACCTACCTCCATCTGCTCAAAGTGCCCAATTTTAGTGTAGAGCACACCGGTAAATGATGCTTTCTCATGACCAAAAAACCCACTCCCGGCAAATTCTTTAGTTAACGAACCGCAATCCATCGCTACAAAGGGCTTATTTATTCTCAAACTATTTAAATGGATTGTTTTGACTACACACTCTTTCCCAGTACCACTTTCACCTGTTAAAATAATGTTATAAGATGTTGGCGCAATTAACTGAATTTGTTTAGGAAAGTGGCCGAAACCTCGCTTTGACCATTATTATATTCGGTGTAATTTACATAATCAGATTTTGTTTCATGTTTTTTTTCCGGGCCTGCCTTTGTTTTCGTTGAGGGCTCTTTCTGTCTCAAAAAGCTTTATTGCTGGTATTTAAAATCTCATCAGGATATAGCGGTTTTGTCATATAATCGTAGGCCGCTAATTTAATGAGCTCGACCGTTAATTTGATATCTGAGTATCCGATAATGATAATCACGCCGGAATTGGGTAATTCTCCTTTATTTTATTAAAATCCCCTTCCGTCTGTATCGTCCAGGCGGTAATCGCATAAAACCAGTTCAAACTCTTCATTCGTCATTATATCTAACGCAGAACCGCTGCTAATGGCGTTTGCCACCTAAACCCCAGTCCTTGTAAGAAACTTAGATAATAATAAACCAATGTTTACTTCATCATCTATCAGAATCTTTTTTTCGTTAGCATCATCTGTTTTTACACTATCTAAAGCTCTATAATAATCGGGAGAAAGAATGTATTTAAGGAGCGTAGAATAGTATTACACAATTACTCAAAATAAATTGATTTGGGAAATATTTTCTACACTTATTTTAATGCACTATCGAATTAATCATGCAATTTTACTACTTCCCGAGGAAGTTAGCTTTCCGCTTTTCTAGAAAAGCGGAAACGCCTTCTTTGAAATCGGAAGTCTCAAAACATTTTCCAAACTCTTCGATTTCAACATTGTAACCATTACTCCCGGTAAGGGATGCATTTACTGATTTAATTGCCGCAGCAATGGCCAGAGGCGCACGTTGTTTTATCAGGTTCAAAATTTCTGTCGATTTGCTAATGAGATCAGACAACGGCACAGCGTAATTAACAAGCCCAATTTTTTCCGCATCAACAGCGTTGATTAAGTTGGCCGTGGTAATTAATTCAATAGCTTTGCCTTTACCAACCAATTGCGTTAAACGCTGTGACCCCCCGTAACCCGGAATCAGGCCTAAAGTAACTTCTGGCAAGCCTAGTTTAGCCGTATCCGCCGCAACACGCATATGGCAAGCCATTGCCAGTTCCAATCCGCCGCCTAAAGCAAAACCATTAATGGCTGCAATAAATGGTTTCGACGAATTTTCAATCGCATTAAAAACATTTTGCTGACCTGTTCGTGCTAACTCCTCACCTTGTTTACTGCTATAATCTGAAAACTCTTTAATATCTGCTCCGGCAACGAAAGCTTTTTCGCCAGAACCAGTTAAAATTACCCCTTTTACCTCATCAGTTTCTCCCGCAAATTTTATCACCTCGGCTAATTCATCCAAAGTATCTTTATTCAATGCATTTAAAGCCTTTTCCCTGTTGATGGTAACGTATAAGATGTTCTCTTTTATTTCTGATATTAGATTCTGATATGCCATAACTTAAAAATTTCTATTTTCTAAAACCCAATTTTTAATATACTCTACAATGCTTGCCATAGTTGTTCCAGGAGGAAATAATTCTCCAACACCCAACTCAGAGAGTTTTTTTCGATCACCTTCCGGGATAATTCCTCCACCAGTTAATAATACATCATCAAGTTGTTTTTCTTTCATAAAGTGAATAATTTTTGGAAAAACCGTCATGTGGGCTCCAGATAATATGGAAATTCCAATGGCATCAACATCTTCCTGCAAAGCCGTATTTACCACCATTTCTGGTGTCTGGCGCAGGCCGGTATAAATCACTTCCATTCCTGCATCACGAAGTGAAGTGGCGATCACTTTAGCCCCTCTGTCATGACCATCAAGGCCTACTTTGGCAACCAGAACGCGTATCGGTCGGTTTAATACTTTGCTCATACTGAATATTAAGTTGAGGTAAATGTATCGAATTTTCTTTTATGGAAATAGGGTTTAGGGAAATGGGAATGGGAAACGGGAAGTAGGTGAGAGGCACAAGGCCACCTATTTCCAATTTCAACCTCGATTGAATCAAATAAGAAATAGAAACAAGCGCCCAACCGATTTCCAATTCACTATTCTCCAGTCCCCTAATCTATTTTTTAATCATTACCTAATTCCGCTCAATCTTTTTACATTTGCATTCCTAATTTACAGGTTTTTATGAGTGAAGAGAAGTCATTGAACTTTATTGAAGAAATTGTTGAGAACGATCTGAATAGTGGCAAGTATAAAACATTGGTTACGCGTTTTCCGCCAGAACCGAATGGATACTTACATATTGGCCATGCCAAAGCGATATGCTTAAACTTCGGACTAACACAAAAATACGGCGGTTACACCAACCTTCGTTTTGATGATACCAATCCGGTTACGGAAAAAACAGAATACGTAAACAGTCAGCAGGAAGACATCAAATGGCTGGGTTTTAATTGGAAAAATGAATTATACGCTTCAGATTATTTTGATCAATTATACGCATTTGCAGTTAAGCTTATCGAAAAAGGTTTAGCTTACGTTGATGAAAGTACGGCAGATGCGATTGCAGCTTTAAAAGGCACACCTACAGAACCTGGCCAAGATAGCCCTTATCGCAATAGAAGCATAGCGGAAAATCTTGATATCTTCGGAAGAATGAAAAGCGGCGAATTTCCGGATGGCGCTTACACCTTGCGGGCGAAGATCGATATGGCTAGTCCGAATATGTTAATGCGTGACCCAATTGTTTACCGCATTAAACATGCAGAACATCACCGCACGGGCAACAAATGGTGCATTTACCCCATGTATGATTTTGCGCATGGACAGAGTGATAGTATAGAAAATATTACCCATTCAATTTGTACCTTGGAGTATGTTTCGCACCGTGAACTATACGATTGGTTTATAGAACAGTTAGAAATATTCCCATCTAAGCAATATGAATTTGCTCGTTTAAACCTTACTTCCACAGTAATGAGTAAACGCAAGCTGCTGCAACTGGTTAATGAAAATTTGGTTAACGGATGGGACGACCCACGCATGCCTACTATTTCGGGTTTACGCAGAAGAGGCTTTACGCCAAAAAGTGTACGTGAATTTTGCGAACGTATTGGTATTGCGAAACGTGAGAATTTAATTGAACTAAGCTTGTTGGAGTTTTGTATCCGTGAGGATTTAAATAAAACTGCTAACCGAGTGATGGCGGTTTTAGATCCCATTAAATTAATCATTACCAATTATGAAAAAGGTACTGAAGATTTAATTGGCGAAAACAATCCAGAAGCTGAAGATCACGGTGGTACTCGTGTGATTCCGTTTAGCAATGAGCTTTGGATTGAGCGTGAAGATTTTATGGAAGTTCCAGCGAAGAAATGGTTCCGTTTGGCACCTGGGGCAATGGTTCGTTTAAAGTTCGCTTACATTGTGAAGTGCGAAGATTTTGTGAAAGATGAAAAGGGAAACGTTACAGAAATCCATTGTACTTATATTCCTGAATCGAAAAGTGGAAATGATACCAGCGGGATAAACGTAAAAGGAACCATCCATTGGGTGAGTGCACAACATGCAAAAACAGCAGAAATTCGTTTGTACGACCGTTTGTTTACATCCGAAACCCCAGATGCTGAAGAAGGTGATTTTAAGGACTATTTAAACCCGGAAAGTTTAACGGTTTTACCGACTGCATATATCGAGCCAGCCCTTGCTGATGCAGATTTAGATAGCCGTTATCAGTTTATTCGTAAAGGATATTTTTGTCTGGATAAAGATTCAACCGCAGATCAATTGGTTTTCAATAGAACGGTGACACTAAAGGATACTTTTAAGAAGCCCAATTAATCAACGCTTTTTTAACCACAAATCAACACGGATG
This sequence comes from Pedobacter sp. MC2016-05, assembly GCF_026239735.1. Taxonomy (GTDB): domain Bacteria; phylum Bacteroidota; class Bacteroidia; order Sphingobacteriales; family Sphingobacteriaceae; genus Pedobacter. The sequence continues at coordinate 271,547 of NZ_JAPIVT010000004.1, forward strand.
AGCACAGATTCATCCGTGTTTTTTTTATGCTTATTGCAATTGAAAATTTCAAAGGAAACGCAGAATAAAAGTGTATCCACTCCTTTGCAAAGTTTAAATGAAATAAGGCTGCCGACACGAGCAACTTGCATTTTTGCGAATGTCTTAATACTTTGTATAAACATTGTACAGCACCAAAATATCAACTGGTGTTAAAGTCTTAGTAATATCAGTTTGAATGAAATGGATTTTAAAGGCTTCGATTGCTGCAGGTAAGTTTGCAGTACTGTAACCAATGTATTTTAGCGCTTTTTCTGTATCGAAATCTGCCGGTGGATTCTTCAGCACATCATCATACCAAAAGCCAAATCCTTTATCCGCTAGCTTTTTCCAGGGGAAATTTCTTGGATCATTTTTACGACCAGGTGCAATATCGGCATGGCCAATGAAGTTCGCTGTTGGAATATTATAGGTTTTCTTCAAGGTCGCAAGTAATTTAAGCAAGCTGTTAATTTGTGCATCTTGCCAAACATCGCCAATACCATTATTATCTAATTCAATACCGATGGATGAAGAATTCAAATCCGTATCCTTACCCCATTTGCTTACGCCTGCATGGTTTGCACGAAGATAATCATTAACCATGTGTACAACTTTCCCATCTCTACTGATTACATAGTGAGCGCTTGTTCCTGCCCTGGTAGAGTGGAAGGTTTTGATGGTTTGGTTTAAACTATCTTGAGCCGTGTGATGGATAACTACAAAGTTGGGTTTGCGTATGCCAAAGTTTACAGAACCAACCCAGGTTTGATTTGCTGCACTTAAAGAATCGTAAAGCTGCCTTGCGGGTGGAGTGCTGCTGATAATTTTCGAGAAATCTTTGGCTTTCGTTTTATAAACTTTTTCAGTTGCTGTATATTTATTAGATCCACACGAAGAAAGGAAAACTATAAGTGCCGTAACTAAAACTGGAGAATATTTAGGGAAGTTAAATGATGACATGTTTTGATTTTGTTGATTGTTGAAGTTACAAAGTTATGGGAAACTATTTCCAATGCATCAAACTTTATACAATGCTTTTAAATTTTACTAATTTAGCACCCATATCTATTAAATATGAACAAATTATACAAATCTACTATATACTTTTCGCTCGCAATTACTGGAACATTGTTCCTGTCGGGTTGCACTGGTAACACCAAAAGTAATACCGATAATGGTATCGTAGTAGAAAGAGATAGCTTAAATGAATATGTAGCGCAAAGACTTCCAATTTACGAACGCGTTAAGCTAACAAGTAACATTAACGATTTAAGCGTTAACGATCGAAAAATTTTGCCTTTGCTTATTCAGGCGGCAGAAATTATGGACGACTTGTACTGGAAACAAGCCTATCCGCAACGCGACAGTTTGATGGCCACAATTAAGGACGAAAAAACCAGGGAATTTGTAAACATAAATTATGGTCCGTGGGATAGGCTGAACAATGAAAAACCTTTTGTTGCTGGTGTTGGCGCCAAGCCAGAAGGTGCTTCTTTTTATCCTTACGGGATCACGAAAGAAGAAATTGAAAAATCTGACTTGAAAGATAAATATGGCGCATATTCGGTGATTCAAAAAGATACTGCAGGTAAATTAATCACTGTTCCTTATCATGTTTTATTTGCTGCCGAATTGCAAAAAGCAAGTTCGCTTTTAAAACAAGCTGCTTTAATTGCCGAAGATGCAGGCTTAAAAAAGTATTTGAATTTAAGGGCTGATGCTTTAGTCACTGATAATTTTACCGCTAGCGATTATGCCTGGTTGGATATGAAAACCAACGGACTTGACATCATTATTGGCCCGATTGAGAATTATGAGGATAAACTTTTTAATGCCCGCACCAGCTATGAAGCTTATGTTTTAATTAAAGACAAAGAATGGAGTAAGCGCTTAGCTAAGTATGTAAAAATGCTTCCTGAACTGCAAAAAAACTTACCAGTTGCAGCCAAGTATAAAACAGAAACGCCGGGAACAGAGTCAGAATTGAATGCATATGATGTCGTTTATTACGCAGGAGATTGTAATGCCGGTTCGAAAACCATTGCTGTAAATCTGCCTAATGATGAAAAAATTCAGCAGGAAAAAGGCACACGCAGATCACAATTGAAAAATGCGATGCAAGCTAAATTTGATAAGATCCTTGTTCCTATCTCTAAAGAATTAATTGATGCTGACCAGCAAAAATATATCAAGTTTGATGCTTTTTTCGCCAACGTCATGTTTCACGAGGTAGCTCATGGTTTAGGCATTAAAAAAACGGTTACTGGAAAAGGCTTTGTTCGTGAAGCGCTGAAAGAACAATACAGCTGGCTTGAAGAAGGCAAAGCCGATGTTTTAGGTTTATATATGGTAACAGGTTTACTAAAAAAAGGTGAGTTATCTGGCGATATTAAAGATTATTACACCACCTTCATGGCTGGGATTTTAAGATCAGTAAGGTTTGGCGTATCTGAAGCACATGGAAAAGCCAATATGCAATGTTTCAATTACTTCCAACAAAAAGGTGCTTTTGAGCGTACCGATAAAGGAACCTATAAAGTTAACTACGAAAAGTTTGCCACCGCAATGAATGAATTGAGCGCATTCATCATCACTTTGCAGGGTAATGGAGATAAAGTTGCTGTTGAAAAAGCGCAAAAGGAAAAAGCTGTAATTTCCTCAGAATTGCAAAAAGATTTAGATCGCTTAACCAGAAAAAACATTCCTGTTGATGTTGTTTTTGAACAGGGTGTAGATGTGTTGGGTGTAAAATAAAAATTCATTTTTAAAGTTGACGCCGCAGATTTGCAGATTTTTCTGTTCATCTGCGGTTTTTTTATGCAACGCTCTTCGTTCATTAAGCCTGACAGAAACGAAAATCCTTTTAAATTAATTACGCTTTCGTTTACAGTAAACAATCAATTTAAAAGATTGTAGTGGATGGCAGGGCTACTGTTGCCACCTAATTCTGCCTTTGACTTTCTAACATTAAATGGTCAACAGAAATACTTCATTCTTACTTTTTTTCTTCCTCATGTAACCTTTTTTAAAAACCATCGTCTTACTGATAACTAAACAACGGAAACCGTTCGTTTCCCAAGCTAAACTTTAAATAATAAGGCAAAATAAAAGGGCGTCTAACCAGTCGCGTGGAATTTCTTTGTCCTGATTTTTTAAAAACTAATACCCATAAAAATGAAACTTTTTTACAAAATATCATTCCTCATTTTCGCTGCGTTTTCAGCGTTATCTGTTAATGCACAAACCGATACGAAATTTAATATTACAGGAAAAATTGTTGATGAAACAAAAAAGCCCGCTGACTTCGTAACTGTTGTTCTTTACAAAGCAACTGATTCGAGCATTGTAAAAACTGCCCTGACAGATCAAAATGGCAGTTTCGGTTTTTCAGTTTCAAGCAAAGGAAATTACTTTTACAAAGCCAGTAATATGGGTTATAAAGTTTACAAAAGTAAAGTAGAAACATTGGGCGATGATCAACAAATTGATTTTGGTACCGTTCAACTGGTATCTACCACTCAAAATTTAAAAGAAGTAACTGTTGCCGCAGACGTTCCATTAGTAGAACGCAAAATGGATAGAACGGTAATGAATGTGGCCAGCAGTTCTATCGCTTCTGGTTCTACCGCACTCGAGTTATTACAGAAAGCGCCTGGGGTAAATGTAGATCAGAACGACAACATTTCGATGCAAGGTAAACAAGGCGTACTGATTCAAATAGATGGGAAACAGACTTACATGAGTAGCGGCGACGTAGCTAATTTGTTGAGAGGAATGCAAAGTTCGGAAATAGAAACTATCGAATTGATTACGAATCCATCAGCTAAATATGATGCCGCCGGCAACTCTGGAATTATCAATATTAAAACCAAAAAAAATAAAGGGGGTGGAACAAACGGAAGTTTAACCGGGGCTTTGGGCAGGGGGAAAAAATTTAGATCTAGTGCAGGCGGCAGCTTAAACCATCGTACGAAATCATTAAATCTGTTTGGAAACTATAACTATTACCAGAGAGACCGAGAGACTTTTATGGAGATAGACAGGATTGCAAATGTTTCGCCTAGCAACCGTTACTTCTCTCAACGCAGTGATTTTAGCAAAAAAAATCATGGACAGAATTTTAAAGTTGGCGCAGATTATTTCATCAATAAAAATAATACGCTTGGTGTTTTGGTAACAGGTTACGAAGGAAGTAATATCGAAAACTCGGTTAATGCAACCCGAATTGGTGGTTCGTTTACCCAACAAGATTCTTCGGTTTTGGCCAATAATGTGATTAGAAATAAGTACAACAACCTATCCTACAATTTAAATTACAAATCTGTTCTTGATACCGCAGGGCAGGAAATTACCATTGATTTGGATTATGGAAGATATAAAGGAAATGATGATGCAGATTATGTAAGCGACTACTTTTTTAATAACGGTAGCCTGATCAGGCCAACAGTAGTTACCAGAAACATCACACCATCGGTTATTAATATCAAGGCTTTCAAGGTTGATTACGCATTGCCTTTGAAAAAACAAATGAAGTTAGAAGCGGGTTTAAAAAGCAGTTGGGTAACTACCGATAACAATTTAATTGCTGAGCAATTTTTGAACAACAATTGGCAAAACAATGCTTTGCTTAGCAACCAATTTGTATATGATGAAAATGTAAATGCAGCTTATGTTAATTTTAATAAACAGTTTAAAACAACCAGTATTCAGCTGGGGTTGAGGGCAGAACAAACCAGCTCGAAAGGCAATTCAATTACGACCAATAAAATTATAGAACGAGAATATCTTGATTTTTTTCCAAGTGTTTTTATTAACCAAACATTGAACAAGAATAATGATATCAGTCTTTCCTACAGTCGTAGAATCGACCGACCAAGTTACGATGCTTTGAATCCTTTTGTTTACTTTTTAGACCAATATACTTACAGCCAGGGCAACCCATTTTTGAATCCGCAGTACACCAATAATATTGAATTCACTTATTTGCTTAAGAAAAAGTATTCGGCCACATTGAATTATAGTAAAACTACCGATGTGATTACAGAGGTAATTCTTCCGGATAACGAAAAGCAGGCGCTGTACCAAACCAATCAAAATATCGCCACTCAAAACGCATATTCATTGGTATTAAATGCTCCTGTAAATTTTACTAAATGGTGGAGTAGCAATAATAATTTAAACATGTTTCACATCAGGTTTAAAACGCCCGACATTGCCGGGCAATCGTTAGATAATAAGAGTACCTCTTTCCAGTTTAAATCGCAACATAGCTTTAAAATTCAGCCAGGCTTAGCAGCCGAACTTAATTTCAGCTACGATAGTCCGGTTACTTTTGGGGTGATGGAAATTAGAACACGTTACGGCTTTGATGCGGGGATAAGCAAAACATTTTTAGCGAAAAAGGCAAGTTTAAAGCTAGCTGCTAACGATATTTTCAATACGCAGATTAATAATATCAGAAGTGCATTTCCTGGACTTTATTACACTCTTTATGGACTGAATGATAGACAATCGGTAAGTTTAACGTTTACCTACCGATTTGGTAAAAACGAGATAAAACCTGCCCGTAATAGAAGTACAGGTTTGGAAGCCGAACAAGGCCGGATGAAAAATTAATTTGAGATGATTAAGCCACCAACATATTGGTGGCTTTTTTTGTGGAATGCCTTTTATGCTTTCATCTAATGTTTGAAAACAAAAAGCAAACCTTTAACTTCATGCCATGGAAACGGATTTAATTATTTCAGCAATTGATGCCTTACATAAAAAAGCAGATCAGGCCATGCAGTTAAAAGATGGCGATACTTATTTCCAAGTATTTGATCCTTCTTTTCAATTTACCGGATCGGATTATAAAACTTTAAATCTTCGTGATTATAAGGCTGAGATCCAAGGTTTTTTTAGGCGAGCAAAAAGCATAGAAACGAGCCATTACCGCATTAAATCATCTATAGAAAATGAAATTTTTACGGAGAAAATTGCCCGGAAGTCGGTAATTTTTAAACCTAACTTATTGGTTTTTTCGAAAAAGCAAACCATACAAACGGAAGAAATTTACCAATGGAGAAATTTAGGCGGCGAATGGAAGGTGATTGCCGTTGAGGTAGTTTTGGAAGAAAAGTATTAATAGATTTAGCTAAGGTTTTCAAAAAGAAAACATATATTTGTAAATGAACGTTATTGCTAAAGGTACTTTATTGCATTATATCGCAAAATATCCATTAGCGGAGCATTCAATTTTAGCTTGGCTACATGATTTTGAAAAATATACTTTTGATAATTTTAATCAATTAAAGGAGGTTTACAAAAACGCTAGCTTAGTTGCAAATAATAGGATAGTTTTTAATATAAAGGGGAACGACTATCGATTAGTTATTTCCATGAATTTTAAAAGAAAAGCTGCTTATATTATATGGTTCGGTACGCATTCTCAATATGATAAAATAGATGTTTCAATCATAGCCTTCGACATTAATTTAGCCCTTAAGAAAAAATAGGATGAATACAGTAAAAGTTTTAAAAACAGAGTTAGATTACACAACAGCGTTAAGCCGCACCATTGAGATCTTTCATGCAGAAGAAGGCACTCCAGAGGCTGATGAATTGGAATTGCTTTTACTTTTGGTTAGTGACTATGAGAATAGAAATGTTAAACTTCCAGAACTTAACCCTATCGAGCTTATAAAGCTTAAAATGGAAGAACAAGGGTTAAAATCTAAAGATCTTGAGTCTATCATTGGTTCAAAAGGACATGTTTCTTCTATTTTATCGGGTAGAAGAGAATTAACCTTAAAAATGGCTCAAAAACTGGTTCGCTATTTTCATTTGCCAGCAGACATATTTCTGCCAGCATAATGGTATTTGTTGCAAAAAAATCCTTAAATCTTCTTTAAAAAACTTTAAAACAAATTCGGTATTTTTGCCGCTTAATTTAGATTACAATATATGTTAAGAACAGTAACTTGTGGTGCACTTACCCTCAATAACTTAGGAGAAAGTGTTACCCTGTGTGGTTGGGTACAAAAATCGAGAGATTTGGGCGGCATGACTTTTATCGATATCCGCGACCGTTATGGTATTACACAACTGGTTTTTAACATGGATGATAACCGTGAACTCTGCGAAGCAGCACGTTCGCTAGGTCGTGAGTTTGTAATTAAAACTACCGGTACCGTTGTAGAACGCAGCAACAAAAATCCAAAAATGTCAACAGGTGATGTAGAGATTAAAGTTTCTGCATTAGAAATTTTAAACGCTGCAAAATTACCACCATTCATGATTGATGATGAAACTGATGGTGGTGATGAACTGCGCATGAAATACCGTTATTTGGATTTACGTCGTAACCCGGTTCGTAATAATCTGGTTTTACGCCACAAAATGGCACAATCTGTTCGCCGTTATTTAGATGGTTTAGATTTTATTGAAGTAGAAACACCTGTTTTAATTAAATCTACGCCAGAAGGAGCAAGAGATTTCGTAGTGCCAAGCCGCATGAACGAGGGCGAGTTTTATGCACTGCCTCAATCGCCACAAACATTTAAGCAATTGTTAATGGTTTCTGGTTTTGATAGGTATTTCCAGATTGTTAAATGTTTCAGAGATGAAGATTTAAGAGCCGATCGCCAGCCAGAGTTTACCCAGATTGACTGTGAAATGTCGTTCATCGAACAGGAAGATATCTTGAACACTTTTGAAGGCTTAATTCGTACGCTATTTAAAGAAGTTCGCAACTACGATTTACCTGAAGTTCCACGTATGCAATATGCAGATGCGATGCGTTTATATGGGTCTGACAAACCAGATACGCGTTTCGACATGCAGTTTGTAGAGATGAACGACTTAGTTAAAGGTAAAGGTTTTCCTGTTTTTGATAACGCTGAATTGGTAGTTGGCATCAATGCTAAAGGTGCTGCAAGTTATACCCGTAAACAGTTAGACGAGTTAACTGATTTTATTAAAAAACCTCAAATTGGTGCCACAGGATTGATTTATGCCCGTCATAATGATGATGGAACTATAAAATCTTCGGTTGATAAATTCTTCAACGAAGAAGATTTAAAACAGTGGAGCGAAGCTTTCGCGACAGAAAAGGGCGATTTGCTTTTAATTTTAGCAGGTTCGACAGATAAAGTACGCAAACAATTAAACGAACTTCGTTTAGAAATGGGTAATCGTTTAGGCTTACGTGACAAAAACACATTTTCTGCCCTTTGGGTATTGGATTTCCCGTTATTGGAGTGGGATGAAGAAACGGAACGTTACCACGCCATGCACCATCCATTTACTTCCCCGAAGCCGGAAGATATTGCTTTGTTAGATACCGATCCGAAAAACGTTCGTGCGAATGCTTACGATATGGTGATCAACGGAACTGAAATTGGCGGCGGTTCTATCCGTATTCATGATAGAGCATTGCAGGCTTTAATGTTTAAACATTTAGGTTTCAGTGCAGAGGAAGCTCAAAAACAATTTGGTTTCTTAATGGATGCATTTGAATTTGGCGCACCTCCACACGGTGGTATCGCTTTTGGTTTCGATCGTTTGACTTCGATTTTTGCTGGTTTGGATTCGATTCGTGATGTGATTGCTTTCCCTAAAAACAATTCAGGAAGAGATGTGATGATTGACAGTCCGAGCACTATAGACGATAAACAATTAAAAGAATTGAAAATCAAAACTGATTTGTAGACGTAATCCATTACAATTACAAAATACTATAAACAAAAAATGCGCTGATAACTTCAGCGCATTTTTTGTTTATTGGAATTCTTATCCGTAAATATCATTCAGCATTTTTGCCAGGCGAACACCACCTTTAAGCAGCTGCTGATTTAAGGTTTCTACCCAATCAAAATTGTAGCGGTAACTTAGTTTGGAATCTGGCTTAGTAGTTTCATAAATTTTATTACAAACCAGGTAAGATTCATAAACATTTTCTTTCAAACTGGTATTTTGCCAGTTGTACAATTGAACTGCAGAAGGATGGTTAATTGCTTTTGCATACTCTGTATAACTCAGTTGTTGGTACTCAATTAACTGTTCATCCCAAACGCGGTGCAAGTTCGATTTTTCGTTAAACCACAAAACAGAAACGCGGTTTCCTCCCAAATCTTCCTTGCGGGCAACATGCATGGGTTGACATAAATCGCCGGCCATGTGCACTAACATCCGCAATGCTAATTTTTTTTCATCAGCTGTGCTGCCCGGTTTTTTTAAAACTGCAGTTAATTCAATTATTTTGTTGTACAGGTTGGGAGATTTCTCCGTTTCCAAGAAATTGAAAATCCCTTCTTTGTTTTGTCCGCCTGGCAAGTTTACGAAATGCCAGTTGTATAGATAATTAAAGGTAGAATCCGACTTAATAAAATCGCCCCAATTTGCAGACATGGCCAAGGTTTCTGAACCTAAAATGGCTTGAATCGCTTTGCGGGTTTTAGCCTTTAAATAACTATCGGCAATTTCACCTACAACTCTATGCCCAATCATTCCCCATGCATTAACTTGAGTTGGTAAATAAGCCAACAATCCAACAGCTGCGGCAATAATTAACTTTCTTTTAATTGATTTGAATTTCATTTTATAATTCTTTTTGTACGCAGGTAACTTTTTCTTTTAGTGATAATAAGATTTCCCGCTGATCGCTCATACTTTCCAGAATCAAGCTATCGGGAGATTTTCTTTTAATCAGGAAGTTTCGTTCGTACCTGCCGATGCGATAACAGCCCGAAATTTTTTGTTTGTAATTGGCATGTGTGAAGGTTGCTCCAACAATCAGCGTATCTCCTTTAACAGCATAAATTCCCTTTGCGTATTCTTTCCAAATGCCATTATTATAGCAGGAATCTTCGTAAAAGTTAACTTTGCTATGGGTTTCAAAGTCGATGTAAACTGAATCACAGCTAAATCTAAAATGATGTTTGGTGTAGTTACTCAATTTATTGCTGTAGGCAACAGAATCCTGATTCCAAACACCCTGCATAAAATCTTCGCCTTTGCCTTGAATGTTAGGCAAACGAGAGCAGGAGCTTAAAATACTCAAAAGGTAGAAGGCAAAAGGTAGAAAATAGAGATGCTTCAATTGAATAAACCATTTAATTTTTCCCATTGGATTAAACATAATATTAGAAAGCATACTATTTAAACTCATTCGGAGGGAATTGACTTGGAAAGCTTTTTTTCGCGTTAACCGTGTTGCTAATTAAGATAAACAAACCGACAGCAAAACACATCCCGGAGAAAAAACTGATTACCCCACCGATGGTATAGTAACTTGTGGTTTGGGTCATCGAAAAACTTCCTGATCGCACAAGGTAAGGCATCAAAAGGCTGTAAAATCCAGTTAACACTAACGATAACCCCGAACCGATAAGCAATAATATAGAATCGGCCTTTACTTGTTTCGAAATATAATAACAACAAGCAATGAAGATTATTAATGGCGAGATAATGGAAACAAAGCCGAATAATGATGTCAAAATTGATTCCCCCATGTTTTTATATTTTGAATTCCAATTTGCACCATGCAAACTGAGTTTTTAATTGCTGTATTTAATTAAATAAACCCTTGCCTACGGCAGGCAAGCGATTGAAGCGGAAACCTTTTGATTAAACTATAAGGTCTTTAAGACCTTATAGGTTTGAAAACTTGTAGCAAAAGCGGGGCTATCGAATCCGAAGAATGAATGCCCTGCTTTTCTAAAAACCCCAAACCCCTAAAGGGGCCATTACTTTCCATCACCTGAACTATAGAAAGAAGTTTCTCCCCACTGGGGAGACTAGGTGGGGCTTATTATTTCAAACTTCCAACCATATCTTCCGGACGAACCCACTCATCAAATTGTTCGTTGGTTAACAATCCCAGTTCAACTGCTGCTGCTTTCAATGTTTTATTTTCTTTATGTGCTTTCTTTGCAATTTTAGCTGCGTTCTCATAACCTACATGCGGGTTTAAAGCAGTAACCAACATCAATGAGTTTTGTAAATGTTTCTCAATTTCTGGTAGGTTTGCTGTAATTCCCTCTGCACATTTAACAGTAAACGAAACGCAAGCATCGCCAATTAAACGAGCAGATTGTAAAACGTTTGCAGCGATTAAAGGTTTGAAAACATTCAATTCAAAATGACCAGACATTCCACCAACTGAAACGGCCACGTCGTTACCAATCACCTGAGCGCAAACCATAGTCAACGCTTCTGGCTGGGTTGGGTTAACTTTACCTGGCATAATTGAAGAACCCGGCTCGTTATCAGGAATAACAATTTCACCGATGCCGCAACGAGGACCAGAACTTAACATACGCACATCATTAGCCACTTTCATCAAAGCAACAGCGGTACGTTTTAAAGCACCGGAAAGTTCAACCATTGCATCATGCGCCGCCAAAGCTTCGAATTTATTTGGTGCCGTAACAAAAGGCAAACCGGTTAGTTCAGCAATTTTTTGAGCGACTAAAACATCGTAACCTTTTGGCGTATTTAAACCTGTACCTACAGCCGTTCCACCCAAAGCCAATTCAGCAACCATAACCAAAGCATTTTTAATTGCCCTGATGCTGTTATCGATTTGCTGAACATAACCTGAAAACTCTTGACCTAAAGTTAAAGGCGTAGCATCCATAAAGTGCGTACGGCCAGTTTTAACGATGTTGCTAAACTCTTCCACTTTCGTAGCCAAAGCATTGCGCAATTTCTCTAAACCGGGAATGGTATTTTCTACCGTTAATTTATAGGCCGCAATATGCATTGCAGTTGGGTAAGTATCGTTAGATGATTGCGATTTGTTCACATCATCATTCGGGTGAAGCACTTTCTTATCATCGGCCAATGCACCACCATTAATTACGTGAGCACGGTTTGCAATCACTTCGTTTCCGTTCATGTTACTCTGCGTACCAGAACCAGTTTGCCAAATTACCAATGGAAATTGATCGTCTAAATCACCGGCAATAATTTCATCACAAGCCTTTGCAATGAGTTCGGCTTTCTCGGCAGAAAGTACCCCAAGCTCTGTATTTGCTAAAGCTGCAGCTTTTTTTAAATAGCCGAAAGCATGAATAATTTCTTTAGGCATTGAACCTTCAGGCCCGATTTTAAAGTTATTGCGTGAGCGTTCGGTTTGTGCACCCCAGTATTTGTCGGCAGGCACTTGCACCTCGCCCATGGTATCGTGTTCTATTCTGAAACTCATTATATTTTGATTTTTGTTGTCGCAAATTTAAGTTTTTTGCCTATAAAGCAAGGTATTATCTTCGATATTTACTGAGGTATTTCCTTCGGGTTAATTACAGATGAGGAGATTTCACTGAATAGATTTTGGAAAGGTGCTGAAGTGGTTCTTGGGGTAAGTTCGGCCCCGCTGATTTGCTGCAATCTTTTTGCTATTCTGTCATGCTGAGGCACGAAGCAGGTGTTTCATCGCTTGCAGATGCTTCGTGCCTCAGCATGACATGATATTCAGGGTTGCTGCAAACAAAAAGTATTTTCGCTGCCATCGGGTTTAGTTGGTTGAGATACTACAATGAACAGCCTTTCCAGGATGCAGGTTTTGGCTAAAGCCTGAAATGTATATCTTGTGTTTTGTTGGTTGAAACGAACGGAAAATAATGGAATGCTACACATACTTTCATTTATGTAAGACTAATCATTTGTTTTAAAAACACTCGCTATTTATTACCGTTCGGCTTTAGCCAACAGAATCTAAATTCTGCTCCAAACCATTCAAATACTAAGTTGCTAGTTTCATTTACTATTTTGGCACTTTGTAAGTCAAGTTTTAAGCAGAGGTTTATGAAAATATTTATTTTATGAAAAAGATAATCTTCATACTATTCAACTTAATAATTGGTGTTTGTACCGCTAATGCTCAAGAAGGCATTGACTTTTCCCGCCAGTATAGTGCCGGCAGAAAATTACTCATCTGTGTTGACAGTTCAGCCAGAAATATCTATTACGATAATAAATTTCCCAATCAACCCAACACATCCTTTAGCTACTTACCCGAAGTAAATAAGGTAAGTATCCAGATTTATTTTAAAAAAACAGACAATATAGACCAGTATCGATATACCATTTTAGCTGATAATAAGCCAATATTAGTAAATCAATCTTTCGACAAATCTCAATTAAAAGATTACGATGCGGGGGATCAGGAAATTTTCAGTTTTACACGACTTGGCATTTTTTCTGTGAAAGGAAAGGTAATCACAACATTACTCTATAGTATCGAAAAACCTTTGGATGTCTATAAATCTGTATTTTATGGTAAAGTAATACCTAAAGCAGAAATGAAATTCTTTTCAAAAAGGGTTGAATTTGAACACGGGTCAGGCTATGAAACCAATATTAAAGAAAGAACAAACTTTATTTTTGGCAAAAAAGATTTAGGATTAACAGTTATAAAAAACAAATCAGATGAAGATTATCTTTATTACACCTCTATCAGCGATAAACAAACAAACAAAATTGTTTTTAGTTCCAACGCTTGGGAGTATGGCCACTTTATCGAAGGGGAAGGTGAATTTTCTCCGTACGTAAAAATAAATAAAGACGTTTTCAAAAAATCGGGAGAATATGAAATAATTATTCAGCCACTTATTAAGTGGAATCTTCCTATGAAGGAAAAAGAAAAATTTATAACTAAACATAAGATTTCTATAAACTTTGAAGAAGAGAAATTTTTCTCTACCAAACAACTCATTACTTCCGGTTTATTATTTCCGTTAATAGCCGGTGCAATAACAGGCGGTTTAGCAGTTTACTTCAAAAACCAGCAAATCAAGAAAAAAGTTGCAGCAGAAGCCAAACAAAAAGAAATCGCCCAACTCCAGCTCAACTCTGTTCGCTCTCAACTTAATCCACATTTCTTATTCAATGCCTTGGCTGGAATCCAAAACCTGATGAACAAAAACGAGATTGATAACGCTAATCGTTATCTAAGCAAATTTGCCCGCCTTACCCGAAATGTTTTGGATAGCAAAGAACTCATCAGCTTAATTGAAGAAAAAAAACTTTTGGATGATTACCTACAAATGGAACAGTTGCGATTCGGGTTTCGGTATAAGATTAATGCTTCAGCAGATTTAGACACCGAGAATATCGAAATACCAGCAATGTTATTACAACCATTTGTAGAAAATACAGTTAAACATGGTATTGCCGAAAAGGGAAATGATGGTGAAATTGCCATTAGTTTTGAGAAGCAAGTTTCAAATTTAGTTCTTAAAATAACAGACAATGGCAGCGGTTTTGATACCGCTCAAACATATGATGGCTTAGGCTTGGCTTTAAGCAAAAATCGGATATCTTTACTGAACACAGTTTACAAAGACACCCCTTTCATTTTAAACATTCAATCTGATACAAACGGAACGATGATTACAATTACTTTATCACAATGGTTATAAATGAGGGCGATTTTAGTAGATGATGAACTGGCAAATTTAGAGAACCTACAGGTTTTGCTGAGTAAGAATTGTCCCGATGTTAAGGTTGTGGCCACTGCTAATAATATCGATGACGCTTTTGAAAAAATTAATCTTCATCGCCCTGATTTACTTTTTCTCGATATCCAAATGGGTAAAACCACCGGTTTTGATTTGTTAAACCAGCTTGGTGATAAAACCTTTGAAGTCATTTTTGTTACGGCTTATGATAATTATGGGATTCAGGCGGTAAAATTTGCCGCCCTGGATTATCTGCTCAAGCCAGTAGACCCTGATGAATTAGTGGCTGCGGTTTCAAAAGCAGAAAACCGAATTGCAAATAAAATGAGTGGAGAGCAACTCAATTTTTTGCTCAATCAAATTAAACGTAGCGAACCTGCTGTTCCTAAAATTGCATTGCCACAACAGCACGAAATCCGTTATGTTTCTGTTGATGATATTGTACGTTGCGTTGCAGATAATACCTACACTTTTTTTCATTTATCAAGTAGTGAGAAAATTTTAATCTCAAAACCACTAAAAGAATATTCTGATTTATTAAAACCACAAGGTTTTGTGAGGTCGCACCAAAGCCATTTAGTGAACCCTAAATTTGTAAAAAGCTGGCTGAAAGAAGATGGTGGAACTTTATTGATGAACAACGGCGATAAAATTCCGGTTTCGAAACCGAACAGAGAAATCGTAAAAGCTATTTTAGGGAAATAAGCTAGCGCAAATTATATTTCGGGAGGTGAGGACAT
>NZ_JAPIVT010000040.1 GCF_026239735.1 Pedobacter sp. MC2016-05
TAATGCCCTATTGGGCTTTAAGATTTGGCACCGACCTACTCTCCCACGTGTTACCGCAGTACCATCGGCTCTGGTGGGCTTAACTTCTCTGTTCGGAATGGGAAGAGGTGGACACCACCGATATAGGCACCTAAATGTTTTTAAATAAGTCTTGAGTTTTAAGTATTGAGTTTTACGTTTTTGAACGTACCACCCACAGCTTATCACCTACAACCTAAATGACATATTATTGAAAGAAGTTATCTTAGAAGAACAAACAACAGTCTGTTTGCTTTGAAAGCTTCGGATGATTAGTACTACTCGACTGTGCTGTCGCCAGCTTTACATCTGTAGCCTATCAACGTAGTAGTCTTCTACGGTCCTATATGGAATTCTCATCTCGTGGCTAGTTTCGCACTTAGATGCTTTCAGCGCTTATCTATTCCCAGCGTAGCTACTCTGCAATGCCCCTGGCGGAACAACAGATTCACTAGAGGCTAGTCCAACCCGGTCCTCTCGTACTAAGGTCAGCCCCACTCAAAATTCCTACGCCCACAACAGATAGGGACCGAACTGTCTCGCGACGTTCTGAACCCAGCTCGCGTGCCACTTTAATCGGCGAACAGCCGAACCCTTGGGACCTTCTCCAGCCCCAGGATGTGACGAGCCGACATCGAGGTGCCAAACCTCCCCGTCGATATGAGCTCTTGGGGGAGATCAGCCTGTTATCCCCAGCGTACCTTTTATCCTTTGAGCGATGGCCCTTCCATGCAGAACCACCGGATCACTATATCCGTCTTTCGACCCTGATCGACCTGTATGTCTCACAGTCAAGCAAGCTTATGCTATTGCACTCCGCGTACGGTTACCAAGCGTACTGAGCTTACCTTTGAAAGCCTCCGTTACCTTTTTGGAGGCGACCACCCCAGTCAAACTACCCATCAAACAATGTCTCCCGCTTAGCGGGATTAGACACCGAATACAGAAAGGGTGGTATTTCAACGTTGGCTCCACGACGCCTAGCGACGCCGCTTCAAAGCCTCCCACCTATCCTACACATCCTGTATCCAATGTCAATGTTAAATTGTAGTGAAGGTGCATGGGGTCTTTCCGTCCCGTTGCGGGTACCCGGCGTCTTCACCGGGACCACAATTTCACCGAGCTCATGGCTGAGACAGCGCCCAGATCGTTACACCATTCGTGCAGGTCGGAACTTACCCGACAAGGAATTTCGCTACCTTAGGACCGTTATAGTTACGGCCGCCGTTTACTGGGGCTTCGATTCAATGCTTCTCCTTGCGGATGACATCCCCTCTTAACCTTCCAGCACCGGGCAGGTGTCAGGCCTTATACCTCATCTTTCGATTTTGCAAAGCCATGTGTTTTTGTTAAACAGTCGCCTGGGCCTTTTCACTGCGGCTGACATTGCTGCCAGCGCCCCTTCTCCCGAAGTTACAGGGCCATTTTGCCGAGTTCCTTAGCCATGATTCACTCGAGCACCTTAGAATCCTCTTCCCGGATACCTGTGTCGGTTTGCGGTACGGGTTTTTATAACCTGAAGCTTAGCGGTTTTTCTTGGAAGTCTGATTACCTGCGCTATCCACTCACCCGAAGGCTTGCGGTACTATCGACTTTCAGCTAGATCGGCGGATTTGCCTACCGTTCCATTACCTACTGTCTTTAACGATCTATTCCGTCAGATCGCGGCAGTGTCACTACTCCGTCCCCACATCGCAGTTATAAAAAGTACTGGAATATTAACCAGTTGTCCATCGAATTTCCCCTTCGGGTTCTCCTTAGGTCCCGACTGACCCTGATCCGATTAGCGTTGATCAGGAAACCTTATCCTTTCGGTGGGCGGGTTTCTCTCCCGCCTTATCGTTACTTATGCCTACATTTGCTTTTCTAGAAGCTCCAGCACCCATTACCAGATACCTTCGCTGCCGCTAGAATGCTCCCCTACCGATATATTTCAATCCCATAGCTTCGGTGTACAATTTAATGCCCGTTTATTATCCATGCCCGATCGCTCGACTAGTGAGCTGTTACGCACTCTTTAAATGAATGGCTGCTTCCAAGCCAACATCCTAGCTGTCTGTGCAATCGGACCTCGTTAGTTCAACTTAACTGTAACTTGGGGACCTTAGCTGATGGTCTGGGTTCTTTCCCTCTCGGCGCGTGACCTTAGCACCCCGCGCCTCACTGCAGATCATATTTCATAGCATTCGGAGTTTGTCTGGATTTGGTAGGATTTGACTCCCCCGCACCCAATCAGTAGCTCTACCTCTATGAAACTTAATATCCACGCTGTTCCTAAAAACATTTCGGGGAGTACGAGCTATTTCCCAGTTTGATTAGCCTTTCACCCCTACCCACAGATCATCCGGAAACTTTTCAACGTTTATCGGTTCGGTCCTCCAGTACGTGTTACCGCACCTTCAACCTGTCCATGGGTAGATCACAAGGTTTCGCGTCTACCCCCTCTGACTATACGCCCTGTTCAGACTCGCTTTCGCTTCGGATCCGTGCCTGAAGCACTTAACCTTGCCAGAGAGGAGTAACTCGTAGGCTCATTATGCAAAAGGCACGCCGTCACACCACTTGGATGCTCCGACCGCTTGTAAGTACACGGTTTCAGGTTCTATTTCACTCCCCTGTTCGGGGTTCTTTTCACCTTTCCCTCACGGTACTGGTTCACTATCGGTCTCTCAGGAGTATTTAGCCTTACCGGATGGTGCCGGCAGATTCCCACAAGGCGTCTCCGACCTCGCGGTACTCAGGATACTGCTAGACTAGCATTCTATACGTGTACCGGGCTATCACCGTGTATCGCTGGGCTTCCCATCCCATTCCACTTCTGTTTGCTAATGCCACGTTGCAGTCCTACAACCCCACCTATGCCGTAACATGGATGGTTTGGGCTCTTTCCCTTTCGCTCGCCACTACTCAGGAAATCATTGTTATTTTCTCTTCCTCTGCTTACTTAGATGTTTCAGTTCGGCAGGTTTGCTCATTATATGTGACTGGTCTTCAACCAGCCGGGTTGCCCCATTCGGAAATCTTCGGATCAATTCCTATTTGCAAATACCCGAAGCTTATCGCAGCTTATCACGTCCTTCATCGCCTCTGAGAGCCAAGGCATCCCCCGTGTACTCTTTATTACTTTCTTCTACTCATATGCCTTTTGCGCCATATGGTATGCTTTTTTTGCTCTTGTTATGATGTCTCATGCTTATCGGTCCCTTGCGGTTCCTTTAAGCGAGCACAAACACAACAGTCGCCTATTGTTGTTTGCTCTTCTTTTTTAACTTCTTCCAATATGTCAAAGAACTTTACTGAGGCTGAAGGTCGAAGGTATAAAGGTAGAGGGTTTCATTGTCCCCTGCCTAAGCTCCGTTTCAGCTTCGTTAGTCAAAAACCGCGGTCTCGAACCGTTTCATATACCTTCCATATATGTGCCCCATGGCGTCTTCTTTTATTTCTTTCAGTCTGTCAATGATGACCACCGATCCCGGTGATGTATTTTCTTGATGTGGAGAATAACGGAGTCGAACCGTTGACCTCCTGCGTGCAAGGCAGGCGCTCTAGCCAGCTGAGCTAATCCCCCAGGATTATTAAAGTAGTCCCGTCCAGATTTGAACTGGAGACCCCTACATTATCAGTGTAGTGCTCTAACCAGGCTGAGCTACGGGACTGTGCTTTTCGGTTCGGCATTCTTCGCGGTTAGTATATTACCGCTACCGCTCCCTTTGCTTTACCTAGCTTTCGTTCCGATGGCCCTATCGTTGAGGACAACCGTCATTTCTTCTGGGTGTTTCTTCTTTTTTTCTCTTTTTTGAAATATCATGTTGCGCAGTGAGTAGTCAACTCCACTCCAGAAAGGAGGTATTCCAGCCGCACCTTCCGGTACGGCTACCTTGTTACGACTTAGCCCCAGTTATCGGTTTTACCCTAGGACGCTCCTTTCGGTTACATACTTTAGGTACCCCCAACTTCCATGGCTTGACGGGCGGTGTGTACAAGGCCCGGGAACGTATTCACCGCGTCATTGCTGATACGCGATTACTAGCGAATCCAACTTCATGGGGTCGAGTTGCAGACCCCAATCCGAACTGTGAATGGCTTTGTGAGATTCGCATCATATTGCTATGTAGCTGCCCTCTGTACCATCCATTGTAGCACGTGTGTAGCCCCGGACGTAAGGGCCATGATGACTTGACGTCGTCCCCTCCTTCCTCTCTGTTTGCACAGGCAGTCTGTTTAGAGTCCCCACCTTAACGTGCTGGCAACTAAACATAGGGGTTGCGCTCGTTGCGGGACTTAACCCAACACCTCACGGCACGAGCTGACGACAGCCATGCAGCACCTAGTTTCGTGTGATTGCTCACTGATCCATCTCTGGATCATTCACTAACTTTCAAGCCCGGGTAAGGTTCCTCGCGTATCATCGAATTAAACCACATGCTCCTCCGCTTGTGCGGGCCCCCGTCAATTCCTTTGAGTTTCACTCTTGCGAGCGTACTCCCCAGGTGGAACACTTAACGCTTTCGCTTAGCCGCTGACTGTGTATCGCCAACAGCGAGTGTTCATCGTTTAGGGCGTGGACTACCAGGGTATCTAATCCTGTTTGATCCCCACGCTTTCGTGCCTCAGCGTCAATAAGACCATAGTAAGCTGCCTTCGCAATCGGTGTTCTGAGACATATCTATGCATTTCACCGCTACTTGTCTCATTCCGCCTACCTCTAGTCCATTCAAGCCCATCAGTATCAAGGGCACTGCGATAGTTGAGCTACCGTCTTTCACCCCTGACTTAACAGGCCGCCTACGCACCCTTTAAACCCAATAAATCCGGATAACGCTTGGATCCTCCGTATTACCGCGGCTGCTGGCACGGAGTTAGCCGATCCTTATT
Source organism: Pedobacter sp. MC2016-05 (assembly GCF_026239735.1). Classification (GTDB taxonomy): domain Bacteria; phylum Bacteroidota; class Bacteroidia; order Sphingobacteriales; family Sphingobacteriaceae; genus Pedobacter. The sequence continues at coordinate 4,894 of NZ_JAPIVT010000040.1, forward strand.
CCTTCGGTACATTCAGCTAGATACACGTATCTAGGTTTATTCCCGAATAAAAGCAGTTTACAACCCATAGGGCAGTCTTCCTGCACGCGGCATGGCTGGTTCAGAGTTGCCTCCATTGACCAATATTCCTTACTGCTGCCTCCCGTAGGAGTCTGGTCCGTGTCTCAGTACCAGTGTGGGGGGCCATCCTCTCAGATCCCCTAGTCATCGTCGCCTTGGTGGGCCGTTACCCCGCCAACTAGCTAATGACACGCATGCCCATCTCCATCCCATAAATGTTTGATCATTGGATAATGCCATCCTGTGATTTTATGCGGTATTAATCCGGATTTCTCCGGGCTATCCCCCAGATGAAGGTAGGTTGCATACGCGTTACGCACCCGTGCGCCGGTCTCAAAGAAGCAAGCCTCTTCTACCCCTCGACTTGCATGTATTAGGCCTGCCGCTAGCGTTCATCCTGAGCCAGGATCAAACTCTCCATTGTAAAATGTGTTGTAAGATTCTGACCAGTTTTAACTATCGTTAAAAATAGTCTTCTTTTGTTTTGTCCGTTGGACATTGACTTTAAAATGTAATAAGGAACTCTGTACTTGAATTCGTACTTCATTACCCCACTACGCATCATTGACATCTCTTTTAAGAACTTATCGAC
>NZ_JAPIVT010000041.1 GCF_026239735.1 Pedobacter sp. MC2016-05
GTCGATATCCCGGTTCTCTTCAGCAGCACTTCCGGCCAGATTGATTACTTCGTGGTAACTGGGAACGTCGGTTGATATGGCTTTTACAAGCACCACCAAAAGCCCTGCATTCTTCAGCCAGTTCTTTCAGCGCCTTTGAGTGGCGGGCGACGATGACCAGATCATCACCGTTTTTTGCAAATTTCAGAGCGGCAGCTCTGCCGCTACCACTCGAAGCACCGGTGATCACTACATTTCTTCATTTTTTCCATATTATTTTAAACATTTGAAACGACATTGTTTTGAGGAGATAATCAAACCAACTTTTCTGCGCTTTGAATCGATGCTAGATAATGTTTGAGAAAGGGTGCGGTCTTGCTTCCCTTGATCCTGGTAAGGCCGTGGGCGATTCCGGAATATACGATATTCCCGCCCTGATCACCTGCTCCTGGACCAATATCGATTATCCAGTCGCTTTGCGCGATCACTTGCATATCGTGCTCTACAACTATAACTGTGTTTCCGGAATCAACAAGATGGTTTAGCTGGATGAGCAACTTCTCGACATCGGATGGGTGCAGGCCAGTTGTAGGTTCATCTAGGACATAAAGTGCGGAGCTTTTCTGGCTTTTTTGAAGTTCGGTGGCCAGTTTGATGCGCTGTGCCTCGCCGCCCGATAAAGCTGTAGCAGATTGTCCGAGTTTGATATAGCCTAAACCTACATCCCCAAGCAATCTAAGGGAACGGTAAATCCCAGGGTCGTCACCAAAAAAATTAAAGGCTTCGTCTACAGTCATTTCCAATACCTCGGCAATGGTCTTCTCTCTAAAGGTCACTTCCAGGGTATCGGGATTATATCTGGTGCCCTCACAGGTTGGGCACGGGGTATACACGCTTGGCAGGAAGAGCAGTTCAACCATAATATAGCCTTCGCCCTGGCAGTGTGGACAACGGCCTTTGGCTAAATTGAATGAAAACCGTCCGGCATCATATTTTCTTTTTCTGGCGAGAGGAGTACTGGCGAAACGTTTTCGGACCAGATCAAATAGTCCGGTGTAGGTTGCCAGATTAGATCTGGGCGTCCTTCCAATGGGTTTCTGGTCAACAACAATCAAGCGGGAAATTTTTTCAATCCCGGAAGTGATTTTTCCCTGTACGGCGAGGGGTATTTCGACAAGCGGAAAATCTTTTGTAAGATCGGTATCAATCTCGACCTGCTGTCCAAGGCCATTGGCCACAAGCTCCACCAGTACCTGACTGACCAGGCTGCTTTTCCCGGAACCGGAAATCCCGGTGACACAGGTCATCACACCCAATGGAAAATCAATATCCAGACTTTTGATGTTATGACGGGTTACTCCGCTCAGGCAAAGTTTCGATACAGGTTTCCTGGGTTCAACTGGAATACGTGGAGTATTATCGAAAAGAAAATTAGCGGTCAGGGACTTAGTCGCTTTTTGTAATCCTTCAGGTACGCCGTTATATATAATCTGGCCACCGTCAGAGCCGGCTCCAGGTCCGACATCAATGATCCAGTCTGCATGACGGATCACTTCGATCTCATGCTCAACGACAAAGATGCTGTTTCCAGCTTTTTTCAGTTTATCCAGTATGTTAAGCAATGCACGTGTATCTGCTGGATGTAGTCCCGCCGATGGCTCATCGAGAACGTAAACTACACCAAAAAGATTCGAGTGTACCTGTGTCGCGAGCCTTAACCGTTGCAGTTCCCCTGGTGAAAGTGTTGGAGTGCTTCGTTCCAGGGTAAGATAGCCTAAACCCAATTCAAGCATCACTGATAACCTTGAGCTGATGTCGGTGGAAATACGTTGAGTAACAATCTGTTTTTCGTTTTTCGCTGCTAGTCCGGCATGATGGTTAAAAATTCTTGCTAGAGCTGAAAGCGGCAGACGGGAAAGCTCGGCGATATCTTTTCCCACGAATTTAACCGAAAGGGATGCTTTGTTGAGACGTTTACCCTCACATAGTGGGCAGATAGCACTGATCGTATATTGTCTGACCCTATTTTTCATCAGTTCGGACTGACTGGAAGAAAACGTTTTGAGTATATAGGGTTTGGCGCCGATGAAGGTGCCCATATAGTCGGGCGTTTTTTTATCCCGGATCGCTTTTGCGGTTTCCTTGGGCGTAAAGCCAGGATATACCGGGACTGTTGGCGTATCTTCAGTAAAGAGTATCCACTCACGATCGTGTTTTGGTAACTCTTTCCATGGGACATCAACGTTATAGCCCATGGAAACGAGAATATCCCGCTGGTTTTGTCCTTGCCATGCTTTGGGCCAGGAGGCAATGGCACCTTCACGAATGCTCAATCGCGGATCAGGAACCATGGTTTCCTCGTTGATTTCAAAAAAACTGCCCAATCCGTGGCATACTGTGCATGCACCCTGGGGTGTGTTGGGTGAAAATCCTTCCGCATATATGATGGATTGATTCTCGGGGTAGTCTCCTGCCCGTGAATAGAGCATGCGCAACAGGTTGGAAAGGGTGGTGACACTGCCTACTGAGGATCGAGTGCTGGCGCCGCCCCGCTGCTGCTGAAGCGCTACTGCCGGCGGCAGTCCTTCGATAGAATCCACTTCGGGTACACTCATCTGGTTAAAAAGCCGTCGGGCATAGGGCGAAACGGATTCAAGATAACGTCGCTGGGCTTCGGCATACAACGTTCCGAAAGCCAGCGAGGACTTTCCTGATCCGGAAACCCCGGTAAAAACGACCAGTTTATCCCTTGGGATTTCCAGACTTAGATCTTTTAAGTTGTGCTCCCTTGCGCCGCGAACGATAATCATTTTTTTACTGCTTCTTTCTGCCATATCGGTTAACAGGATTATGCTGTTTTCATTATGTTTTCTTTTTGGTATCTGCCGGCTCCTGCACTTTTTCCATTTGGGCAGCCTGCATGCTATCCGGCGTAACATTTCCCAAAGCCACCTGCACCTTATTTTTAAAGCCTGAGACTACCATATCTTTTCCGGCCAGCAAAGCTTCATAACCGTCTTTTGCAACAACTGCCGGATCTGCTAGGTCTCCCTGCTGAACGATTTTTGATTCCAGCATATCTGCTTTGTTGAAGAAGTCCGTGTCTGTGGCTCCTGGCAAAAGTGAAGTAACGCTTACCCCTGTGTCTTTCAACTCGTTGCGGATGGCCTCGTTGAAAGAATGCACAAAGGCCTTTGTGCCGTGATATACCGCTTGATAGGGCCCCGGAGCTTTTCCTGCTACAGAGGCAACATTAAGTATTCTACCTGATCCCCGGCTCACCATATCTTTGAGAAAGAGCTTGGTTAAGGTAACCAGTGAAGAGATGTTCAGCTGGATGATGTCCAGTTCCCGTTCCAGTTCGTTGTCTGTGAATTTACCATACACGCCCTGGCCGGCATCATTTACTAATACTTCTACCTGCAGGGCTAATGCACTGACCTGATTGTATACCTCCTGTGCATTTCCGGCTATGAACAAATCAGTGCTGATGGTCACTACTTCTACTCCTTCCGCTCTCAGCATTTCCGCAGTAGCATTGAGGTTCTGTTCGTCGCGGGCCACAAGGATGAGATTGGATTGATCCCGGGCGAACAGTTTAGCCAGTTCCAGTCCGATTCCGCTGGTGGCACCGGTGATGAGTGCAAATTTTTTTCTATTTTCCATATTTTCATTTAAGATGTAATGGAAGAACATTACCTGCCGCAAAAAGATTTATGTTTAGCGCATTTATTATTTTGGTTTTATTGGTATGCGAATTGTCCGTAACATAAAAATGAATTTAACCTTAAAAAACCGTATCATGAAAGCAGTTCAGATCACTCGCCCCGGCGGCCCAGGTGTCTTAAAGTTGGTAGATTATCCTGATCCCTTTCTCTCAGATCAGCAGGTGAGAATTGCGGTCAAAGCCTCCGGCCTGAACCGGGCAGATATTGCGCAGCGACAGGGGAAATATCCGCCGCCAGCAGGCGTTCCTGAAGAAATCCCCGGACTTGAAGTCGCTGGTGTAGTCATTGAATGCGGCAAAAACGTAAGCCAGTGGAAGTTAGGAGATAAAGTATGTGCATTGCTTGCCGGAGGGGGCTATGCAGAGCAGGTGGTGGTAGAGGAAGGACAATGTTTATCCATTCCCGTGCATTTATCCTTTGCAGAGGCCGCCAGCTTGCCTGAGGCCATTTTTACGGTATGGTCAAATGTTTTTCAAAGGGGCGCATTGAAAAAAGGTGAACATTTTTTAGTTCACGGCGGCAGCAGCGGTATTGGCATTACGGCTATTCAGCTAGCCAAAGCATTCGGGGCAAAGGTCTTTGTAACGGTAGGTTCCGATGAAAAAGCAAAAGCCTGTATTTTACTCGGTGCAGACATTGCAATTAATTATAAAACTCAGGACTTTCAGGAGCTACTCGCTCTGGAAGGCGTCGATGTGGTGCTGGATATGATAGGAGGAAGTTATTTACCGCGCAACATTGCCATAATGCGTCCGGAGGGTCGCCTGGTTTATATCAATGCGATGGAAGGAAATTCCCCGAAAATCAGTATTG
>NZ_JAPIVT010000042.1 GCF_026239735.1 Pedobacter sp. MC2016-05
CAGCCAACTGTTTTCTTATAAATTATTTTTCCTCTTTCAGAGACGAGCAAATTCCCATTAAATACGCCAAGATTATACGCTTTTTCCAACAAACTATCCAGATGTTTCAAGTTTTGGCTGGTTTGTCCGTAAACATTTTGTACAACTACTACGGCGGCAATAAGCAACAAATTTCTCACGATCTTAGGTATCATATATATTCGTTTACTAAAGGACAATCAAATGTAAAAATAGTTGCATGACATGGGGCATTATCAAAAAACGGTGGAATTGTGATAGGCTAAAAAATCTATAGTGTAAATCTCGTCTCAAAAAACGAAAGTATTCATCCCCAACTGCATATCTTTCTTTCAGCTGTAACTTTGATTGCACCAATTACGGCAAAGAGAAAAATCCTTTCTCAAAATGAACAGATAAGCATATAATTTCCAGTTTCAAAAACAAATATTCCTTTCCCTGTTATTTTTGCATTAATTTAAATCGAGTATATGATTTATTGGTATACGAACTCAAACGATTTGGAAGAAGAGAAATCTCAACCAAAATGGTAATTTAGTTGATGAAGACTGTAATGATTAATTGGATAAACCAGAGTAGAATGACCCCGTCTTACCGGAAATAATTTAAAGTAAATGGTTGCTTGCCCTTATGTTAGTAAATTGGCAAGAAGGGGTCAAATGGATTGGTTTGTCCACTCAAGTAGCTTTTTGGTGGAAATTTGGAGGGAAAAAATCCCTCCAAATGACTGTTATATCTTTTTTAAATGGTAAGTTTTTCCATCAGGATCCACTAAGTCAATAGTGTTGCCCGTCTGGCGTTTGATCACATAAACGATCCTCTCTTTTCCAGAATCCATGGGAGCCGTCCTTAGTGTGGCTTTGATCTTGGTACGTTTGTTCAGGAGTTCGCTGATGGGTATATTTATCTCATGATAGCCGACAGCAGTAAGGTTAAGGCTTTTGATATTATCCATTTTGGAGAATAATATGTTGGTATTTCCGGTGCCATCTGTCATGAGCCGGTAAGGGATGGTGCCATCCTTTTGCCTTAAACCCAATAAAGCTCCTTTGAAGGGAAGATCACCGTCCTTTACTTCGATTTCAGTGTTGCCGGCGCTGGCAACAGTGGCTACCGTTTCTATTTTATAATCAGATTTTGTGGAGGTATCGGTCACATATATCAGTTCCAGCTTTTTACGGTCTGCTTCAAAAAAACCTGAACCTGTCACAGCCGGATCTTTTCCCTGATATACCGTAAACGCTTTTCCTTCAAACACAATCGTTTTTTCACCGCCCTGCAGAGAAGTTAAACTATACCTTCCCTGCAATGGCTGTCCGTACGTTGATATGGCGATTCCACCCAACAACAGTATCAAAATTAGCTTTCTCATTTACATTCCCCTTTCGTGCCTTTCTGGGCTGCGATGTTACCGCTCAGGTCCTTTCCAAACTGCTCTTCGGTAAGTGTCGGTTTGATTTTTTCTTGCCTTTCGCCCGACAATGCTTTGAACGCCTAATAATATTAGAATAATTAGTGCGAAATTTTTCATACAACACCTTTAACTAATGATATTAAAAAAAGCTGAAAACTAAAGATTTAGTTTTTTTTTATTACGCCAGCTTCTTCAAATTTATCCTTAGGCCTATAAAAATTATTAAACGAGTAACTATCGGTAGAACTTAAAATTTTCTTTTAAGTTGTTATCTCAAAAAACCAAACTAAAATTGCTAAAAAGATTGATTAGCCACTTCAAGGATTGCACTATGTAAGTTTCAAATTATTTTAATAAAAATATAGTTTTTTATTTGCCGAAATATAACCACCTTAGTGACAGCAGGGACAAACAAGTGCTTCATGAAGAAATAAATTAATTGTAAAAATTTTTAAAAGTTTAGCTTAAACTAAACAATTATGCCTAAGTTTGAGTTAGTAAGACTGGATTCAGTTATCGGAAAGCAAGATTTTTACCACTTAAAAGTAGATGGTGTAAGTCAGTATGAAACCTTTTCCGAGGAAATAAAAGGAAATCCACAATACGTATCTGAACACAAGACTATACTGGCATATATGAACATGGTTTCTTCTCTCAAAATGTTGCCCAAGGAAAAATTCCGTGAGCTTAAAGGGAATAACGATAATATCAAGGAATATGAGATCAAGTCTAAACATTTGAGAGCTTACCTCTTCCATGTCGAACATACTGGTAAATTAGTGGCCTACTGGGGCCACAAAAACACCCAGGACAGTGATATTACCACATTCAGATTAATCAAAAAAACCTATTTTAAAAGTTTATCATGATTACGAGAAAAGAATTACTAGAAAGTAAAGAATTCTGGATGGTCAAGCTTCAGACAGCACTCTATGAGAATGTCGAACAATATCTCAAAGAGCATAAGCTTACCAAAACTGATTTCGCGAAAAAACTAGGTGTAAGTAAAGGATACGTCTCTCAAATCCTTAACGGAGATTTTGATCATAAACTAAGCAAATTTATTGAAATTAGTCTAGCAATAGGGAAAGCCCCAATAATAAATTTAGAGAGCTTGGCTTATTGTCTTGAACTTGATGCTCTCGGGGATCTAGAACGAGTAGCTGAACCAGTTCCAGCAAAACGTATTCACATCAGTTACGCCAGTAATAATCCTCAGCTAAAAGGCTTGCAAGCACCAGCATTGAGAAGAAAAATAAGAACAAAGAATTCTAGTCAAAAACAGAGAGTCAGATTCACCCCGTCAATTTAGACCGTCATGACAGATATTCACATCATTAGCATAAGAGAAGAGGAATTTTATTTCAAAGGGCACGGAATTATTGAAATCGATGTCAATAGGCTCTACAATGAATATAGTAGAACATTCGAATGGGATTTGCTCAAGAATACTTTTACTGTCAAGTTTACAGCAAAGTACCTATATGATCAAGGGGAAAGTGAACTTGACCTATCTTCTATGACCATTGCTACAACATTTGAAATCGAAGACTTACAAGAACAGCTAAGAGTTGAAGAGAGAGCGTTTGAGCTTTCATTAGAACTTCTTAAGCTGATTATATCGTCCGCTGTTTCAACAACGCGTGCTTTATTAGGTAGCAAGTTGGCTGGAACAATCCTTGGAACATTTTATCTACCATTTTTAGATGTTCATATTTTCATCGATGACACTAAGACAAAAGGCAAAAAGAAAAAAGAGAAAGTACTGGTTTAGTCAATCTAATATAGCCGATAGATAACATACTTACAGTTGATGAAGTGGCGTTCTCAAAATCCATCGGTAAACAAATTTTTTTGAATATAGATGAATTAAAGGAATTTGATTACTACAGCTTAATAAATAAAAACTCTTCTGGGACTATACTTATTCCCATTTTAATTTTGAATAATTCATTTGACGCAAAAAATCAAGATGATAGTATATCAAATTTCACAAAAAAATCACTTATTAACTTTACTTCGTCGCTTTTTTATCCTGACATCTTACAAAAAGACATTATTCTTTTCCCAGTTTTTACAATTAATCGTCTAGAGATTCCTTGAAACAATTTTTTTAATAC
>NZ_JAPIVT010000043.1 GCF_026239735.1 Pedobacter sp. MC2016-05
TGGATATTCCGAGAAAAGTTTACCAGTATTTCCGCTTTGAAACCTTACCAGGTTTTCCGACGCAAAGGTTACCAGCGACAGCTGGTTTATTATAAGAGTTGCTTTTTTGTTTAACAATAATAAGGTTTATTTTTTCTTTCTCAAAGATTCACCCATGAGTTCAACTTTATGTGCCGACGCTGTCAGTCTGTCCAGTATAGCATCCGCAAGGCTTGGTTCATTAATGAACTCATAATATTTATCCAGCGGAAGCTGGGAGGTTATAATGATTGAACCATTTCCATACCTGTCTTCAAGAATATCAAGCAGTGCGAGTTTTGCGTCATGGGTAAGCGGCTTGAGTCCAAAGTCATCTAGAATAACAACTGCGTGTGCAGCTATATTTTTGATCCACTTTAGGTAGGTCCCGTCAAGTTTTGCCTGCCCGATCGCTTCCAGGAATTTATTCATAGCTAGGTACAGTACTTTGTGTCCCATCAGGCAGGCATTTCTTCCCAGCGCACAGGCGAGGTAACTTTTTCCGCAACCAGTTAACCCATGGATAAGGATATTCTGAGATCTATTGACCAGACTATCATCAGATAATTGTCCAAGCATCTCTCTGGTCAGGCCACGTTCCGGTTTGCAGATCACTTCCTCAAGTAATGCATTGTAACGGAGTCTGCTGTTTTTCAACAACCTCTCGGTTCGCTGAAAGTTTCGATGCTCAATTTCAGCCTGACAGAGCATGGCTACCAGGGTATATGCATCTTCCTGTTGATGACTGGGCAGGTTTAACATGGCTTGATAACGTTTCGCCATGCCTGGTAGCCTAAGTGAATTAAGTTGATCCAGTGTTGATTGTTTATTCATTTTATTTGGAGTTGATTTCTAATTTAGCGTCTCATATGCCTCCGCTCCCCTGTGGTTGTCATGGTTGGGGATTGGTGAACCTTCAGCAGGAGCATCTTCCTTAAGGTCCATATTGTTGGATAGAATATTATTGAGAACACCATAATTATACTTATAACCTCTCAATGCCCTCTTGCACGCATTCTCCACGCGTACTGAACCAAAGGAACTTATCAGCCTGAGAATACCCAGGCATGGCCCATAAGCCTGGTGAATGGAGATCTTACTTTCCATCAGCTTACTGAAGAACTGATGGGTGGCCGGACCGTTTTGCCTGGCTTTGAGTAAATAATAATCAGGATCCCAACCACGCCTTTCAGCAATCTTTCTGTGATTTTCCGGCATATGCTCCAGATCAGTGGTATAGCCATGCTTTTTAAAACTTCGCTTGTGTATGGCAATCCGTTCAAGTTGATAATAGATTTCAACGTGGTCTGAATCATAAATGATGGTTACGCTTTTGCCCAGATAAGCAAATGGTACGCTATAGAAATGCCAATCTTCACCGACCACTACATGATAGTTCTTCTGAACCTTTGCCTTTGTGTAGTGGGACAGTTCGAATGGCTGAGCGGCCAGAGGCTGCAAAAGGGGCTTTTCCTCAGACTGAAAAAGACTCATCCGGCTATAGCTCTTTTTCTGAAAGTTTAACTGGTGGTGCTCGTCTACCTTTTTAAGAATAGCCCTGTTTAGTTCTTCCAGACTATAGAAGCTTTCATTGCGTAAAAGAGCAAAAACCCTTCTATAGGAAATGAGCACCTGATTCTCCACCGATGGTTTATCCTTTGGCCGACCCGGGCGGGTAGCCAGTAGCCCTACTTTATTGTGCAGTGCCCATTGTTCCAGAAGCTCAGGAAAGGTAGGCTCATATTTACAGGTCCTAACCACCCATTGTTTCATGTTATCAGAGATAACGTTCAGCGGCGTTCCCTGGAAATATTCCAGCATCCTATTAAGGCCACCGATAACATTTACCAGGGTTGCATCCGGCAGCGCCATGACAAAACAATAGCTGCTGAATGGAAGTACTCCAACCAGAACAGGACACTCTATTACCTCTCCGCTATCGCGATCAACATATTCAAGTCTTGAGCCTGCAAAATCGATCTCCAGAAGGTGACCGGGTTTGTGCTCCATGCGCATACTTGGCTTGCGTGAAGAAAGCTCGATATCCAGAAGTTCGCAGAACCGGGAATATTGAAACCCTGAAGGATATAACTTTAGGTACTCCTGCCATAACAAAAACCTGGTAACACCCACACGTTTAAGTTCAAGAAGAAAATAACCCACCTGTTGCTGGAAATGAAACTTTCTTAGATCGATTGGTTCATCCTTCTGTTCCTTTTGGGAATGGACAAGGCTATTTAAATCATTGTCCCCCATATTAAAGAGCACATCGTAATCGGTACCGGTAGCCTTAAGTAACTTCGAGTACAGATGAATGGTTGGTCGGGAAACTCCTGTTTGCCTGGCGATCTCACGCTCAGAATAACCACGTTTAAGAAACAGGAGTATCTGTCTTACTTTTTGCATACTGAGTAGTTTATTTGCCATCTCTATATAGTTTGATCCTGATCAAAACTATAGGAAACGGTAGTAAATCACTCTTAATGGTAAACTTTGCCGTGGAATAAGTGGTAACCTTTGTGTCGGAATGTCAGGTGCTTGAGACCCTTGAATCGTTACAAATGGTAAACTTTGCTCCGGAATACCTGGTAAGACTTGAAATGGAATACCTGGTAATATTTCTTCCGGAAAACTGGTAAACTATGCAGCGGAATTGCTGGTAAGGTTTATAGCGGAATGGTGGTAAACTATAGAGCGGAATATCCA
>NZ_JAPIVT010000044.1 GCF_026239735.1 Pedobacter sp. MC2016-05
TGTTAGCTTAAGACAAGGGTGTAGCAGGTGACTGCGGATCTGAAGGAAGTCGGCGGCAAATCTGGGCTTACGAGCAGAAACTGTGTATGAGGCGGATTTAGTCCGGTGATGTTGCACGACAAACAGAAGCCCGATACTGCACGGGGACTCAGGCTCCACTCACCAAACTGGCATACTTCGAATATCATCCTGGCCGCAATCAGTAAGTGGCCCAGCTTATTCTTGCAGGTTATAAAGCTATCTACAATAGGAAGGTACTATCTATAAATACAAGTTATTCCTAATATTTTTTAACTTTGTTTTCAATAGAGGAGACATAGGGTGATCATTCATTGGTATGCCTAGCTTGCGTAGTTCCGATCCGGTTTCTGACTAGATTGGAACTATCTATTTTTCTATCGCTTTGATGGTTAGTTTTGATCATTAGATTGGCTCAAATATCCTTTTTTCCTTATGTTTTTGCTGGCTATAATTTTCAAAAGCATGGTCATTTTTCTATCATGAGTAAATTGTCGTTAGAAGCTTTTTCTGTACCGCTACGTTACTTTTCAATTTAATACCATGTTTCGCTACTGTTCGTTCGTACAGGTCTGTAAAGTAAAGGGGAACGTCGTTTCTTCCTACCCAAAACGCTGGCATATGCAGTATTCTGCGTATCCGACCATCGCCCTTTTTTGACATCCTTGTTTTTCCGATATGATTCCCACTCTGATTCTCTACCACATCATATCCGGCGAAACTGATCAGTTGTCGCGCATTGCTGAACAGCAGCAAGCCGTTGGTCTCAGCTAAAAGGGTTGCTACGGTTTTGACACAACACCTTTAATTTGGCAGATTTGTTCGACTGTTGATGTGGTCAAAAAATAAATATTTTTTTTCTTCAAAAGACAGATATTATTAATTAAATTTACTTCTGATAGGAATAAGTTCTCTTGTACTATTTTTTCAGGATAATGAGCAATGAAATCCAATACTCGATTGAACTATTACGCTGGGGAAAAATTTCTGCCAATATCAGGCACATTTAAAATAAATTAAATGCGAATTGGAGTTATAACGTCGATTGATACCCAACTGGGAAAAGGGATCATTCTTGATGAAAACGAACAAGAAATAGAATTCCATTTCTCATCACTGAAAGATGAGCTCGTTTTGTGTAGCCAGGTTGGTTTTGAAATCGAGCTTGCTGAAGATGGGCTAGTTGCAGTTGGGTTGATACAAATAAAGTCATGAGCATGCGAATGTCCCGGAAACGCCCTATATTCACCATCGGGAGATAAATACAGTTGATTTTTGTAATAGTCTATCCTTAATTTATTTATCTTATTAATCCCAAAGGGTTTGTTCACCTAAGTAACATAAATTGCTAGGAAAGTCTTTACTATCGGATTTTCTTCATCATAGGTATCAATCAATCCAAAAAATTTCATTAATGTCTTTGTACTTAAATAATTATCGGTCTTCAGGAATATATCGATAGATAACAATTTACATGATTGTGAATCCGAAAGTTCAAAGCCGCATCTATCACTCACCGATATTTTTAACGTTTCAATGTCTTGGTTAGCCAACATGATATTAAAATATTGTATTTTACAATATACGAAAGAAAATTGTAAATGGTTTTCATCGTGGTAGGATCGTCCTATAAAACGATTGTTGACATAATGTTATCTATAGCAAAATTCTAAGATTAAATAGCATATTTTCCAAATCGTATTCCGATTCATGTAGAAGTTTATCCCCACTAAAAGTCGCCGCATAGATCCTTCAAGCGTGGTGTTGATATTACTAACCAATATGTTAGTCCTTCCTTATCTATTACATCCTATGAAGCGGAATAGCTGGTAATATATCCAGCGGAATGGTGGTAAACTATAGAGCGGAATATCCACTATTTTTCCAAAGTGAGTTAATTTCCCATCAGCAGCTCTTCCATGTTCAGTAGGCGTATGCTATCGTGAAGAATCTTAATTTCTCGGTTTATCTATTACATGGTTTCTATTGCAAGGCAGGCATTTTAAGGATTGGTCTATCAAATACTTTCCTGCAATCATATTGCCTATCACCAATTTATTCTTTAATTAAGGGTAAGTCAGATATCATATCAATAGAAAAAATAAAAATTATTTTATTTGCAGGTTCAGAAAAGTTTTCTACCTTTGCACTCCCAACCGAAAGGAAGGGTTAGAAAAAGTCGAGCGGCGGATGTCGCGGAAGACCGGAAACAAAAAGATTGAGACGAGCGGAAACAGGGAAGAGACGATCAAGACTCACGCCCAACTGAAGCGAGACGATATATAACGACAG
>NZ_JAPIVT010000045.1 GCF_026239735.1 Pedobacter sp. MC2016-05
AGATAAAGATGAGACAGAGATCTCAAATTGAGTAATAGAAAAGCTTGATAACCAAATAAAATGATCAACCAAAACAATGAGAAAAAATAAAACCATCAAGCTGATTTTGTTCCAGGTACTTTTTGCATTTTCATTTACCCATGCCCAGGAAAGTGAAGCTGTTCTTGCTCAAATAAATCTGGCAAATCAGTATTGGCAATCCAATAACAAACCGCAGGTAAGAGCATTTTGGGACCACGCGGCCTACCACACGGGCAACATGGAAATTTATCAACTCACCAAAAATGAAACTTACAGGAAGTATTCGGAAGATTGGGCTAACCATAACAATTGGATGGGTGCCAAGTCAACTGATAAATCTCAATGGAAATATACATACGGTGAGAAAGACGATTATGTCCTTTTCGGCGACTGGCAAATCTGTTTTCAAACCTATATCGATTTATACAATATTCAACCTGATGAACATAAAATAGCCCGGGCGAAAGAGGTAATGGGCTATCAAATAAATACGGATAAAAATGATTACTGGTGGTGGGCCGATGGATTGTATATGGTGATGCCGGTAATGACCAAACTCTATAAGCTTACGGGAGATAAGAAATACCTGGAAAAACTCCATGAATATCTCACTTATTCCAACAGTACCATGTACGATAAGCAGGCGAAGCTTTACTATCGTGATGCCAAATATGTATATCCAAAACATAAATCGAGCAATGGCGGTAAGGATTTCTGGGCCCGGGGCGATGGATGGGTTTTCGCTGGATTAGCGAAGGTGCTTAAAGACTTACCTAAAAATGATCCTCACCGGAAGGAATATCTTAACATTTATAAAGGTATGGCCCTCGCTATTCTTAATTCGCAACAAAAGGAGGGCTATTGGACCAGAAGCATGCTTGATCCACAACATGCACCAGGACCAGAAACCAGTGGAACCGCATTTTTTACTTACGGCCTATTGTGGGGCATTAATAACGGCATATTAAAAGAAAAACAATTTCTACCATCCGCTAAGTTAGGATGGAATTATCTCTCTCAAACTGCGCTTCAAAAGGACGGAAGGGTTGGTTTCGTACAGCCAATAGGAGAAAAAGCTATCCCGGGGCAAATTGTTGATGCAAACTCTACTGCAAATTTTGGAGTAGGCGCATTTTTACTTGCTGGCTGTGAATATTATCGTTTTCTAACCAAACACAAATAAATTTTCCATGACTATAAAAAGTAAATACCTGATTTTGCTCGTCCTGAG
Source organism: Pedobacter sp. MC2016-05 (assembly GCF_026239735.1). GTDB lineage: Bacteria > Bacteroidota > Bacteroidia > Sphingobacteriales > Sphingobacteriaceae > Pedobacter. The sequence continues at coordinate 1,253 of NZ_JAPIVT010000045.1, forward strand.
CATGATGACTTCCATCACTTTTGCGCAAAAGAAAACCAGAATTAAACAAAACCAAGTGCTTAGCGACCGTCAGTTTTGGTTGGCCCAGATGGATAAGATGGTTCGGCCTGTAATCCATAATCTGGCAAAAGACAGTTTACGTATTGCCATGCCGCAGGTAACTTCCATCCATGTCGATAACAAGGCGAATCGGATTAAAGTTCAATATGTTGAGGTTTTAGGTCGCGTATTAAGTGGAATTGCACCCTGGCTACAGCTAGAAGGGGGGAGCAAGCAAGAAGTTGAACTCAGAAATCAATATCGGGAATGGGCATTGCTAGGTGTGAAAAATGCTTTAGACTCTAATGCCAAGGATTTTATGAATTTTGATATTGGCGGGCAACAACTTGTAGATGCTTCGTATTTGGCCATTGCATTTACCCGGGCGCCATGGCTTTGGGAAAATCTAGATAAAAAAAATCAGTCGTTATTGGTTAAATCAATCGCAACAACGCGAAGGTTTAAACCAGTATTTTCTAACTGGCTCCTTTTTTCTGCAATGAACGAAGCTTTTATGGCCAGGTTCGGCTTTGATTGGGATCCGATGCGTGTTGATTATGCACTACAGCAGATGGAACAATGGTACACTGGCGACGGTATGTACACAGACGGATCAAGTTTCGCTTTTGATTATTACAACAGCTATGTCATTCATCCTTATCTGGCAGAGATTGCCGATATCATTGGTAAAAAGACCAACGCTTACAATGCGATGTTCGAGAAAATTCGCAAGCGAAATGAGCGTTACGCCATTATACAGGAGCG
>NZ_JAPIVT010000046.1 GCF_026239735.1 Pedobacter sp. MC2016-05
CTTTTTTGTTTTTAGATATAACCAAAATATGCATGAAATAGCAAGGTTTAGGTGAGCAATTCGGTGACACTTGTCTGTAAGCTAAGATGTCCACCAGAAACGCTATAAAAATCTGTACATCAGCCTATTACTATTTTATACATCTTGATTTTTAATGACTGCAAAGCTAGATTTGTTTAACCTTTAGGTGAGTCATTATGAAAAATTTTAATTTAATCTTTTTTCTTAAAAGAAGAAAAAACTACGAAAACGGCCCCGTAGGCATCTACATGCGAATTACAGTAGACGGAAAGCGTTCAGAAATTACAACTGGTCGTTCTTGTGAACCTGACAAATGGAGTATTGTAGCGGGAAAGACGACTGGTAAAACGGAAGAGTCCAAAACCTTAAACGCATATCTTTCTGATATTAAAGCCAAGATTTATGAGATCCATCGTCAACTTATCTTGAAAGACGAAACTATCACTGCAGATGTTATCCGCGACAGATTTCTTGGAAGAGAGGAAAAGCAGATTACACTAATCAGTGTATTCGAAGAACATAACCGAAAAGTGGAAATACTGGTAGGAAGCGAGTATACCCATGGAACAGCGGAAAGGTATCGTACCTCATTAAAGCATACCGTTAATTTTCTTCAATGGAAGTACAAGTTAAGCGACATTCCGTTAAAAAACATTAATCATGAATTTATCAGTGAATATGATTTCTATTTGAGATCGGTTCGGAAATGTAAAAATAATTCTGCGGTCAAATATCTTAAGAATTTCGGAAAAATTATCCGGATCTGCCTGGCAAATGAATGGATGACTAAAAATCCCTTCATGAATTACAAGCATAAAGTCAAACCTGTTGAAAGGCAATATTTGACGGATAGTGAAATTAAGACTATCGCCTCTAAATCTATGGTAAGCGACAGGCTTGAACAAATCAGGGATATTTTTCTTTTTTCATGTTTTACCGGGCTTGCTTATATTGATGTAAAACAGCTTAGGCCTGACGATATTATAGAAGGAATCGATGGTGAGAAATGGATCTCGATCAAGAGACAAAAAACAAATGTACCCTCCCGCATTCCTCTTTTGCCCACGGCACTTTTCCTGATCGATAGATATAAAGATAATCAGCTATGTGAGATTGTAGGAACTATTTTCCCCGTTTGTAGTAATCAAAAGATGAACTGGCTACCGTGCCCCCGTAAAGGTTTTGTAATGAATGTCTCTTTGGCAAGAGACTAGACTAGGTTCTAAGTCTACTCCCGACCGACTTATCTGGAGGGGAAACCCAATAGGGAGTGTAGCATGTCGGTATACAGCATGGCCGCTTTAATTGCCAAAGGCGAGTGCATCGCTGGGGAGAAAGGCAGACACAAGGATGAAGCCTATGGAATTGCAATAGTATACTAGAGATTTTTTTTCGTCACAAAACATAAGCCCAGACTTTATCAAGCCTATAAGTAGCTTAACTTAATAGCATTGGGACTGCCTTGTGGCGTTCCTTCTTTTTCTTGGGCTGACCAATCCATTCTCCATGATCCCCACACTCAAATAAAGACGAATAAGCTTCAATGTCCGCTTATCCTTTATCTTTACTGACAGCAGATGCATAAGTTTATCATGGTTTACCCGGTCAAAGAATTTGTCCAGGTCAAGTTCCACAATCCAGGTGTAACCTGTGTTAAGATATTCCTGAGCCTTTAGCACTGCCTGACGGGCATTGCGATCTGGCCGGAAACCATAACTATCAGAGGAAAAGTCGACCTCGTACTTTGGACTCAGCCATTGAGAAATGGCCTGTTGGATCAACCGGTCAATGACCGTTGGGATGCCAAGCATCCTCTTACCACCACTGCTTTTGGGTATCTCTAT
>NZ_JAPIVT010000047.1 GCF_026239735.1 Pedobacter sp. MC2016-05
AGCCTTTTTAGGCTGCTTTTTTTCTAATATTTTGTGCAATTGCCAGTAATCCCCATTCTATTGCCACTTTTTCTTTCCCTCGGAGCATGAAGCGGCGGAACCCGTGGTTCTGTTTAATATTCCCGAATACTGGTTCAACATCATGACACCTTTGCTTTCGTTTTTCAACCCCCTTTTCACTGCTGAGTAGCTGATATGCTTTTGCTTTATGTCGCACCAGATTAGTGTTGACCTCTATGATCCTGTTTCCCTGAGATTTGTGGCAAGTCCCATTGAGTGGGCATGTGGCACAATTCTTTGCCTGGTACCTTTTGCTGGTCTGCTCAAATCCGGTACTGGTTTTTCGTTTGCTATCGCCGATATAATTCATTTTTTGACCCATTGGACATATATAGCAGTCCTGCTCCCGATTATAGAATAGCCTGTCCTGGGCAAATGGTTTCTTCTTGTTGTGGGTTTCACTCTGCTCCTTGTCGAACATGCCATATTTTACGTAAGCTTCAATCTGGCCAGCTTCCATGATCTCATAATTTTCCTCGCTTCCATAACCTGCATCTGCGGTAATGGTCTTCAGGGTTTTACCAAAGCTTGCCTGATGTTGCTCGATATGTTCTTTTAAAGTAGTGGTATCAGTGGGGTTCGGGTGAATGGTATAATTTACGATGAACTGGTTTGAGGTTGATATCTGTACATTATAACCTGGCTTGAGCTGGCCATTTTGCATGTGGTCTTCCTTCATCCGCATGAAAGTCGCATCGGTATCGGTTTTACTAAAGCTGTTGCGTTCCCCCAGGATTTCTTCTTTACGCTCATATTCTGCTATCTTTTCCGGATATTCCCTGGTTATATACCTCAGCTTCGCTTTGACTTTTTTGTCCAGATCTGTTTTTTCTGCCAATACTGCATTGAGCGTATCCACGGTCTGCTGTACCTTTTCTGTATCTATATCGGTAAAATCCGGTGGTTCGGGCAGTCCATCTTCTACTTTGGCAACACTTTGGGCATATTGCCAGATTTCACTCAAGGCTTTCTTCATCTTCTCCTTATTGGTCTGGATGGCTTTTTTCCACACAAAGGTATACTTGTTCGCATTGGCCTCTATCCTGGTACCATCAGTATAAACATCTTCAATGCTTAAAAGGCCTTCTGCAGCCAAAAGTTTTACCACCTCCTCAAATACACTGCGAAGTGCATCCTTAAGCCGCACGCCACGAAAACGGTTGATGGTATTGTGGTCGGGATAACTCATCCCACTGAGCCACATAAAATTGATGTTCTCTCTGCAGGCTACCTCCAGCTTTCTGCTACTATAGATATTGCTCACATACCCATATACCAAAACCTTTAACAGCATTTGGGGATGGTAACTTGAAGTACCCTTGATCTTATAAGCATCCAACAGCCCCTGGATATTGATTCGGTTAATAACATCGTTCACGATGCGAACAGGATGGCCTTTTGCCACAAGTTCATCCAGAGTAGGCGGAATAGCCATAATCTGGTCTTGATAGTAGGGCTTGAAAACTGGTATTTGGACTGGCATAAACCTCAATTATTTATACTTAAATATCTGAAATTCAACGTAATAAA
>NZ_JAPIVT010000048.1 GCF_026239735.1 Pedobacter sp. MC2016-05
GGATCAAGCAAAAAAGTTGGGGAGTAATCTTAAGCATAAATTTTAGATAACCTGAATAGAAAGAATTTCACATTTCTCACACCTCTGAACTGTGCTCTAAAAGCTTTTATCTTTGCATTGAAAGATTCTGCCGAGGCATTGGTTGATCTGTTATCAAAGTAGTTTAGTATCGTTTCGTAGTTGTTCTGGATTGTTCTTGAAATTGTGTTAAACGATTTAAATCCAGCGGATTCTACTTGATTATACCAAATGGCCAGCTTTTTAAAAGCAATTATCCTGTCCTTGGATGTACTGAGTATAGTGGACAAACCCTGACTCAGTTTATAGGCCTGTTCAAGATCAGGATACAAACCAAATAAAAGCTCTGCCCGATGTGATTGTGAAGGTGTCCAGTTGACCTCCCGCTTGAATAGCAGATATCTGCTTCTTGCCAGCAATTGTTTTACAGTGTCACCATTTTCCAGCAATTCCGGTACCCAGCGTTTTTTTACAGCCTTGGCCAGCTCCATTTCCTTATTTTCCTGTTCTATGGCCTCCCATCTATGTCTTATCCTTATTTCCTGGACGCCTTCGGTAGCCAATTGCTGTACGTGAAAGCGATCAGAAACCAGTTTGGCCTGAGGGAAGCATCTTTTAACTATACGCGACATTGTTGGAGCAAGATCAAGAGTAACTTCTTTCACTTTTCTACGCAGGCCCACCTTGATCTGAGAGAGGACTTTGATCACAGATTCGCTTTCAGTTCCTTTAATAATGGCAACAAGGGCACCTTTTTTACCTTTTGCAGCCTTATTGGTCAGAACGGTATACAACTCTCCCTGGGACAGGCTGGTTTCATCTATGGAAAGATATTCTCCCATATTTTCAGGAAATAGAAGCCAGTCCCCAGCATGTTCCAACTGATCCCAAACGGTAAATCCACTCAGATGGCTAGCATACTGCTCCTCAAGACGTTTGCCGTCAACACCAAAGAAATGACCTAGCGTTTTACAGCTTATTGGGCTTGAATCCAAATAGCTTTTCAAAAAAAAATGCAAACTCGGTAGTCATCTTGGTACCATCGGCAACCAGGTTCCAATCCCTGAAAACAATCTGTTTTGTATTGAGATTTTGCCACTTGCGCCGCTTTAACTTCAAAAAACAAGGTTTTCCACGCAAAGGAAAATCACGAACGGTGATTTCATCGAAAAAGCCCTTAGAAATCAACTTTTCACCTGAATACTCTTCGGGATGAATGTTTTTCTCTAAAAGATAAATATGGTAAGAGCCTTCAGAAAGTTCGAACTTATCAAGTTCAAAGTATTCAGTTAACCCTTCTGGTAGTATAAATGATAATATTGAGCTGTCCAAAATAATAATGTTGAACAAAATTAAATAAACTTCTCAACTCCCCAACTTTTTTGCTTGATCC
>NZ_JAPIVT010000049.1 GCF_026239735.1 Pedobacter sp. MC2016-05
TGGAATTGCAATAGTATACTAGAGATTTTTTTTCGTCAGATATTTTTTTTGAGATGCATTAATTTAGATTCCTTTTGGATGCAAATTATGCGGCTCTCTTTCTGTTAATTATCGTTTTTTCAACCTCTAAGGGAGTCAGATAACCTAATGAGGAATGGATTCTTTTTCTGTTGTACCAAACCTCTATGTATTCAAATATTGCCAAGTATGCCTGCTCCTTTGTTTTGAAAGTTCTTTGATAAACCATCTCAGTTTTCATTGTTTTAAAGAAACTCTCTGCAACCGCATTATCCCAACAATTTCCTTTTCTGCTCATACTCTGAATTATTGGTAATCCTGTCAACTGCTGCCTGAACTCTGAACATGCATACTGAACTCCCTGATCAGAGTGAAATATTAGTGTATCCTCAATTTTCCTGTTTGCTTTTGCCATCTGGAATGCGCTAACCGTTGTGTTTTTGGCTTCCATATTATCACTTAGCGACCAGCCAACTACCTTTCTGTCCGAAAGATCGATAACCGTTGTCAAGTAAACCCATCCAGCGCCTGTGCGTATATAAGTAAGATCCGAAACCCATTTTTCTCCTGGTCTTACAGCAGAAAAATCTCTGTTGAGAACGTTTTCGGCCACAGGATGCGCATGATCTGAGTCCGTTGTTTTAACCCATTTCTTGCGTATAATACTTTGAATCCCTGCCTTGCGCATAATTCTGGCTACTCTTGGTCTGGATGCTCGGATGCCTTTTTTGGCAAGCTTGGCAGCAATCCTCGGGCTTCCGTAAACCTTTTTGCTCTCACTATATATATCACTGATTTCTTGTAATAACGAGATGCTTTCAACATGACGTTTTCCCTTGGGATGGTTCAACCAATAATAAAAACCGCTGTTACTTACCCGAAACACTCTACACATCATTTCAACTGGAAATATTCTTCGGTGCTCTCTTATAAATCCGAATATCTCCCGTCTCCCTTGGAAAAGATGCCGACCGCCTTTTTTAGAATATCTCGTTCCATTTGAGCATCTTTTAGCTCTTTTTGCAGCTTTTTAATTAGCTTCTGATCCTCGGTCAATTCAGTCATTCCCTGACCGGACTCTGATCCACGTTGTCTCCATTTACTCAAAAGAGTCTGGCTGATACCTAACTCATCAGCTACTTCTTTTACAGATCCTTTGCTATAAGAAAGCTCTATAGCCATCTTTCTGAAGGATTCATCAAACATTCGTCTGCTCATATAATCAAATTTAAAAGTTTCTTTCTAAATCTGACGACTAAATCCCTCTAGTCAAATGTAGCAACTCCA